>NZ_FONP01000001.1 GCF_900112955.1 Peptostreptococcus sp. D1
TCTGTCTGTCTGTCTGTCTGTCTGTCTGTCTGTCTGTCTGTCTGTCTGTCTGTCTGTCTGTCTGTCTGTCTGTCTGTCTGTCTGTCTGTCTGTCTAACAATTGTCTTCAACTGATCCATAACTGTCAACTCTTTTCGCATCTATTTATACAAATATATTATAACAAATCCATTTTATTTTTTCCAGTGCTATTTCCATCTACCTTTTAAGTGATCCTTAATTGTCAAAATATATTACACTTTGAGAAGTATTCTGATACAATTTAATTTGGATTTTTATAATTCATAGCAGCCTTATTATATCTTTCCTCATGCTTTGCTACTTGCTTTATAAATTCTTTCTCGCTTGCCACATTTATTTAGTTTCTCTTCTTTATTATTTTTATGTAATTCAAATGTTATACGGATATATTTAGTAAAAACATATTTCCTCAAAAAAAGAAGCCTTTAGACATTATTAGTCTATCAGACTTCTTTTTTTGATTTTTTATATTAAGTTTTTATAGAATAATTTTAGTCCTTCTTGATATTTTTAGCATAAATAAACTCGTCATTAATTCCATTACCATGAGAATAACTACGATTATATCAATAACAGTATAAGTTTTACCTATTTCACTTAAGAAAATATAATCCCATGGACCATGATAAGCTACCGGTAGCCATATGTTTTTTGTATTCCTATAGCTAAGAGCAAGAAACATACCTAAAATAAAAGTAATTATTAATTATGTAATAATACTTAAAGGAGTTATCCCCATAAATAAACATTTATCTCTCTTTCAAAATATAGTTGAATAATATAAATAACCCCATCTTACACCCTTCATTTAATTTTTCTGTTCGCTATCAAAAGTTCTATCGCTCCTTTAGGGCAAGCATTTCTGCAATTTCCACAGCGAATGCACTCCAAGTGATTTGCATCCTTTACAGGATCCACATTCATCAAACATACCTTTGAACATTTACTGCAATTTATACATTTATCAGAGTTTACATGATATCTGTAAAAAGAAACCTTATTAAATAAAGAATATATAGCTCCTAATGGGCATATAAGTTTACAAAACGGTCTGTATACCATAATTGATAAAATAATTGTTATAATAAGTATTACATTCTTCCATGCAAATAAAAATCCAATTGAGCCTCTCATTGCTTTATTTAATAATACTAAAGGTATACCTCCTTCCAAAGTTCCTGCCGGACATATCAATTTACAAAAGTACGGATAGCCGTTTCCTATATCATTTACAAAATACATGGGAAGGATTATTACAAATACAAGCAAAATCAAATACTTTAATTTTACAAGTATTTTTTCCTTTGGCAGTTTTCTTATCTTTTTCAAAAAAGGTATTTTATGTAGTAAATCCTGAAAGAAACCGAAAGGGCATAAAAAACCGCATACAAGTCTTCCGAACAAACTTCCTATGAGAATTAAAAAGCCGACGACATAAAAAGGAAATCTGCCTCCGCTTTTTCCTATAACCGCCTGCAAGGAGCCTATGGGGCAAGACCCCAAAGCTCCGACACAAGAATAACAATTAAGTCCGGGAACACAGGCATTTTTTATATTTCCTTTATATATTTTACCTGAAATATAACCGGCTACATTTCCGTTTGTAATTAATGTTGCCAGAGTTTGGATTTTATGTCTGAAAAAATTAAGTTTATTTTTCTTTTTCATAAAATACGCCTATCCAATCCCTATACATTCCATACAAATCCTGATAGCCTTATTTAATACTATAAGATTTTCATGCTTTGCAAGTACTCCGTATAATACAAATCCTATTCCCGTTAAAAATATTACTGAAGATACTACATTTTTTCTTTTCATATCCTCACCGCCTGTTTATTTTTTGGAAACATTTTTAAGTTCTTTATCTATTATCTTTGCCCAGTCCTCTTTTGAACGATCCCCCAAATATTCTTCTCCTACAATATTTCCGTTTTTATCTACAAAAAATGTATAAGGTATAGCCTCTGTTTTTTTCATCAACTTATTCATTAAATTTTGTTCCATAAAAATAACTTTCATATTATTCTTTTTCTTGCTTAAAATTTTTAACAATGCTTTTTTAGAATCTTCATCGGGATTACCTTTCGAATCCATATCAATATTAACACCTAACACTCCGACTTTTTTATCCTTATATTCATTAGATAATTCAGCTAAGTGCGGTAATTCTTCCATACAAGGATTACATGTTGATGAAAGCAGATTTACCAAAGTTAAATCATTTTCTTTAAATATGTCTTGCGTAACCTTGTTATTTTCCAAATCTGTCGCTTCAAATTTTCCTATGTTTTCTCCTGAACTTTTCTTTTGGGCTTCACTGGAAACAGGCGATTTGTCTGTTGAAACTTTTTTATCGTTTTTTTTCCACAGGCAGCCAGCCCAAATACAATAATCCCCATCAAACAAAATACGGATACTTTTTTTAACACAGATTTTTTCTTAATAAATTTTTTACTCATACTATGACCTCCACTTATTAATTTAATATAATTTTATCATTTAAGATGTTAAATCCATGTTAAGAAAAAATAAAAGCCTTATGTTAAACATAAATTTTTACAAATAAAAAAGGCAATAGTTTTTATCTATCGCCTTTGGCAACTGTTTTTATGAAATTTTCTGTATTTAAAATCGGCATTTCTACATGGTTATGTGCAGTATTTTCCTTGTATCTCCCAAAATTCAAATCCACACTCATTGTATTATTTCCCATGTTAAAATCTAAATTTTCTTATTCCGATAAACTGTGATTTTACACTTTCTTTATTGGATGTCTAATAACAGTTTTCCACTTTTCTGGAGCAACCTTTCTTGCATCAGACATATAAATTTCATGGTGTAGCCTATCCTTGTTTATATCATTTACATATCCGTTCTGTTCTACGTATTTATCCATAATCGCAACAGTAGAAGGTTCATCATCAAATGATCCTAAGTGCATTATTTGAACGCATAAGCCTTCCTCAATGGTCATATACTCTGCTGATGAACAATCTAACTTTTTCTTTTTAGTTGCAGTTTCAATCGCCCATTCAAAATCCTTTTGCGTTACGAAATCAGGCAGACGTAGAGCAGAAATCCAGTTAAAAGTGGACTTATCTGTATAATCTACACCACAAATATTTTCTTGCCACCAAAATCCTTCAAGTGGTGGAACTACATATTCAAAAAAACCATCAATTTTATAGTCTGTTTTATAGCTCATTTTCAAAGTGTACGCAACAGCATATAATACACTGATTGCTTGTTGATATGCTCCACCTTCTTCATTTGGATTTCCCTTTCCTCTCACAGCAATATAATTTGCTTTAGGCACATTTACAATCTCCGGTTTATTCTTCGGCATATAAAATTCTTTATATTCTTTCTTAAAATCAAAAGCCATAGTAACCTCCAAAAAATCTAATTTATTTAATTTAATATAGCATATTTCATGATAAATTAGAATCTGTCAAACTCAGCCTGTCCTGCTACTTTACCGTATTTTACGCTATCATTTGATTTTTTTAGTCCAAATATCAAATATCATACCTATGATTAATAAATCAAAATTTGAAATATTTAGCTATTTCTACATATCTAAGTAGAAATAGGGCTGTTGTCATCCCCCTTATACTTTTTGGAATTTTTTAGACTAAATTTTCGTCTACAAATATACCCCCAAAGTTCTATGATTTCAGGAAGAATCTCATAAATTTATGATGTTACATCGGTGTTCCTACTTCAATCAAATTACCATCCAAATCATAAAAACGAATTACTTTTTGTCCCCAACTATGTGTCATAAGTTTATTAACATATTGAATTGATGGATAAGAACGTTCTAACTTTTCAACAAATCCTTCTATATCTTGTTCTTCAAAATATAGTTCACAAGAATTGCTTTTAGGGATAATATCCTTTCCTAAAAACTTTTTCCAAATTTTTTCATCTTGAAGCACAAGTCCCTCCGTTAAAATCATGTTACCATCATTATCAAGTACCAAATCAAGACCGAATAGGTCAATATAAAATTGTTTTGATTTCTCAATATCTTTAACAACAATTAAAATGTTTTTTAATTTCATTATCTGACACCTCTTCTTTTTTTCCTGAATTTAGATTATCTATACATTGATAATTCAATGCTGTCCATATACTGACATAGAGAAAAATTAAACTTTTGATAATCCGTAGTTTTAAATTCTTCATTTACTTGTGCAACATTTACATTTACTACACTTGTCTGGTTAAAAAATGTTATCATTAGAGGAACTTTAATAATTTTTGAAATACCTCTAATTGTTATGTTCCTTGCTTCACCAATCTTTTTAATTTCTTCTTTTGAGGATAAATCAATTCGCTTATCATCTGCTAAAATTTCAGTGTCATCATAATAATCAAACATAAAATAAACTGCTTTGCATATCTGTTCCCAGCCAACAGAGTATGTTAAGTTCCATTGCGATAACACCCAAGTCGCATTTTCTTTTATTGTCATCAATAACATTTTTCTTCTCCAATTCTAAATAATATATTCAATCGAATCCGATAAGTTATATTCTATAACACTGTCTTCTTCCATTTTCTGATTTTTGTTCTGAAAGTTCCAAAAGGAGCAACGGTATTCACGTGAATAAACTTACAGACTTCCCAAGTGGCTGTTTTAGTAGCTTCATCTGCCCATTTTCTCATATGCGGTTTGAATAATTCTTCCTCACTCAACGAATCAATCATTGCATAGATAGAATTAATGTTCTCGTTTAATTTGGATTTCAGCTCTTGCAAAGATAAATGAGCGTAGGTGTCTGTAAACCACTGATATAACTTACCAAGCTCGTTCCATTTAAATTCATCCGACGGTGTTTTTACTTTAAGACCATTTCTTTCATCTTCCTCCCATTGAAGAAGCAAGGTTGTCCACCCCACCTGATAGGCAAGATTTTCTGCTGGAGTTCTGCCAACTTCATCTACTCTCTTATCTTTTAAGGTTTCCGGAACATTGTCAAATTCTGAAATATATTTTTCAAATGCTTTTTTTATTTCAGCTTTTAGTTCTTCTTTGTTTTCATATACTCGCATATAATCACCTCCTTTTCTATCATTATATCAGTTCTTTACCCTAAAATGACTTTATTCTCTCATCTATTTCTTGTAAGAATGATATAATTATTACTCCAATAATTGGTAATCCCATAAGGACTAACTAAAAATCCAAATTAATGCTTCTATTCCTGTGGTAACCTCTTTTTGCAAAAAAGAAGCTAAAACTACAAATATGCAAAAAATCATCAGCGAATATAATATCCCTATTCCTATACTGAGCAAAAATGTCAGAAAGGAAATAGGGATACTAAGCAACAAACTGATCGTAAACAAACTGCCACCTAATCTTGGATAAATTAAAACTTCATAGAAGGCGAACTTTATTATTTTCAACTTACAGCTTAAATGATAATTGATTTTCGTCACTTAAATCATCAAGACTACCGTGCTCGCTCAGCTTTTCAACCACTGTTTTTGATAGCCTAGTTCTTTTTAGCAAATCCTCCTTTGAAATAAATGGCTTGCTTCTGGCATCGACCACGCTTTGAGCCGCATTCTCACCCATTCCATCAAGTGAAATCATAGGAGGAAGTATCTCTCCCCTTCCATTAATTTTAAATTCCCTTGCATCAGATTTATAAATATCAACCCTTAGGACCTTTATTCCTCTTGCGAACATCTCAACAACTACCTCTAGCAATGTATATTGTGAATTTTCCTTGGTTGTAGCACTGTTTCCCTTTTCCCGAATTTCTTCCATTCTCGCTTGCACAGCCTCCATACCCTTAGAAATAAGCTCAATATCAAAGTCCTCGACCTTTGTGGTAAAATACGTTGCATAAAAGGCCTCTGGATAATTTATTTTACAATAAGCAATTCTAAATGAAGTCATCACATAGGCTACAGCATGTGCCTTTGGAAACATATATTTGATCTTTTTGCATGAGCTAATATACCATTCTGGCACATTTTTATCTCTCATATCACTTTCAAACTCTGGCTTTAGCCCCTTACCCTTTCTCACACTCTCCATAATCGTAAACGCAGTTTTAGGCTTTAATCCACTAAATATCAGGTAGTTCATAATATCATCTCTAGTGGAAATAACATCCTTTAGACCAACAATATTACTCCTAACCAGATCCTGAGCATTATTTAGCCATACGTCTGTACCATGTGATAAACCAGCTATTCTGACCAATTCAGCAAAAGTGGTAGGCATTGTATCGACGAGCATTTGCCTCGTAAATTTTGTTCCAAACTCCGGAATAGCCAAGCTTCCTACTGGAGTACCGATATCCTCTGTAGAAACACCCAACGCTTTTGTCGACGTGAATAGAGACATCGTTTCTGGATCATCCAGTGGTATATCGGTAATTTTAATTCCTGTCATATCCTCCAGCATCTTTATTATGGTCGGACCATCGTGTCCAAGTATATCTAGCTTCAAAATTCTACCACTAATAGAATGATAATCGAAATGAGTAGTTATTACGCTTGAATTGACATCATTAGCAGGATATTGTATCGGTGTAAAATCATGCACATCCTTATAATCAGGAACTACCATTACTCCTCCAGGATGCTGCCCAGAGGTTCTCTTCACACCTGTACACCCCTTCGATAGCCAATGAATATCCGCTATTGAATAGTTCAAGTCATTCTCCTCGGAAAATTTCTTTACATACGCAAACGCCGTTTTATCCTTGACCGTACCGATTGTTCCGGCTCTGTAAGTGTATCCCTTTCCAAAAAGCTCTTCTGTATATTGATGAATAGTAGGCTGGTAAACACCTGAGAAGTTTAGATCGATATCCGGCTCTTTATCTCCTTCAAAGCCCAAGAATACTTCAAAAGGAATATCATGTCCCTCCTTTATGTATTTCGCTCCACATTTTGGACAATGCTTATCAGGTAAATCAACACCTGAGCCCCATTCACCAATCGCAAAAAATTCACTGTTCTTGCACTCCTTATTCGGACATACATAATGAGCTGGTAACGGATTAACCTCGGTAATTCCACTCATTGTAGCTGCGATTGAGGAACCAACAGAGCCTCTGGATCCTACTAAATATCCATCAGATAGAGATTTTGCAACAAGTTTACTTGCAATTATATACATAACTGCATATCCATTTCCTATTATCGAGTTTAGCTCTCTATC
This sequence comes from Peptostreptococcus sp. D1, assembly GCF_900112955.1. Taxonomy (GTDB): domain Bacteria; phylum Bacillota; class Clostridia; order Peptostreptococcales; family Peptostreptococcaceae; genus Peptostreptococcus. Next base: position 7,217 of record NZ_FONP01000001.1, read on the forward strand.
CAATCTATTCTTTACTACTTCCGGCAAAGGAGATCCATATATATCCTCTGCTTTTTCATAGCACATTCTTCGCAGCTCATCCTCCGACCCATCTATTATAGGAGGAAATGTCCCATTTGGAATAGGAATTATTTTTTCCATCATATCTGCAATTTTATTTGAATTTGTGACTACAACCTCGTATGCCTTTTCTTTACCAAGATATGAAAACTCCTCAAGCATCTCTTCTGTTGTTCTCAGATGAAGTCTTACCGGCTTTAAAAATTTCCCATTGCTTCGCTGAGAATACATCAGAATTGATCTATATATACCCTCATGCTCATCCATCATATGAACATCTCCTGTTGCAACGACAGGCTTACCGAACTTATCGCCCAAATCACATAATTTCATATTTATGGACATCAATTCTTCCCTATCCTTTACTTCTCCTGACTCGATTAAGTAGCTACAATTTTCAAGAGGCATTATTTCTATAAAGTCATACAGCTTTAGCATTTCTCCTATTTCATCAACAGATTTATTTCGTAAAACAGCACTATACACCTCTCCACTTGAGCAAGCTGTTCCAACAATCAACCCATCTCTTCTCTTCAGCAATTCACTTTTTAGAATTCTAGGGCTTGAATAGAAGTGATTAATATGGGAATCACTTATCAATTCATAAAGATTCTTTAGACCTGCCTGTGTCTTTGCGTAAATTGTCGCATGAGTTGGTCTAATCTTTTTAAAATCCAAATTTCCATAGATTTCATTTACATCAGATAATTTTTCTGCACCAGCCTTTTTGAACATTTCTATAAATTTCAAAAATATTTCTGCCGTGGCTTGAGCATCATTTACCGCTCTATGATGCCCGTGAAGATTGACATTTAACTCTTTTGCAATTTTGTCCAGGGTTACTCTTCTAAGGCTTGTCAAAAGAACTCTCGCCAAAATAACTGTGTCTATTTTTTCAAAATCGTATTCAATACCGAGCTTTTTGCATTTTTCCATTATAAATCCAGTATCAAAGTCTGCATTATGAGCAATCAATACCGAGCCCTTTGCAAATTCGATAAATTTAGGTAAAACAACCTCAATGCCATCAGCTTCAGCAACCATTTCATTCGTTATGTTCGTCAATTCTTGAATTTTGTATGAAATATCCATTTTAGGGTTTACAAAGCTTGAAAAATTATCCACAATTTTTCCATTTTCTATTTTTACAGCACCAATTTCTGTAATATTGTCATTGACAGGCGAAAAACCTGTAGTCTCTATATCGAATACTACAAAGCTTTGATCAAAGCTTCGGTCATTCGCATTTTGAATTATCTCCCTACTGTCATCAACCAAATATGCTTCGACTCCATACAATACTTTAATATCTGATTTACTTGTAGCATTCATTGCGTCTGGATACGCTTGAACTACACCATGATCCGTAATAGCAACAGCCTTATGTCCCCATTTTTCCAATCTCTTAATAAGGTCTTTTATCGGAACAGTAGAGTCCATTGCTGACATCTGCGTATGCAAATGTAATTCGACCCTCTTTTCAGGAGCATTGTCAATTCTTTCTTCTTTTTTTTCAAGCCTTATCCCAGTTATATTCATGTCGTAGCCCTGCGAATAAATATTAAAATAGATATCTCCCATCAATCTAAGGTAGCTGCCTACCTTTGTATTCTTCTCTATGATTTCCTTATTTAGATCATTTAGATTAATATTACAGCTTATGGCACCCGTATTGTCTGTAACATAGATTGTGAGTATTGTCTTTCCATTCCTTAGCTCTCTCAGATTTACATCAAATACCTCACCAACTATACTAACTGTTTTTGTATTCTCATCAATATTGCAAATATCAATTATATTTGCATTCACTCTGTCACCATATATAATATCTGGATCTTTTTCAAATTCAACCTTGTATTTATCATCCACAACACTCGGATTTTTTTCCTCCTTAGCCAGAACGTTACAGAATTTTTCAATCTCTAATTCATTTTCCTTTAAAATATGTTCTATATATGTGTCATCATTTTTGTTCTCAACAGCACATTCAAAAATAACGTCAATATCACAATTTAGCTCCTGTAATAGCATCTGTTCTATTTTTTTTCCCAGATTTTTTTCTAATAGCCTATTGAAAATTATTCTATTCGGCGCCTTTATTTTTAACTCTTCCTTTAAAAACATATACTCAACCGAATCAGAATACGCCCTAATTGATGGGCATTCTAGCTTCATTAGATAAAAAATATTTTTCCAATACTGCTTTATCAAATCCTTATAGCCTTTTTTTTCATTGTATTTTATCGAAACCACAAAACTGATATCATCTTTCTTATATCTTATTTTCTTTGAAACCTCATATTTTGCTTCCTCTAAAAGCTCATGACTGATAATATTTTTAGAAGACAGATAAAATTTTATTTTTCCATTTTTCTTATTAATGGAAATTTTTGTAACTGTGGCATCTTCAAAATCCTTTTTAAAGCTTCTCTTATTGATATCTAATTTTTGAAAAACCTCTAACAATGATTCCATAATATTTCTCCTTCCTAAAACGAATGAATTTTTTGTTTTTTTCTGTACACCTCTAAATGCTTTTTATATAAATTGGATTCCATATTAATTCAAAAAATTATTCGTAAATTTTAGGACATATCTTTTATATTTCAAAATGATTAGCTGCCGTCTTATGAGTATCTATTATCTCAATATCCTCCAACAGCTCCTTATTATCTTCCTTAAATTTATCTATAAATTCGTATTTATCCCATAAATGCATTGGTGCAATATATTTTGTTTTTGTGCTTTCAATAAAATATTTCAACCCCCAATCATATCTATCTCCCTGTCTTGGATCTAATGCTACCATAGCCAAATCTATTTCTCTATTCTTTAGCAGCTTCATCTCATTGAAAAATCTCTCTGTCATGCTATCATACTCTTCTTGAGTTTCATATCCATGCCATGTCCACCAATTAAGATCACCACCATGATAAATTGTTTTTCCTTCAGTTGTAATCAATATTGCTATACCTAAATCTGTACTCTCAAAGGTTTCTATTTCAAGATCATCGATGCAATATTTTTTTCTACCCTCTAAAAAACAAATAGCTTCCCTCTCTTCAATTTCTATATCATCTGACAAAAGATATTTTGCATTTTTGAAATCCTTAAACATTTCAAAAATATTCTCATTAAAATGATCTCGGTGAGAATGCGTCGAAACAACATAAAGCTTTTTTTCACTATCAATATAGGGAATATCACCTTTATAATAATCAAATATAATATTTTTCTCATCAAATTCAATTAAAAAACCACTATGATAAATATATTTTAATTTCATAAAAACCTCTTTTCATAAAATTCTTATATCAAAGGTATATAACTTACTGCTCTCTTAGCTACCTTTAATACCTTATATTTTGGTTATTTTCTAACCATCTCTTGACTACGCTCTCAAACATACATGTTATTAAGCACAAGTATATTATATCAAATTTTCTAGAAAAAAGTAGCTTTTTAGACACATGTAGCTTATCTATTTTGAATAATAATGTTATAATGAGTAATATAATAATAAATTTGGAGGGATGCACAATGGAACTTATTTTACTTGAAAATGCAGATGGTCTCAATTTTAAAAACAGTAATACAGTGGTAGTAGACTGCAAGGATATAAAACCATGTATTGGGTGTGCTGGATGCTGGATCAAAACACCTGGAGCTTGTGTTCTTCCAGATAAAGCTCAACACTACGCTGAGAACATAACAAAATTCGATACGATAACAATAATAACCAAGCTATGCTTCGGAGGATTTTCCTATCCCATAAAGAGAGCTATTGATAGATGTATTGGATATTTAGATACTTTTATGGTTAAATCCGGCAATGATATGAGGCATGGAAAAAGATATGATCATAGCTTCCATTTAAATGTTATTTTTTATGGAAATACAAGCATCGGAGAAAAGGATGATGCAATAGAGTTGGTTAAAGCCTGTTGTAAAAATTACTACATCGATTCATATAATATTGAATTTGTAAACTCTTTTGCCACTGCATACATCCTTCTTGGCGGTGAAAAAAACGATGCAATGTACATGAATCACGATGATATAATAATACCAAAGCACATCAATTTGAAAAAAAAGAAAAAAAGCATTGCAGTGATAAATGCCAGTCCGAGAAAGAAAAGGGCTGCTTCAGAATACTACTCAAATAAGCTCATTGATATTTGTAATAGACTATCAAATAACGAAATGAAGATAGATAAATACTATTGGGATTCTACAAAGCCATTATCTGGATATGAAATAATGAAATTTACAGAGTACGAATCAATAGTATTTTGCTTGGGCGTATATGTCGATACACTCCCATCTCATGTAATACAAAATCTGCAAAGAATTGATGAATATCTGTATCAATATCTAAAAAATCATACCTATGGACCATTGGCTGACAATATAAAAAACACAAGTATTTATGTCTTGTCAAACAATGGGTTAGCTCATGGAAATCAAAGTATTCACACCATTCAATGCTTTAAGAATTTTTCGCTTAAGAATAAATTTAACTGGGTAAATGGAATGGGAATTGGTGGGGGACCAGTTTACGCCAACCCAAAAACAGACTATCTTTTAAATCCCGACTCTAAAGAAGTCTATGACGCCTTTACTAAATTTTGTGACAGCATCGTAAATTACGATCAAAATGCGAGATATTCACCAATTTTTACCAACTGCCATATTCCTATAGACGACTACATAGATTCAACAAATATATTATGGAAAAAAACACTTACTAGAAATTTTAAAGATAAATAGATTAAAGCTAAATGAACAAATAGCATAAAAATAAATCAAATAAAAACAAAACGAAATTGTAATCGGATAAATAGTATTGAAAACAAATAAATAAAACTAAAGCTCACATATTCATTTACTACAATATAAAGTGAATATATGAGCTTTTTCAATTTATTAATTAATTATTTTCAGTTGTAGAGCCTTCTTCTTTAACGTTTTCGTCAGCTTCCTTTTTTTCAGCTGGCTTCGGTTGAACTACAGGCTTTTTTCTTTCCTTTGGCTTGATAACCTTTGTTGGACACTTCATAGCACACTTATTACACTGCTTACATTTATCGTAATCAATCTGAGCCAATTTATTTTCAAATATAATTGCATCAAATGGACATTCTTTAAAACAGATTCCGCATCCTATACAACCAACTGTACAGTTTTCTTTTACGTTTTTACCAAAGTCATTTGACTTACAAAGTACTGTAACCTCCTTCTTTTGAGGCTTTCTTTCAATTAATCCCTTAGGACAAACATCTATACACTTACCACAATTTACGCATTTTTCATCGTCTACAACAGCAACCCCATCAATAATATGGATTGCATCAAATGCACAAACCTGCACACATGTACCCAAACCAAGACATCCATAAGAGCATCCTTTAGGACCTCCTATCAAGGATGCCGCAGCTCTACAGTCCTCTATTCCACTGTATTCATATTTATTCTTAGTAGCTTCACATGTACCCTTACATCTTACATTTGCTACTATCTTTTCTCCTGCACCAGCTTCAACCCCCATTATTGCTGCAACCTTTTCAGCACAAGCCGCACCTCCAACAGGACAACCATTAACTGGAGCCTCACCTTTTGCTATTGCAGCAGCCAAGCCTCCACAACCAGGAAAACCACAGCCTCCACAGTTCGCACCAGGAAGAGCTTCAAGAATTTCTGCTTCCTTTGGATCAACCTCTACAGCAAATTTTTTAGAAGCAAAATCAAGGATTAGACCAAAGATTAAACCTAGCACACCAAGCACTAATACCGCATATACAATAAGCATTCTTCAACCTCCTCCTTATAGTTTTATTAGACCTGTAAATCCAAGAAAAGCAATTGACATTAAGCTTGCAGAAATTAACGCTATCGGGAACCCTTTAAAGGATTCCTGAATATCAGCCAATTCTAATTTTTCTCTGATTCCGGCAAATATTACGATTGATAATGTAAATCCTATACCAGCACCTACACCATTTATTAAAGTTTCAATAATATTGTAACCCTTAGTTATATTTACTATTGCAATACCAAGAACCGCACAGTTAGTTGTAATAAGTGGTAGGAAAACACCAAGAGCTTGATAAAGCGATGGAGAAGTCTTCTTAATAACCATCTCAACGAACTGAACAATTGATGCGATAACAAGTATAAATGCTATCGTCTGTAAATATTCTATCTTAAAGTTTACCAAAATAATTTGGATAAAATAAGTAATTATAGAAGCAAGTGCGATAACGAATGTAACAGCAACCCCCATTCCTATAGCTGTATCAGTTTTCTTAGAAACACCTAAGAACGGACAAATACCCAGGAATTGAGAAGTTATTACATTGTTAACAAGCACTATATATAAAAATAATAGTATTAGTTTCAATCTCTACACCCCTTTACGCCTTTTTCTTAGTCAACTTGTTGAATATCGCCATCAAGAAACCTAATGTCAAGAATGCACCTGGTGGTAATATAAACAATAATGTATTCATACTGCTTGGTAGGAATACCATTCCAAATAAGCTTCCAGCACCTAAAATTTCTCTAACGGCACCTAGTACTCCCAAACCAACCGTAAAACCTAATCCCATTCCAAGACCATCTACAAATGATGCAACCGGTCCATTTTTACAAGCAAAGCTTTCCGCTCTCGCAAGTATCAAACAGTTAACAACTATAAGTGGTATAAATAGTCCCAGTGCCTTGTCCAGAGCTGGAACATATGCCTTTAGCATCATTTGAACTATCGTAACGAATGTAGCTATTACAACAACAAAGCAAGGTATTCTTATCTTGTCTGGAACCAACTTTCTAAGTAATGATATGGCAACATTTGAACATGCCAAAACTACTGCTGTCGAAATACCCATACCTATACCATTTATTGCAGAGCTTGTAACTGCTAGTGTAGGACACATACCTATTACCTGAACAAATGTAGGGTTTTCATCAATAATACCGTTTTTGAATATTTTTCCTAAGCTCATCTCTAACCCTCCTATTTATTTACAGCCTCAAATACCTGAATAGCCTCATTCACACCATCAGTTACCGCTCTCGATGTGATTGTAGCTCCAGATATGGCCTTTATCTGATTGTCGGCTGGTGAACCGCTCTTGATTACTTCCAATGGCTTTGCCTCTTTATCTTTATACTGTCCATTAAAGGCTGGATCAGCAGCTTTTGCTCCTAGTCCAGGTGTTTCTGTATTATTACCAACACTTACACCCATTATCTTGCCATCTTTGTTAATTCCTATTGTCAGCTCAACAGCACCACCATAACCTGATGGGTTAGCTTTTATCGTATAACCAACAGTGCTTGAACCGTCTGTACCTTCAAATACTTCTGTTACTGTAGATGCTCCAGCACTAGAATATTTAGCTGCATCTAGCTGCTTAAAATCCTTTGCTACAGGTAATACTTCCTTTCTTGCTGCATTACTTGCTGCTATGTTTCTCTGTTCAATTACAGGTGCAGTCAGCTGATTCGTACCAGCAAGCAGCAATGCCGCTGCTGCAGAAAAGGCCAATAATGTTCCTCCTACTTTTATCATACTGTTCATTATTTACGCACCTCCCCGAACACTCTGTTGTTAACATACTTATCAATTAGTGGTACCAAACAGTTTGCAAATAATATTGAATATGACACACCTTCTGGATATCCGCCAAACAATCTTATACAAGTCGCTATTACAGCAGCGATTGCAGCATATATTATCTGTCCTTTTTTAGTCATAGGAGATGTAGTATAATCAGTTAACATAAAGAATCCACCAAGTAAAAGTCCTCCAGCCAAAGCCTGATACATTGCAAATTCAGCATTAAAGCCTCCAAATATAAATGATAAGACTACTACTAGTACTATATATACAGCAGGCATAATATATGAAATAATACCTTTATATATTAAATAAACACCACCTAATATTATCAATAGTGAACATGTTTCACCTATCGTACCACCGATATTTCCCATAAACATTTGTCCAAGTGAAATACCAGCCTCATGTATTCTTCCCACAGCATCTGCAGAAGTTCCTCCAGCAAGCTTTAAATAACTAAGTGGAGTTGCAGCTGTAACAGCATCTGGATTCGCTCCAGGCTTCAACCAAGTTGTCATAGCCACAGGAAATGAAGCCAATAAAAATGCTCTACCCGCAAGTGCTGGATTAAGGAAGTTAAAACCGATTCCCCCAAAGACCATCTTTACAACAATTATTGCAAAAACAGAACCAAAAATACACATCCAAACCGGAAAACCAGCTGGAACGTTAAATGCCAACAATAAACCTGTCACAACTGCAGACAAGTCTCCAACTGTAGATCTCTTCTTTGTTATCTTACAATATAACCACTCAGAACCTACAGCTCCTATAACACAAGCCAAGATTGTTATTAGCCCTTGAACTCTGAAATAATAAATTCCAGCAGCAGTCGCAGGTAACAATGCAAGAATAACTTGTTTCATTATGTATGTAGTATCTTCATTAGTCCTAATATGAGGAGATGAAGAAACTATCAATTTCTCATTCATTATTTTTCCTCCTAACTAATTATTTACTTTTGTGCTGCAGCTTTTCTTCTCTTAGCACCTATTTCTCTCTTTGCCTGCCTTATAGAAGGTAATAATAATCTTCTAGCAGGACAAATATATGAACATGAACCACACTCAATGCAATCCATTGCCCTATGCTTTTCTGCTTCATCAAAATTATTCTTCAACGAATATGCACTGATAAATAATGGCTGAAGGAATGCAGGACATACATCTGTACATCTACCACATTTAATGCAGTTCATTGGTTCTGGAGCCACAGACATAGCCTCGTCAAGTATCAATATTCCCGAAGAACCTTTGTTTGTAGAAATATCATCAGTGTATTGAGCAAGACCCATCATAGGTCCACCAGCAATAAGTTTTCTCGCTGTAACACCTTCTTTTATGCCACCACATTGTTCTATGATTTCACTAAATTTAGTTCCAACCTTTGTTATTAAATTTTTAGGATCCTTTATACATGGACCTGTAACAGTTGTAATCCTTTCCACAAGAGGCATACCCTCTCTTATTGCTCTTGCGATTGCTGCTGATGTCGCAACATTTGTAACAACTGCACCAACTGCGATAGGAAGTGCTCCAGACGGAACCTCTCTTCCGGTACAGGCATAAATAAGCTGTTTTTCAGCACCTTCTGGATATTTTACCTGAAGGCTCGCAACTTCGATTTCTGGATATGGTTCAGCAGCCTTTATCATGTTTTTAATTGCTTCAGGCTTATTAACTTCTATACCAATAAAACCTTTATCTACATTTAATGCCTTTAAAAGAGCTCTTAAACCATAAACAACATCATCTGGATGTTCAACCATTAATCTATCATCAGCTGTTAAATACGGCTCACACTCTGCACCATTCAAAATAACGAATTCTGCCTTTGAATCTGGTGGCGGAGAAATTTTAACATGGTTAGGGAAAGTCGCACCACCCATACCAACTATTCCAGCCTCTTTAATGATTGCCACTATCTCTTCTTTTTCAAGAGATTCAACGTCACCCTTCGGCTTCACACTTTCATGAAGTTCTTCTTTAAAGTCATTTTCGATAATTACGCACATTGCAGTACCACCTGGAACTCCACATGGTTGAATTGCTTTTACTACACCCGATACCGATGAATGAATATTAGAAGATACGAAGCCTTGAGCTTCACCAATCTTTTGTCCAAGCTTCACCTCTTCTCCAACTTCTACAATGCACTTTGCCGGTGCACCGATATGCTGCTGAAGCGGGATATAAACAGTAGAAGGAGCTTTTGCTCTCTCAATTGGTTTTTTATTTGCATACTCTTTTCCATACGGAGGATGTATTCCTCCCTTAAAAGTTAAGAGTTTCATTCTGTTACCCCCTATTCTTAACTAGTATTTAATTTATTTCAATTACTAGTATACAACAACTCTAAAAAATTAGCAATAACAAGTGTTAAACGATAAAAAAAACGTTTTTGGAAAATTATTTTGAAAAATACTTTAATAATGACTTAATTTTTAAATTTTTTTTATTTTTTTTTACTTTTTCTTACAATAAATAAAAAAAAATAAAATATTGTACAAATAAAAACGAAATAAAATGCACATAAAATGCTAATTTAAATAATTATTCTACATATTTTTTGCTCATTTGTGAACTCAAACTAATAATAATATGAATTTTCTAAACTTTTCACATCTTCAGAATATCATGTATTTGATATACTATTTGGCTTGATATTTTTCTCAATTGATAATTTTATATCATATAAATTTTTATATCGAGTGCTTATCCAGAAATCTATTCTTTTTCGATACTAAATTCTATGCTAAAAACAAAAAATATGCCTGTATATTGCACTAAAAACACTAAAGACTAAAAAAGCAGATTTTCCAATGAAGCTAATCATTAAGAAAATCTGCCAATAAATCAATTATATAGAATCAATAATTATATTCTTCTAGCACCAAGTAGCTTAACCCATTTTTCAGATAGATTAGATACCTTCACGTATTCTGGATTAGCTGCAGTACCACTTGCATGAATGAATTTTCCATTTCCTAGATATATTCCAACATGGCTAGTTGTCCCTGAGCCTGTAGTATCAAAATACAACAAATCTCCAACCTTCATACTTGAAGTGCTAACAGCACTACCAACTGTCGCCTGTGCTCTAGAAACTCTAGGAATATCTACACCAAGTGCATTCTTGTATACATACTGAGTAAAGCCAGAGCAGTCAAAGCCTGAAGTCGAGCTTCCACCCCAAGTATATCTTGTTCCTAACAATGTCTGAGCATAATCAGCAACCTTGTTACCTGTCGCTGAAGGAGTCGTATCACCAACAGCAGTATTTACATCAGTCTGCTTTTCAGCAGCTGTTGATTTTGTATTGTCAGTAGAAGCTGTTGAAGCATTTCTATTAATAAAGCTCGCACCGACATACCCAGTACTACCATCACTTAGTTTTATTTTATACCATCCATTTTCTTCTCCGATGATATTTACCACAGCATTACTCTTCAATGTAGAAATTACTGCATTCTTTGTTCCAGCACCTGCTCTAACATTCAAACCAACCTTGCTGTTAACAGTTCCTTGATTTGAAGAAGCAGTAGTGTTCGTTTCAGTATACTTCACATCATTTTCTGATCCCTTAATAAATTCTGAAACATTTGATTTATCAACCTCATTAGTAAGGCTGATGTATTTTCCACTAGCCCAACCAGTTGTACCGTCCTTAAGAATTACCTTATACCATCCATTAGATGATTTTGAAACAACTTTAAATATCTCACCCTTATAAATTACACCGGAAATACCATTAGAAACCGATGGACCAATTCTCACATTAAGTGACGTAGTAGAAGCTATTTTTGCATTTGATTTAACCTCTACATTACTGCCCTGCCCAGTCTTCACATTGACAGTGCCTGAATTATCAAAGCTTGAATTAACCTCTATCTTTTCTGTAGCCCCGTTTTCTACAGCCTTATTTCCATTTTTTATCGCACTATTTGCATTAACATAATTATTTTCATTTTTATCTGCTGAATCAACATCATTAGATTGCACTTTTCCATCAGCTTCGTTTCCTGATACGTAGTATCCACTGACCCAACCATTTTGACCATCCTCAGTTTGAACATTTGCCCAACCATCTTGGTTACTAATAACTGTTAATTTCGCCCCTGCTTGAAGTTCTGAGACCTTATTTGAAGTCGCACTTGGCTGTTCTCTAAGGTTGATACCGTTGGTTGCCTCTACTTGTTGTTCCATTGCACTAGCATTTGAAACAGATATGACTACTGCAGCTGCACCTAACCCTAACACTGTTATTGCTTTTTTCATCTAAATTCTCACCTCTCATTATATTATTTATAGTCAGCAGCTACTGACACATTTGCTACAATCAATTGTTACTTTTCTCTAAAACACTCATAAATACAGTAAAATATTACTATCGCATTCAAGCTATAAATCTATAATACATCATTTTATTACAGTTTGTAAAGTATTTTTTTACAAAAAATCATTATTTTATCGTTTTTTTGTAACTTTTGATAACTAATTTGTAACTATTAAATTCTTAAATCAACAGTTTTGTGTAACTTTTTTGTAACCTATTTCTATTTTGTTTTTTGACCTTTTATACAATAATTTCTTCTATCCCCACAAGCTTAAACTCCAATTCCTCAACAGCAATCCTTAAAGCTTCATCAGTCACTCCATTGTCAACATCTATATCAGCATAATTCCCCTCTAAGCTTATCACATCGACTTTTACTCCATCGATATCCTCAGTAAGAGCTGCTTCAAGTCCTTTCACACAATTTACACAATGCATTCCTTCAATAAATAATCTCTTTTTCACAGCAATTCCTCCATTCTAATCTTGTATTAATTCTATATTTATACAATACATAGCTATACATAATTAAGCACATAGCTTTATAAGCTATTCAATATATATTTAAATTCGTTTTAATGCAGCTTACTGGTATATTTTCTTGTAAAGCTCATAGTTTTTCAAAACCTTTTTTGTATAATCCGAAGTTTCTTTGAATGGTATATTCTCAAGATTAACACCATCAGAGCTATATTGTGGCTCCTTTAGCCACTTTCTCACATTTCCGGATCCACCATTATATGCAGCAATCATCAAAGTCAGGTTGCCATTAAACTGATTCTCCAATTTTTTTAAATACCTGGTTCCGATTCTTATGTTGATATCTGGGTCAAAAATATTCATATCTTTAATCCTAAGCTCTTCATTAATCCAGTCAGCCGTTATATTGGTTACCTGCATCAATCCCTTGGCTTCCTTTGTAGAAACTGCATTTGGATCGAAACTGCTTTCTGTTTTAATAATACTATATATTAGATATTTATCTATATCGTATAGATTAGAGTAATACTCTACAATTTTTTTGTACTTTGTAGGATAAAATACCTTTGAAATTTGTTTGTTGCTCATAAATATCGATATTATTGAGACCAAAACAAAAATACAAACTATTCTAGCCCTCTTTTTCTTCAAACCAATTTCCCCCAATTTCTAATTTCCATATTTTTATTTGTTCCATTAGCTTTTCTATGCTCTTGTTTAACACCTCAATTTTTCCAGAATTATTTATGGAAAAATCGGATTTACTTACCTTAACGTCCTGTGGAAGCTGACTGTCTATTCTTTTTTTTGCATCCTCATAGCTTAGATTATCGCGTTGCATCACTCTTTCCAGTTGAATCCTTTCGTCACAATATACAGTGATGACTTTATCGAATTTATCCTGCATACCTGACTCAAATAAAAGTGCTGCATCTACAACCACAATATCAGAGCAAGATGTCTTTATTCTATTGTCAATCAATTCATTTATTTTTTTATGAGTAATCAAATTTAGCTGCTTCAGCTTTCTAGAATCATTGAATACTAAATTTCCCAAGCTTTTTCTATCAACAATCGTTTGATTACCTACTATTCTAATAGCATCAGGAAAAGCCCTTCTCAGCTCTTCAATGACATCAAAATGTTTGTAAAGCTCTCTAGTTAAAAGGTCAGCATCGATTACATTAATGCCAAGCTCTTTAAGTCTACTAGAAGCTGTGCTTTTACCACATCCAATATTACCAGTTAAACCTAATACAAGCATAACATCACTTCCTCAATATCTCATTTTGTTCAAAATCATTACAATTAAATCTAAATTATAATAATAAAAATTACAATACCAAAAAATCTAATAAATCTAATTATTATTTATAATTTAAGTCTTTATTTCGTTTCATACCATGAATTTCCGACGTTTAAATCTACATCAAGATCAACATCCAAATAAACAGCATTCTCCATTTCTTCTTTTAGAAGAGCTTTAATTATTTCAAGCTCATCTTCAGCTGCTTCCACAATCAACTCATCATGAACCTGAAGTATTAATTTTGATTTTAACCCCTCTTCAAAAAGACGATTATGTACATTCACCATGGCAATTTTAATTATATCGGCTGCACTGCCTTGTATTGGAGCATTCATCGCTGCTCTTTTTCCTCTGTTCTTATCGATAAAATTATTTGATTTTATCTCTGGAATATATCTTCTCCTATTGAATATAGTCGTAGAATATCCTGTTTTTTCAGCCTTGCCAACAATCTCATCCATAAAGCCTTTTATCCTGTCGTACTTAGCAAAATAACTGTTTATATAGTCTTTTGCCTTTGCTAGTGAAATATTTAAATCCTTTGCCAGACCAAAATCACTCTTTCCATATATGATTCCGAAATTCACCGCCTTTGCTGCACTTCTCAATTCTGGTGTGACGTCATCAAAGCTAACATTAAAAACCTGAGATGCTGTTTTTCTGTGTATATCTTCTCCACTTGAAAATGCTTCAATCATATTTTTATCACCACTCATATGAGCCAGAACCCTCAATTCAACCTGAGAATAATCGGCATCCACTAGTTTTTTTCCATTTTCAGAAATAAATATCTTTCTAATATTTCTACCTATATTAGTTCTAACCGGTATGTTTTGAAGATTTGGATCCGTTGAAGATATTCTCCCCGTTGAAGCAATAGTTTGATTAAATGTTGAGTGAATCCTTCCATCCTTTTCATTAATTACCGAATTCAAGCCATCAATATATGTCGATTTCAATTTTACCACTGTTCTATAATCCGAAATCAATTTTATTATTTCATGCTCATCCATCAGCTTTTCTAATACCTCAGCATTTGTTGAATATCCTGTTTTCGTTTTTTTCACTACAGGTAGACCAAGCTTTTCAAAAAGTATTATACCTAACTGCTTTGGAGAATTGATATTAAATTCCTCTCCGGCTAAAGAGAAAATCTTCTTTTCTGCATCAGATATAAGCTCCTTAATCTCCAAATCCAATTCGTTCAATACAGCCTTATCTACCCTAATACCGCTGTATTCCATGTCTCCTAGCACTGCTATCAGAGGCATTTCAACATCGTAAAACAGCATCTCCATGCAATCGTCAATAATGCTTTTTTCCATAGCTTCTATCACACCGAATACAGTATCAAAAACGCCTATAATATAATCATTCAATTTTTCACAATCTACTTCTTCAAAGGAAAGAGATTTCGATCCCTTTCCCAAAAGCTCATCCTTTGTCATTACTTTTTTATAGAGATATTTGTTCGCTATTGAATCTATATCATATGAAGATGAAGATTTCGATTCTATTACATACTCAGCTATAGAAATATCAAACTTAATATTTCCCAAATATATTCCATAGGGTCTAAGTGCGACAAAATCTTGCTTTAACTCATATCCTATTTTTTCTATATCCTCACTTTCCAATACCTCTTTTAAAGATATTATCTCTTCACCATCTAAATAATAGTATTCCTTGCCATCAATCGATAGAAAGGTTTTGATGATGTTCTTATCTAAAATATTTCCTTCCTTGCAAATGGTTTTTATTGATAAAACACCTTCTTCGTCAATTTTTTTAATAAAGGCTTCAATATCTTCCAATTTATTAATTTCTTTTTTTTCTACTTCCTTTTCTTCACAGCTTGTAAACTCCGAAAGCTTTGAAATAAGACTATTGAATTTTAGCTTTTGAAACTCTTCAATTACAGCATGAACATCAAAGGAGCCAAATTCCATATCTTCAAAGCTTAAATCCAAAGGAATATTTCTATCTATCGTAGCCAGCGCCTTACTCATAATAGCAGTTTCTGTATTTTCTTCTACTTTCTTTTTTTGAGATCCCTTTAATTTGTCCACATTTTCAATAACGCCTTCAACACTCCCAAATTCCTGCAAAAGCTTAATACCAGTTTTTTCGCCTATTCCGGGTATTCCAGGTATATTATCTGACTTATCACCCATCAAGCCCTTCAAATCAATAAATTGTGCTGGAGTCAGCCCATATCTTTCAATAACACCCTCTGTATTGTATTCCTCTACTTCTGCAACACCTTTCTTTGTAATCATAACAAGAGTTTTGTCGGATGCCAATTGAATTGCATCCTTATCACCTGTAACTACATAAACAGAAAAATCATTTTCTTCTCCAATTCTCGATATAGTCCCAAGAATATCATCAGCCTCATAGCCCGCTATCTCTTTTCTATCTATATTCATTGAATCTAGAATATTTTTCAGTGGCTCAAGCTGCATTGCCAACTCAGAAGGCATACCTTTTCTGCCAGCCTTATATTCCGCAAAGGCTTTATGTCTAAAAGTAGGAGCCTTCAAATCAAAAGCTACAGAAATATGTGTAGGTTGTATATTTTTTATCATCTTAAACATCATTGTCAAAAATCCATAAACAGCATTTGTGTGCAATCCATCAGCATTATCCATAGGAGGCAAAGCAAAAAATGCTCTATTGATTATAGAATTTCCGTCAATTAGCAGTATTTTCTTTTTATTATCCATATAATTTCCTCTCATTTCTACCTGTAAATATACATTTAATTATACCACAAAAACTACTGAAAATTTTTTTAAAATTTTTCTTGTTTTTTTTAATCATCTATGGTATTATATTATATGTACTCAAGAGAGTCAGATGCCGCTGTGGCGGAATTGGCAGACGCACAGGACTCAAAATCCTGCGATAGCAATATCGTATCGGTTCGACCCCGATCAGCGGCACTTAAGCAATCATATGTGATTGCTTTTTTTATTTTTTTGAATATCATATTTTGCATATAAAGTAAAAAAATGGTAATGTGTCCATTTCTGGATATGACACACTACCATTTTTATCAATTATTCTATATCTACTAAAAACAAATTTTTATTTATTACAAAAAACAATTTAGATTTCATTCACAATCAATTAAAGTGATTCAGCATATATAGCTCTAACATTCTCTTTTGTTGCCTGAACTGGTGCACAAGAAAGTAATCCATCTAATGATGGTGTTGTAAATGCAAGCTCAGTCAATCTATCAAGATCAGCCTCTGTAAAGCCTTCATCCTTCAATGTCATTGTCAATCCAACAGATTTTAGCCATTCTCTCATATTTTCACAAGCCTTTTCAGCTGTTAAATCATCAGAATCTCCAACAAGTGGTCCGAATACATCAATTATTGTTTCCTTTCTAGCATCAAAGCACATCTTCACAACGGATGGAAGAAGGATTCCCAAGCCTACTCCGTGAGTCAAATCTGTTTTCACTGCACTTAGTGGATGCTCCAATGCATGAGTGAAGTGAAGTAATCCATTATCAAAAGAAGTACCTGCTATCATTGACGCATAAGCCAAATAGTATCTAGCCTCCAAATCATTTCCATCTGCAAGAGCTCTCGGTAAATACTTATGAACAAGTCTTACTGTTTCCTTACCACAAAGAATACTAAATGGATTTGCAGTAAGTGCAGTACATGCTTCAAATACATGATTTATAGCATCCACTGAAACAGCCATTGTCTGATATTCTGGTAATGTAACCATCAAGGCTGGATCGTCTATTGCATACAATGGATATATACAATCATAGGCTATCGCAGGCTTGTACTCTTTTTCTGGTATTGAAACTACTGCAAATCTATCCACCTCTGTTCCAGTCCCATGAGTAAGGTTGATAGCGATTACTGGAGCTGCCTTATCTGGTGTGAATTTTAATTCGTAAAGCTCTGCACATTTCTTTTCAGGATATTCAAGCAAAATCGCAACAGATTTTGCGGCATCAATAGGACTACCACCACCTATACCTATTACACAGTTTGCACCTATTGATTTACCTAATTCACATGCTTCGTCAACATCTTTATGTTCAGGATTTGGACTAATTTTGTCATACAAAGCATATTCGATATTGTTGTCCTTCAAAGCCTTTTCAACTACATCCCAGGCACCTGTTTTCTTATATGCAGCTCTACCAGTCAAGATTACTACCTTGTTAAAGCCTTTTGATGAAAGCTCCACTGCAATATCATTAAACCTTTCAATTGCTCCAACACCAAGATAAGCAGTTGATTTAGCTCTAATTTCCTTGATTTCGTTAATGTTGATGTCTTTTTCCCACATAAGAATACCTCCTAAAAATAATGTAATCTTTTGAAAATTTCAAAAGCTTGTTAAATATTTTATTAACTTTACCTACATTATATTCCTACTTTTGGAAAAAGTAAATATTTATTGTTAAATTTTAAATACAAAAAAGCACTTAAATATAATTAAATATTATTTTTCCGAATTTTTATTTTTTTACAATAAAATTTAAGCATTAAAGCTTCAATCTATTTATTATCGTTTATACCAATACCACCTTAAATTTAATATCTTACCACAAATTTAGTATCTTACCACAAATTTAGTATCTTACCACAATCACAGGTGTACCAACGCTAATCTTTGAGTATAATGATGAAACTTTGTTTAGTGGAGTATTTATGCAGCCATGTGAGCCAGCAAATAAATATCTAGTTCCGCCAAATGTAGGCTGCCAGTATGCATCATGAATTCCAATGCTTCCATTAAACGGCATCCAATACTGTACAGGCGAAGCATATCCAGGTCCTCTAAGAACAACATTTCTCATCTTTGCTCTTAACGTAAATATTCCTGGAGGTGTAGCCATGCCTCTATTCGGATTTCCTGAAACTATCGGTGTCGAAAGAGTTATTTTTCCATTTTCATACAATTTCATATTTTGCTCCTTAATATTAACAACAACATATTTATTACCTATGCTAGTGGCTTTATTAGGAATACTACCAGTGATATAATATGGTGTAACTGAATAAACAGATTCACCCTTTTTCAATAGCTCAATCAATCTATCTGTTTCTTTGTTTACATCTAAGCTTATCTTGGATTCACTTGATATCACAACATTATTATTTTTCCAATATGCATAGCTTCCATTATTTGATACTGTTCCATTAAATTTTATAGCTCCTAAGAAGCTCTTGATTGATTCTCTATTAAAATCTAATTTATATCCATTGGCTCTATCTATTTCTATCATTGGAAGAATATTTTTACCAGTTAGTTTTTTTGAATTACCTTCAAAGCTATATTCTATCTCCATATTTCTATATTTCATTAATTTGTCAAATGCTGTATCCGAATTTTGGTTTCCTCTATTTGAGATGAAATCAGCAATTTTCGATATATTTTTTTTTATCTTCACACCACCACTTACCTGTACCAAATTAGATACCTTGCTATTTAAACCATTCAAAGCATCAAGCTGATCAAAGGTAAATCCATAGCTTGAATTTATCAAAAGAACTGGTCCATAGCTCAGGCTTGATTCTCCGTCAGTAGAATTGATGCTTGAAATAATGCCGGCATTAATAAGAACTGAATCTATCAATTTAGAATTATTCCCCATACCATCTTCAGCAATATAGACTGTATCAAAATCACCAAAGAACCTTTTTATTATTTTTAAGTTAGTGTCTTGTCTGTCAACACCACTGATTCTTTCAACATTTACAACCAGGCTGTCGTATTGCGCTGGTAAACCATTCGTTCCACCTATTAAATATACCTTCGATACCCCTAAATTATTTATTTCTTCACTTACCTTTGTGTAGGAATTATTGTCGGTAAAAATAATAGGAATGTGCTGCTTAGCTGCAACTGCACCTGCTCCAGCAGCATCAGGAAGCCCAGTCACCCCATTTACAACAAAGGACTCCTCAAAATTTGATCCCCTGACAGCTTTTATTTTCTTTGCAATATTTATTGACGTTTCAACTCGACTATTTCCGGAAATTCTCTCAACAGCATATCCACTTCCCTTTAAGCTCTCTTCGATACCGGAGCTTATTGAATTTTCCCCTCCAATAATATAAATATTTTGGGGCTGTAGCCTTGAGATTTCTTTTACCGTACTTTCAACATCAAGATTTGTTGAATTGCTCAACAAAACCGGTGCATTTATTTCGCTTGCAAGGGGAGCAACAGACAGAGAATCCGCAACAGCGTTTGCATTTACAATAATTACATTTTCACTTCCATTTTTCCAACCATTTTGAGAAATACTAACAGCAGTTGAAAATCTGTCAGCTCCACTGATATTTTTTACAGATACAGCTTGTGCAAAGGATGTCGTACCAAAGCCTATAGCAAGCGAGAATACTGCTAGTATCACCGATTTTTTAAGTAACCTCTTCATAATAAATCCTCCTAAATAAAAAAGCAAATAATATTCCTTAAGAATAGTATATATGCTTTTCAACCTTCTAACAACTACTAATACGTTACAAATACAACCATTAATTCGATGTGTATTTATTACATTTTTGTTATAAAAAAAGTCTTTCCTTTGTATTTATACACTCAATATAATTCATATTAGCTCAGTCAATTTTTTGCTCTAAAATCATATTTCTTTCAATTTTACAGTTCAATTAATTTTTAAGATTTCTACCATTGAAAATATGGTAAAATATATAGTAACTTATTTAGCAAGGGAGGAAAATATATGACAATAGCAGATAATAATTTCAAAAAACTTTGTGAGGATATATTAAATAGCGGAAACAGCACTATTGGTGAAAAGGTAAGACCTAAATATACTGATGGTACACCTTCACACACATATTTTGTGAATCAAGTTTTCGAAAAGTATGATTTATCAAAGGGGGAGCTACCAATAGTAACTCTAAGACAGGTCGCTTGGAAATCTGGAATAAAGGAGGTTCTTTGGATTTATCAAGACCAAAGCAATGACTTGGAGCTTCTTAAAAACAAATATGGAATAACCTGGTGGGATGAATGGGATATTGGTGACAGAACTATTGGTCAGAGATACGGAGCAACTGTAAAAAAATATGATTTGATGAATAATCTATTAGAAAACCTAAAAAACCAGCCATTTGGTAGAAGACACATCATCAATCTTTATCAGGAATCAGATCTTCAAGCTTCAAAAGGATTATTCCCTTGTGCTATGGAAACTCAATGGAGCGTTAGAGATTGCTATCTTGATATGACATTGATTCAAAGATCATCCGATGTGCCAGTTGCCAATTCAATAAACAAAATTCAATATGTGGCTTTGCAGATGATGGTGGCAAGGCATGTTGGACTTGAGGCAGGAGTATTTTGTCACTATGTAAACAATGCTCACATTTATGATAGACACATCGATCAGGTAAAGGAAATAATTTCAAGAGAATCACAGCAAAATCACGAAAGGATTAGGTTGATTCTTAACCCTGAAAAAAAAGATTTCTACTCTTTCACAATCGACGATTTTGTGCTGGAAGGATACAATCCAATTAAGCCAAATCTGAAATTTGAAATGGCGATATAGGAGGTATTGATGATAGAAAATTTATATGCAATAGTAGCAATGACCGAAAAAACGAATGCAATAGGAAAAGCTGGCGATATGCTTTATTATCTAAAGGATGATTTAAAGTATTTTAAATCAACTACTGAAAACAATACAATAGTTTGTGGAAGAAAAACATATTTCAGTTTTCCAAAAAGACCTCTTCCAAACAGAAAAAATATCGTTTTAACTAGAAGTGATTCAGTATTTGATGGAGCCTATACTATGCGTAGTAAGGAAGAAATTATTGAATATGCAAAAAACAATCCCGACGAAAAAATATTTATTTGTGGTGGTGACAACATTTATAAGCAATTTATGGATGACGTTTCAAAGCTATATGTCACAAGTATAGCTGAAGAAAAAAAGGTCGATGCGGACAGCTTTTTCCCAGAAATTCTCGAAGAAAAATGGATTCTAACTAGTGAATCAGAATATATATGTACTAATAATACACCAAAATATAAATTTTTAATATATGATAGAATATAATAAAGGTAACTGATTCAAAAATAAGCTCTATGCAAGAAAAAGTATCCCGCATTCTTAAAGCACAAAAATAATGCTTGGATACTTTTTCTTGCATAGAGCTATTTCCTAAATATAATTTCAATACTCTTGTTCTATCGAGCATCATTTATTGATTAAATCCTGTTATGCATTATATTTAATTTATTACTCACCCAGATCAAAATTCTACAATTTATGCATAAATTCTTTTCTTTGTTATTCTATCGAAAAGATGAATTTTAGATAAATCAAAAGTGACATCACAAAAATCTCCTAATCTTATATCTGTATCAGAGCCCGTTCTTATTATTATCTCTTCATTTTTATTATAAAGGCTATTATTAGGGTCATTATATAAATTAAACTCTAAGCTTAAATCTTCTTTGATATTCTTAGATGGGCTCTCGTTATCAAAGCTTTCATCTTTGTTATCAATACATTTATTTTTTATTTTTTTAACAGCTTTTAAGGTTATTATTTTTTCGTTCCCTAAATTTTCAATCAAGTCTACTATAAAAGAATCTCCTTCCCTTATGAATATATGCTCAGGACGTATACCAAATACTGTATTATCAATTTCTATCTTACTTATATCAATATTTTCTCTCAAAAAACTTTCTATCAAAATAGAAATTATATTTCTATATCCTGTATCTATACTCATTATATTCATCTGTGGAGATCCTATAAAAGCTGCAACGAAAATATTTTCAGGCTTATCATACAAATCATTTGGTGTACCTTTTTGTATTATATTACCATTATTCATCAAAACTATATTAGTAGCCATAGTCATTGCCTCAACTTGATCATGAGTTACATATACTGTAGTCGTTTTGAGTTGTCTATACAATTTCATTATTTCTGACCTCGTCTGAACCCTTAATTTTGAATCTAAATTTGATAAAGGCTCATCCATTAAAAACACCCTTGGATTTCTTATCATAGCTCTAGCTAAAGCAACTCTTTGCATCTGACCTCCTGATAATTGACGTGGTTTTCTATTTAATAAGTCTTCTATCTGCAATATTCTTGCCACCTCATCAACTCTTCTATCTATTTCACTTCTATCTATTTTTTTCAAAATCAAATTTATGGCAATATTTTTATAAACTGTCATATGGGGATAAAGTGCATAATTCTGAAAAACCATGGCTATATCCCTGTCTTTAGGTGCTTTATCATTTACTAATTCATCATCCATATATATTTCCCCAGATGTAAGCTCCTCTAAACCTGCTAAAATTCTCAATAATGTTGATTTTCCACATCCAGAGGGTCCCAACAATACCAAAAATTCTCCATCATCAATATCTAAATTAAAATTTTCTATTATATTATTTTTTCCATCATATGATTTTGTGATATTTCTAAATTTAATTCCTCTCATAATTTTTTCCTCTTTACGATATTTATTAATTATTTTTTTCGCTTCTACACTTATATTCTATATATTATATCGTTTTTTATTGAGCAATTACTATAAAATCAAGTTCTTTATAGAAAAAAACTATATTCTATATTTTCAGTTATTGTTTTTATTAATACAACTATTCATAGAATAGTATTTTACTTTACACTGCAATATACTTAATGCTATACTTGTCTAAATAAATATATTAGAATATATTAGTTGTGCCAATAATATATCAAAATCACAAAATAGATTTATCCAAAGGAGAAGCAAAATGGTAAAAAGAATATCTAGTTTATTGTTATCCGGTGCTCTTACCCTCGTCCTGTTAGCAGGCTGTTCACCGAAACAAGAAAAGTCAGAATCCAGTAAAACGAGCGACAGAAAGGAAATCACTCTAATGATTCCTGAATGGGGTGTCCCATCAGACGAAATGCTTGCTGAATTTAAAAAAGAATCTGGAATTACAGTAAAGGTCCTTCCTACTGCCTGGGATGATATTAAGAACAAGGTATCCATTGCATCTGCAGCAAAAAAAGCACCCGCTGACGTTATAGAGGTTGACTGGTCTTGGTCTGGTGAATTTAAAACAGCTGGTTGGTTGGAAAAGCTTGATGTAGACTCAGAAACTCAAAAAGACATACCTTCTATTTCATACTTTAAATTCGGAAATGATATTTATTCTATCCCTTATGCAAATGGATTGAGACTGGCTTATATGAATAAAGAAATGATGGATAAAGCTGGTATTTCTGAGGTTCCAAAGAATTGGAGTGATATGGAATCAGCAATGAAAAAACTAAAAGCTTCCAAGGTGTCTGAATACCCTTATCTATTCCCTCTTCATGCAGAAGAGAAAACTACTACATCTTTCTTAACACTTGCATATACTAGAAATGGAAAAGTTTTTAACAATGATGATACATTAAATAAGGAAAGTGTACTTGATACATTAAAAACAATTGACAGATATGTAAAAGAAGGATATATAACACCTGACAGCGTATCTAAACCAGGAATAGATACATTTAGAGGTATAAACAATGCAGATGGCGCTTTCTTGCTTGGTCCAACATCCTTTATAACAAGCTCGAATGATCCAAAGGTTTCAAAAGTTGTTGGTAAAATTACAGTTATACCTATGCCTTCAATAGATGGTCCGGCAAAAAATACTATTTCATTTACTGAAGCAGTTGGAATTTCTACTTTCTCTGAAAATAAAGAATCAGCAAAAAAATTTGTTGAATGGTTTTCTAGACCAGAAACACAGCTGGCATTAAATAAAGCAATAAATAATACGCCAACTAGAACAAGTGTAATAGAAAAAATGGTAAAAGATGGTATTATTAAAACTCCTGGCTCTATAGTAGAACAGTCTAAGATAGTAAATACACCTTTCCCAAATGGAGTTCCTAAATACTATACTGAGATGAGTACTGAAATATTTAACATTATTAATCAGTTAGGAAAAGGAAATTTAACTCCTGAAAAGGCCACTGATACTATGGTTGAAAAGGTTCAGAAATTGATTGATGAGAGAAAATAATCTAAATTTATAGTTTATATAAAAAATTTATTATTAAAATAAATATAAAGCTTTAAGCTAAATCGATAGTGCTAAGGTCGAGGTATCGAAAACAATGGTTGCCTCGACTTTTTGAATTTATATTTGAGCTACACTAATCTAAGGAGATGCAAATGACAGTATGAAAAATAAGAAAATAAAAACACCTTTTTTACTACTTATACCTTGTATCTTAATAATGGTTTTTTCAGTATTTTTTCCTGTTATAACCACTTTTGGATACAGTTTAAAATATTTCAAATTAACAGAGCCAGGTAGCGAAAAATTCATCGGACTTAAAAATTTTCAAAATGTTATATTAAGCTCTGATTTCCATAATTCGCTATTAAATAGCTTTATTGTTTTAGCATTGGTAATGATTTTGGGTCTTATAATAAGCTTAGTAATTGCACTAATACTGAATAAAAAAAATTTTATAACACCTTTTCTCACTGCAATTGTAATTGTTCCATGGGCACTCCCTCCTATAGTCAATGGTATAATGTGGAAATTTATATTTTTCCCTGGATATGGTGTAATGAATCAAATATTACTCAAAATAGGATTGATAAATTCACCTATATCTTGGATCAATGAAAGAGGACTTTTTTTATTTGTAGTTTCCATTGTAATTATATGGAGAATTGTACCTTTTTCATCAATTGTAATACTTGCCAACCTTCAAAATATACCAAATGCTTATTATGAATCTATTTATTTGGAAGGCAGTACAAGATTTCAAGCTTTTATAAATATAACTCTTCCACTAATAATTCCATCATTAGGAGTAGTTTTGATAAATCTTACTACAACTGCAATAAATGTATTTGATGAAGTAATCGCTTTATCTGGTTATCAGTTCGAAAACCAAACATTGCTAGTCTATAATTACTCAAATACATTCAGTTTTTTAGATTTTGGTTACGGAAGTTCAGTTTCATATGTAATTATGTTATTGACTGGTATTTTAGGTTATTTATATGTGAAGAACATGACTGTTGAAAGGGTATATTAATATGAAATTAAAAAATAATAAAATTTTATACTATTTAGCCGTTATTATAATAATATTTTTTTGCTTAGGTCCTATTTTTTGGTGTTTTCTTATAAGCCTAACACCTGAGTCTGAGCTGCTTAAAATGAGCAGAAATATTTTACCAAGCTCAATTATTTTTGATAACTATAAATTGCTATTCGATCCCAATACAAGAGAACACCAAACTACATTTATTGGACTATACAACAGTATGAGAATTTCTCTAATAACATTAGCAATCGGAATTCCCATATCAATTATAACAGCATATTCACTGGCGAGATATGAATTTAAATTCAAAAAAATTTTTATAAACCTTCTATTACTTACAGTAGTTATACCAGTTTTTACAACTATTATACCAGTTTATAATATTTTTAGAAATTTAAACATGATTGATAGTATATTTTGGACATCAATTATATATATTTCAGCATTTTTACCGCTTAATACTTGGATAATAATGAATTATATAAAAGAGCTTCCCAAAGAATTATGGCAAGCGGCAGCTATGGATGGATTTAGTGAAAAACAAATATTTATTAAAATAGTCCTTCCTCTTTCCACACCTATTATAATTACCACTACTTTGATTATGTTTCTAATGGCTTGGAAACAGTACATAATACCTACCATTTTAATATCTTCGTATGAATATAAACCACTTACTATGGTGATGTCGGAATTCATGACTAGATATCAAATTAACTATGGAATCATAGCCGGAGTTGGTATATTATCGATAATACCGCCCGCTGTCTTTGCTATAATATTCAGAAAATTTCTGATATCTGGTTTAACATCAGGCTCTATTAAGCATTAGATTTTAAGCTTATAAAATAAAAAAACATAAGTATGTAGAATTTTTTTGTAAAAGGTATCCCGCATTCTTAAAGCACAAAAATGAATGCTTGGATACTTTTTTTGCACGTTGCTTACCAATAGCATCAAGTATTAGTTCTTCTGATATATCTCCATTTATATTGTATACTGCTTCAAAGCAATGATTTCAGATATTCTTTATCTAAAACTCTAATATTTTTTCTGTTAAATTGGATTATTCCATCCTTATCTAGCTGAACAAGCTCCTGATTTAGACTGCTTCTATTAACATGAAGCATATCTGCAAGAACCTCTTGTGAATTTGGTATCTCAATTAGTTCGTCTGAATTATTCATATATATTAGCCAGTAACTCAGCCTTTCAATAACTTTTCTATACTGCACTCCTCTCAACAAAACCTTGCTGTAGCAATTATACTTAGCAACAAACTGCAAAATATTTTTTAAAAACACAGGATCCTTGTCAATAATTTCCTTCAGCTCATCGACTGGAAGCCACACAACTCTAGATTTTTTAAGAGCCAATACATTGAAGAAATAGTTTTTTACACCGCCGTAGATTAAATAAAACGGAAAAGCATCTC
Organism: Peptostreptococcus sp. D1; assembly: GCF_900112955.1. Taxonomy (GTDB): domain Bacteria; phylum Bacillota; class Clostridia; order Peptostreptococcales; family Peptostreptococcaceae; genus Peptostreptococcus. Next base: position 34,566 of record NZ_FONP01000001.1, read on the forward strand.
CTGCAAAATAATATGATGAATGTTGTTCTCTTGCAAAGAAATACGAAGAATTTAATTCCTTCCCTGATGATGTATATTCGGTTGATTTCAAAACACCTTCAATAATTATTGCGAAATGCTCAATTTCCTGTCCTTCTCTAATTATCATAGTGTTTGAATCATAAGTCACTTCTTTCTTGTTCAATTTCTCAATAGCATTTTTCGACTCCTCCGAAATTCCTCTAAAAATACTTCTATCCCAAAATGTATTATCCATTCGCATTCCTCCAAAAATATCCTTATTTCATACTATCACCTACAAGAGATAAACGTATCAATATCGTAAATATCTATACTAAATACTGTTAAATATAGATTATCTATATTATAACATAGAAACTAACTCATTTACAAAATAAAAAACACTTAACACCCAACTTTATAAAAAAATGAAAAAGGCTATAACTTTTACAATAAGTAAAAATCAAGCCTAATTCATCAAGAGTAATTATAATAAGTATCTCTAAAGCAAGCTTTAGCTATGCCAGTTCATCTATTATATTTTTTTCCATTGAATAGATCTAAAAATCATTATAAATAATAGAGCTAAACCAACATATCCGTTCAGTACATATACGTAATTGACCAATGTGTCAAACTTTAGAGTTAGACCAACAAACATGCCAGCTATCCCAAAAACAATTGACAACAGTCTAAATTTTGAGGTCTTTTCTTCTGCAAATCTCGATACAACTGACCACAATAACGGAACAGAAGTAGTGTATATCCCAAAAAGAATTATTACTGAAAATAGATTTGCAAGCATTGGATGAATTTCACCAGCCAATATCAATGTTGGAATCTGACTTCCTTTCAATGTACTTATTGAAAAGAATATACCCAGCGACATTATCAAAACAGCCAGTGAAAATCCTGTTGCCCCCCAAAATGCACCTAATTTACCTTCCTTGTCACTATTTGCACTCGCTCCTATCTGCCCTAGAAACGCAGCCAACCATAGCATACAGAAACCCACATATGATCCTGCTGACAACAGCCAATTTGAATTTGCTATTTTAATCTCCTTGCTTGCCACAAGATCTCTAACAACGTCATTTGCAGTATTCATTCCATCTAAATGAGTAAATATACTTACTCCACCTACAAAAATTGCAATTACAACTATCACTGGTCCAATATTACCGATAACTTCAACTATCCTATTCAAACCGAATATAGCTGTGATAATTACGACGATGCCCATTAGAATTCCCCCAGCATAGGGTGACCAATTGTAATGTTGTGCAGTAGTTGCGCCAGCTCCACCTATCATTACCGTATACGATAAGAAGATAAAGAATACTGAGAAGTAATCATAGAACGTTCCCAAGGCTTTCCCACAATAATATCTATAAATGTCATTTGGTGTATCAAACCTATTATTATATCCAGCAGATATAAAGCTAAGTCCAACATATGCCAAAAGTACAAAGCAAAGTATTACTGCCAAAATGCCTTTATACCCAAGCGCTGTAAAATACTGTAAAATTTCTTGACCAGTTGCGAAGCCAGAGCCTATTAATAGGGCAATGAATGCACCAGCGTAATTAATAACCTTTTTCGTGCTTATCTTTTCATTTTTTTCAATCATAAAAATCACCCATTTTCATTACTTAGTCAACTTCTAATAGTGTTTAACTAGAATATTGTCGGTCCGTCAACTTCAGTTGTAAGAGCATCTAATGCCTTACCAACAAGTGAATTTCTTAAGTCCAATTCCTTTTCGCCTTTTTCTGGATTACCTACTGGGTAAGGTATTGCTATAGTAGGTACTATTCTGTTTGCTCCAACAGATTTTGATATTGTCACAATTGTTGCCATATGAACAATCGGAATCCCATATCTTTCTATTTCTTTTACTATCGTTGCACCGCAACGTGTACAAGTACCTCACGTAGAAGTTAGAATAACACCGTCTACACCAGCAGCCTTCAATTCTTCTCCTATTTCTTTACCGAATACAATTGAATTACCTATTGCTGTACCAGTACCAGTTGTAGTATAGAAATCTTTGTACACACCTCCGATAATACCATCCTTTTCAAGCTGCTTAAGTGAGTCCAAAGGAACAACTCTATCTGGGATTTCATTCGCATAAACTGGATCATATCCACCGTGTATTGTGCAGAAATTCCCTTCCAATTTATCCAATTTTGATATATCATATTTACCCCATTTCTGAGCAGATGCCGATTGAATTCTATCAGGGTTTCCCATAGGTACAATACCACCAGTAGTAACCAATGCAATTGTAGCCTTTGAAAGATCTTTTATAGCAGGAGCTGGATCTACAGTATCAAATACTGGCATTGGAAGCTCAGTAGTAAACGGCTCATCGTTGAGTCTTTTCATCAGCATTTCTATAGCTCTTTGAGAACCTGTTTTTTCAGAGAATACTGTTAGCCTTTTGCCTTGTGCAAAATAGTCGTCAATATCTGGTTTAACCACTTCTCCGTTAAGTATTTTTTTAGCTATTGAAACCATCTTTGGAAGTGATTTTCTCATTGTACCTGCTGAATCACCAGTTTTTACAACATATGCGACCTTTCTTGCAGAATCTAGTCCTGGATTTTCTTCATACATCCCTGAAACAACTGGGATACCTGCCTCTTTTTCGAAAAATTCAGCCACACCTGAACAAGCCATACCGTATCTACCAGCATTGAAAGCCGGACCAGCCACAACCAAATCAGGCTTTACATCTTCACATATTTTCTTCAAAAATTCCAAAGACTCTTCTTTGTTTTCATTAAAAAAATTATCTCCACAAATAATAGTACCAACTAATCCTCCATCTTCTGATATCGATTTTGCAAATACTTCAGATGGACCAATTCCTCCCTCCTTGAACATTGGTGCTATACCAGCCTTGTCTTCTCCACCAATCTGTCCAAAGAACTGATTTAGATAAAATAAAACCTTCTTTTCAGACATATCATTTTCCCCCTTAATAAAGTTCTACTGTTGCATTGTGAGTACCAATTTCAGAAGTTGCACCTATTACCGCATTTAACTCACACTTCATTGTTCCGTCTTCACTATTATAAGCACCAGCCCATCCGCCAGCTATATTTGCAACTGCCTCAGGATCACCTAATACTCTATCTGCTTTTCCAAGCTCAACAACATGAGAAACATTTCCTGTAGATACAACTGCAACTGCCTCTTTGGCTATATCAGTAAGAGGTTGGCTCATTCCATCCCAGCCAGAGCATTCGTCAGTTATCAGCACAGTTTTTATTCCTTGTCTTTCTAGCCTTGAACAAATCATTACCAAATCTGAATCAGGATTTCCATAGCCTTCTTCAGATACCACAACTCCATCAGCACCCAGCATCTTACAAAGCTTTGCAGTATAATCACAAGATATAAATTTACCATTCAAGGTTGTCATTTCAGGAACTAACACAACTCCTAAGAAATTTATTTTCTTTCCATGAAGCTTGTATAATTCCTTTATTACTGCATTATTTTGATGCTGATAAGTTGTTATTTTATCACAAGCTGCAACACAGTTACCACTTATTACTGCTCCATCCAATTCTTCATTTGGAGAAATCAATGTAGGTAAAATATGTGCTGAGTCAACACCATAAATATAGCTTGCATGAAGAAGTCCCTGTGAAATAAGCATTTCGGCATACACGACCTTTGGAAGGCTTGGATATTTTTCAGTTTCTTCATCATTGTCACCCATTTCATATACTTCAACTTCATCAGAAGTTAAACCTTTGGCTGCCAAGCCGACAAGCTCAGAAGTTTTTAAACCAATTATTCGGCAAGTTTCTTCATGCTCATGAGGCGTCAATCCATCAATGACACTTATATCAACAACTATATTATTAGTTTTTGAAAAAGGAGTCCATTTTGCACCTTCTCCCCACATATCTATGATGCCCTCCTGAAAACCAACTATATCACCTATTGTGACAACGGCAACACCCTCAAGAACGTTAGCAATTCCATTCCCTAACTGAGCAACATCACTCGTAACACCGGCAAAGCCGCTGGCTCCCTCAACTTTAAACCTAGGCTGAATAACATCCTTCACCGGAATTATTCTAGTCTTTTCACCAGGCTTTGCAATATCGATTTTAATTGCTTTAACATTTGGAACTTTTTTCAGTTCTTCAATCAATGAATCCTTGTCGATAAACAAAGTAGATCCATCAACCTTTGTCTCTTTTCCAAATTCAACATTGTTGATTTGAATTTTTCTAAGTTCTAGTTTCAAAATACTTCACCCCTTTAATAAATTATAATATTTCATTGATAAAATCGTTTTCATATATTGCAGATTTTATCAACTCATAATCAATAACCTCATAGTCTCTTCTATTTCTCTCGTCGACATTTCTCTCTCCCATTGTTACCTTGTATTTTTCAATACTGTTTTCTATGACCTCAATGGAATTTTCGTCAATAGCTTTCAATTCCTTGCCAATTAATATTGACCGAATTGGAGAATACATCATCCTTATACTTGCTCCAAGAGGATATGATATAAGCTCATGCCCTAAATGAATACAGCTTCTTACCTCTAATAGCACATCAAAAAAATCGCCTTCTACAAAAATGATATTTTCATAATTATCTTTTACAATTGTATTATTAGTAACAATCGTAAAATCCATAATGTCACCTCCCTTTATATTATTTCAATTGTATTTTATAGAAAATTTTATAGAAATATTTTATATGGCTTTGAAAATTATATTTAACATTTTATTTGCATATATTATGTACTTTGTTAAAATAATTATAATATGAATATCCATATAAACAAGTTGCCTATACAACAGTTTTCAGATTTTTTAAAATATTATATTTTTATTCTAAATATAGATTTTTTCTATATCTTAAAATTCAAAATAAAAATACCGTTAATCAAAGGCTTTATACACCTCTAATCAACGGTAAATCTACTATAAATTACACTATTATATTTTAAATTAGCTACTTTATTTTATAATTAATTTTCTAATAATTCAGTTATAAATATACTTATTTATAACAATTTATCATCAAAACCAACATTAATTTATTATTTAAGCAATTACTAGATTAATTATTTATCTCTTTCGATTGCCCCACTTCTCTTTTTTATTGTTGACTGAGCAACAGCTAATCTTGCAATTGGAACTCTGAATGGTGAGCAAGAAACATAGTTCAAGCCTTGATTATAACAGAATTCAACTGATGATGGTTCTCCACCGTGTTCTCCACAAATTCCTAGCTTCAATTCTGGATTAGTACCTCTTCCAAGTTTTACAGCCATTTCAACAAGCTTTCCAATACCTTTCTGATCAAGAACTTGGAATGGATCTTTTTCAAGAACACCTTTATCTACGTATTCACCTAAGAATTTACCAGCATCATCTCTAGAATATCCGAATCCCATTTGAGTCAAGTCATTTGTTCCAAAGCTGAAGAAATCGGCAGCTTCTGCTATTTCATCAGCAGTAACACAAGCTCTTGGTATTTCTATCATAGTACCCACAGTATAATCCATCTCTACACCTGCTTTTTCAAGCTCAGAATTTACTGCCTCCTCAATAATTGGTCTAAGCATCTTTAATTCATTAACTGTTCCGATTAATGGCACCATTATTTCAGGCACTACCTTGTGTCCATCTTTCATCGCTAGTATTGCCCCCTGCGCTATTGCTCTTGCTTGCATTTCACAGATTTCTGGATATGTTACAGCCAATCTACAGCCTCTATGACCAAGCATTGGGTTGAATTCATCCAAATCCACTACTCTCTTCTTCAATTCAGTAGGTCTTATTCCCATTTGTTTTGCTAATTCTTCTATTGCAGAATCCTCATGAGGCAAAAATTCATGTAGAGGTGGATCCAATAGTCTTATATTACAAGGTCTTCCATCCATTGCCTTGAATATACCATGGAAATCCTCTCTTTGGAATGGAAGTAGTTTATCCAATGCCTTTATTCTATCTTCGACATTGTCAGCCAATATCATTTCTCTAACAGCCGGTATTCTTTCTTCTTCAAAGAACATATGCTCAGTTCTACAAAGACCGATACCCTCAGCACCAAACTCAATAGCTTTTTTTGCATCTCTTGGATTGTCGGCATTTGTTCTAACCTTCATGTCTCTGATTTCATCAACCCAGCCCATAAATACGCCGAAGCTTCCTCCAACTTCAACGCTTGTCATCTCTATTGAGCCAAGGTATACACAGCCAGTTGATCCATCAATTGACATGAACTGTCCTTCTTTTATAACTCTGTCGCCAACTCTTATTTCCTTTGCCGCTTCATCTACTCTCAATTCACCACAGCCTGCAACACAGCATTTTCCCATACCTCTAGCAACAACTGCCGCATGAGAAGTCATACCACCTCTAGCAGTCAAGATACCTTCTGAGCTTACCATACCTTCTATATCCTCTGGAGATGTTTCCTGTCTGACCAATAAAGTTTTTTCACCAAGCTTTGCATGCTCAACAACGTCATCAGCATGGAAGTACACCTTTCCTGAAGCTGCACCTGGAGATGCTGGAAGACCTTTTGCTAGCAATTCAGCAGATTTAAGCGCCTTTTGATCAAATGTTGGATGAAGCAATTGATCCAATTGACCCGGCTCTATTCTCATTATTGCCTCTTCCTTATCTATTACGCCAGAATTTACCAAATCAACTACTACATTAATTGCAGCCTTTGCAGTTCTCTTTCCATTTCTAGTCTGAAGTATGTAAAGCCTTCCTTTTTCGATAGTGAACTCTATATCCTGCATATCCTTATAATGACCTTCTAAAATCTGTGTTATTTCAACAAATTGATTGTACATTTCAGGCATATCGTTCTTTAATGTATCTATACTCTGAGGTGTTCTGATTCCAGCAACAACATCTTCTCCTTGTGCATTTATTAGATATTCTCCAAATAATTTGTTTTCTCCAGTTGATGGATTTCTTGTAAATGCAACACCAGTTCCACTATCAGTACCCATATTACCAAATACCATAGATTGAATGTTTACCGCAGTACCAAGATTATTTGCTATATCGTTTAATTTTCTATAAACAACAGCCCTAGGATTGTTCCATGATCTGAAAACAGCCTCAATCGCCAACAGCAATTGCTTTTTCGGATCTTGAGGGAAGTCCTCTCCAACCTCTTTTTTATAAATATTTTTAAACTCTACAACGATTTCCTTCAAATCATCAATACTTAACTCAGTATCAAATTTGTATCCCTTTTCTTCCTTTACTCTCTCTAAAACATTTTCAAATTTGTATTTTGGTACTTCCATAGCAACATCTGAGAACATTTGAATAAATCTTCTGTAGCTGTCATATGAAAATCTTTCGTTATTAGTTGATTCTATCAGTCCTTTGATACTAGTATCATTAAGACCTAGATTTAATATTGTATCCATCATACCTGGCATTGAGAACACAGCCCCTGATCTTACAGATACCAATAATGGATTTTTCTCAGCTCCAAGAATTTTCCCCTGTTCTTTTTCCAATTGAGCTAATTTTTCATCGATTTGATCCAATATTTCTTTTCTAATCTTGTGATCATTTTCATAATAATCATTGCAAGCTTCAGTAGTAATAGTGAAGCCCTGAGGTACAGGAAGACCAATATTTGTCATTTCTGCCAAATTAGCTCCCTTACCACCCAATAGGCTTCTCATATCCTTATTACCTTCATCAAAACTATAAACAAATTTTGTACTCATGTTTTTCCTCCTGTAAAAATACACTAAATATCGTAATCCTTAATTATTGACATTCCATTTTCTTTTAAAATATCCAAAATTATTCCAGCTGTTTCTTCAATTGCCTTGTTGGCTACATTTATTACTGGGCATTTTAAATTCTTCATAACCTCTTCGGAATAGTCCAACTCTTCTAAAATTCTGTCTAACTTCGCATAATTGGCACTACCCGAAAGTCCCATCGACTTCAATCTTTCTACTCTAATTGTGTTCAATTTTTCAGGTGAGTTCGTCAGACCTATTATTTTTCTAGGGTCGACATTTGCAAGCTCCTTTGGAATCGGAACCTCTGGAACCAATGGTACATTAGCAACCTTAATATGCTTGTTTGCCAAATACATACTCAACGGAGTCTTTGAGGTTCTAGAAATGCCAACTAAAACCAAGTCAGCCTTTAACAGCCCCCTCGGATCCTTCCCATCATCATACTTTACGGCAAACTCAATCGCTTCCACTCTTTCAAAATATGACTTGTCCATCTTTCTGATTAAGCCTGCTTCTCTAAGCGGCTTTGAGTTCGACTTAGTACTCATTTTAAGAATTATACTTGACAACAAATCCACACTCTCTATTTCATTTTCTGTACAGTAGTCTCCAGAATAATTTGCCAATTCCTCACTTACCAAGCTATAAAGAACAAGAGCGTCATTTTTTTTCGCCTCATCCAAAACCTCCTTCAATAATTCAGTTGAATTTATAAACGGATATCTTCTAATATCCCATTCCTCTTTATTTTCAAATTGAGAAATACAGGCTCTAGCTATAGTTCTAGCCGTTTCTCCAAGTGAATCTGATATGATAAAAATCATCATTTTTTTATTCATAATACCTCCATTTCGTTAACATCTATATTATCCTCTTTATTTGATTATTTATCCATTAATTCTAAGAAAAGCCTCGTAATAGATGTTTTTGAAATTTTTCCAACTATCTTCATCTTGTGAATATCGCCATCTTCATACCTAACGACAGGTAAACTATCAACTTCTCTAGTCACCAGCATCCTAGCAGCATCGCTAATCGAATTATCCTCCAAAACTGTCGCAATATTTGGCATTCTAGTCATAGCCAATCCAATTGGATCATTTTTTATATCCTTGTTTCCCATTGTGGCCTTTAACAAATCTTTTCTAGACACTACTCCACAAAGATAATCATCATCATCGATAATAAATACTCCACCGGAATCCTCTAAAAAAATATTAACTATAACATCATAAACTGTATCATTCTGCCTCGCAGTCAGAGGAACTCCCATTACATCAGAAACTTTCAATTGCTTAAAAGATGTGCTTTCATTCGAAAAATTACCTTCTCCGACGTAAAAATATCCCACCTTTGGTCTAGCATCTAAAATTCCTGTCATAGTCAAAACAACCAGATCAGACCTCAAAGTCGCCCTAGTTACATTTAATTTGTCGGCTATTCTTTCTCCTGTAATCGGTTCATTCGACTTGACGATATCAATAATTTTTAATTGTCTATCATTCAGTTGAATATTAATCACCTACTTTCAAATATAATATACAACTTCCTTTAAATGTGATATACCATTTCTATATAGTATATTATAATACTAAGTTCAATTTAAATCAATAGTATATATAAATAAAAATAATCTACATTTATTTATTGTATAGACTTCAAAGTCAATTTTGCATTGATTCTTTATAAAAATATTCATTTACAACAAAAAACCGCAGATAAATCGACATCTGCGGTAAAATAACCTCAAAATTAAATAAATGGTTATACTCTATCTATTCAAAAGAAACTTTTTAAATTTTAATATCACAAAGAAAAAGAATATCCATCCAACCAGAGTGATTACATATATAAAAATTTCAGTTACTAGCACGGTTATATTTTTTGAAGTCGTTTTTATTATTTTAGTATCAGATTTGTTCTCATGCCTTGAAAGCTCATCTTTTTCAGCTCTAACACAATTCACCAAAAGTCTATACGGACTTGGAGGTCTTTTGGGATGACATGAAAGTAAGGTCAACATATCCTTATCTTTAATCGGCTTTAATCTTTCCCACTCGGAAGGTCTGATAATTTCCGTATCGTCAACCACATACTCCAAGATATTACCTTGTCTATTGATATATACCTTATCTCCCTTTTTAAGCTCTCCAAGATTCAACAGCATCACATCTCTGTACCAGCCTCTATGCCCTGCAATAACAGTTCTGGTACCAATACCTCCAACAGGAAGAGATGTTCCATCTATCTGCGCAACACCATTTGCAAGATGATCATATGTTGCATCTAGTCTTATTGGTTTCTTGACATTAATAGCAGGAATCACAAGATAAGCAAAAACCTTGTCTGGATTTTTTTTATAAAAGTCATACTCCACTTTATATTCATCTGCAATAAAGGGATCTACAATGTTTTGATCATTATTCATGACTTTTTTATTATAGCTTTCAATTCCGTTCCTTTCATCTTCATCTATACTCTGTCTCTTAGTATCTTCAATATATTCATCATATTCTCCATTTGATTTTATATTGTTTATACTCAAGGAAGTAAATGCAGAAAGCGGCAGTAGTATCCCTGTAAGAATCAACATATATCCCACTATTTTTTTGCATCTATTTTTACTTATTTTGTATTTGGGTTTTTCCTCTTGTTTTCTTGTCATTTATATATCAACCCCATTCAGCTTCTAGAATAGAACTATACACCTATAGCCTTATCTAGCATTCTTTTCTTATTTTTCTTTTTTCCTATGATTTTTTATATATCTATACACAAGATAGAATAAAATTAATAAGCATAACACAATCAATAATGCTTTAAATATTCTATAAAACAATGCTTCTGCTTCAGCCTTTTTATGCTCACTAGCAACATACGGTATCCTGTAACCTGTTACAAGCAGTCTATGCGAATTTATCATATACGGAGTACACGTCAATAGAGTACAAAAATCGTCACCCTTTGTCACCAGCACTGGTTCAAAATTGCTCGGCTCTACAGTCAGAATTCTATCGACCTTATATGCCAAGGTCTTTTCTATATTGTGAACATAAAATACATCCCCTTTTTCCAATTTGTCCAGATTAGTAAACAGCTGTGCTGTTGGTAATCCTCTATGTGCTGTAATAACAGTATGAGTGCTTTTACCACCGATTGGAAGAGATGTTCCTTCCAAATGCCCGGCTCCTTTTTGCAATACTTCTTCAGATGTACCAGCATAAATAGGTAAATCTTGGTCTATTTTTGGTATTTCAATATGACCAATTTTCTCTTTTATCTCTAACATTCTAGCATATTCAGCAATACCTGCCTTTTGCTTTACAGAAAATGCATCCACCATTTTGCTAGGATCAAGTGTCGTATTATACGCTTTAGCCAATTGAATTTTTTTCTTTATCTCGGCAGTCGGAAATTCATCTTTAGCCTTTTCAAATTCTTGGACCTGAAAATTCGATTCAACCCTATAATACAACTTTGAAACCAATGGATACATCAGTATTAAAAACCCAAAAATGAACATTAGAATAAAAATCGTATTTTTCTTTTTATCCAAGCATTGCTCCTTCGGGCCTTTACTTTTAACTACTTTTGTTTTCTTATTGTTTATTTTTCTTTTCAATTCATCCACTTATTTTTCACCTTACACTATTTTTACGCTTACGAAGTCTTCTCCATATCCATAGAATAAGTATCAATATTACAAGTAAAACAGCCAAGCACTTTGCATAGAATATCAAATCATTCTTTTTCTTCTGAGCATCATTTTTATTTGGAACATAGGGAACTCTATGTCCTCTAACTAAAAGACGATGAGTGTTGATCATTATTGGAGTACATGTCAACAATGTCGCATAATCCTTCCCTTTTACTACGAGCAAATCATCAAAATCTGAGGGTAGAACAGTAATTATTTGATCAACCTTATATGCCATTGTATATGATATATTATGAATATAAAATTCGTCACCTATTTTTATTTTATTCAAATCTGAAAATAACTTTGCAGAAGGCAATCCAGAGTGCGCAGTTATAACAGTATGAGTATTTTTACCACCAACTGGCAAAGAGGTTCCTTCAAGATGACCAGCTCCTTTTTGCAAAATGTCTTCAGTAGTTCCCGCATAAATAGGAATATCTACATCTATTTTTGGAACCTCAATATGCCCTATTTTTTCTTTAACCTCTAACATTCTAGCATATTCCCTAATGCCCTCACTCTTTTTCTTTTTATCATAGGGATCGTCGGGAACATTGCTATTCAACGAAGAATTATATGCTCTTGCTAACTCAATTCTCTTATTTACTTCGTCATCGGTTAAGGCTTTTTTCGCCTTTTCAAAATCTTCTACTTGAAAATTTGACTCTACTCGATAATATAGTCTTGATACCTGAGGGTACAATAAAACAAGTAGCCCCACTATGAAAATCATAATAAAGGGCAACTGGCTTTTTTTCTTATTTTTTTTATTTTTCTTAGATTTTTCTTTATTATTTAAGATGTCTGACATTCAATCCTCCATTCATTCTAGATAAATTGTTTATCGTCACGCACTAATCTATACCCCAACAAGCACAGAACAGCACCACCTACAGTTAACAAAATTAACATAACATCGCCTGTTTTAGGAATTATTATAGATTCAATTGACGATGTGTCTTCAGTTGTATTATTTCTATTAAAAATGGAGTTAAATTTGTTTTCGATTTTTAATACGTCACTAATATCCGACTTACTATTTACAACAAATTTAATGGATTTTGACAGTGGCAAATATCCATTTGGTGATTTTGTCTCCCATAAATAATATTCTCCATAAGGGAGATTGCTTACGAAAAATTCTCCCTTGCTATTTGAGGCTACAATATATTCTTTTGAGCCTCTTTGAACAGCACTATAATATCCTCCCACTTTTTTCATAACTTTAAATGTAGCACCTTGCAGAGGAGTCTGAGCACTATCATTCGCAACCTTCAAAAACTTATAGCCACCATAATCTTCAGTAGTTGGAGGTGAATAAAGCTTTAGTTTGATATCAGTTGTTATACCATCTAATGCTACGTTTATAATAAATGAAGAAAGAATTCTGTTATCACCCACATTCAATAACTCTCTAGCATAGTAGCTTCCACCTTTTTCAAAATTAATTTTTATGATTCCATCACTAGACATGGAATTTGTAATAATTGAAGCTCCATATTTTTTATACCTATCATTTAATTTTTCTGTAGAATAACTTTCAAGAGATTTTGCCAATGAAATCTTATCATTTTCGTCAGTTATCTTATCTGATACTCTCCAAAGCTGCAGCTTTCTCCCTATTAAATTTTTCCCATTTTCAGAATTCAAATGCATTGATGCATCAAGTTTTATTTCTGCCATGCTTTCAGCATAGGAATATGATTGAAGAAATACAACCCCTAAAATCAATACAAACACTATTACTCTTTTTATTTTGTTAATTTCCATTTTCATACCTCGAAATATAAATAAAATACAAATTTTAATTGAACGCATCTATATAAATATAAACAGATAAATGCATTAAAAAACATTGTCTCACAAATACTACCTAAATTAATAAATACACGCAAAATACATACTTATATTATACATTTGAACTATATATTAATCAATAGATTTTATAATTTTTTTATTCTTATTTAATTTCGATATATTATTTATATATTATTTATATGTTATTTTCAAATCACATTACACCTTTTTATCAATCATACGATAATAAAACACCTGATATAAAATTAAAAATCGCCATATCCATTTATTAATCTATAGAATATGGCGACAATTTTAAGTTAACCAAATAATATTATTAAATTTTATTGTATATTTTCAAAAATCACAATATAATTATTGTTTTATTTATACACAATCTTTGAAAGATCACATATTTTTAACATCGAGTTATATATAGACTTCAACAAACCTAATCTATTATTTCTAACAATTTCATTTTCATCCATAACCATAACGCTATCAAAGAAATTATCTATGCTAGATTTTAACCCTGCAAATCTATCAAGAGCTTTTGTATATTCTTTTTGTGCTATAAATATATCAATATCTTTGTCAACATCAATAAATGCACTGTAAAGCACCTTTTCGGATTCGTCACTTAGTAGCTCAACAGAAACCTTCTGATTCTTAGCTTTTTCGGCTAATGTCGAAACTCTGTTAAATGCCACTAGCATATCAGTTAGAGAGTCTCTATCTATCCATTTATTGATCGACTCTGCTCTAGTAAACAAATCTAGAATATTTTTTTCATCAATAGACAAAACTGCATCTATAACATCGTATCTAATACCGAAATCTTTAAACATATTTGCCATTCTATCGTTAAAGAAAGATATTATTTCGGCAGTTACTTTCTCTTTATCAAAGCTTATATTCTTGTATTCATCCAATGATTTCCCAATTAATTTTGCTAAATCTAAATTGATATTATTTTTGATCAGTATAGTCAGTATTCCCAAGCACTGTCTTCTTAACGCAAATGGATCAGCAGAACCCGTTGGTTGAATTCCCAACGCAAAAAATCCTGAAATTGTATCAATCTTATCCAATATAGAAAGTATTGAGCCTTCAATAGAATTTGGAATAGTATCACCACTAAATCTAGGTAGATAATGTTCAAAAATTGCTGCTGAAACTAGCTGCTCTTCTCCATCAATTTTTGAATACTCCATCCCCATATATCCCTGTAGTTCGTCAAATTCAAATACCATGCTAGTCACCAAATCAGCCTTGCATAGATATGCAGCTCTCTGTAAGGCAGCATTATTTAATTCAAAATCAGCTTCAACATTTTTTGCTAAATTGTAAATTCTATCAGACTTATCCAATAATGTACCTAGCTTTTCTTGGAATACTACATCACTTAATTTAGCTCTATAGTGCTCCAAGTTATTTCTAGTATCCTCTTTAAAGAAGAACAATGCATCAGCAAGTCTCGCTTCCAGGACTTTTTCATTTCCCTTCTTTACATTTTCTATCATATAATCATTACCATTTCTAACAGCAACAAAATTTGGCATCAGATTTTCATTTTCATCCAAAACGGGGAAATATCTCTGATGTGACTTCATAGGTGTTTTTACAACTTCCTTTGGAAGAGAAGTGTATTCCTTGTCAAATTCTCCATAAAATGCAGTTGGATATTCTACTATGTAAGTTACTTCAGCTAAAAGCTCCTCGTCCATATCTACTTTTCCATTTATGCTTTTTGCAACTTTGTTAATCTGTTCAAGAATCAATGATTTTCTTTCAGCTTGATCCAGTATGACATAGTTTTCTCTTAACTTTTTCAAATAGTCGTCTAATCCATATACTTCAATCGATTTCTTGCCCAAAAATCTATGACCTACTGTAGTATTTGAAGCAATAATACCTTCCAAATCAACTGGAACAACCTCGTCGTTTAACATAGCAACCAGCCATCTTATGGGTCTTACAAATCTCATATTTTTTCCGCCCCAACGCATTGACTTTGGAAATACAACTGATTTTACTATTTCAGGCAATACTTCCATTAAAACAGTTTTTGTATTCACTCCAACATCTTTAATAGTTGCAAAAAGATATTCATCATCACCAATATTTTTGAAGTATACATCAGCTTCTGATAATCCCTTTCCACGCATAAAACCCAACGCCGATTTTGAGAAATTACCATCTGCATCAAGCGAAATCTTCTTGGATGGTCCCTTTACTTCTTCTTCAAAATCAGCCTGCTTCAACGCAATATCATCAACAACTAAAACAAGTCTCCTAGGCGTTGCAAATGTATTTATTTTTCCAAAACTAACTCTCTTTTCATACAATAGCTTTGTCAAATTGTCCTTCAACTGATCTAGCGTCGATTCCACAAATCTTGAAGGCATCTCTTCTATTCCTATTTCATATAATAGATAATTACTCATTTACTTCACCTTCCTTTAATAATGGGAATCCAAGCTCTTCCCTCTGTTTGATGTATGTTTCTGCAATTAATTTTGCAAGATTACGTATTTTTCCTATAAATGCAGCTCTCTGACTCACAGCAATAGCACCTCTAGCATCCAAAGTATTAAAAATGTGTGAACACTTCAAAATGTTGTCATAACAAGGAATCACTAGCCCAAGATCAGCTATTCTTATTGCCTCTGCTTCGTACATATCGAACATCCTAAACAACATTTCATAATCACATTCATCAAAGGCATATCTTGAATTCTCATATTCCTGCTTTTTGAATACTTCTCCATATGTTATAGTGTCATTCCATTTCAAATCGTAAACACTGTCCACATCCTGAATATACATGGCTATTCTTTCAAGTCCGTAAGTAATTTCACCAGTTTCCAGCTCGCACTCTATACTTCCTACCTGCTGGAAATATGTAAACTGAGTTATTTCCATACCGTCCAGCCATACTTCCCAACCAAGTCCCCATGCTCCGATTGTTGCAGCTTCCCAGTTATCTTCAACAAATCGAATATCATGTTCATCAGGATTGATGCCTATCGCTCTCAAAGACTCTAAATACAAATCCTGAATATCATCTGGAGACGGTTTTAAAATAACCTGGAACTGGTGATGCTGATATAATCTATTTGGATTTTCCCCATATCTCCCATCTGCAGGTCTTCTTGAAGGTTCAACATAGCATACACTCCATGGCTCTGGTCCCAAGGATCTCAAAAATGTATTTGGATTCATTGTCCCAGCACCTTTCTCAACATCATAAGGTTGAGTCATTATACAGCCATGCTTCGCCCAGAAATTCTGTAAAGCCAAAATCATGTCTTGAAAATTCATAAAATTCCTCCCAATAAAGTTATATTTTAAATAATAATCGGTAAAAATACCGATTATTATTTAATGCTTCAGATTTAATTATTTATTACTTTTCATCTTTTCGATCTTCGTCTATCAATTCCTCAGTAATATCGCTTGATGTTTCATCATCAGCCTTTTCGGTTTTAAAACCAGATTTAATATCATTAAAAGAATTCACAAACATTTCCTTCAATATCTCTATCTTTTCATTGTTCAATGTACCCAAGTCTACTTCATCAGTGCTTTTTTCGTCAACTATTTTAACTGAGTATTTAGCCAATACTGCTGCAGATAATCCAAACAGTGCAAATAGAGGCATTGCCGCAACACCAATAACACCTACAGTTAACGGCAAATTCAAAATAATCTTACCTTCTTTTTCTACCTTAACCCGAATTACATTACTCTTTATGATCAATTCAGTCAACTGTTCTTTTAGCTTTTCTCCTTCATGACTGATTTTTTCATCAAAATATTCAAATCTTTCATCTACACATGGGTCAACATGAGCCTCTTCAATTAAGATTATTGCTTCTAAAACATCTCCATTAGTCTTTTCCAATGCCTCTTTAGCTTCTTTATATGTAGCAAATGGCACTCTCTCTAGTACCGCATCTACCTTTTCTATTGATATTGTAGTCATAGTATTACCTCCTCACTATTTTAACAAATCTAAAGGCAAAAAATTTACATTTTCAAAATGTGCAACCAGATACCGCTTCAATAGGAAAAAAAGCTCCTTGACTAAAATCGGTGAAACTTTTGCCTTGTTACAATCTATTATATCATTATTTAGTATATATTGCATGAGTTCTATAGTAGTTTTATCAAGTTTGATGAAATTTTTTTCAAAATCACTACAATTTCCACAAATTACACCACCTTTTTTCAAGGAAAAATATGAATATGATTGAAATTTTTTCCCACACGAAACACAATTACTCAAATCAGGTCTATACCCCATATAATCTATGAATTTCAATAAGAAAATATCTAGCAGGAACATTCTATCCTCAACTTGCTCTGAAAATAAAAACAGAGCTTTCACAAATAGCTCAAAAAGCCTGTTATTTGTCTGACCTTCAACAATATTATTTTCAACCAATTTCGCAATAAAGCTAGTGTATGCATAGCTTTCTAAATCTTGACTTATGTTATAAAAGCTTTTAATAGATTCTCCCTGGCTGAGTGTAAACATATCTTTTTGTTTTTTTAAAACATAATTGTTGTAAGAAAAAATTTGAGAAATCGGCAAAAATCTACTTCTTTGTCTCTGTGCACCCTTTGCTAAAGCCGATACCTTACCATATTTTCTAGAAAATATAGTTAATATCAAATCATTATCGTTGTACTTTATTGTTCTCAATACTACACCTTGAGTATTTAGAATTATCATATCTATTCTCCTAAAAAATTTCCCTCCTAATTATCAAGGAGGGAAAACAGTATTATTAAAGGATTATCGAAATCAGTAATAGATAAACGAACATCCCAATTATATCCATACAAACAGTCACTATCGGAGAAGAAATCACTGACGGATCAGACTCCATTTTTTCCAAAATCATCGGAATCAATGTTCCAAATGTGGCTCCTAGTATTATATTTATAAGTGTGGCAATTGAAACTATCATAGTAATACCTACATTACCTACAAACAGTGAAACTATTATCGCAATAATAACCGCTACGACTATACCGTTTATAATACTACTGATTACTTCTTTTTGAATAGTGGCAAAATCTACATCACTGTCTTTGCTTGTTAGGTTGATTATTGTAACAGCCGAGGCTTGTGAGCTAGCATTTCCACCCATAGCAATCACAATCGGTGCAAAGAAAATCAATTTATACATCTCTGTATTCATTAATTCCTTAAAATTCATAAATATATACACCGTTGCAAATGAAAAGATTGCAGTTATTATCAACCAGAGAACTCTACCTCTTACACAAGATAAAATTTGTTCTCTCAAAGTAGATTTTTCATTTTCAGCAACATCTCTCTCGTGTTCGTTACTTCCAGCAAATTTATACATATCCTCTGTAGCTTCTTCTTCCATCACATCAAGTATGTCATCGACGGTAATTATACCCTTTAGTATGCCTCCGCTATCTACAACAGGTATCGCAACTAGATTATATTTGGAAACAAGCTTTACAGCCTCTTCTCTATCATCGTTATCACCTACGGATTTAACATTTTCAACCATTATATCTTCAACGATTGCAGAATCTCTTTCTAAAAATAAATCTCTAAGTGATAAGACACCAACTAGCTTCTTTTCATTGTCAATTACATATATATAATAAATAGAATCCGCATCGACGGCTTCAGCTCTAATATGCCTGATGGCTTGAGCAACGTTTAAATTTTTGTTAACAGTAACATACCCCTTTTTCATCGTAGAGCCAGAAGTTTCGTCCAAATAAGCAAGTAATTCTCTCAATTCATCCTCATCTTCCTTGCTGACAAGATCCAAAATCTTCTCTCTTTCATCATCTTCCAATTCTCTCAAAATGTCAGACAAATCACCCAACGACATTTC
Source organism: Peptostreptococcus sp. D1 (assembly GCF_900112955.1). Taxonomy (GTDB): domain Bacteria; phylum Bacillota; class Clostridia; order Peptostreptococcales; family Peptostreptococcaceae; genus Peptostreptococcus. The sequence goes on from NZ_FONP01000001.1 coordinate 53,734, forward strand.
ATCAAGAATACTCCTAGCGTGTTGTTCATCAATCATGGACACAATGCTGGTAAAAAACTCCACATCACACTCCTCCAAAATTGAAGCGGCTGTATCAAGTGGAAGTATTTCAAATAATTTTACCTTGTCAACTTCATCCAGCTCAAGTAAAACATCGTAAATATCCATCTTGTGATATTCTTCAAGCATTTCTCTCAGCTCAATGAGCTTATTTTCATCCATCATTTCTTTTACATCATTAAACAACTCTCGCGACGAGTCCTGTTTTTTGTCCATATTACCACCCTTTTAAACTAATCCCTATTTTCATTTAAACCAAAATTGTTAATATAATTGCGTGAATTTCTCCAATTTTCTTTGACTTTTACCCAAAGCTGTAAATTTACTTTTATTCCTAAAATCAACTCTATTTCTTCTCTGGCAGACTTTCCAATACCCTTTAGCTTTCTGCCATTTTTCCCAATGATTATACCCTTGTGTGAACCTCTCTCACAATAAATAACTGCTGAAATATCGACAATATCGTTTGATTTTCTGATTTTCATTTTTTCTATCTCAACAGCTACACCATGAGGAACCTCATCATTCAAGTACATCAACACCTTCTCTCTAATCAGCTCTGAGACCAAAACCCTTTCAGGCTGGTCAGTCACCATATAATCCGGGAAATATTTCGGTCCTTCTTTTAAATTAGACTTTATTACGTCTACAAGCCGACTTACATTCGAGCCTTTAAGCGCTGATGTAGGAACAATCTGTTCAAAAACCTTTAAATCGTCATACATCTTTATCAAGTCAAACAGTTCTTCCTTATCGGCAAGCTTATCAACTTTATTTATAGCTAAAAAAACTGGTGTCTTTGTCCTTCTTAGATTTTCGATTATCATTGAATCTCCCTTTCCAATTTTTTTAGAATCATCAACTACGAAAATAATGCAATCAACATTTTTGAATGCATCTTCTGCAGATTTCACCATAATTTCCCCAAGCTTATTCTTAGGCTTGTGAATGCCAGGAGTATCCAAAAAAACGATTTGGCAATCTTCGTCGGTAAAAACAGCTTGAATGGTATTTCTTGTAGTTTGTGGTTTATCGCTCATAATAGCGATCTTTTCTCCGACAATACTGTTCATCAATGTTGACTTCCCAACATTAGGTCTACCCACAATACTCACAAATCCAGATTTAAATTCCATATATTTCTCCTAACCTATACTATGTCTCAGTATATTATATCACAACTAATAAATACAGTAAACATATTGATATTAATAGAAAAGTCCCAACTGGAATACGACTATTGCTATTAATACACCGAGCATTGCACCTGCCATAGTTTCCCAAAATGTATGTATTTTACCTTCTATCCTACTCTGCGCAACTAGCACTGCCATAAGATAAGACAAGGATGATGGTTCTACTCTTTCAGTCATCAGAGTTATAGATGTTGCCAATGCAAATGCCAATGCAGAATGTCCACTAGGCATTCCACCCTTCAATGGTGTTCCTGTAAATGTAATCGTCTTTACAACAACAACAGCTATAAGAACGATAACTATACATATTAGCGTTACATGCAGCTCGGACTCTCTTATCCTGAAAACGAGATTTCCTGTCAAGGAGGTCAATTTGTTGTAAAAAAGTATATATGCAACTACGACGGAATACAGGGCTGACACCAAAACTGCTCCAGCAGCTACATCCTTTGCAATTTTGGCAAGAATGTTATATTCAGATGTTATCAAATCAACGGTCTTTTCAATAGCAGTGTTTATCATTTCCGTCACCACAACAAGCGTTATTGCTCCTAACAATAGAATAAATTCAATCTTTGAAAAATTAAAAAATAAGCTTGCCATCAATACTCCAAAAGAAGAAAAATAATGAAACTTCATATTTCTCTCACTTCTAAAGGTGTACATTATACCTTCAATTGCAGCATTTACAGATTTCACAAAGCTTTGCTTTCTCTTGTTCTTTTTTTTATATTCTCTCTTGCTCATATTTTTGCCCTCTAGTTATCCCTAGGGAATCCAATACATATTTTTCTTTTACATGCATTGCCTTTGCCTCATCCTCCTGAATATGATCATATCCCAAAAGATGGAACATACTGTGACATACTAGGAAGCATATTTCTCTTTCAAAGCTATGATTGTATTCTATTGCCTGTTGTTCAGCTTTATCAATGGAAATCACAATGTCCCCCAAGGAATATTCTTCATATTCAATGTCAAAATCTTCATCGCTCAGCATTGGAAAAGACAAAACATCCGTAACCTTATCGATATTTCTGTAATCTCTATTCAGGCCTTTTATTTCATCATTCGTAACGAAAGAAAGGCTTACTTCATAATCATCTGAATAACCTTCATGTTCCAAGCAGGCAACTATTACCTTTTCAATTTTTTTCAATAAATCTTCGCTGATATCTCTATCATCCTGTCTATTATCCAAAATAATTTTCATCAAAGCTCACCTATCTTCCCTTTTTACTTTTGTCCGATTTACTTTCCTTATATTCCATTTTTTTATCGTGCTTTGCATAAGCCTTGATAATTCTCTGTACTAATTCATGTCTGACAACATCTTTTTCAGTCAATTCCTTGTAACCAATTCCTTTTACTCCTTCAAGTATTTTTATAGCTTGCACTAATCCGCTTTGTTTATTTCTCGGTAAATCAGTTTGTGTTATATCACCAGTTACCACTGCTTTGGATCCAAATCCAAGTCTAGTCAAAAACATCTTCATCTGCTCTGGTGTTGTATTTTGAGCTTCATCCAAAATAATGAATGCATTATCAAGAGTTCTACCTCTCATAAACGCCAATGGAGCAACTTCTATAGTACCTCTTTCCAAAAACTTATTGAATTTGTCAGGTCCAAACATATCAAATAAGGCATCATACAAGGGTCTTAGGTATGGATCCACCTTATCCTTCATATCACCAGGCAAAAATCCCAACGATTCACCTGCTTCCACAGCCGGTCTAGTCAGAATTATTCTTGTAACTTCATCTTGTTTAAATGCCTTCACAGCCATGGCAACTGCCAAATATGTCTTTCCTGTACCTGCTGGTCCAATCCCAAAGGTAATATCATTATTTTCAATAATACTGACATACTCTTTTTGACCATGTGTTTTGGGCTGTACAGGATTTCCCTTCTTTGTAATCACAATAGTGCCTTCAAGCTCCTTCATTCTGTCCTCACTACCAGAAAACATCAAATCTATAGTATATAGGATTTGTTGGCGATCGATCGATTTCCCACTCTGAACTACATCATGAAGTTCTTCCATTAATCTCATTGCCATTTCAAGATTCTTTTCTTCACCTATTAGGATAACCTTTCCTTCTCTTAATATTACATCTATACTCAAATTTTTTTCAATAAGCTTCACGTTTTCGTCAAAATTTCCAAATAGCTCTCTTTCAAATTTCGGTTCATATATCTGAAATTGCTTTTGTGTAATCAAATTATCCACTCCTTTTTCTATAAAAACTATACGTTTTAATTATATCATAAATTCCATTAACCATAGTTCGTTTTGTGAAAATTATTTAAACACATATAAAATAGATTTTCAACATCATCAATTACCTTAGTAAATTTGTTTTATATTTAAATGAGTTTTGTTTTATGTTCAAATCAGTATAAATAATTTAATTATGCATAAGGAAAAGAGGTTGAGCATTAATCTGCTACAACCTCTAAAATAATGTGAGACAATTATATTATAATTATCTCTATATATAAACCCTCTAAGGATTCAAATTTATTAATCCTGCTCAATTATACCATAGCCACCATCGCCTCTTCTATAAACTAGACAAACCTCAAACGTATCCTGATCTTTGAATAGGAAAAAGTCATGTCCTAGCAAATTCATCTGTAAAACCGCCTCCTCTGGACTCATTGGTCTAAGATTAAATCTCTTTCTTCTCTCAAACACCAAGTCATTTTCCTCTGGAAGCACATCAATCTCCTCTTCAACCAATTCATTAAACTGCTCGAATCTTATGGTATCATTTCCCGTAGTTCTAGATTTGAATTTATTTTTATATTTTACTATCTGCCTATTAAGCTTATCGCAAACAATATCGATAGCAGAATATAAATCTTCCTGGACATCTTCGGCTCTGACAATATGACCATTAATGTTATCTAAAGTAACCTCCACTTTTTGCTTTTCTTTCTTATTTGCACTTACTGTAACTCTTAATTCAGCATCGTCATTAAGCAGCTTTTCAAGCTTGCTAAATTTTTTTTCAATGTATCCTGTAATACCCTCTGTAAGTTTTATTTTTTTACCAGATATAGCTATCTTCATAAAAACATCTCCCTTCGGTATCAATTATTGATACTAATTTTGTTACTTATAATATACTATGATTTAATATATATTAAAAGTCTTTTAATAATATTTTTTTTATGATAAAATAATATGTAGGGGTAAATTTACACCTCTACATATTATTCCAGTTGCTTAAACTAAATCTCATGCTAAATATTTTTTTTCTTCTTTTTTAATCTAGTCAATCAAACTAGAAAATTTATCCATTTCTTCCTCATCAAAAACCTTTTTTTCTTTTTTAATAGCCTGATTTTCCAATTCACGCTTACCTGTTTCTCGAATTTTTCTAGAAGACCTCGACCTTACAGCTTTCTTTTCTAGCTTATCATTTTTTTCAAAATCAGATGTGCTGTTTTTTCTTTTTTCCCTAGATAATTTTCTTTTCTTTGATTTATTCCTTGAAGAAAATAAATCAGATAGTGAAAATCTATTAATAGCAGCACTATTGTGGTTTGAGCTTGTCAGATTCAAATGTGTTCCTTCAGTGGATGGATCATCTAATACATTTATTAGATATGCCAACAATACAATTGAACATATGATAAATACAACTACATATTCTACATCCAGCAAATATTGGAAAAAACCATAGTTTAATTTTTTTGAAGCAAATAAGTCTTTTGCGACCGAAGTAGCATACAGAGTAATAGAGCTACTAACCGTATAACATGACCACCCTGGATAGAATCCATTAAACGCCTGCAATAAACTATTTATCAAAACTACGACGAAAATTATTTGTAGCAAAATCGTCATCCACAACACCATACTAAAGCTAACTTTTTCAGAGACAAATACATACGCAGGTATAATAATTCCTAATGGTACACTAATCAACGAAAATAATGGCTTGTAAGCATTTTTTACCTTCTGTCTCTTAACAAAAATCGAAATAAGTATCGGAATCGCCAAAATCACACTAACGAAAACAATAAAGCTCAGCGTGGCTTTCCCAAAAACTATCATGCCGAAATCTCTACAAGTTATCGCTCCAATCCCAAGTCCTGTGTACACCAAAAACCAGGAAGGAGTTACATTATTAAAGTTAAAGTTAACAACATACCTAATAGTAAAGATAACAAGTATTACACTATGAAGTATTACTCCAACAACCCAAATATAAATATTTGCCTGTCCAAAGACACCCTTCATCCAAATTGATATCATCATTAACGCCATTGTGATAGATGTAAACATAGACATTCCAACGGATGTCTTAAAGCTTTCAATTATCTTCTTTGGGTTCAACAGCATACTTGCAAATGTCAGGACAATCAATATCAACGATGCCACCATACACAAGTCGCTCAAAAAAGTATTCACCCCTTGAAATACATTTCCTAAAATTACCCAGCCAAGTGCTAGTGATGTTATTGGCGTAGGTATTTTGGATGTAAAATCTTTCAAAAATATCACCTCTCGAATAATCTATTTTATATAGTTTTTTTACAAAATATAAAAACACTCAAAATTGAGTAAAAACCACTTTGTGCTAATATATTTTAACATAAATATAAAATACTTGCAAATCTCACAATGTCAATAGCATTGTATATCCTCTATAATTTATCATTTCAAGATTTAATTTCAGTCAGGGCTTTCGATTTTGTATAAATAAAATCCCTATACCATCAAGTAGCATAGGGATTTCATTTATACAAAATTCTTTTTCACAAGTTCATTTATCTTTCTGCCATCAGCACGACCAGCAGTTTTAGGCTTAATACTAGCCATGATTTTACCCATATCCTTCATTGAAGTGGCTCCAACTTCGGCAATGGTTTCAATCACAATTTTTTCTAATTCTTCTTCGCTTAATTGTTGAGGTAGGTATTCTTTTAAAACTTGTATTTCAGATTTTGTTTCTTCAACTAGATCTTCTCTGCCAGCTTTTTCAAATTCAATTAGAGAATCATTTCTTTGTTTAAGCTGCTTTGAAATAATATCTATTATTTCAGCATCACCTAACTCGACACGATTATCTACTTCATATTGCTTGATAGCAGCTCTAACCAAAGTAATTACTGACTTTCTTAAAGTATCCTTATTTTTCATAGAAGACTTTAAATCTTCTTGCAGTTTTTCTTTAAGGGACATCCCCTTCACCTCTTCTTATTACTATCTTTTAGCGTTTTTTCTTCTAGCGGCTTCTGCCTTTTTCTTACGCTTAACACTAGGCTTGTCATAGTGTTCTCTTTTTCTAACTTCTGACATTATGCCAGACATAGCACACTGTCTCTTAAATCTTCTAAGCGCACTATCCAATGATTCGTTCTCTCTTACTCTTACTTCTGACATCTGTTTCACCTCCCTACAACTAGCGATTTATTAACCTAAAATAAATTAGTTTAATACCATAATATTATAATCTATTTTTTTAGATTAATCAATAGTTTTTGTAAATAATCAGTGATTAGTCTGTAACAAGCTTTGTCAGCTTTTTTCCAGCCAAAACATGATAATGAATATGAGGAACCTCCTGTCCACCATCTTTTCCACAGTTATTTATAATCCTATATCCATCTACAGCAAAGCCTTCCTTATCTGAAATTTTTCTTATTGCAGAATGAATATCAGCAATTATCGACATCTCATCAAATGGTATGTCTTCCAGACTGACATAGTGCTTCTTTGGAACAACCAAAATATGAACGGGTGCAGCTGGATTCACGTCTCTAAAAGCAGCAACCTTCTCGTCCTCATATACCAAATCTGTTGGAATTTCTCCATTGGCCAACTTACAAAATATACAATCCATAAATAAACATCTCCTCTCGCTATATTATCTCAATTTCACAGCAGTTCCAGAACATGTAACCATCAACATACCGTTGTCAGCACCCAATACCTCGTAATCCATTTTTACACCGATTACAGCATCAGCACCCATGCTTTGAGCTCTGCTTTCCATTTCCTTCAAAGCATTTTCTCTTGCTACCAAAAGCTCATCTTCATAGCCTTGACTTCTTCCACCGAAGAAATTTCTAAGACCTGCACCGATATCTTTCAATATATTAATCCCAGATACAACTTCTCCAAATACTATTCCTTTGTATTCAGCTACTTCTCTTCCATCAATATTGTTTGTAGTTGTTATTATCATAATAAACCTCCTCAAAGCTTTACACATCCACAACATTTTATATCCCCATTATTTCTATGTTGTGAAGATGTCATTTAGCCAAAATAGTAAAATAAAATATGGTATTATGTTTCCTACTACTATTATATAACCTTTTTCATATCTTTTCTACAAAAAGTATGAGATAATACCCAGACCTATTATATCAGCAATTGTATGCGAAAATGCAAATAAGAATAAATTGTCTTTTTTAAATTTAGTATATAACATATAATATATTATACCTAGCACCAAGCATATCCCAAGCGCTAGAAAAATACCTTGATATGTATGAAAGGAAAATCTTACCAACAGAGATAATAAAAAATAATATTTTCTATACTCTGGTTTTACTGAAAGACAAATACCTATAAAGTATATTTCTTCGTAAAAGCCATTCAAAAAAGCGTACAATACAGATGATAATGAAATTATTCCCAATATGCTAAAATCACTATTTGTTGATTGTATATTCGCTGACGAACCAACCTCGATAAAATGAAAATAAGCAAGAGAAAGTAAATCCATAACTAATGCCACAAGTATAAAAATCAACACTGCACTAAATATCGTTTTTATACTGATTTCAAATTTCCATTGCGAAAAATCGAAATTTCTCAGTTTTAAATAGATAAACACCAAAACCAATAACGAGCCTTGAATAAGCATTGCGTAGTAATTTTGAGCAGAAGTCACTTTTTCTATTTGAATTATTGACTTTGAGCCTGTAGCCAAGAAAGCTTCAGTTGAAGAAACTATTGCTGAGTAAAATAAAATAAATGTAATAATCAAAATATCCCACACTTTTAGCTCTTTTAATTTTTCTCTGTTTTTTCCAAATAATACTCCCATATATTACAACCCCTTAATTGTTTGTTAATAGCTAATTAATATTATATTTAATCTTTTAAACACAAACAATAAAGTTTTTCTTAATATTTATTAATTTTTTGTTAAAATATGTGAATATTTTTTAATTTTTTGTTAAGATTTTATTCTCGATAATATTTTGTTTTTTGTTAAGATTTTGAAATCAATTCACCCATACAATAATCATCCATAATATCTGATATTCTTACATCGACAAATTCTCCACTTATGTCGTTGTCTGACCTCACCTTTATTCTAATATAATTATCAGTTAAGCCTTCATAATATCCATCGTTATCCAGCTCTTCTACAAGTATTCTCAATTCTCTACCCTTAAATTTTTCCACAAAATGTCTGAAATTTTTTGTACATAGGCTCAGCAATACGCCACTCCTAAAGCTTTTTGTTTGAGAATCAATCTGATTTTCCATAATAGAAGCAGGTGTACCTTTTCTCGGAGAATATTTAAAAATATGAGTATGCATCAATTTTAATTCTTTCAAAAATCCTAGAGTCTCTAAAAATTCCTCATTACTCTCACCAGGAAATCCTACAATCACATCAGTTGTTATCGAGACATCCGGAATTCTATCTCTCAGTATTTCAACGATTCTTTTATATTCTTCAGCACTATATCTTCTGTTCATTCTCTGTAACACTCCATCACTTCCACTTTGCAATGAAAGATGAAAATGTGGAGCCAGCTTTTCCAAGCTACAGATCTCAGAAATAAATTCATTTGTAAACAATTTCGGCTCTACTGAGCTGAGTCTAATCCTCTCTATTCCGTTGATATTGTGAACTTCTTTCAACACTGTCAATATGTCACTACCATCTCTCAAATCTTTCCCATAGGATGCTACATGTATTCCAGTCAAGACTACTTCCTTGAACCCATTTCTCGACAAAAGCTCTATCTCTTCAACTATTTCATCTATTTTTCTCGATCTTATTCTTCCTCTTGCATACGGTATAATACAGTAAGTACAATATCTATCGCATCCATCTTGAATCTTAATAAAGGCCCTCGTTCTTCCATTCGTCTGACTAATTTCAATCGATTCAAAATCTTTTACTTTCATTATGTCATCAACAGTACTTACCTTTGAATCGACGGTCAAATTATCGATATTTTCTACAATCGCTTTTCTGTCATTTGTTCCCATTACCAAATTAACCTCATCTATGTCCAATATTTCCTCAGGAGAAACCTGAGAATAACATCCTACCACAGCAATTATTGCATTTGGGTTTTTCTTTTTCATTCTTCTTATATACTGCCTTGACTTTCTATCAGACATGTGAGTAACTGTGCATGTATTTATAACGTAAACATCAGCATATTCTTCACTATTGACACTTATATATCCATTTTTTTCAAATAGCTCCGTCATCGCTTCAGTTTCGTATTGATTCACCTTGCAGCCCAAAGTGTAAAACGCAACTTTTTTCAATATATTTCCTCCTAATAACAATCTTTGTTTCTAAACTCCACCCAAATCGCCAAATTCATATTGTACAATAGCTGTAGCAACAATAGCTGCAGTTTCAGTTCTAAAAATCCTTGGTCCCATTTTTACAGATTTCGCTCCATTCTCTCTAATCAAAAAATTTTCCTCTTCAGTAAATCCACCCTCAGGTCCGATAAAAATACCGATTTTTGGCTTTACTTGAAGGTTTAATTTTCTTTCGATAATACTTAAAATATTATCACTTATCAAAACCTCTTTTATTCCCAGTGCGTTTTCGTTTTCGTATGGAGAAATATTAATGTCGTTATTTTTCATATCCTCCAGAGCATCTTTAAATGACATAATCCCTTTCAATTTCGGTATAACTCCTCTTTTGCATTGTTTTGCTGACTCATAAATGATTCTTTCCCATCTCCCAAGCTTTTTATCACTTTTCTTTTCATCGACGCTTACCACCGTTCTATCTGTATCAACTAAAATTATTTCTGAAACTCCACTCTCTGTAAGCTTCTGTAGAATGATTTCCATCTTTGTATTTTTCGGCAAGCCTTGATAGAGCCTAATTTCAATATTGCTCTCTCTGCACATATCTTTCTTTTCTATAATACCCAGCAAGATGCTATCCTTGTTAATTTCAACTATCTCACAAATAAACTCATTATCTGCTCCATCACACACCTCTAATCTATCTCCAACCTTATATCTAAGCACCTTCGAGATGTGTTTTACATCTTCACCTCTTATTGTCATTGAATTATTTTCAAAATCTATCCATTCCTTTTTTACAAAAAACCTATCCATAATATCTCCGTTATTTAGCAATTATACAAGACCATTCACCCTTTTTGATAACATCCACAACTTCAAATCCATTGTCTTTTAAATTTTCCAACACTTCATCTACCTTTGCCAAAATAATGCCTGATGAAATAAAAATCCCATCATCCTTTATCAATTTTTTGACATTACCTGACATCTTCATTATTATATCCGCTATAATATTTGCAACAACGATATCTGCCTTCACACCTTCTTCGATTTTATCTGTCATATTACCAGCTATTGCTGTCATAACATTCTGCACATTGTTTTTCTGAATATTTTCATTTGCCACTTTTACAGCCATTTCATCAATGTCAATTCCGACAACATTTTTGGCTCCTAATTTTGACGCTACTATTCCAAGAATTCCACTTCCACATCCTATATCAAATACTGTCGATTTTTCTGAAACATATTTTTCCAAATTTTCAATACACATACCTGTTGTCTCATGATTACCAGTTCCAAACGCCATACCTGGATCCATATGAATAACCAAATCACCTTCAGATGGGATATATTCTTCCCATTCCGGCTTTATTACTATCCTATCACCTATTTTGGTAGGCTTGTAATACTTTTTCCAATTATTCGCCCAGTCCTCTTCATTTACACTATCCGTAAAAATCTCACCTGCACCAATATCTATTCCAAAATTTCTCAGCTCAGATATTCTAATTTTTATCGCTTCAATAAAAGTCACTACATCATTTTCTTCTGAAATATATGTTTTTATATACACATTCTCATCTTCTGTATTAAAAACATCTTCCTCTACATAATCCCAATCATATTCATGAGCTTTTTGAAATAAAAAATCCTTTGGATCTTCAATCATAGCACCCTGTGCACCATTTTCAAAAAGAATATTTGTTATGGCCTCTACCGCCTCTGTAGTTGTTTTTATTTTTATTTCTATCCAATTATTACTCATAAATTTCTCCTCTGCATGCTATATATACTATCTGATTACATTTTTGTATTCAGTTAATTCTACCATAAAATAGACGCTCCTACAATATTCTACATCTATGATGCTATTATGAATATTTCTACCATCAAGCAGTAACAGCTATACACTCTCTATAATAAAAGCATTATTACCTATAAAAAAGACAGAGTCTTTTTTACAGTAGACTCTGTCTCTCAAAAATATCTTCTAAATATAATTATTATGCATTCTTTGATGGTATAAATCTACCAATTATTCCTGCTATCAAAACAGGCACTGCCCAGAAGAATCCGATATTACCACCTGGCAGCTTATCAAGTGCAGCAGCAAGGCTAGCTAAAGCTGTCATGTTTTTAAAAGCTTTGATTCCAGGAAGTGTATGTAAAACACCTAGTATAACAGCAACCCAAATTGCACACTTAAATACATTATTGTTCTTAATCTTGTCATTAATCATTCCAAGGAAGATAAATGCAACAACTGCTGGATAAATCATACCAAGAATTGGAGCTGCAATTGAAATTATTTTATCAACACCAAAGTTTGATACAACTGCTGAAAATACACAAACAACAACTACGATTACTTCATATTTCAATTTTCCTTTTGTTAACTGACTGAAGTAATTTCCACAAGATGAAGATAGTCCAATAGCTGTTGTCAAACAAGCAAGTGCAACTATTACTGCAAGTATAACTTTACCAGTTCCACCAAGGATTCCCTCTGTAATTGAAACTATCAATGCTGTTCTTTCAACAGTATTGTCATATATAGGAGATACTGTTGCTCCAAGGTAAGTCAAACCACCATATACAAATGCCATACCAATAACAGCAACTATACCTGCAACTATTGTAGCTTTAACCATTACGCTTCTTTCTGTATATCCTTTTTGTCTAATCGAGCTTATTACGATTCCAGCAAATATACATGAGGCCATGGCATCCATTGTCTGATACCCTTCATTAATACCATTAACTGCCAAATTATCAACCAAAGTTCTTTCCAAAGGCTGTCCAAGAGGACTTACAATACCCTTAATAATCAATACAGCCAAACATATCAAAAGTGCAGGAGTTAGAAATGCACCAACTATATCAACAACCTTTGATGGCTTAATTGTAAGAATTAGTACTATAGTGAAAAATATAATTGCAAAAATGATTGGACTTAAACCTGTTCCTATTGTAGGTTTAATACCTATTTCATAAGTAGTAGCTGCAGTTCTCGGAATTGCTAAGAAAGGTCCGATACATAAAATCATTAAGCTACCAATTAGGACACCGATAAATCTCCCTGCTCTTGTAAATAATGCTTCCATGTCACCATCAGTTCTAGTAAGAGCAATAACACCAAGTAATGCCAAACCACCATCAGCAAATAGGAATGCAGCAAATGATGTAAACCACTGAGTACCTGAAACTACACCAAGTAATGGTGGGAAGATCAAGTTACCTGCTCCGAAGAACATTGCAAATAACGCAAAACCGATTACCAATGAGTCTTTAAATTTAACCTTCATTTTTTTTCCTCCTCTTAAATTAAATAATAAATTATTTCTCTTTTAGTATACATTTAATTATCTGTAATGTCAAACAATTCTTTATATTCCTAATTTTATTAGTTTCACAATTTGTTAATAAATCTGCAACAAATTAAGAAAACGTTTTATTATTTTTTTATTTTCAGTGTTTTTTTGAAAAAGCATTTTCAAAAAACAATAAAATAGAGATATAATAGTTTTCTTACTAAAATACCTCTATTTTTTAAATTATTAATCAAATTATAAATATTCAATGAAATAATCTTATTTTTATTTCTATTTCTTATTAATAATTAATTCTCCATCATGGTTGTCTATTAATATACTATCTCCATTTTCAAAATATCCTAATACTATTTTTTTCGCTATTTGTGTTTCAATATTATTATTTATGTATCTTTTTAGAGGTCTTGCACCATATACAGGATCATAGCCAACTTCGACGATATAATCTTTCGCTCCATCAGTAATGTCCAACTCAATATCTCTATCTGCTAATCTATTTCTCAGGTCATCAAGGAATATATCGATAATGCTCTTTATCTCTTCTTTTTCTAGAGGCTTAAACATTATTATGTCATCGACTCTATTTAAAAACTCAGGTTTAAATCTAGCTCTCATTATGCTTAAAACCGCTTCATTCACATCTAGAGCATCATTTTCGTTCCTTTGTCGCTCCAAAAGTAAATGACTACCTATATTTGATGTCATAATTATCAGAGTATTCTTAAAGTCAACTGTTTTCCCCTTGTTGTCTGTTAATCTACCATCATCTAGAATTTGTAAAAAAATATTAAAAACATCATCATGTGCTTTTTCTATTTCGTCAAAAAGGATTACCGAATATGGTTTTCTCCTAACTGCTTCAGTCAACTGCCCACCTTCTTCATATCCAACATAGCCCGGAGGTGGTCCAACCAGCCTTGATACACTATGCTTTTCCATATATTCAGACATATCGATTCTTACTATCGCATCCTCGCTGTTGAATAATTCTCTAGCCAAGGTTTTTGCCAGCTCAGTTTTACCTACACCTGTAGGACCTAAGAAAATAAATGAACCAACAGGCTTCTTGGGATCGCTCAATCCAGCACGAGATCTTATTATAGCATCCGAAACAGCCTTAACCGCTTCATCCTGTCCAACTACTCTCTGATGGAGAACTGACTCCAGATTGATTAATTTTTCTTTTTCAGATTCCACCAGCTTTGTGATTGGTATTCCTGTCCACTTTGAAATTATCTCTGCTATTTCATCTTCAGTAACATCCTCCTTTAGTAGTATGCTTTCTGCTTGTCTAGAGTATTCCTCTTCGTGCTTTCTAATCTGCTCCTCTAAATTTGGTATTTCTCCATACTTTACCTCAGCAGCTTTATTGAAGTCATATTCTCTTTCATATCTTTCAACCTTGGACCTTGCATCATCCAATTTCTGTTTCAAAGATTTTAAATCCATTATTTTACCCTTTTCCACTTCATATCTTGATGTCAGTGAGTCATTTTCTTCTCTTAAATTAGCAAGCTCGCTCTCAAGCTCGAACAGTCTATTTTTCGATTTCTCATCCTCTTCCTTCAACAGAGCTTCCCTTTCTGTTTCAAGAGTGAACATTCTTCTTCTAACATCATCTAACTCAGTTGGAAGCGAATCAATCTCACTCCTGATCATTGCACCAGCTTCGTCAATCAAGTCAATGGCCTTATCAGGCAAAAATCTATCTTGAATATATCTATCAGAAAGCTTCGTAGCTGCCACTATTGCATTATCATGTATCTTTATACCATGATGAATTTCGAACCTCTCCTTCAATCCCCTAAGTATTGAAATCGTATCTTCAACCGAAGGCTCATCAACAATTACAGGTTGGAATCTTCTTTCTAGAGCCTTGTCTTTTTCTATATATTTTCTATATTCATCAAATGTCGTAGCACCTATACAGTTTAGCTCACCTCTGGCAAGAATAGGCTTTATTAGATTACCTGCATCCATAGAGCCCTCTGTCTTTCCAGCACCAACTATATTATGTATTTCATCTATAAATAGTATTATTTTACCATCTGAGTTTGTAACCTCTTTCAATACTGCCTTTAGTCTTTCCTCGAACTCGCCTCTATATTTTGCACCGGCAATCAACGATCCCATATCAAGTGAGTATATCGTTTTATTTTTTAGCCCCTCAGGAACATCTCCCTTTACAATTCGTTGAGCCAAGCCTTCAACTATAGCTGTCTTACCAACACCTGGCTCACCGATAAGAACAGGATTGTTTTTCGTTCTTCTCGATAGTATTCTTATCGCTCTTCTTATCTCTTCATCTCTACCAATAACTGGATCCAATTTATTGTCACGAGCTAATTTCACAAGATCAATCCCATACTTGGATAGTGCATCATATGTACCCTCGGGGTCCTGAGTATCCACTCTCTGATTACCTCTAACCTCTCTTAATACTTCTAAAAATTTTGTCTTATCTAGATTGTATTGTGTAAATATTTTCGATATATTTGTATGCTTTTCTACATCGAAAATAGCAAGCATTAGGTGTTCAACACTTATGTATGAATCCTTAAAATCAACTGATATGCTCTCTGCCCTTACCAAAATATCATTAATTTTTCTAGTAGCTGTCACACCCTGAGAATTTACACCTTCTCCAGTTACTCTTGGGAGCTTGTTTAGCTCATTCTTTAAGGCTCCAAGAATTGATTCCGTTTTTATATTCATTTTTTCCAGAATACTTGAAATAAGACCATCCTCTTGATTAATCAAAGAATATACCAAATGAATCGAATCTACTTGCTGATTATTATTTTTAACTGCTTCCGAAAAAGCGTCATTTAATGCATTTTGTACTCTTAATGTCATTTTTTCTGCGTTCATAATATTTCACATCCTTCCTAATAAATCTTACTTGTTATTATCGATTTTCTAAGATCTAACAAACTGTCGAGTATATCCTCACCCATTTCAGCATCAAATCTTAGACTCAATTTAATTGTATTTTCATCATTAAAAAAAACTATATTGTCATCACTGTTTACAAGCATCAAAACATCATAATCCAATTTTATCACATTACCATAACTAATCCCCCTGCATAGCTCTACAAAATATCTATTATAATTGATATAATAGGCCTCTTCTCTTACATCATACTCATAATCTGCTACAATATTAAAAACTCTTATCACAAATCTATTGATTGTAGTAAACATATTATCGTCATTATATAGTGTCAACTCCTCATAAAAATATTCATTAAATAACGGATGAATATTTTTTTTCAATCTTAGTAAATATGAATCAGATAAGTTAAACTCCAACTTCCAATAGTTAGTAGAATACTTCCCCAATGATATTACTTTTCCACCAATCATACCTTTATCATAATCATCAAGTTTGCATATAAAATTATTTATACTAATCACATCATTTTGACTTTTAAATAAAGAGTCAAACCATCTCATAACTTCTCTATCAATACTCAAGTTCATTTCAAACCACCATTCCCATTCTTTATTTGATTATAGCTATACACCAACTTATCTCTCTCATACTTTGAGCCCTTATATGAAATCAATGGATTTATCATATACATACCATTCCTTATTTTTCGCAAAAAATCTCGTCTTTTATATTCACCGAAGATTACCGACAAACCTGTCTTTGGATATTGAAGAAGCTCTGACAGCTCATCTAATGTCATATTAATTTTGTTATCCCTATCCATAATGCTAATCAATATAATTGGAATCATGGATTTTTTTGGCATTGTATACTCAAGTGCTTTTATATAATTGGGGGGTGAAATGTTTATAAATCTATCTATGCTTTTTCTGCTGTCCATTACTCTACTTTCAGTAAAATCTGCATTATCTTTCCTTCTTGAGTTTTGCTTTATTTCAAACATCTGTATCACCTCATACTCTTTTAAAAATCATCCTTCGTTTGTCAATAATATACACCTATAAAAATCCGATGTCAACACTGAATAATTACAGTATTTATTATTTTAATATATTTTTATTTATTAATTTAGTATATTAAATTGATTTTTTTGATATATATTACTATGTTGTTTATCAATTGAGTAATTTTGTATTAGCACATTGATATTTTTCTTTACATTGTGTACTTATTCAAATGTCAATATAAATCAAAACCATTAATTTTTTTTATTCATGTCTATTTTTTCTCTTTAAGCTACAATTTAGGTATAGAAAGTATAATTATTTCTATAAATTAATAAAAATATGAATTGGAAGTGAATAGATGAAAATTTCAATATTAGGTTCGACCGGATCAATAGGTACTCAAACGCTTGACATTGTTAGAGAGCATAGTGACCTGTTTTCGGTAGAAGGTATCACAACAAACGAAAATATAGATTTGTTAATAAAACAGATAGAAGAGTTTAAGCCTAAAAAGGTTGCAATCTTTGACAGATATAAATTTGAATACTTTTTAAGAATTTTAGAATCAAAACGCAAAAATGACACTTATCGTTCCATATATAATAATCTGGAGGCATACTATGGAATGGAAGGATTAATAAATATCGCTGCCTCAAGCACGATTGATATCCTTGTTACAGCAGTTGTTGGTATGATCGGTTTGAAACCAACACTCGAAGCAATAAAAAATTCAACTACAATTGCTCTAGCCAACAAGGAAACTCTTGTAACCGCCGGTAAAATAGTTATGGAAGAGGCTAAAAAACACAATGCGAAAATCATTCCAGTTGATAGCGAGCATAGTGCGATTTTTCAGTGTATTTCTGGTGAAGGTTGCAACAAGATCGACAAAATCCTGCTGACTGCATCAGGTGGCCCTTTTAGAGGAAAATCGAAATCAGAGCTCGAAAACGTAACGAAAAACGATGCGTTGAAGCATCCTAACTGGACTATGGGTCAAAAAATAACTATAGACTCCTCTACTCTTATGAACAAGGGCTTGGAAGTAATTGAAGCGAGATGGTTATTTGATGTGGCTCCAAAGGATATAGTAGTTCATGTTCATCCACAAAGCATAATTCATTCGATGGTTCAATTTGAAGATTCTTCAATCATCGCTCAATTGGGATGCCCCGATATGAGAGTACCAATCCAATATGCACTAACATATCCAAACAGAATACCATCAAATTTTGAAAAGCTTGATCTTTTTTCAATCGCTAATCTTTCTTTTGAAAAGCCTGATTTAGATGTTTTTCCATGTTTAAAGCTGGCTTATGACGCCCTTGAAAATGGAGGTACAGATTGTGCTGCACTAAATGCAGCAAATGAGGTGCTGGTTTCAAAATTTTTAAATGATGAAATTGGTTTTTATGACATACCAAAGTACATTGAGCTAGCGATAAAAAAGCACAATTATATTGAAAATCCAACACTGGAGGATATTTTATACACAGACGAATGGACAAGGTCATTTATTGGAGACCACTTAAAATAATGTTATATTTTAAATTGATTATAAGGAAGGTGAATAAATGAATATAATAGCAGCCATATTAGTATTTGGCATAATAATTTTTATACATGAATTAGGCCATTTTTATTTCGCAAAAAGAGCCGGTGTAACTATACACGAGTTTGCGATTGGAATGGGACCTACTCTCTTCAAAAAGAAAAAAAATGGTACAGTTTATTCAATCAGGGTATTACCTATTGGTGGTTTTGTCGCAATGGAAGGTGAAGACGAAGAATCAGATGATCCAAACTCATTTGCCAAAAAGACTTTAAAAGAAAGATTCTTGTCCATAGTAGCAGGACCGCTGGCAAATATCGTTCTTTGTGTTTTGCTATTGATACCATTTTATGCAATTGTTGGATTCCCTACAACGACATTAAATATCGTTCAAAAAAATTCTCCTGCTTATTCAGCGGGATTGCAGTCTGGCGATAAGCTGATTTCAATCGATAACAATAATTTAGATTCGTTTAATGACGTTAGCAAGCTAATTTCGGAATCTGGCGGCAAGAAATTGACTATCCGATACAAAAGAGGAAGCGAAGATAAATCCACAACAGTAATTCCAGAAAAAAGTGCTGGAAAATATATAATTGGAATCAATCCAAAATACAAGACAGATTTGCTACAAGCACCAAAGCAAGCAATCGTATCGACTTATCAAATATCCAAAACTATGTTGATATTCTTGTGGCAGTTAGTGACTGGACAGTTATCCGGAAAAATAATGAACTCGCTTTCTGGACCAGTTGGAGTCGTAAATATGGTTTCAAAAGCAGCTACAACTGGGATTTTGGATCTAGTTTTTATGACGGCACTGATAAGCTTGAACATTGGAATTATGAATCTACTTCCAATTCCTGCACTTGATGGCTGGAGAATCATTATGCTAATTTTTGAGGGTCTAAGAGGTGGTAAAAAAGTTCCAGCAAAAATTGAAGGATACATAAATGGAATTGGTCTAATAGCACTTATGGGATTCATGCTATTCATAACCTACAAGGACATAGTTAGACTATTCTTTAGAAATTAATATCAGAAAGGTAAAAAATGAATTATCTTAGAAAACATACAAAAAAAATAAGAGTTGGAAATATTTTTATAGGTGGTGACGCCCCAATAACAGTACAGTCGATGACCAATACCGACACAAGGGATTCAAAATCCACTATCAATCAAATAGCAAAACTGGAAGATGTAGGATGTGATATTGTAAGAATTGCTGTTCCCGATTTATCAGCAGCAAAAAATATAGGTGAAATAAAAAATAACACAAATATTCCAATTGTAGCTGACATTCACTTTGATTATCGACTTGCTCTTGAAGCAGTAAACCAGGGTATTGATGCAATAAGAATAAATCCTGGAAATATCGGTGATATAGAAAGGGTAAGAATGGTTGTGGAAAGCTGTAAAAAAAGATCCATACCGATTAGAATTGGAGTAAATGGAGGTTCTCTTGAAAAGGAGCTTATCGAAAGGTTTGGCTCAGCTACTCCGGAAGCAATGGTTCAATCCGCATTAAGCCATATAAAAATACTGGAGGATTTGGATTTCGATGATATTGTTATATCATTAAAAAATTCCGATGTAATAAAATCAGTTCAAGCATATAGATTGATATCATCAAAGGTAAACTATCCACTCCATTTGGGAATAACAGAATCAGGTGGTATAAAAAAGGGAACAATAAAATCTTCTATCGGCATAGGCGGACTTTTGGTAGATGGTATTGGAGACACTATCAGAGTTTCTTTGACAGGCGATCCAACGGAGGAAATAGGCGTTGGAAAAGAAATCCTGAGAAGTATAGGACTGTTAAATGACAAAATAAAAATAGTTTCATGTCCTACCTGTGGAAGGTGTCAAATTGATTTGATTAATTTTGCAAGCGAGATTGAACAAAAAATAGAACATCTCGAAAAGGACATTACTGTTGCCATTATGGGATGTGCTGTAAATGGACCGGGAGAAGCAAAGGAAGCTGATATTGGAATTGCTGGCGGAAATGGTGTCGGTCTATTGTTCAAAAAAGGAGAAATAATCAAGAGAGTTCCTCAAGAAGAAATAGTAAATACACTTCTAAAGGAAATTGATAATATATAATCCAATATCAAAAGCTCATATATACTCTTATAAGGGTATATTATGAGCTTTTCTGTTACATATAACAATCGGTATCAATAGAAATTTTATTTTTTGAATATTAATTTCTGCTTTTAAATATTAAAGTCTATTTTTAAACATTAAATTTTATTGTTGAGCATTAAATCTTCTTAACTCATCCAATTTAAATGTCCATTGTGGTGTCTTTAATTCTCCATTTTCTTTTATTTCATCAATACTGTACCATGGTGAAATAGCTTTATTGTTTTTGTTGATCAATATTTGAGTCTGCTGTGCAGGCATATATGACTGTGCTAACATAACTATTTTTTTATTACCATTTACTGCCATATCAACCACCATAATAGCGTGTCCTACTCTCTTAGTCCCTGGAGTTCCTCCTATTACGAACATATCGCCTATTTCTATATCATCTATATTTACCTTAAATGTATCCTCCACCAAGGAAAGAGTTCCACTATACGCGTATACCACAGTCATAAACCTCTTATATACGCTTTCATTTGTTGAAGGCTCTGACATTAGAAAATATTCTCCAGTTTCCGGATCTACTCTATATCCTCTAGTGTATTTTCCAAAATCTGCAACACCACCTGAAACAAATTTGAATCTCATCTTAGAATATTCTCCTTTTTTATACAGATAATCTCCAATAAACTTGTAGCAAGCATCTGCACAGTGTAGTAAATTCTTTCCTTCCAAATCTACATCAAATACAGAATCATAAACACCTTGATTTGGTTTTTTGTCGCCATTATAATAATTTGATTTTTCTCCGTATGGCTTCAGCTTCTCATGTCTCAAAAAATAGGCGAAAGAATCATTATTAGCTTCTACTCTCTTATATCCCTCTGGCAGTAGATATCTTGATTCAATATCCATACCAGATTTATTTAGTAAGTCTGTATTTACATCTGTCTCTACTTTTTTTGAAATCGCTGATTTTTTATTTTCATTTTTTGAATTCAAGTCATTCTTTTCAGAACATCCAGATAATACAGTAAGCGAAATTATCGAAACCATCGATATGAGAGAAATTTTCTTAAAAGCTTTCATAAATACCCCCTCCAAAATAACAATCCGATTACAGCTTATGTTGGAAATATAGCAGAACCAAATACACGTATGGTGCTACTAGAAGAACGCTATCAAACCTGTCTAATACTCCTCCATGACCTGGAATCAATTTTCCAAAGTCCTTTATTCCAACATATCTTTTTATTGAAGATGCCAACAAATCTCCTATTTGACCAAATACAGATCCAAAAACAGACAGAACAAGTACCTTACCTATATCTAGCCTAAAAATTAATGCAAATATCAAACTAAATAACACACAGCATACAACCCCACCCAAGCTACCTTCAATGGTTTTATTAGGGCTAATATTAGGAATCAGCTTCTTTTTCCCAAAGCTTTTTCCTACAAAATATGCTCCAGTATCCGTAGCAAATGCAATAATAAAAATCAACCAGACATAAATATTTCCACCATCTATATAGTCAATAGTATTGATAATATAATTAAAGCAAAAGCATACATACATTATCCCTGAAAAAGTGATTGAAATTTCCAGAATATTTCTTTTTTGCGTAAGAATATAGATCATTCCAACCATAAATACAACGAAAAGTAGCAATGAAAAAGTTTCACTTCTCCATTGATATATATTTCCGAAGAGTAATATCACAGAATATATATACCCCAATTCCTTTACAGGGTAAATATCCATGTTTTCGAAGGCACAATAAAATTCGTGCAATGCAATACACATCAAAATCACTCCACCAATATATAGTGGTATACCCTTAATGACCAATAATATCAATAAAGGCAACAAAAACATTGCTGATATTAACCTTTGTTTCATAAGCTTCCTCCTATTTTACTGCCCCGAATCTTCTATCCCTTTTCTGGTACGAATAAATAGCCTTTTGTAGGTTTTTCTCATCAAAATCCGGCCAGTGAATATCTGTGAAATAAAACTCCGAATAAGCAACCTCCCATAACAAAAAATTACTCAATCTCTGTTCACCACTCGTCCTAATAACCAAATCAGGGTCAATTATATTTTTTGTATATAAATACTTAGAAATCATATCGTCATCAATATCCTCAACACTAATTTTACCATCTGAAACATCTCTAGAAATTTCTTTGACTGCTTTTTTTATATCATCCCTTGAACCATAGTTAAGCGCAAGACTTAGTGTAACTCCCGTATTATTTTTTGTTTTTTCAATTGATCTTCCCAGTTCATCAACACAGACACTTGGTAATTTAGAAATATCCCCAATAGTCAGTATTTTTACATTATTTTTATGCAATTCATCCAATTCATTTTTCAAATAGGTAACTAAAAGTCCCATTAAAGCTGATACCTCCTCTTGAGGTCTTTTCCAGTTTTCAGTAGAAAATGCATATAACGTTAGATATTTTACGCCCAATCGTGAACATTCTTTTACTATTTTTCTTATCGTTTCAACTCCGACTTTGTGTCCATATGTTCTCGGCATAAACTTTGATTTTGCCCATCTCCCATTACCATCCATAATAATAGCAATGTGGTTTGGAATTTTTTCTATATCAATATCATAATAATTCTGTTTCATAGCTAAATGTATTAAAAATAAGTCCTTTCCGTTATAATTTCAAATCACTTTCAATATTAAAAAGTGTATAACTATATTATACCCCATATTCATCACCTATGGATAGATAAAAATAAAATAATATACAACAAATAAAAAATCCCACCACAGCTATTTTACCATGGTAGGATTGATTGCATTTTTTTATTATACAGCCATAATATCTTTTTCTTTTTCATCTGTCAACTGATCAATTATTTTTACATATTTGTCAGTCATTTTCTGAACCTCTTCAGTTGCTTTTTTAGCATCATCCTCAGTAAGTTCACCAGATTTTTCCAGTTTTTTGATTTTGTCGTTAGCATCTCTTCTTTCATTTCTTATTCTTACTTTGAAGGCTTCAGAAGCTTTAGAAGCCTTCTTTGCGAGCTCTTTTCTTCTTTCCTCTGTAAGCTGTGGAACTACAAGTCTTATAACTGAGCCATCATTAGTTGGTGCAATACCAATATCAGATTCGGAAATTGCCTTTTCTATTGCATGGATACTAGATTTATCCCAAGGTGTTATTGTCAAAATTCTACCTTCTGATACTGCAATAGCCGCCATTTGATTAACAGGAGTAGGTGTTCCATAGTAATCTACTCTAACTTTATCCAACATAGACTGATTTGCTCTACCAGCTCTAATTGTTCCAAACTCAAATTTTAGAGCCTCTATTGTTTTTTCCATTTGCTCTTCAAGCTGTACATGTACATCTAATTTCATAATATTTCCTCCATAAAAACATTACTGATTTTTTAAAAAATTATTATAATATCAACCGTTATATTTATTTTACACCATCATATAATTCTTATTCAAGAATTAATTTATTCAACTGTAGTACCAATATCTTCTCCATATACAACCTTTATGATGTTTTCTGTTGATAGTTCGAAGACCTTTATTGTTATTCTGTTATCCATACAAAGTGAAGTCGCAGTTGAATCCATAACCTTTAACTCTCTATTGATAACCTCCATATAAGAAAGATTTACAAATTTCTTTGCATCTGGATGAATCTTTGGATCCTTATCATATACCGCATCAACATTTTTCGCCAATAAAATTACATCGGCCTCCATTTCTGCGGCTCTCAATGCTGCAGCAGTATCAGTTGAAAAATATGGGTTACCAGTACCAGCACCAAAAATTACCACACGTTTTTTTTCTAAATGTCTTACCGCTCTTCTTCTAATATATGGCTCAGCAACTTGACGCATCTCTATTCCAGTTTGAACTCTTGTAGGTACTCCTATATCTTCTAGTGAATCCTGTAATGCCATCGCATTCATAACAGTCGCCAGCATACCAATGTAATCAGCAGTTGTTCTGTCCATACCCTGACTAGTTCTTCCTCTCCAGAAATTACCTCCACCTACAACTACGGCAATTTCTACTCCTACATCGTTTAATTCCTTTATACCTTGTGAAATCTCTCTAAGTACCTCATTATTTATTCCAAATCCAGTTCCACCAGATAGTGCTTCTCCACTTATTTTTAATAATACCCTTTTGTATACCGGTTCAGCCATTTTATATCTCCTTTATTACATTTGTTTTTTAAAAAAGAGAACACAAAAGTGTTCTCTTAAATTCAAAATTACTTCAATTGCTTTGCAACTTCGTCAGCAAAGTTTTCTTCTCTTTTTTCCATTCCTTCTCCAACTTCATATCTAACAGCCTTAGATACTTTGATAGAGCTTCCAACTGACTTTTCTACAGAAGCAACCAATTTAGAGATAGTAAGCTCTGAATCCTTTACATATACCTGATCCATCAAACAAACTTCTTTTAGCTCCTTATTCAATCTACCAATAACCATCTTTTCAACGATTTCAGCTGGTTTTCCTTCGTTCAACGCTTGCTGAGTTAATACTTCCTTTTCATGAGCAATGTATTCTTGGTCTACATCATCTCTTGATATATATTTTGGATTCATCGCAGCAACCTGCATAGCAATATCTTTTCCTAATTTTGAAATCTGTTCATCCTTAGAATCAGTATCTAATACTACAAGAACACCAATTTTTCCACCACCGTGGATATATCCAGAGATAACACCATTAGTTGAAACTTTTTCAAATCTTCTCACATCAAGCTTTTCACCAATAGTAGCAATTCTATCATTCAATACATCCTGTAGTGCTTTTCCTTCTTTATGCTGTGCAGAAAGTAATGTAGCAACATCTGAAAAATCTCCATCCAGAACCATTTCCGTAACGTCGTTAACGAAAACCTTAAAATCTTCGTTCTTTGCAACAAAATCTGTTTCAGAGTTAACTTCAGTTATCGAAGCAACAGTATTATCAGCGTTTAATTTAATTGTAACTAAACCTTCTGCAGCGATTCTATCAGCCTTCTTCGCAGCCTTAGATAATCCCTTTTCTCTTAAAATGTCTATTGCTCTTTCCATATCCCCATCAGCTTCTGTAAGAGCCTTTTTGCAGTCCATCATTCCTACGCCTATTGATTCTCTTAATTCTTTTACCATCTGTGCAGTAATAGCCATCGTAAAATCCTCCTGTAAAATAATTTTTAATTAGTTTTTATTATTTATAAAATGGTAAGGGCAAAGCCCTTACCATAAGCATTCTCAATAATGTATTAACTACTCTACTTCTGAAGCTTCCTCTGTTGATTCAACATCTTCAGCTTCTTCTACTTCAGACACTTCATCAGCCACATCGTCAACACCTTGTCTAGCTTCGATTACAGCATTTGCCATTGCAGCAGTTATTAATTTTACAGCTCTTATAGCATCATCATTTGCTGGTATTGGGAAATCCAAATCATCAGGATCACAGTTTGTATCAACTGTTCCTATTACAGGTATTCCTAATCTGTGAGCTTCCTGTATAGCTATATTTTCTTTTCTTGGATCAACTACAAAAATTGCTGCAGGTAATTCAGGCATATCCTTGATACCACCTAGGAATTTTTCTAGCTTTTCCTTTTCAGCTCTCAATTTTATAACTTCCTTCTTAGGAAGAACATCAAATGTTCCATCCTCTTCCATAGCTTCTAGCTCTCTAAGCTTCTGAATTCTAGTTTTGATAGTCTTGTAGTTTGTCAACATACCACCTAGCCATCTTTCATTTACGTAGAACATTCCACATCTAATAGCCTCATCCTTGATAGCTTCCTGAGCTTGTTTCTTTGTTCCTACGAAAAGGATTGGCTTTCCAGTTTCTGCAACCTCTTGCATGAATTTGTAAGCCTCATCAATTTTTTTAACTGTCTTCTGTAAGTCGATGATGTATATTCCATTTCTTTCTGTGAATATAAATCTCGCCATTTTGGGGTTCCATCTTCTAGTCTGATGACCAAAATGAACACCAGCTTCTAGTAATTGTTTCATTGAAATTACTGACATTATTTTTCCTCCTTGGTTTCTACCTCCAGCACGCTCAACTTCCTAAAAAACCATCGGCACCTTTTAAGAATCCCGTTGCTGTGTTTATTTTATATTTTTTAAATAACCTTTATTATTTTATCATTTAAGCAAATTATTGTCAAGATAAAAAACAAAATGAATTTAAATAAGGAACGAATACAGCATACTTCCTATTATTAGAAGTACAATCGTTACAACCACCAATTTTTTTAACATGCCGTTTTTCTTTTTCTTCTGCTGATTTTGCTTTTTATTAATCTTTTTAGATTCTTTTTTGCTATTTTTTTTCTTTTCTAATTGATTATTTCCCTTACTTGGCTTTTCAAGTGCTTTTTCAATAGCTGTTAAACTGATTTTGCTAGTCTTGTACATTTCTTCTGGACTAATTCTCCCTGTCTTATGTAACACAGATTCCAAATCAGGCTCAGATAAATCGGCATTTTCTAACTCCTCTTGGCTTTTATACATAAAATGACTCAAGCTGAGAATTACCTCATTATAGTTTTTGTAGCAAAGATTATCATTTCTTTCTAATAATTTCTTTATTATTTCAATGAAATCTCTATTTTGTCCACTCAAATTAATCTTTGACCAAATTACACCTTTATCAATTGCCCTTATCAATTGTTTTTCAGTGTTTGCTTGATTAAAAGGAAATTTTTTAAACGTCGATTCATATAAGATTAGGCCCAAACAGTAAAGATCAGTCTTCATATCTGTAAAATCTATACTTAACTGAGATGGCGAAAGGTATTTCAAGTTACCTGAGCATCTTATATTTGTTCCTCTATTTGCCTCTGTTATACCAAAATCAGCTATTTTTATATTGTATTTATCATCAACTAGTATATCATTAGGCTTTAACGAGCCGTGATTTTTTCCTAGCGAACTATAGGCCTGCAATGTCTTAACAACCTGAGTTGAAATCCTAATCAACGCTTCTAAATGCAGATATGCTCCCTTATTAAGAGTAGCTAGTGAAACTCCATTGAAATTTTCATACACTATGTAGTATAAAAGATTGTCGACAGTTCTATGCACTCCAACATCGATTATTTTCAAAATGTATGGACATTTTAATTCGCTAACAACAACACTCTCATCTATCAAATTGGGAATAAAATCTAAACTTATATATCTATTGTTTTCAATTATTTTTATCTTTACATCCACATTTTTTTCAGAATCATATGCATTGTAGAGTTTGTTTTCTTCTATGTAAATTGGCTTATCTGTTATCTCATATCTATTACCAATAAATATCACATTTACCCCTCCTGCTTCAGTAGATTTCATATTACTATAATATTTTATCATATTTACAGAATTGTTTCTATAGTATCATCTAATTAATAAAACTCAAAAGTTAATTATTTTCCACAATTTAACTTCACTTTTTATCAAAATATTGTCGACTATTATCAAGTATTTTATTGACTATTTGCTTTAAATTTAATATAATGTAAGTGATAATTTGGGTATTATATACCCTCCATTTTTATTGTAAAGGAGTTGATTAATATGGGTGATAATTCGAAAAAGAATTCTGGAAAAACAATTAATTTTGCCGAAAGAAAAAAAACAATAAACAGTAGACATTCTCACGCTTCTTCACATAAAAATGTTATCAACGACAATCGCGTAATACAGTATGACATAAACAAAATGAGGGAACAGATAAATCAACAAACAAAAAAAAGGATGAAATTTTTTAGCTCCGATAGGTTACCTCTTTGGGTAAAGCTGATTTATGCTGGCATTATACTTGTGTTCGCAGTGCTCGTATTAGCTAAATTCACTAATAACTTTGGTATTGCTAAAAAAAGCAATATACCCTCTAGGTTCGAATACCAATCAAAGAGCTTGGACACTGAAGATACTGTGAAATATGAATCAATTATTGAGACCAGATTAAAGAATTTGATTTCTAGTGATGGTGATATTGAGGTTGTAACCTCTTCTCTTCACAAAAACGACAAGTATGTTTTTGCTGATGGGTATTTCACATATCCCAACAATAATGACAAGATATTCTTTGATGCAACAATTGTATCAGATAAATTGACATCTTTGATTATAAATGGATACAACCTAATAAAATAATGGAATAGAAGTATTTTTCTACAGTGTTAGGTCTAGTTTAACTCAGCCTGTAGCATATTTTATATAATCTTAAACATAATAATATAAATAATACAGATAATATAAATAATACAAATAATATAATCTTAAACAAAAATTAATATATGAAGTTAAAATTGAGTTCCTGAATGCAATCTAGCATACAGGAACCCAAGAACCCAATAATACATACCTTACCTAATATAGGCAAAATATGTTCCAATTGATGATATTATCAAAGCAATAATATTGATAATTCTGCATTTATTATAATCTTTTTTGAAAACTATCAATGACAAGAACGATAGTATAATCGCAACAATCCCCAAGTAAAAACCATGAATTACACCAGAAGACGATCTAATAACAGAAAGAATTCCTAGAATTAAAACATATATTCCGACGACGTTTCTTACAACATAGTTTTTAGCAAGTGTATTAGAGATACAACAATACAAGAAGAACACTAGCAAAATGCCAAGAATAATTAATCCAGTTTTTGTCATAAAACACTCCTTTTCTTATTTTTCATTTTTTATACTACTTTTTATATTTGCAAAAAAAACTAAAATATCTTCAGCTTTTTCGCAAATGCCTTGAGCCAAAAACCTTGAACCACCGCCCTTGGCTCTAACTATATGTGAGCTTTCCTTCCACAGCTGTCCCATATTTATAATATGATATTCATCGGATATAGCTTTAGAGCACTGTAGTAGTATCTCCGTATTATTTTCTTTTTCATTCGCAATAAAAACGATCGCTCTATTATTTTCGGTAATATATCTTCCTAAATCCTCAATTAACCATTTTTGATCGTTCGAAAAAACCTTTGTTATCAATGTTATTTCACCGAAAGTGCTTTCACCACTATCCATAAGCTCATTCGAAATTGTTGGCAATAGCTTGTTCTCTAGATATTTCTTTTCCAGCACTAATTCATCCCTTTTCAGCCTTTCATTCATCAAAGCATTAATTATCGTATCCTCATTGCAGCTATAAAGGTTCAATATTTTTCCAAACACATTCTCTCTTTTCAATACGAAATCTACAGCTCTTTTGCCAACCAAATATTCAAATCTGGTTCCGTTTTTATTTTTATAGTACCTCACTATTTTTATAAGCTTTAGATCGCTTGTATTATAAACATGAATACCACAACAAGCATTTATATCCAGATCTCCTATCTTAAGAATTCTGATTCCGTTATCTGTTTCTGGAAGCTTCCTTCTCGTCACAATATTATCATCTTCTGATACATAATTTTCTATTTCAATAGACTGTTGGATTATTTCATTTGCATATAGTTCAATTTTCGACACCATTTCATCGTCAAATAACCCTTCTATATCCAACTGCGAAATCAATTTTCCAATATGTAGTCCAGTAGTATTTCTACCAAAGAGCTTATAAAAGCACCCTGATAATACATGTTGTCCAGAATGCTGGTGCATATTATCCTCTCTATGCTTCCAATCGATATTTATATTCACTCTGTCTCCAACATTAAAATCTGAAGCTTCATTTACATAATGCAAATTTCCATTTACTTCATCTTCCTCTACAGAAAGAATTTCAAATATTTTATTAGAATTATCAACAATGCTTGCTATATCAGCTGCTTGTCCTCCACCACCTGGAAAAACAATATCTTCTTCAAACCTCAGACCAACTTTACCATTTGAAAGCACTATTTCTTTGATAGTCGTTTCCAATGAATCTAAATATCTTTTTCTATAGTACAATTTTTCCATAATATGATCTTTCCATTTCTTTCCTATTTTACTATAATTTACAGGTTATTCAATTTACTCAACAAATCTCTTGTATTCAGAATAGCCAAGCTCATCCATCTTTTCAACAGGAATAAATTTTAGAGAGGCTGAATTAATACAGTATCTTAGTCCTGTTGGTCCATCCTCGAACACATGCCCCAAATGACTATTTGCTGACATACTCCTTACCTCTACTCTTTCCATACCATGAGAAAAATCTGTTCTCTCCATTACTGATGTATCAAAAATTGGTTTTGAAAAAGCTGGCCATCCACATCCCGAATCGAATTTATCAGTAGAGCTGAACAGTGGCGTTCCATCAACAATATCAACATAAATACCTTTTTCAAATTTGTCAAAATACTCATTTTCAAAGGGTACTTCTGTCATATCATTTTGAGTAACCTCAAATTGCAGATCTGTCAGTTTTTCCTTAAGAATGTTTCTAGCTTTGTTATTCCTATCCCAAAAATACTTTACAAAGCTGTACCTTCCACTATTCTTGTAGTAAGTATTATAGTGATTTTTATTCTTCTCATAGTATTTTTGATGGTAGTCTTCTGCAGGATAGAATTTCTTTAATGGAAGTATTTCAGTAAAGGCTTTTTTTCCGTTTCCATAATTTTTTTCAATTTCCCTTTTCGATTTTTCTACTATTTCTCTTTGTTCATCAGTTGTGTAAAATATTGCAGAAGAATATTGACTTCCTCTATCCACAAATTGACCTCCATCATCAAACGGATCAATCTGTTTCCAAAAAATGTCCAATATTTCTTCCAATTTAATTTTTCTGTTATCAAATGAAATCTCGACCGCTTCGTAATGTCCAGTATTTCCAGAGCAAACCTCATTATATGTTGGATTTTCTGTAGAGCCACCAGTATAACCACTAATAACAGCCTCTATACCTTCATATGAAGAATATGGTTTCACCATGCACCAGAAACAGCCACCTGCTAATGCTATTTTTTCCATATCAATCTCTCCTAATATACACTATCTATTCTCGTATTCTCTTTTATTCGTTGGTAGTCCTTTTTTTATCAATCTATCGTTGACATTTTCTCCTACTATTGTATGAATGATTGCAAATACAGGTACTCCCAATAGCATTCCCACAATTCCAAAAAATTTGCCAGCAAGCAGCAACGAAAACAATATCCAAAACGATGATATTCCGATTGATCCACCGAGAATCTTCGGACCTATTACATTTCCGTCTAGCTGTTGAATTATCAATATAATAATTGATAACCAAAGAGCCTTCACTGGATCTACAAATAAAACGATAAATATAGATGGAACGGCACCGATGAAAGGTCCAAAAAACGGAATCACATTTGTTACGCCGATAATAAAGGTCAAAAGTATCTTATATGGCATATTTGTTATTGATAATGCTATAAATGTAATGAAAGCAATTATGGCAGAATCTATAATCTTTCCAACGATAAATTTTCCAAATATGTCATTGGATAGTCTGACAATATACAAAATTCTATCAGTTCTTTCATCTGTAAGCATCGCAGACAAAAACTTCTTACAAAGACAATAGAATCCTTCCTTATCTGCCAATATATAAATCGAAATAATCAATCCAAGAACTAAATTCCATACTCCCTTAACAATATTTACAAAGAAGTTTGCAAAGTATGGCATGAAATTTGTCGCAAAGTCAATTGATTTTTTTCCAATAATATTGACCTGAGTGTTTATTGCATCTCTAGCAGAGGACGAAATATCTACATTGCTGATAAATTTATCAACCTGTTGGTATAAATTATTGACAATCGTCGGAAAGTCTCTAATCAAAATTGAGATGCTCTCTGCAATTTGTGGAAGCACAAATTTGAAAAATAAAACTATAACTATAGAAACTGTGATATACGTTACCAATAACGATAAAATCCTAACTACCTTTAGTTTCATACTTCCGTTCGAAATTCTCAAAATATTTCTTTCAAAGAAGCTTTGAACAAAATTGAGCAAATATGCCATTGAAAAACCTATGATAAAAGGCTTTAATATTGTAAAAAAAGAATTTAACAACTCGCTTAGTTTTGTAAACTGTACAACAGCCAAATAAAACGAAATGCTTGCACAGATTACCAAGAAAGAATATATTGCAATGGTTGTATATTTTTTATTCCAATCTATCTTCATCAATTAATTTCCTCCAAATTTTCATACTGAGAATTATACAGTACTCTGTAGTAGCTCCCCATTTCCATCAATTCTTCATGAGTTCCAGACTCAATTATATTACCATCTTTTATTACCAATATTAAATCTGCGTTTTTTATGGTAGATAGTCTATGAGCGATAATAAAGCTAGTACTATTCCTAACCAAATTATCCATTGCCTTTTGTATCATCTGTTCTGTTCTCGTATCAACTGAGCTAGTGGCTTCATCCAAAATCAATATTTTGGGGTTTGAAAGGATTGCTCTAGCAATAGTCAACAATTGTTTTTGCCCCTGAGATATGTTTTTTGTATCTTCAGATAATACAGTGTCATAACCGTTTTTCTGAGTCAGTATAAATCTGTCAGCATATGCCGCCTTAGCAGCTCTATACACATCCTCATCACTAGCAGATACGTTTCCATATTTTAAATTTTCCATTATAGTCCCACTAAACAGCCATGTATCCTGAAGAACCATAGCAAAATTCTTTCTATAGCTTTCTATATCTATTGAATATATGTCTTTCCCATCAATATAGATATTTCCAGAACTGATATCGTAAAATCTCATCAACAATTTCACCAAAGTTGTCTTTCCGGCTCCAGTCGGACCTACGATTGCAATTTTTTGTCCAGGCTTTACGTCCAAGTTAAAATCTCTGATTATCAGCTTATTATTATCATACCCAAAGTCAACATGGCTAAATTCAATATGCCCCTCAAGCTTATCTTCGCATATTGTATCTGTACTTGAAAAATCAAGCTCCTTTTGATCTAAAAACTCAAATACTCTCTCTGCAGCAGCCACCGTCGACTGAAACATATTCATTATCTGAGCAATTTGGCTTAATGGCTGAGTAAAGGATCTCATATATTGTATGAATGCTTGTATATCACCAACAACAATCTTTCCAGATATAGTCATATATCCCCCAAGTATAGCTATCATTACGTAGCCTAGGTTTCCTATAAAAAGCATTACCGGCATCATTACACTAGATAAGAATTGTGATTTCCATGCAGAATTATATAGCTTATTATTTGTTTTGTTAAAATCAAGCTGCTCAAACTTTTCAGCATTATAGCCTCTTATAACATTTTGTCCTGAAAAAGACTCCTCTATTTTTGAATTTATTCTTCCCAAATACTTCTGCTGCAGTGAGAAGAAATGCTGTGATTTCCGAATAACCATCGACATTACAATCATTATCAAGGGAATCATTAGCAACGCAAAAATAGTCATGACTAGGCTTATGGATAACATCATAATAAAAACACCTACGACAGTGATTATCGATGTAATAAGCATAACCAAGCTTTGATTTAGAGATTGACTCAACGTATCTACATCGTTTGTAACTCTAGAAATTATCTCTCCTCTTTCATTGTTATCATAATACGAAATCGGTAGTCTATTAAATTTTTCCGAAATTTCTTTCCTCAATCTATATGATATCTTCAATGCAACTGAACTCATAGCATATGACTGTAGATATGAGAAAATAGAGCTGATTACATACAACACAAGGAGAATCAATGCTATTTTCAATATATATGAAAAGTCTATTCCATTATTAATATTATTTATCTTTCTGATTACTCCATTAAATATTTCAGTAGTAGCCTTTCCCAATATTTTTGGTCCTACAATCGTAAACACCGTTGAAATAATTGAAAATACAAAAACATAAATTACTTTCATCTTGTCTTCATCAGCATATTTAAGCAATCTTTTCATAACTCCAAAGAATTTTACAGAGCTATTCTCTTTTTCTCTTTTTTGCTTTCTTGTTTTAGAGAAGTTTTTTCTATTGTTTTCCATTTTCTATTTCCTCCTCTGACAGCTGTGATTTCGCAATTTCATAGTATATATCGCAACTCTTTATTAAATCCTCATGGTTACCCTGACCTACTATTTTACCATCATCAAGAACGATTATTTTATCCGCATCGATAATAGTATTTATCCTTTGCGCCACTATTATTACCGTCTTGTCATATAAATTTTTCTTTAAAGATTTTCTTAATTTTTTATCAGTATTTGCATCCAATGCAGAAAAGCTATCATCAAAGACCAATATTTCAGAATCTCTATCAATTGCTCTGGCGATGGAAATTCTCTGTTTTTGTCCACCTGATAGATTCGAACCATCTTGTGATACCGAGCTTTCTAGCCCATCCTTTTTTTCATTCACAAATTCGTCACATTGAGCGATATCCGATGCTATCATCAATCGTTTGTTATTTCTAACTGATTGGGCATATTCTATATTCGAAGCTATCGTACCACTGAAAATAACAGATTTTTGTGGCACAATCGAAACTATATTTCTAAGAGTCTTTAAAGATATATCTTTAATATTTTCTCCATTAATAAATATTTCTCCAGATGAAGCTTCCAAAAATCTAGGAATTAGATTTACTATTGTTGATTTTCCAGATCCTGTTGAGCCAATAATACCAAGAGTTTGTCCTTTATCTATTGAGAAGCTGATATTTTCCAATACACTTTTTGCAGCTCCATCATATTTAAACGAAACATCTCTAAATTCCACCGTACCTAGATTATGCACTCTAGTCAATTCGCCATCATCCTTTATCGATACTTCAGTATTTAAAACTTCACCAATTCTATTCGCACTAATCATCGCTCTAGGTAGTATCACAGACACCATGGAAATAAATAAAAATGCCATTATTATCTGCATAGAATATTCTATAAATGCCATCATATCACCAACCTGAATGCTACCAGAATCTATCTGTTTTGCTCCAATCCATATGATAAGAAGTGTTGTTCCATTCATAATAAACATCATTCCAGGCTGAAGCATTGACATCAATCTATTCATAAATAAGTTTGATTCAGTCAAATCTAAATTAACGTCATCAAACCTTTTTTCCTCGTATTTCTGAGTTCCAAAAACTCTATTTACCTCAATACCGGAAATAAATTCTCTTGTTACCAAATTTAGTTTATCGACCAAGGTTTGTATATATCTAAACTTTGGCAATGCTCTACTCATGATAATTATTATTACTGTAATCGTCACTGCAACAGACAAAGCGATTATCCAAACCATTGATACATCAAGTTTAAATACGTTGTACAAGGCACCGACTGCCATAATTGGTCCATAGAATATAAATTTCAACAGCATAACAGAGGATTGCTGCACTTGTTGAATATCATTTGTTCCCCTCGCTATCAATGACGCAATCGAAAATTTGTTTAATTCATTATTAGAAAATGTAAGAACTTTTTTGTATGAATCTTTTCTTAAATCTCTCGAAACGGAAGCAGAAACTCTTGAACTCAAATAGCTAACTGCAATTGATAGCCCACCTGTAACCAATGACAAAATAACCATCAATAATCCAGTTTTCCACAAATAATCTTTCTGTATTTTTTTAATATCAATACCATTTCTTTTATAAATTGATTTTACAATTTTAATACCAATCTGTTTTTTCATAAAATCTGGTAGTGATTTTGCATTTCCGATTATTGGATAACTCGTTTTTGAGGAGGATTCTACTCTTGAAGAAACATATTTTGCATAATTTACCAAAGAGTTACTCATGTATTTACCAAGAGTAGCTGTACTCGCCTCATTTTTTAGCACATAATAATTCGTATTGAATCTGTCCTCAGGAATCATTTTTGTGTTACTATTCTCAAGCTTTATTTTATTATTCTTACTATCGTTTGATTTTGGTTGCCATAGTTCATATGACTTTGCAATACTGCTCTTTTCTTTTTCCTCAGATAGGGAAATAACCATTGCGTAAGTAGTTTCATCCATAACCTTTGGTATTGAATCTGTCAATCCATCCTGCTGTATTCCTATATTTACGATATTGGATGTATATTTAGGCAACAAAAGCTCAAATTTCACCTGCACTATCAAAACTACTATCATCAATAGTATATATAGGATATACTTTTTGTAATAACTGAGTACCCTGTTCATATTTTTAAATATCCTTTCCTTTAAAAAAGCAATTAGCGGCTAGCTTTCTAAATCTAGTTATTCATCGTTAAAAACGTCATTATAATATGCTATCAAAAAAATCTAAATATATTATTAATTTGACGCAAATTCTCACTATTAATTATACCACAAATTCTATTTTAAATAATAATTTTCCTCACACCATTTACAAATATACATACTCGCATAATAAAAAAGAACTCACAGCATTCATACTTTCTGAATGAATGTAAGTTCTCTACATGAACAAGAATTTAAAATTTTGCCCTAATACTATTCAGCTTTATTTATCACAAGAATATCTTTGTATTTATTCGTCAATTCGTCTAATTTTCCTACAAAGGCTTCTCCTTGTTTTTTATATATCAAAGACGTTTCAACATCCTTTTTTGCGTCCTCATACTCACTTTGCTTCTGTTCAGTTCTTTCTGTGACAAGAATCAAGTGATATCCAAACTGAGTTTTTACAGGAGAAGAAAGCTTTCCTACTGGTATAGTAAATACTACCTCTTCAAACTCAGGAACCATCTGACCTCTTCCAAAAGTACCCAAATCACCGCCATTCATATTAGATGGACAAGTTGAATACTGAACTGCTGCATCTTCAAAAGAAATTTCTTTTTTATTTATTTTAGATTCAACCTCCTTTGCCAAATCTTCATTGTCAACCAATATATGCTTTGCAGTAGCAGTTTCTTCTTCAATAAACTGTTCCTTGTTTTCTTCAAAGAACTTTAGTTTTTCATCTTCATCAACTGTAACAGCAGACAATAATTTGTTAATAGCATACTGCTTCAACATATTCGCCTTAATTAGTTCAATCTCTTTTATAAAATTTTCATCCTGATCTAGCTTGTTTTCAATTGCATCAAGATAGAATAATTCCTGATTAATCAAATCAGCCAATATTCTCTTTCTTCCCTCTTCATTGTCAAATTGAGATTTTTGGAATTGATCCAAGCTATTCATTGCCGCTTCAATATCTTCCTTTGTGATTATCTTATCGCCTATTTTGGCCAAAAAATTAGTATCTGTCATATTTTTCCTCCGTTATATTAACTTTTGCATACGCTCTAATAATAACATTATTTTCTAAATATGTCTATAGGTATCAATAAAAGTAGGTCAGAACCAAAAGCAGAATCCCTGACAGTACCCCCACTACTCCAACATCATTTTCCTCAGCCTTGATAAGTCTCCATGACGAAAAAATCATCAAAAGACATAACATTATTTTTATATATAAAAAAGTAACATCTCGCGGAGCAATCATATTACTATATAGCGAAACCAAATATGCTAACGATGTAGTTAGCATAAAACAAAAATACCATTTGGTTGCTTTTGCATTTACAAAGCGCTTTATAATCAAAAACACAATGAAGATTATATCCATTGCAAAATAAATATTAAACAGAATTAAATTATAGTTCTGTATTGTTATAACAATCCAATCGTACCAGTAAATTGGCCAAAAAACCAAGCATATAAGTCTAAAATATAATTCTAAAAAGGACAAGCTCTTGATGCTTTCAAATATTTTTTTCAAGGTGTAACCTCCAAACTTTCAATATTCACTTTTAATTTTATAATATTTATGATAAAATTAATAGGGTATTTTTAATAATTATTAATGATTGGAGGCTTATATGGGCATAAGAGATAAATTCGCCGAACAATATGCCAGACAAAAAACAATGTCTGGACCAGAAAAAAAAGCAAATGATATTATAGGAAAACTGATGATGAAAAAAGTAGCACCTTTTTTGATTCTTCTAATAGTTTTTTTGATAATAGGTGTTGTCGTAAAAGTCCCATGGTGGGGTATACTAATAGCTGATGTTTTAGTCGCAGTAGCTGCTTACTTCTACATGAAAAAAGCAGGACAAAAATATCAAGAATTTTTGCCTTATGTTGGTAATTTAATAAGTGTAGACAAGAAAAATAAAGACGAGTACGTCTTATTGATTAAACAGGGAAAGAAACCTGTCAAATTAGATGTTAAGTATGGTGGAGAAGATTTTGTAAAAGTCAAAAGAAATTCTCTAGTACAGGTATCATATAACCCAGAAGGAAAAATAGCAATTCTTGTTACAAAGCAATAACTTTTTAACTAAATACATACACCAATCTTTTTTGACTGGTTGAATTTTAAAAAGGGCAGACTCATAAGAGTCTCAAATAAAAGGCATACCCACATTCTCCACGTATGAAAAATGAATGTAGGGTATGCTTTTTTATTTGTACCTTCTTTATGAGTTTTGTAAGTAGACTACTCTTCCTTTAATCTCATACAAGCATATGAAAGAACGTCTCTTCTTTTTATTATACCAATAAATATATTTGAGTCATCTATTACCGGAACAAAATTTTGGCTAATCAAGGCAGTAAATAAATCCTCTACATTTGTATCGACTTTCACGGTTTCATTAGTAAGTCTTCTAGGAATTTCCATAATATTCGTAGTCAGTACAGTATCACTAAATGATTGAGCTGATTCCAGAAACCAAAGCAAATCTCCTTCCTTTACTGTACCTAAATAATTCCCATCTTTGTTTAATATAGGTATTGAGGAAAACTTGTGACTCTTTAGCTTTCTCAATACTTCTCTTATTTCATCTGTGTCCAACACATGTACAACCTCGCTTTTCGGTGTTAAAAAAAACAAAATATTCATACTTACTCCTTTATAAATTATCAATTTCTAAAAATTAATAAAACATTGTGATATTTTTTAAGCATTTTAAGATACGTCTCTTAAAATGACATATTTTCTATAATCAGTATAACACAGTACCTTAACTCAAGCCTTATTTTTATCATTAAAATATCAAAAATTGTGAGCAGTTTTTAATACGATATTTTTAATACGATATTTTTAATACAATATTTTCAATGAAAAAAATTAAGTATCCACATAATAGTCTATATACCAAAATTGACTTATACCTGGTGATATATTTTTATTATGTAAGAACAAGAAAAGGATTGGCATAAGCCAATCCTCGCATTTGTAATCCAAAATTATTAATGTATTTATTCTATAAAATAATCTATATTATAATAAATCCAACCTTATATTCTTGTTACGTTAGCTGCCTGAGGGCCTTTTGAACCATCAACGATTTCAAATTCAACCTTCTGACCTTCTTCTAAAGACTTGAATCCTTCTCCCTGGATTGCTGAGAAATGTACGAATACGTCATTTTCTCCATCAACAGATATAAATCCAAATCCTTTTTCATTGTTAAACCACTTTACTACTCCGTTTTTCATTAAATATTTCCTCCTAAAGTATAATGAGTCACCACAAAGCTATGTGACTCATCTTTACTTAAGATAACATACTTTTGACAATTAGTCAACAACAATCAGCCAAATTAAAATTAAAATATCGATTAAGTTGTTAAAGAGTATTTTATATGGTATCATTATCAATAGTATATGAATAAAAATATTTGGAGGTCAATATGCAGAAAAAAATAGCCTGTATCAACGATATTTCTGGAATAGGAAAATGTTCATTAACAGTTGCTTTGCCGATAATTTCTGCTCTAAAGTGCCAATGTTGCCCCTTACCTACATCTGTCCTTTCTAGCCAAACCGGATACCCTGAATATACTTTTGTAGATTTGACAGATAGCATGAAAAAATACATTGAAACTTGGAACAGCTTAGGTAAGAATTTTGATACAATTTACAGTGGATTTCTTGGGTCGCTAGAGCAAATCAAATCGGTTGAATATTTAATAAAGCTTAATCCTAGCTCTTTTGTAATAGTAGATCCCATATTAGGAGATCTTGGAGAGATATTCCCTATTTTTTCTCAAGAAAATGTCGAGGAAATGAAAAAGCTTGTTAGAATGGCAAATATGATTACACCTAATTTAACCGAAGCAAATCTATTACTCGGAAAAAGAGCTGATGAAAAATATTCTTCAGATGATAGCCTATATGAAATTTGTAGAGAATTATCAAAATTGGGTCCTGAAACTGTAATTATCACAGGATATATTGAAGGAGATACAATTTATAATGTTTGTTATAGTGCTACAAATGAAGAATTCTTTAGGGTCGGCAGCTTTTACAATAAACAGAGCTTTAGCGGAACGGGAGATATTTTCACATCGATAGTCTCAGGGCTGATTACAAGAGGCCTCGAACTAAAAAAGGCTGTTACAGCGGCAACAGGCTTTATAAAAAAAGCAGTGGAATATACCTCAAAGCTTGATAGCTTTGACAGAAATGATGGTATAATGTTCGAGCTTTTCTTATCAGACTTAACATCTATATAATATCTAATTGAAATTAACATAGTTCAAAAATGCTTAAACATAAAAAGGTAGTGTATCAGAATAATAACCCTCTGATACTCTACCTTTTTGTGTTCATCAAATATATTCAACTAGATAATTCAGTTTTATATATTTTTTGTTTCTGTACTTTTTTATATCTTAATTTTTTAATAGATATTTTTTCTATAATTTACATATAGCTGCTGTATTTCTTCCATTTTTGACTTCGCAATTATCTGCAAATCCGATGCTTCCTTATAGTTGCCAAGATCTATAGCATTTTTTATCATACCATATATTGAAGGACCTTTTAACGTGTTCTTCATCAAATCAAATTTAATCTGAACAATTGAATCCCACATTACCTCATCCAATGCATCCATATTTTCACTTGTATGAAGCTTTACGAAGGTTCTAAGCAGTCTAATATTTCTATCAATTATTCTTGAAGAAAGCTTCTTTTTCCATTTATCAAGAGATCCGGCCCTGAAAGAATTTAAGATACTCTCTGTAAACACATCTCCACAAGTCAATACCTTTAGCTTTTCTGGATAGTTCTCAAAATTTAACATCGCTTCATATACGGTTGCTGGTGGAATACCGAACATTTTGTTTCTTTCTTCCAATGTGTAGAATTCAAATACATTGTTTTCATCTCTATACTTTCTTCCCTTTTCAAGATAAAAACCTATTTCTTCCTCTGACTTTGATATTTCCTTTTCCAATTCCTTTGTATCGAATTTTCCATTTTCCACTACTGCCAAAATACCATCCAACATAGTTTGATAGCAACCTGATATTACAAGGTACTTGTTCGACTGAGGATTTGGAGACCTCAATTCAAATCTCAAGGTCTTCGGATTTTCAATATCCCTGATTAATCCTACCAGTACTGATCTATTTCTTGATGGTATCTCATATGAATGTCCCAAAGATGTAACAGTACAAACAGGTGCTTCAAATCCAGGAACTAGTCTGTTAAATCCATCATTCGTATTTGTTACAATTGGAGCCAAAACCTCATAATTCTTTAATATACCCATTAATGCCCCATATCCGATTGGACTCAAATAATCGTCTCTAAGATTCTTGGGAGCAAATAGGTTTACAATTTTACCAT
Source organism: Peptostreptococcus sp. D1 (assembly GCF_900112955.1). Lineage (GTDB taxonomy): Bacteria > Bacillota > Clostridia > Peptostreptococcales > Peptostreptococcaceae > Peptostreptococcus. Next base: position 95,979 of record NZ_FONP01000001.1, read on the forward strand.
TTTTTAGCTTTGCACTAACTCCAACATGAGCATGTGCTCCACTTCCTGCTACTCCATGAATTGGCTTTGCTTTAAAACTAACCTCAAGTCCATGTGATTCAAATATATCATATACTACCTCTCTAACTAACAACTCGTTATCCGCTGCCTGTAAAGGCGTATTGAACTTCCATGAAATCTCAAGCTGCTCCATTGCATGATTTGTCGATCCTTCATTGTTAATTGAGCTATGTATACCACCTACCTCCTTATGAGCCATCTCAGGTTCAAGTCCGTATCTTTCAAGCTCAATTAAACACATTTCCAAGCAAGTTCTGATTATACCATGGGTTCTCTTCCAGTACTGCTCTTTTAGACTTTGAGAAACGAACAATTTTTCCAAATCTGCTTTATCTTCTGGAGTATTAACCCAAAATTCCAGCTCTGTAGCAGATGTCAGCCCTATTTCTTCTATTTCTTCAGGAGAATTTATATCTGTGTTATCTAAAACCTGAGGATATTTGTTGATAATATCTAGGATGCTTTGCTTGAAATGCTCCTCAGCCCTCTTCAACGTAGCTCTAGAACAAACTTTTTTGTTATCGTGAATAAGGAATGCTGGAATCTTTAAGGTTCCGATCGGTTTCTCCGTTTCTTCATCATAGAAATTGTGATTATAGTCAACAAACCATGTCGCATCTTTGTCCGCCATTAAATCTACCTTGGCATTGTTTAATGTTGCTATATCATGCAGCTCAACAGAAGAGCCATCCGTTTGAATACTAGAATTTAAAAAAGAATCAATGTCGTCTAGAAATAAGCTAACTGGAATTTTTTCATCAGTCGCATGCCCCCCCAAATCGACACCCATAAGAGAAACAAATTTAATATTTTTGTTGTCACTAAGAATCCTTTCTAGAGCATCAGACGAATGTTCGTTCTTTTTTATGTAATATAATAACTCCGACATACTAACCTCCTGAAATGCGAATTATTTTTTCAAAAAAATATTTTTTATTCGCATACATATTTTTTCTATTTATTATATAACATTACTAATCAATTTTCAATAAAAATATAGATATTATCGTAATATTTTTATGAATTTTGCTTCAATAATACAAACACTACTTTATTTTCAATTCTACTGGGCAATGATCTGACCCCATAACATCATTGTGAATTTTAGCATCCAATAATCTATCTTCGAAATCTTTCGAAGTACAGAAATAATCAATTCTCCACCCTGCATTGTTTTTCCTAGCATTAAACCTATAAGACCACCAAGAGTATTCACCTTCAGCATCTGGATAAAAGTGTCTATATGTATCAATGAAGCCACTTTCCAAAAACTCTGTAAATTTCTCTCTCTCCTCATCAGTAAATCCGGCATTTTTTCTATTGTTTTTTGGATTTTTTAAATCAATCTCTTTGTGGGCAACATTTAGATCCCCACATACTATCACTGGTTTATTTTTATTTAAGCCTAAAAGGTAATTCCTAAAATCAAGCTCCCACTTCATTCTATAATCTAGCCTTTTCAGTTCTGTTTGAGAATTTGGTGTGTATACTGTTATGAAGTAATAATCATCAAATTCACAAGTAATAACCCTGCCCTCCTGATCGTGTTCCTCAATTCCAATTCCATAGGATACTGTTAATGGTTCTTTTTTTGTAAATATCGCAGTTCCTGAATATCCCTTTTTCTTTGCATAGTTCCAATATTGATAATAGCCTTCTATTTCAAGCTCAACCTGACCTTCTTGACACTTAGTTTCTTGAATGGCAAATATATCTGCATCAATATCCTTAAAATATTCCAAAAATCCCTTTTGCAAAGCAGCTCTTATCCCATTTACATTCCACGAAATAAATTTCATAATTTTTCTCCTTTTACCCTTTAATTATTTTTTAGAATTAAACCTTAATTCTTTTGCCAGCTCATTTGGATCTGAGCTACAAACAAAAATATTTGAGCTCAGCTCAAATCCACCGAAATTATATATTCTCGGTATTATATGAAAGTGCGTTCTGTATACAGCTCTATACTTTTCGCCAACTGGACAAGTATGTATGATCATATTAAATGGTATTTCACCTTGATATTTTCCCCAATTTCTAAATAAATTGCCAATTATAAATGATAGCTCATCAATATAAATTCCAGACAATTCATCAAAATTGTTTTTGTCTTTTTGCACTATTCTTATTTCACCACTATATCTAGTTGCATATGGAACAAATACTATAAAGTATTTTCCATCAAATACAACTCTGTTCTCATACTCTAGCTCTTCATTTACGATATTATCGTATAGTGACTCATTGTTTCTAGTATAGTAATTCTCCGCAATATCAAGCTCCTTTTGAACCTCTGGTGGAATTATATTAAATGATATAATCTGAGTATGAGGATGCAAAAGCGATGCTCCAGAGTTTTTTTGCGAATTTTTGAAAATGTTGACATATTTAATGTCATCTAGGTTTTTAAGCTCCTTATATCTTGATACTAATAGACTAAAAAAATCGCAAAGCTCTTCATCACTCATGTTATAAAAGCTGCCGTTGTGTCTATGTGTTTCAATCAAAACTTCATGTTGACCAAAAATATCTTTTGTTGTCATATCCACGATTGGAAATTTATTACCTACTGACCTAGCTACCCATTTTCCATTTTTTATAATCTCGCCCTTTGGAATACCACACCAAGACTCATTTCCTCTACAAAAAGGACAGCCTTCAACATACTCCTCTTCTGTTGCTTCAAAAGCTGCATTTATCTTCACTTTGTCGTGTGGTCTATTATTTCTCGTTGTCGAATAAATAGCTATATCCCCTGTCATTACATCTTTTCTAATTTCTTTCATAATAAAACTCCTACAATAAATACAAATCTATTATTTATTACTATGATATATATATTAACATACTTTACAGCTTTTAATCTAAATTATGTAGATTTTTTTAAAAAATTTTTTTGATTTATCAGAATTCTTGTAATAATTAAGCATTTAGCTGTATTGAGCTATTATCACTTATTAATATACTAAAAAAATCAATTGTTTTTTATTTATTTAATATTTATTTTTATAAAAAAATGTGCTATATTATAAAATATAAAGGAAAAACGTTTTTTATTTTTTTCTTTACTATTTTCAAAATGTTAATTTATGGAGGTATGAAATGAAATTTTCAAACAGAGTAGGTTCAATGCAAGCTTCACCAGTAAGAAAGCTTGTACCATTTGCTACAGCAGCAAAGAAAGACGGGGTTAAAGTATATCACTTAAATATCGGTCAGCCTGATATAAAGACTCCAGAAGGATTTATGAATGCTGTCAGAGATTTCGACGAATCTGTTCTAGAATATGCCGATTCAGTAGGTTCTGATGAGTTAGTAAATGCTATGATCGAGTACTATAGAGGCTACGATATAAACTATGAACCAGGCGAAATACTGATTACAAACGGTGGTTCTGAAGCATTATTATTCGCTATGATGACTTTATGTAACCCTGGAGAAAATATATTAGTTCCAGAACCTTTCTACACTAACTACAATGGCTTTGCCACTAGCGTTGACGTTGAGATAAAACCAATAACTACAAAGGCTGAAGAAGGATTCCACCTTCCATCAAAGGAAAAAGTTCTTGCTTCACTTGACGAAAACACAAGAGCAATATTGATTTCAAATCCTGGAAATCCAACAGGTGCTATATATACAATCGAAGAAATGCAGATGTTAGCTGAAGTTGCTATAGAAAAAGACCTATGGATAATTTCTGATGAAGTTTATAGAGAATTCGTTTATGATGGATTAAAATACACTAGCTTCGGAAACTTAGAAAACGTTGCGGACAGAGTAATAATTGTAGACTCTGTTTCAAAAAGATACTCTGCATGTGGTGCTAGAATCGGATCCTTGGCTTCAAAAAATAAAGAGTTTATAGCTCAAGTATTGAAGCTTTGCCAAGGAAGACTTTGCGTTCCAACTCTAGAAATGATTGGTGCTGCTGAGCTATACAAAACACCTAAATCTTATTTAGAAGAAGTAAACAAAGAATACTGCAAGAGAAGAGATACTTTATATGAAGAAATAATGAAAATACCTGGTGTAGTTTGCGAAAAACCTACAGGTGCATTCTACATGGTGGTTAAGCTTCCAGTTGAAAATGCTGAAGATTTTGTTATCTTCATGTTGAAGGAATTCAGACACAATGGAGCTACTACAATGGCTACTCCTGCTGAAAACTTCTACGCTACTCCAGGACTTGGTAAGGATGAAGTTAGACTTGCATATATCTTAAATTGTGACGATTTAAAAGCATCTGCTGAGTGCTTGAGATTAGGTCTTGAAGCTTATAAAGCTGCTGGAAATAAATAACAATAAAAAAATTGAAATAAAAAATCATTTATTATATCAAAAAGCTGATCATCAATATCTTTCGTATTAATGGTCAGCTTATTTTGAATCATAGAAAACGTAAGCTTACTGTTCATCTTTTTCAAATTTTTCCATAACCCCCATAATATTTTTTAAAGAGTCAATAAAAGAATCAAGATCATCAATATCTATTTTTCTAATTCGTTCTTCCAATGATTCCTTCAATAGTTCGATAAAATCTTCAGAAAGCAATTCGCCTTTTCTAGTCAACGCAATATTGAACTTTCGTCTGTCCTTTTTATCTCTAATTCTTAACAAATATCCCTTATCTGATAAATCGTCAATCATACTCGTCAGACTACCTTTTTCGATATTGAGCATACTACATAAATTAGTCATGCTTATCGAACCGTAGTTATAAATAAAGGTAATTGCTCTAATTTGAGTTTTGTTAATGTCTTTGCCTTGAATAAATTGTTTGATGTACTCCAAGTAAAAATTGTTGTAGATTGTTGGTAATGATTTTACCAAAAATGAAATAGTAGTATCAACATCAGTATACATATTTACCTCCCTGATTATTCTGTATATTAGTATAATATAAAAATGATTTTTTTACAATATGTATATTGTAAATTTTAAAAATTTTATTAATATATTTATCTCATTCTTTTTTATAATAACTTAATTATTAATAGTTTTACTAATAAATAAGATATATTAATAACAAATGAAAAGTTAGTTCTAAACATTTATTTTGTGAAATTATGTTCATTTAAGTTGATAATATCTTTCTTTTATGTTATATTATACTTTAATATGAAAATTTGAATTGGAGGGAAAACATTGTTAGAAATTTTGAAAGCGATAATACTCGGCGTAATCCAGGGTATTACAGAATGGTTACCTGTCAGTAGTACAGGACATATGATACTAGTAGATCAATTTCTTCATCTAGCGGGAAATAAGAAATTTGTTGATACATTTTTGGTAGTAATTCAATTTGGTTCAATACTTGCAGTTATTTTACTTTACCTCGATAAGCTTAACCCATTTTCTAGTAGCAAAAGTAAAAAAGCAAAAAAAGCAACCTGGGATTTATGGATTAAGGTTTTAATAGCCGTTATACCCTCTGGTGTGATTGGTGTACTATTTGAAAAGAAAATTGATGCAGTCTTTTTTAAGCCGACAGTCGTTGCTGCCGCTTTAATTATTTATGGTATAATAATGATTTGGATTGAAGCTAGACATAAGAGACCAATAATAACAAAGTTCAGTAATTTATCATATAAAACTGCTTTATTGATAGGTGTATTTCAAATATTAGCACTAGTTCCCGGTACCTCTAGATCTGGCTCAACTATTATAGGAGCCTTGCTTTTGGGAACGTCGAGATTTATTGCTGCAGAATTCTCATTTTTTCTAGCAATACCTACTATGCTAGGAGCAAGTTTACTAAAACTTGTGAAGGCTGGATTCGCCTTTTCAGGATTTGAATGGTTGATAATGTTTATTGGGTCTCTAACTGCTTTTATAGTTTCTCTTATAGTCATCAAATTTTTTATGGGCTATATAAAGAAACACGACTTTAAAGCATTTGGTATATATAGAATAATCTTAGGAATAATTGTATTTGCATTTTTCCTTTTCTCGTAAATAACACAAGCACTAGTAGCCAAACTACACTACGATGTTAAGTTTGACTACTAGTGCTTTTATTTTTATATTCCTTTATTATTTTAAATCCAGCTCACTGCTATGTATTAGCTTAATAATATGGCTTGTTTCCGGTGTGTACGACACAATCAGACTTAAAGCTTCCTCCGCCCTAGTCATCGCTGTGTAAACCTTATTTAAATCTCCTACAAAATCATTTACCTGATAATCATGCTTATCAAAATCCACATAATGATTATACAGCATTTCCAACTCACAAACAACAACTGCTTTAAAGGATAGTGTTTTAACTGAATATATATTTGAAATAGTCACTCCTCTCTTGATAGTGATATCAGTTATATCTTCGTCTGGTAAAATATATTCTATATTTGCATCCTCAAGGCTTTTCCTCAGCATATACTGAAAATAAATTATCTTACCATTTTTCAATTTCTTTTTATTGTAAGGGAAAATTATTGCAATATCATTGTACGAATAGCCCAAATCATTTACCAAATGCTGAACCTCCCATACTATTGAATTTATTTGATCATCCAAGTCATCCACTCTAACAATATTAACCTTTTTTGACGAGCTCCATACTGGATTAGTTTTTGTAAATACATCGGTTGCCAAATTACCTCTTATATCTGCAATAAAGTTATTTGCGTTCTCACAATATCTATTTACAAATTCAACAATGCCTTTTGATTGCCTATAGTTGTTGTTTAATATTTTTTCATCTTCAAAATCCAGCACCTTTAATCTGCACTTGAAAATATTTAAATTATTGTTTATATTATATGCCTTACAGAAATTGACATTGAAGATTCTCTTCGTCTTATAAAGAAATTCATAAACTAGCTCAATTTCCTCTTCAGTAAAGTTTTCACCTTCGTCCACGAATATTCCTTTAAATACTCTCTTATTTTTAATACTGTTTTTAATTTGCTTCATGATATTGCTAAAAGCCTTATCATAATTTCTCTTAAATAGATTATAGTCGATAACAAGTTCATAAATCTTTGCCAGCTTAAAAACAAAGGAGCTAAGCGTGTGTACTTCAATGTTGTCGGAATCCACCTGTAGTAATTCTAGCTGTTCCTTATATTTTACATACTGATGCTTCGTATAAGTCAACAGTAAAAACTTATGGTGTGGATATATTTTTGATAATTTTATTACTCTACCAAGCATAATTGAGCTCTTCCCAGATCCTGATCCTCCCTGTATCAAATGATTACCATAATTTACAGAAGATACGTCAACAATTTGCTCATCATCCATCATAGCTATCTTATAATCTAAGTTGCTGTCAGAAAACGATAGCTTTTTTAGATTTTTTGATAGGTTCAACCCATTTGTGAATGTGAAATACTCCGTACATACTTTATAAATAAACATAGTTAGAATAACCTCATCATTCTCTTTTGAAAAATATTCACCCATACTATCAAATGATAGCAAAGCATCTCGTGCAGACTTACCAAAAATAATATGAGAATCTACAAATTCATCTCTATCGTACTTTTCTTCAATCAAATCAATATATGGCATAACGAATATATAGTTGAAATTTATTTGTGGATAATTTTTTTTCATATTCTCAGCAAGCTGGTTATACTCTTCGTTCATGATTTCTATTATTTCTTCGTCAAGAACATAAAACAATTCTTCAGAGGTGTCCATAAATTTAATAAAAACTATTCTGCTATCTTTTATCAACAACATATCAGTATTTATCCCCTTAAAAGGTATAGCCTTAGGAATTATAAACTCATCTTCACCAATATTTTCATACAAATGCTTCTCCATGCTTTTCAGCTTTAGTGAATCCAAATTTGAGTCTATATTTATAAATCTATTCATAATAACACCTCCCACTTATCAATATTATACCACACAATTTTCACTAAATAATAAAAAAATATGCACAAACAAAAAGATGCTGAATCAATAGTCCACTTCAATCAATGTTGTTATTGTATCAGTGCTAATATTGTCAGCAGCTTCTTGTTGTTATTATTTTGTTCTTGTAAGCAATATTATAATTAAATAATTAAACTTTATTTAATATCTAAAAGAGAAAATATTTTTATTTTACCCTTTCAACCCTTAAACCTGTGTCATGATCATTTAAGTTTTGAACCTCTAAATCTGAAGATTCAACTCTTTCTATTGATACGGCAAGAGTTTCTGTCTTTATATAGTCTTCGAAAGCTCTCAATGCAGACTCCACTTCACTATCACCATTATAGTATATCTTAATATTATCAAGAACTTCAAATCCACTGGCTTTTCTCATCTGCTGAACTTTGGATACACATTCTCTCGCAAGTCCTTCTTTTATTAACTCATCAGTCAGTGTAGTATCCAATATTACGAACAAGTTGTTTTCCATTGAAACATTGAATCCTTCCTTAGATTCTATATTCACTAACACCTGTTCTTTGTCAAATTCAAACTCTTTTCCAGCAACTTCAACCTTAACAGTTTCTCCAGCTTCTAACTTGTTAACTACACTGTGTGCATCAAGTGATGAAAGAATTTTTGCAAATTCGTTTACATTCTTACCCAAAACTGGTCCTAAAACCTTAAAATTTGGTTTTAATGAGAAATTCATAAACTCATCAAGATTTTTTGCAAACATTACTTCTTTTACATTAAGCTCTTCCTTTATCAATTCTACCAAATCAGATATTGTATTTTCATATTTACCATCTATCAATACTTCTGCTATTGGCTGTCTAACCTTGATTTTTGAGCTTTCTCTTGCAGATCTTCCTAAGGTTACCAAATTCTTTGTTAAATCCATCTTTGCTTCTAATTCTGCATCAATTAATTCAGGATTACTCTTTGGATATTCTGCACAATGTACAGAATATTCTCCAGTTAATTTCCTATACATTTCTTCAGATAAGTATGGTGCAAATGGAGCCACCATTCTTACAAATCCATTTAACACTTCGTAGGTTGTATTGTAAACAGACTTCTTATCCTCTGTTAATTCAGTTCCCCAGAATCTTCTTCTAGATCTTCTTATATACCAATTAGACAAATCATCATTCAAAAATTCAGTCATTCTTCTTATTGCCTTATTTACATCAAATACTTCTAGATATTCTTCAATTTCCTTTGCGAGGTTATTGAATTTAGAAAGCATCCACCTATCCAATTCAGGTCTATCCTTATACTCAACAAAGAAATCAGTAGGATTTAGCTTGTCTGTATTTGCATATAGTGTAAAAAAGTTATATGTATTCTTCAACGTTCCTATAAACTTAGACATAATTTCCTTCAAGCCATCCTCATCAAACCTTATTGGAGTCCATGGTGGAGAAACATATAACAAATACCATCTTAATGCGTCTGCACCATATTTATCAAACATTTCAAACGGATTTATTGTATTTCCTTTTGACTTAGACATTTTCTTGCCATCTTTGTCCAATACAAGATCTGTTACAAGTACATTTTTGTATGGTGATTTTCCAGTAACAAATGTCGATACCGCAAGTAATGAGTAAAACCAGCCTCTAGTCTGATCTATACCTTCACAGATATAATCTGCCGGGAACAATTTGTCGAAATCTTCCTTGTGTTCAAACGGATAATGCCACTGTGCAAAGGGCATTGCTCCAGAATCAAACCAACAGTCCGCAACCTCAGGTATTCTTGACATTGACTTTCCGCAGTCAGGACAAGTCAAATGAACTTCATCTATGTATGGTCTATGTAATTCTATTGTTTCAGGATCTACATCTTCTATTGCCTTTTCAGCCAATTCTGCTCTCGATCCAATCGTTTCAATTTTGCCACATTCACATTTCCAAACAGGAAGCGGAGTACCCCAATATCTTGATCTTGAAAGAGCCCAGTCCTTTAATTCTTCAAGCCAGTTTCCAAATCTACCCTGACCGACAAATTCCGGGAACCAATTCACACCGTTATTGTTCTCTATTAATTTGTCCTTTAGCTTTGTCATTTCTAAGTACCAGCCAGGATTAGCATAGTATACTAATGGAGTTCCACATCTCCAGCAGTGTGGATAATTATGTTCTACTTTTTCTTTTGAGAAAAGCTTATTTTCACCAGCCAAGTATTTTATTATTTCAATATCAAGTCCGTCCTCCATTACAAATCTTCCTTGCCATGGTGTAGCAGTAAATTTTCCTTCAGAATCAACTGGTTGAACAAATGGAAGTGAATATGCTCTACCCATATTATAGTCATCTTCACCAAATGCTGGTGCAGAGTGAACTATACCAGTACCATCAGTAACAGTTACATAATCTGCACAAGTCACATAAAATGCCTTACCATCGACTTCGACAAATGGCATTAGCTGTTCATATTCCATGTATTCAAGATCCTTACCTTTCAAGACCTCTAGGATCTCATATTCACCCTCACCCAAGTGCTTATCTGCCAATACTTTTGCCAAATAATATACTTCGTCACCCTTTTTTGCTCTTAGATATTCAACATCGGCATTTACTGTCAAGGCCACATTTGAAGGCAATGTCCATGGAGTTGTCGTCCAAGCAAGGAAGTATTCATTTTCAGTTCCTTTCTTTTTGAACTTTGCTACCAAAGTATTGCTCTTTACTTCCTTATATCCCTGTGCTACCTCATGTGATGCAAGACCAGTCCCACATCTTGGACAGTATGGAAGTATCTTATGACCTTCATAAAGCAGACCTTCTTTATTAAACTTATCTAGAATCCACCAAAGAGATTCAATATAATCATTGTCTAATGTTATATATGGATCGTCCAAATCAACTGAATAAGCCATTCTCTCAGTCATTTCACGCCATTGCTTTTCATATGTAAATACAGATTCTCTACATTTTGTACAAAATTCTTCTATTCCGTATTCTTCTATCGCTTTCTTACTAGAAAGTCCTAACTCTTTTTCTACTTGCAATTCAACAGGTAGACCATGAGTATCCCAGCCTGCTTTTCTTGGAACCTTATAACCACTCATAGTTTTATATCTACAAACCCAGTCTTTAAGAGTTCTTGATATTACATGATGAATACCTGGGTTACCATTTGCTGTTGGAGGTCCTTCATAGAATACGTATGTAGGATCATTCTTTCCTTTTTCCAAAACTCTTTCTAAAATGTTGTCCTCTCTCCACCTTTTAAGAGTGTCTTCTTCTGCTCTTGATATACCACAATCACTAAGCGGCTCAAACACAAATTCTTTTTCCATATTGATTCTCCTTCTCTAAAAATAAATATATCCTAGTAACTCTTTTTTCATAAAAAAACTCGTCGCCTTGCATATGCAAGGGACGAGTTAAAATCGCGTTACCACCCTAGTTCCTATAAATAATATAGGCTCTCTTCAGTCCATATCGGAACTACCCGGTCGGCTTACTATTATTTTCAGCCTTCTGCTCGGAAGTGATATTCTCATATTTCATCATTTATCGGCTCACACCATACCCGACTCGCTCGAAACTATAAATATGATACTGTCTTCGTCATCGCTTTTTCTTTTGTTAGATAATATTGTATTGCAATAAATTAAAATCGTCAAGTATTTTTGATAAAATTTTTCTAAAATTTTCAAAAAATTTTAAAAATACACAAAAATTATAACTTGACGACAAATGAATTATTCTACTTTATGTTGAAAATATCTTCAGGTGAACCTGTCATGCTAGGCACATCATCATCATCTTGCTCCATAACTAATGTCGATTCACTAGAAACATTATTAATTTCCTCTTTTTCCTGAACATCTTCCAAAACTTCCATTCTCATAGTTCCAGTCGCTTCAAAAGTAACAGGTGTAGTAGCTCTGTTAAAGCTGTCTCCATCGATTTCTATATCACTAAAAATATCATCTACATTTTTGATTTCATCCTGCAACAACGACTTGAATTTTATTCTAAAAACTTTGAACTCTTTTACCAAAGCTTCATATTCATTTCTTATTTCAACTACCTTATTATTCGCCTTGTCAATCATCTGCTTTGACTGCAGCTCAGCTTCTTGAACTATTATTCTTGCCTTCTTATTCGCTGCATTCGTAGTATCTTCAGCTGCACTCTGAGCTGTTATAAGAGTTTCCTTTAAAGTATCTTCAATACTTGAATACTTGCTCAGCTGATCCATATACATGGCAAGCTTTTCTTTCAAAGCATCATTCTCTTTAAGTATAACTTCATAGCTCTCTTTTACCTCATCAAGAAATTCATCTACTTCTGTTTCATTATATCCCCTAAAGCCTTTCTTAAATTCTTTTGTTTCTAAAATATCGGGTGTTATCATATATACCACTTCCTAACTATAAAAATTTACAAATACTTGCTAATTGATAATCTAAATTTTCCTTTTTTTGAAATTCCACCAAGCTCTTTAATCAAAAACTTTCCGTACCCCCTCACAGATACGATTGAGTTCTCCTCGACCTGAAACGACGGCTGAGTAATCTTCTCATAGTTTACCTGAATCCATTCAGAATTGACTAATTTAATAGACTCACTCCTCGAAAGGTTATATGCAGAAGCAACAATGCTATCAATTCTCAGCGAAGAAACTGAAATTGAACTCTCTTTGTAATTTTGCTGAGGAGCTTCAACTAATTCCCTATGTATCTCTCTAACATCAACGTTGGATTTTTTTACTTTTTTAAAGTTGTATAATAAAAAATCACAAATTTCTTCATCAACAACAATTTGACAATATTTTTCATGTACTAAAATATCACCTATTTTTTCTCGCCTTATCCCCAAGCTCAATAAAGCTCCCATATAGTCTCTATGATTTGCAGATCCAAATTTGTCGTTATTTTTTATCTCTAAAAAGCGCAACCCTGCACCAACATCATCTATATCGCAATAATAAGGAAAAATGTGAATAATAGCTCTTTCACAACCAGAGTAACCACCGTCTACAATATATTTCAAATCAGGCTCGGAATTAATTATAGACACTGCAGTCTTCACTTCAAAAGGATTCAGAAAGTCTGTGTTTTTAGGTATGTGCTTTTTCGAAACCAAGCTACACAAATCGACGATATTATACATCTTAAGCTTTAGGTCCTCATCTCTGATAAAAGATGTTACTTTTTGTTTATCCATAATTATCACTTATCTATAGAAACATATACACTAATCTAGATATTATCATTAGAACGATTATCACGACCATTGGAGTAAAATCTAGTGGTCCTGTCATAAATCGTCCAAATATTTTCCTCACTGGAATTTCAATAGGACTGGTAAAATCGTCTAATATTCTGTAAAACCTACTATCCTGTGTTCCCGGAAACCAAGATAATATTGATTTCGCAATAACTACCCAAATTATTATATCAATAAGTTTTATAAGTGCTATCTTTAAGACTTCCATATTATTTGTCCCCTATCTACTCGCAACTTACTTCTGCCAAGGAAATGTCGCCTTACTTTCCAATTCTGTTTTCATGTTTGAATCAACATCTACATTTTTTGGTGCCAAAATAAAAATTGACTTATTTACTCTTTGAATGTTTCCATCTAATACATAGACAGCACCATTCATAAAATTAAAAATAGATTTTTTTGTTTCTGATTGTGTCATTTTTTCCAAGTTTACGATAACAGTCTTTTTCATTTTTAAATGATCAGCTATAACAGCAGCATCATCATAAAGCTTAGGTTCGACGATGACAACCTTCATCTGATTGTGACCATGATACTCTGATATCGAGCTCGCAGAAACAGATGAATACGAACTATCTACTGATTCATCATAATCATCATACCCATCATCATACTCTTCGTACTCATCATATCCATCATCATAGGCTTCATATTCTTCCGTATTATCATCATCGATAATCATCCAATTTTTCAGTTTTCCCATTCTATCCTTAAAACCTGCCATAATTTACCTCCCAGCAATTAATCTCTAAATTTAAATTGTATTATTTATGAATAACTCTAATATTTTCTATCTCCAAAAATCATCGATCCAACTCTAACGATTGTCGCACCTTCTTCGATAGCTATCTCAAAATCATTGCTCATTCCCATGGACAGCTCTCTCATTTCGACATTTTCAAAATCGAGAGCTAAAATATCTTGTGATAGCTTTTTCAGCTCAGAAAAAACCGCTCTAATCTCAGCTTCTGATGAATCAAATGGTGCCATCGTCATAAGACCAACTATCTTTATTCTATGATATTTTTCAGAACAGCTTCTAATAAAATCTATTGCCTCTTCTTTTGGTAAGCCATGCTTTGACTCTTCTCCGGAAATATTGACTTGAACCAGACACTCTATTTCCCTATCAATAGCAGATGCCCTCTTTTCAATTTCTTCAGCCAACGCAAATCTATCCAATGAATGAATCAAATCCACCTTATCAATAATATATTTAACTTTGTTGGTCTGTAAGCTTCCTATCTGATGCCATTTAACTATCGGTCCAATTTCATCAAATTTTCTTGTTAACTCTTGAGGCTTATTCTCACCCACAGCTACTATCCCCATAGATATAGCCTCATTGATGATATCAGTATCAACAGTTTTTGTCACAGCTAGTAGTAAGACTTCATTTGAAGCTCTGCCTACTCTCTTTGAAGCATTTTCAATTTTTGATTTAACATTCTCTATATTATCAAATAAATTGCTATTCATCCAATCACCACACAATAGTTTATTAATATTTTATACTTTCTTCAAAAATGAAAATAAGCATAAACTCACATATATAATATTATAACAAAAACTTCTATTCTTGTATCTATTATTTTGAAAAATAATTCATATATCAGAGTTTTTTATTGAATTTTAGGGCTAAAGCTTGAAAATAAATTCATTTTCGTGCTTTTTTGACCTTGTCATCAATTCCGTAACTCCTGTTTTCGGATCAATTTCTCCATTTAATACACGATAAATGCATTCAGTTATCGGCATCTCGATATTGAGCTGCCTTGCCTTTTTAAAAACTGCTCTCGTCGCTGTTATACCTTCAACGACCATATTGATTTTTTCCTCAGTATCTTCAACAGTTAAGCCTTCGCCTATCAGTATACCAGCTCTCCTGTTTCTAGAATGCATACTCGTACAGGTAACAATTAAATCACCTATGCCAGCAAGACCTGAAAATGTAGATAAATCGGCACCTAGAGCCACGCCAAATCTACTTATTTCGGTAAGCCCTCTCGTCATCAAAGCCGCCTTGGAATTATCTCCAAACTCTATACCATCCAGTATCCCTGCTCCAAAAGCGATAATATTTTTTGTCGCCCCTGCCAGCTCAACTCCAATCAAGTCATCATTAGTATAAACCCTAAAAAACTCATTCATAAAATAATCCTGAACTCTCTGTGATATTTCGAGTTCATCTGCAGCTACGACTACGGCAGTCGGAATATTCCTTGATACTTCCTCTGCGTGAGAGGGACCGGATAACATACAATATTTGTTATTTGGCATTTCCTCCAAACAAATTTCAGAAATTCTCTTTCCTGTCTTTGATTCAATTCCCTTTGCCACATTTACAATTATTTGGTCTCGAGCAATGTCACCACAAATTTTTTTACATATCTCTCTAATTTTTTGAGAAGGCACTGCCAAAACTATTAATTTTGCATCTTTTATGGCATCAAAAATATTCGTTGTGGATTTGATCTTTTTACCTAATACTATTCCATCCAGGTATTTTTCATTCGTATGTCTTATATTAATTTCGTCACACTGCTCTTCTCTTCTAGTCCATAAGCAGACATCATATCCATTCTTTTCTAAAACCATCGACAAAGCAGTCCCCCAGCTGCCTGCTCCAAGAACACAAACTTTTCTCATTTCAGTACATCTCCTTCTATAAATTTAGCAGATTTTATAACTTACCACTCTCAGTGTTTTTTTTCTTAAAACCTAACCCAGCTTTAGGTTCTGTGCCGTTTATCAATCTTAGTAGATTTGATTTATGTCTATATACTACCATTGCTGAAAGAATTAAGCAAACCCATAGTCCACTCAAATCCTTTACAGTAAGCATCAAAATTGGAAATAGCATTATTGCCAACATTGACGACAACGAAACATATTTTGTTGTAAACAACGAGATGAAAAAGAACAAACCACTTGCAACAGTCTGTAATGGTGCAATCACTAGCATAGCCCCATACGTCGTTGCAACACCCTTCCCACCTTTAAGCTTTAAAAATATCGGCCAATCATGTCCACAAACCACGGAAATTGCGGCGATATATCTCGCTAAATTAGCATCAAAATTAAATCTATTAGCAAGGTATGCTGAAATTAGCACAGCAATTGCTCCCTTCAAAAAATCACCTATAAAAGTTAAGATTCCGGCTCTTTTACCAAACACTCTAAATGCATTTGTAGTTCCAGGATTTTTTGATCCCATAGTTCTTATATCTGTATTAAAAACAAGCCTACTGATAAAGTAGGAGCTAGAAATATTACCCAACAAATACGATATTACTATAAAAGAAATATAGCCAATCATAGTTAATCCTCCTACCTATCTGCTTTTTTGTTTATATTCGATCTTTATAGATGTTCCTTCAAACCCAAAATTTTCTCTTAATCTATTTTCTAAATATCTTGTATATGAAAAATGTGTCAATTCTATATCGTTGATAAATAGCGTAAATGTTGGAGGCTTGATACCTGTTTGTGTACCATAGTATATCTTCAGCCTTCTACCTTTATCAGACGGCGGTTGATTTAACATTACCGCTTCACCAATTACTTCATTTAGCACAGAAGTAGTAACTCTTCTATTTTGCTCATAAGAAACCTCCACGACTGTTTCAAGTATCTTCTTAATCCTCTGATTTGTTACAGCAGAAACAAATACAATTGGAGCATAACTCATGAATGGAAATTTTTCACGAATACTCATTTTGAAGTTACCCATAGTTTTATTATCTTTTTCTATTAGATCCCATTTGTTGACTACAAAAACACAGCCCTTACCTTCATCGTGCGCAATACCTGCAATTTTTGTATCCTGCTCAGTAACACCTTCAGTTGCATCTATTACAATAAGAACAACATCCGCCCTATCAACTGCACTCATAGATCTTATTACAGAAAATCTTTCCACATTTTCGTATACTTTGCTTTTTCTTCTTATACCAGCTGTATCTATCAAAAGAAATTTATTGCCCCCACTTTCAAAGTATGTATCTATCGCATCTCTAGTCGTTCCAGCTATCGGTGACACGATGACTCTGTCTTCACCTAAAATATTGTTTAATATCGAGCTCTTTCCAGCATTTGGTTTTCCTGTTATAGCAACTCTTATTATATCTTCATCATATTCCGTATTTACACCTTCTGGGAAATTTAGCACAACTTCATCTAACAAATCGCCTAGTCCCATACTATTTGCACCAGAAATTGCAAAAGGAGTACCCAGCCCCAATTCGTAAAAATCATAGATGTTATCAAACTGACTCATAGAATCAATCTTATTTACTACTAATATAACTGGTTTGTTTGTTTTTCTTAAAATTTCAGCTACTTCCTTATCGGCAGCAGTCAGTCCTCCTTTTCCATCAACAATAAATAGAATAACATGTGCCATGTCAATCGCCAGCAATGCCTGATTTCTCATCTGTGATATTATTACATCATCAGATTCTGGCTCAATACCACCAGTGTCGATAATTGTAAAGTACTTATTAAGCCATTCAACCTCTCCAAAAATCCTGTCCCTTGTAACACCTGGAGTATCTTCAACGATAGATATTTTCTTCCCAGTAAGCCTATTAAATATAGTAGACTTCCCAACATTAGGTCTTCCAACAACAGCCACTATTGCTCTATTTTCATTATTCAATTTTACACTTCCTCTCTAATTTCAACAATTGTACCGATTCTCTTAGATGTCCTTGAATCTTTTCTGTAGGAGTAAAAATCGTCATCCAAAGCAGTACAAATATTTGCTTCAAGAATATTTTCAGGATTAACTCCTCTGTTGATCAACAGCAATTTGTTTACCTGAACCAAATTCAAATAGTAAACTCCATCGATTTCGGAATAGAATTTGTTACCCTCATCTACATTAATTCCATTTTCTTCAAGCATCAATGAAAATTTTTCTATCAATTCGTAACCAACATTATAAGAGCCTTCACTTATACATGGTCCAATTATAACCTTCAAACTTGAAGCCTTTGAATTATAATTATTTACCATTTCATCAATGGTTTTAACAGCTATATTTCCATAGGATCCTCTCCAGCCTGCATGAGCTATTCCAACAGAATTTTTCTCATCGATGATTACAACAGGTGCACAGTCTGCCGTAAATACAACCAAGGGAACATTCCTCAAATCTGTTATCAATGCATCTGCATCTTTTATTTCAGAAATATTTGACTCATCTATTTTTCGTATTATTGAAGAATGAATTTGATTATTATAAGTCAGCTTTTCGAAGTTAAAGCCCAGCTCGTCACAAACTATTTTCATATCAGCATCATTTTTCGCATCGTATTTTCTCTTGGTAATTGCCACTGAAACTCCATCTATATATGAGTACAGATATTTTGAACTGTCATATTCTCCTGATGAGAATAGATCTAAAAACCCACACTTAATTATACTACTACTTTTCATCGTCACGACTTCTTTCCTTTAGGATGTTTTCCAACTCGTTTACAAATGTATTTAAATCCTTGAACTGTCTATATACAGATGCAAATCTGACATATGCGACTTCATCAACATCTTTCAATCTATCCATAACCATTTCACCTATCTTCGTCGTTTCAATCTCATCAATACATTTTTTATTGATTTCTGATTCGATTTCATCGACAATTGCATCGATCTTAGAAACTGGAACTGGTCGTTTTTCACAAGACCTTATAAGTCCATATTTAATTTTATCTCTATCAAATGACTCTCTACTTCCATCTTTTTTTATAACCATAACAGGTATCAGCTCTATCTTTTCATATGTAGTAAATCTCTTTCTACACTTTTCACATTCCCTTCTTCTTCTTATTGAAGTTGCATCTATATGTCTTGAGTCTAATACCTTTGATTCTTTACATTCACAAAACGGACAAAGCATAAATTCATCTCCTTCCAAAATCACCGAACAAAATAGGCTCAACTAATGTTGAGCCTATTTTGTTTATATAGATATTTATTTCTTTCTTCTTAAAAAAGTCGGAATAACCATATCGTCATCTCCAGCAGTGACATTGTCGTCAAAGCTGTTGGCAAAAGTTTCTTCTGCAGGAGCTACTGTCTCAACCTTAGGAGTATCACTAACTCTTGGAATTTCATTATATTTCGGAGTAGAAGAAACCGGCTGTCTTCTCAACTGCGGAGTATTAAAAAAATCATCCGATGCATCCTGTAGCCCCGTTGCAACAACTGTTATTACAATTTCATCTCCAAAATCATCCCTAGTTGCAGCACCGAAAATAATCATAGCATCTGGATCACATTTCTGCCTAATAATATCAGTAGCTTCACTTACCTCTAACAAGCCAAGATCGCTTCCACCAGTTACATTGATAAGCACTCCCTTAGCACCATCTATTGTAGTTTCAAGTAATGGAGACTCAATAGCCTGTTTAGCAGCAACAATTGCTCTGTCTTCCCCAGAAGCAGTACCCATACCCATATGAGCTAATCCCTGATCTTTCATCACAGCCTCAACATCTGCAAAGTCAAGATTTATTAATGCAGCCTCTGAAATTAGTCCTGAAATAGACTGTATACCTTGCTTTAGTATATCATCCGCCTTTGATAAAGCGTCTGTTATAGAAGTTCTCTTTTCTATTATCTGAAGGATTTTATCATTTGGTATTGTTATCAAAGTATCAACGTTCTTTTTTAACTCTGCAATTCCTTCTTCGGCTTTATTCATTCTAACTCTACCTTCAAAAGAAAATGGCTTAGTCACAACAGCAACAGTCAAAGCTCCTGCATTCTTTGCAATTTGAGCAATAACTGGAGCTGCGCCAGTACCTGTTCCACCACCCATTCCGGCAGTGATAAACACCATATCTGCACCTTCAATCGCTTTTGAAATTTCATCAGCAGACTCCTCTGCTGCTTTTTTACCTTTTTCTGGATTCGCACCAGCACCCAAACCCTTTGTCAATTTAGTTCCAATTTGTAATGTATTTTCCGCCTTAGAATTATCTAAAGCTTGTTTGTCGGTATTTACTGCTATGTATTCAACTCCTCTTACACCAGAGCTAATCATGACATTTACAGCATTATTTCCTCCGCCTCCAACTCCAATTACCTTAATATTGGCAGAGTTTGTACTTTCCTCTACAAAGTTTAACATTTTTAAACCTCCATTCGCACTAATATATATAATCAAAAAGTCTATTATCAATTTTACTCAACAATCACTAATATACTCTTTTCAAAAAATAATATTCTATCTATTCTATAATATCCTAAAAAACACACTTATTGCAAGGTATTTTTTATTTTTTTTGCAAGAAAATGCATTCTTTTTGAATTTTTTTGTATATTAAGTCAATTGCATCTCTTTTTCCGAATAATTTACTCGCTTCTGACATTTTTTTCAGCTTTTCATCATCACCCAGCAATTCAAATATTTCCTTATCAAGCCTATCTGCATTTAGCTCTGATTCAGTTATACAGATCCCTCCTCCAGCATTTTCCAGACTCCTCGCATTGTATTCCTGGTGATTTTCTGCCGTATATGCTTTAGGAACTATTATAGCTGGAGCTCCAACTGCTGTCATTTCAGCCATAGAAATTGCACCAGCACTACCTATCACAATGTCACAGGCAGCCAGATTGTTTGCCATATCATCAAGATAAGGAACTATTTTTTGGTAAGATTTATAATCAATATCCTTATGTTCAGCTACAAATTTATCGTAATATGTTTTTCCAGTGGCAATTGTAAAGGCAATATCTCTTTCAACTAGCTTGGTTATCGTATTTTTCAATGCATCATTGATTTCCTCAGAGCCTCCGCTACCTCCAGCTACAAGCAACATCTTTTTATCAGATGGAATCCCTAATATTTTTCTAGATTCATCTTTCCTTGCAGTTAGAATCTCTCCTCTAACAGGATTTCCAGTGATAAATAATTTATCTTGAGCTTCCTTTGGAAATCTTTTATGAGAATCCTCGAAACTCGTCAACACAAAATCAACATTTTTGGATAGCATTTTATTTGTTAAACCTGGAAAAGAGTTCTGCTCGTGAATACAGGTTTTTATACCCATTTTGCTGGCTTTTAATACTATTGAACCACTTACATAGCCACCTGTTCCTATTACCAAATCTGGTTTAAAATCCTTTATTATTTTCTTTGAATCTGTCAAAGATTTCAAAAACATAAATACTCTCTTCACATTTTCAAAGTCTATCTTTCTCTTGAAGCCTTTGACTTCAATAAATTTAATATCGTAACCGTATTTCGGAATGATTTCTGATTCTATTCCCATCTTTGTACCTACAAAAATTATCTCTGAATCAGGGTGTTCCTCCTTGATTTTATTTGCAATTGCAATCGCTGGATAAACATGTCCACCAGTTCCGCCTCCAGATAAAATTATCTTCATCTTAGTACCCTCTCAATTTTCTAACACATTCTTTAAAGTCATTCCCGCGTTCCTCATAATTGTTGTACATTCCCCAGCTAGCACAAGCCGGAGATAGAAGTACTACATCCTTTTCGTTTGCTATTTCAATTGATTTCTCAACAGCTTCTTTTATTGTAGATACTCTGATAACCTCTTTTATCCCATGATTTCTCGCCGTAGTCTCAATCAGCTCTGCGGTTTGCCCCAAGACAAGAACACTTCTCACATTTGTTTTTGCAATTTCAAACAATTTATTAAAATCGCTATTTTTGTCATACCCACCTGCAATCAAAATTATTGGAGCTTTGTATGATTGAACAGCCTTGATAGTAGAATCAGGGTTAGTTCCCTTTGAATCATTTACAAAATCAATACCCTTGATTGTATCAACATATTCTAGCCTATGTTCAACAGCCTTAAATTTTTTTAGTACATCTATGATTACACCCTTTTCTATTCCAATTGCCAAGGACATACAAATCACAGACATACAATTTTCAACATTATGTCCACCTGGTAGACTTAATTCTTCTACTTTCATAAAATATTTTTCGCACCCATCCTCTGAGAATATTATTTCATTTTTCTCATTTAAGAATACGCCATTTTCAACTCTATTTTTTCTAGAGAAAAACATAATTTTTGAATTGTTGTCAGTAGCCATTTTTTTCGTGATGGAATCGTCATAATTGAGAACACAAATTTCATTTTTTGTTTGATTTTCAAATATTCTTGCCTTTGCACTTGCGTAATTTTCCATCGTATGGTGTCTATTCAAATGATCTTCAGTGAGATTTAAAACAGTAGAAACCACCGGCTTAAATTTTTCAATACTCTCCAACTGGAAGCTTGATAACTCGGTCACTAGATAAGCTCCTTTACCAGCATTCTTTACTGCTTCAATAGCTGGATTCCCTATGTTTCCAACAACATATGTTTCCTTGCCTGCAGCCTTACATACTTCGCCCATAATTGAAGTTGTCGTTGTCTTGCCATTTGTTCCAGTAATGCCGACAAAAGAAATACCTTTTGTCAATCCAACATTATACGCCAGCTCAATTTCACTTATTATTTTCTTTCCATTTTCCTTTGATTTAACCAAGAAATCCAACTCCAAGGGAACTCCTGGAGATACAACGATAAAATCTACATCTCTTATTTCGTCATAATTTGCATTCCTTCCTATAATAAACTCAATGTTTGAAAGCTTTTTTAAATCTTCTATTGTATCTGCTAACATCTCCTGAGACTTTGAATCACATACTATTACTTTTGCTCCGCATTCCAATAAATACCTGGCTGAAGCAAGTCCCGATTTGGCCAAACCAACTACCAATACTTTGTTTTCTCCAAACAATTATTTCACCTCTATTTCAATTTATAAGTAAAATTCATTCAAAATTTACATATTAATTATATCATAAATACTAATTAATTTAAATCTTTCTTATATTATTAAAAATCTCATCAAATAATATCATAACAAAAAAACAAACCACATTCATATTATACTTACAAATGTGGTTTGCTTTACAAGCTTTTAATAGTTAAAACTATGTCTATGATTATTTTTTCTAAAACATCGCAACAATACCAATCCAAGCCAGTATAATTGCAACAATCCAAAACACAAAGACAACCTTTGTTTCTGGCCATCCTGACTGTTCATAATGATGGTGTAGAGGTGCCATTTTAAAAATTCTCTTCTTCGTTCTCTTGTAATATCCAACCTGAATCATCACTGATAGTGCCTCAGCAAAGTAAATACCTCCGACTATTGGAATGACAAGCACTGTATCCGTAAAAAGAGCAAAAGCAGCAACAGCACCACCCAGTGCCATTGAACCAGTATCACCCATAAAAATTTTTGCGGGATTAACATTAAAGCATAAAAAACCAACACAGGCGCCCAAAGTAGCTGCTCCCATTTGGGAAATTTCAAAATTATTTGCGACTACTGATGCAAATAAAATAAAAAACACAGAAACCACAGCCGTTATACCACTAGCCAATCCATCAAGACCGTCAGTCAAATTCACAGCATTTACTGTACCTATAATCGCCACCATTACTATCGGAATATACATTATACCGATATTGATTCCAGTATTTAAGAAAGGTACAATAAATTGAATCTCATCAGCGATAGTTACATATCTATAATAAGCCAACACAAATGATAGAACAACCTGTAATACAATTTTCTGTTTTGGAGTTAGACCCAATGATCTTTTTCGTTTAATAATTATGAAATCATCAAGAAAACCTATCAAGCCAAAACCAAGCATACACAATAATGCCATCAAAATCTCATTACCAAATCCAACTCTAATCAAGCTAACAAGAAGTATTGAAATAATAATCATCAATCCACCCATTGTAGGAGTTCCATTTTTCTTTAAGTGTGATTGTGGTCCATCATCTCTAACAGTCTGTCCAAATTTAAACTTGTGCAAAACTGGTATAAGCATTGGACCCACAACAATTACAAGCAAAAATGACATAATAGATGTTACCGTCAAAGCCTTTAAACTAATCATCTATTCCCTCCTTTAAATACTCTACAATTTCTTCAAATCTCATCCCTCTTGATGCCTTTACAAGAATAACATCATCTTTTTCCAATATAGTCCTTAGCTCTTCAAACAATTCCAGCTTTGATTCGAAATGGTATACATTGCTAAGATCAAAGCCCTTTTCCTTTGCTTCAATTCCAATAAACTGAGATTTATCACCAATTGTAATCACAATATCTGCCTTTCCAATTGCCTCTAAGCCAATTTTTCTATGACCAAGCTCTGCAAAATCCCCCATTTCAAGGCAATCTCCAAGAATTGCTACTCTTCTTTTATCATCATACATTGACAATACTCTCAAAGAAGCTATCATGGAATCTGGACTGGCATTGTATACATCGTTGATTATAGTAAAGTCATCAGTATTTAATATATCCTGTCTGTCCTTCGTTGGAATAAAATTCTTAAATCCATCTCTAATTTCATCAACGCTCATACCCATATTTATACCGACAAGAATAGCAGAAAGAGCATTGTATATATTGTGCTCTCCAACAGTCGGAATAGTGAATTCCACACCATCCTTAATACCCTCAATTTTTGCAATAAATGTTGTGGCTTTATTTTCTAGCACCCTATATTCTTTCAGATAAATCGTATTCGTTGGCAGTTTTCCAAAAGACTGAACCTCAAATTTATATTTATTTTTGTCGAGTTTGCTGTCTCTATATATATTTGACAAAAACTCATCATCACCGTTTACTATTAAAATAGATTCTTCATCAAAATAGTTTGATATCTCCATTTTAGCTTTAAAAATACCCTCTTGCGATCCGAGACTCTGAATATGAGATAGACCAATATTTGATATTACTGCTATTTGTGGTCTGGTGATCTCCGCCAAGTAATCTATTTCACCAAAGCCACACATTCCCATTTCAATAACCGCTGCTTCATGCTCAGCATTTATATTGAATATAGTCAGTGGTACACCAAATTGATTGTTAAAGTTTTTTTCATTCTTTATTGAACAGTATTTATTCGAAACCACAGAATAAACAAAGTCTCTTGTAGTTGTTTTTCCAACACTTCCAGTAACACCTATAACTCTTACATCAAATTTACTCAAATAATATTTTGATATTTTTCCAAGAGCAAGCTCAGTGTTTTCCACCGAAATAATATTGGAGTCTTTTAATACTTTTTCAGGTATATTTTTCACAGAACTTATTAGAAATGTTCTACAACCATTTGCATATGCTGATTCAACAAAACAATGTCCATCAAGTGCTTCGCCAATAATGGCAACGAACATTGATTTTTCCCCTGCATCTCTACTATCGATAACTATATTATCCATGGTGTCAGCTTCACATTGTGATATTAAATTTCCGGCGGTGGAATCGACTATCTCCGCTACAGTTAAACTCTTCATTCTTTCCTCCTAAAATTTATGGCTCCCCACAATTTTTCCAAATTATATAATAACAGCTTTACAATTTTTCCGCTACCCTTAATTTCGCACTTCTCGATCTTGGATTAATCTCAACCTCATAGTCAGAAGGGAGTATTGGTTTTTTTGTTATTATTTCTATCTCCCTTTTTTTATTACAAACACAAAATGGCAAATCAGGTGAACATATACAATCCTGATATAAATATTTGAATTGATTTTTCACAATCCTATCCTCCAAAGAATGAAATGTAATAATACACATTCTTCCTCCATTACGCAATAATGAAACTGCATCCTCAATAAGAGTGTTTATAGCTCCCAATTCATTGTTTACCTCTATTCTTATAGCTTGAAATGTCCTCTTAGCAGGATGAGGTCCATTTTGTCTGGCTTTCTGAGGAATTGCTTTTTTAATTATTTCAACTAATTCATAGGTAGTATCAATATTTTTTTCCTTCCTGTAGTCCACAATAAATTTTGCAATTCTTTTAGACCAGTTTTCCTCACCATAAGCTCTAATTATTCGGTGCAAATTCTCCTCAGAGTATTCATTGACAATATTCCATGCCGAAATTGAATTTCTATCGTCCATCCTCATATCCAATGGTGCATCATTCATATATGAAAAGCCTCTAATAGGCTCATCAAGCTGATGAGATGATACTCCCAAATCTGCTAAAACACCATCAATTTCAAAAATATCTATCTTTGCCAATTCATCCTTAATATTCTCGAAATTACTGTGAACCAATATTACCTTATCGCCAAACTCAGCCAATCGCTCTCTCGCCACGTTTATGGCATTTATATCTTGGTCAAAGCATATCAGCTTACCACCTCCAGTAATTCTCTTTGCAATTTCTCTACTATGACCTGCTCCTCCCATCGTGCAGTCAACGTAAACTCCATCTGTCTTTATTTTTAAGTTTTCGATACATTCGTCCAATAATACAGAAACATGATTAAATTCCATCTTTGCCTCTTTTCTTTAAAATCAAGTGAACAATAAATCCACAAACAATTCCAAGTAAGCTTATTACCTGAGCCACTCTAAGTGGTCCGAGCATCAATGAATCGGTCCTCAATCCTTCAATAAAGAAACGCCCCAAGGAATATATAACTAAATAATATGCAAGCAATTGTCCATCGTATTCCTTGTTTTTCCTCTTATAAAATATCAATGCAAATACCATAACATTCCATATTGATTCATATAAAAAAGTAGGATGAACTTTTTGACCCTCTACTATTATTCCCCATGGTAGATCTGTTGGACCACCATATGCCTCTTGATTAATAAAATTCCCCCATCTGCCTATTGCTTGAGCAATTGGTAATCCCAATATTATGACATCAGAAAATTTAAGGAAATTTATTTTTTTATGCCTCGCATACAAAAACGTGATAATTATCCCCACGATAATACCACCATGAATGGCTAGACCGCCACCTCTTGTATTAATTATCTGAGATAAATCTTGAGAGTATAAATCCCAGTTGAATATAACATAGTACAGCCTCGCACCTACAATCGAAAGCGGAAGTAAGAGAATTGAAAGATCAACTACACTATTCTCATCAAAACCGACTCTCTTCGCCTCTCTAGATGATATTACTATAGCCAATATCATACCAATAGCAATCAATATCCCATACCACATGACATCTATTCCAAAAATCGAAAAAGCAACTCTATTCAAAAAAATTCCCCCTCACTTCACCTAATAGCATATTATTCGCCATCTTCCTTTTGTTTTACGATTGAAATTACACTCTGCTCTTCAATAAAAAATTCATTTAAACGCCTTTCTATATCACTTTTTTGAACTCTGTTAAGAACGTCTAAGTAATCTAAAAGGTTAATGCCCTTAAACCTATATCTTAGAAAGCTATTAGCAATAAATGGTATGGAATCAAATGACTTCAAAAATCCTCCGATTTTTTTTCTTTTATTAAGCTCGAATTCTCTATCATCAATCCCATTTTCTCTTAAATCATCGATATATTCATCGATGATTTTCTTTACTTGATGAGGATCCTTTGAAGCTCCAGTGACCACAGCATATGAATAATCAATATTTGACGTATAACCACCATTTATATTACCGATTATCAAACCACTATTATATAGATTTTCATGAAGCTGTGCACTTTCAGAAAAAATAATGTCAAAAAGTATATCAGTAACAACCTCTCTAAACAACGATTCATCAGGTGATACTATTTTGCTTGAATCCTTGTATCCAAAATAAAACATCGGCAAAGAGACAGTAAATTCCTGTTCTATAATTTTTTTATTTATCTCCTGTGGCTCTTCATCCATAAATCTCGTTATATCTTTTGAAAAAACAGCTTCAACATTATTGGATTTTTTTACAGCCTTGATTATTTCTTCAAAATCCAGATCACCTACTACAAATAATTTCATATTGGCAGGATTGTAGAATGTATTATAACATTTATATAGCTCGTCAGGAGTTATTTTATAAATACTTTCAACACTTCCAGCGATATCAATATTAGTATGATGCTTCGAATACATAGCCTTTAGACAGTTGAAGTAAACATTCCATTCTGGATCATCCTCATACATCTTTATTTCCTGAGCAATAATTCCTTTTTCTTTCTCGACATTTTCATCAGTATAATATGGAGTTTGAACATAGCTAATCAAATGCTCCAAAGACTCATAAAAATTTTCAGTTGCCGAAAAAAGATATGCCGTCATATTGAAGCTTGTAAATGCATTTGCACTGGCTCCAAGCTCTGAAAATTTATCAAAGGCATTTTTACCATCTGGTTGTTCAAACATCTTGTGTTCCAGAAAATGGGCTATGCCTTCATTCACTCTCACTCTACCTCCATCTTCTATTGAAATAAAGTCCAAGTCATTTGATCCGAAATTAACACCTAATATTGCGTATTTGCTTTCGAATCCCTTCTTTGGCAGATAATATACTTCCAATCCATTTTCTAATACCTCAGAAAACAGCTCTTCATTAATGCTATCGTTATATATTTTTTCCATATAACCTCCAATCTATATCTATCTCTATTTTAGAAAATACACAGTGTCTTTCCTTATTTTATTCATGATCTTTACAATATCTTCTCTACTTGTATTTTCCACAAAATAAATTATTTCATTCAAATCAAGATTTGTCTGACTAATAAATTGATTACAGAAAAATTCGCTTTCTCCTGAAATCGAATCACAAGACGATTTTAAGGAATTGATAATACTCTTTTTTGCATTATCCATTTCCATATCTGTAAACTCACCCATGCAAACTGCTTCAAATTCTCTATCTATTAATTCGAGTGCTTTCTCGTAGTTATCCGCATCTATCCCTGAATTAACTATCATCAATCCCTTTGATTTTTCGATGCTTGAGGATACATAGTAGCAGATGCTTTCTTTTTCTCTCACATTGTTAAATAGCTTGGAATGTGGACCTCCTCCAAAAATGCTATTTCCTACTATCAAACTATAATACTCTTTGAAATTCTTGTAATCGACTCGTGTTCTATACCCAATCACAAGCTTTCCTTGATTAGTTCCCAAATCTTCAGAAATATACCTAACCTTTTTCGGTATTATATCAAATTTTTCTCTGTTTATGTTGACAACATTTGCTCTCTGAAAATTAAAGGTATTCTCAACAATTTTTTTAGTGCGATCTAGATCAATATCACCTTCAACCGTAACTAGTATTTTTGATGTCGATATCAAGCTTTTGTATGTATCATACAAATCCTTTGAAGTTATTGCATCCAAATCATCAATATAACCACTTCTCTCAATCGAATATGGTTCACCGTCACACATATTCTCTATGCATTTAATCAAAGCATATGTTTTTTTATCATTAATTTTTGATTGAATTTCATCTACTAGATTCATCTTTTCAAGCTCTAACATGTCTGGATTTATCCCACCATCAATAATTAACGGATTAAATACAATCTCATTGATAAATTCGATCACATCGTTCAAAATCGGCTTGTCCAAATATCTATCTGATATACTTAGAAATTTAAAATATGAAAGAGATTTTTCTCCTATTTTATAAACTCCGCTCGTCATAGACATCCCATATAATTCATCCATCCTCGTTGAGATTGCTTTCATACTCTTGTATTTCATACACCCGGAAGACATAATATTGGACAAAAGCGAAACCTGTGTAACATCATCTCTATTCAAATTTTTTATAAAATAAATAGAAATAATATTGGATTTGAATTTATTATTTTTTATAAGAGCAAGACTAATGCCTTCACCTAACTCATATGTGCTTAATTTTCTCATATTGTTACCTTTCCAGTTTTTTATTTTTTGACAAATCTTATATGTCTTAGAGGTAATTTATTTTCAATAGTATTTCCTCTAATATTGATACTATCTATATTCGGTATATCATTTAACGCCATTACATCAGTTATATCATTGTATGAAATATTTAAATATTCCAACCTTCTTAATTTTTCCAATGGCCAAATATCTGAAATTTTATTCTTATGAAAATCCAAAATTTCCAATTTTGAACAACTGCCAAGAGGTGATATATCCTCAATATTATTATTTGCTATATATAGAAGTCTAATATTCTTTGCATACTCAATACCACTCAAATCATCGATTTCCAAATCATTCAAATCAAGCAACTCAAATTTTTCCATCATTTCTGCTGTAACTTCATTTTCCATATAGAAAGGATCAATTTTTTCAACATAATTTTTTAATATTCCTTCTTTTAATTTGCCACTTTTAAATTCAATCATCTTTACACCTCATATTTATTTTAAATATTTTCTAACTGTTTACCTACAATATAAACCATAAAATAATCTTTGCCTCAAATAAGCTGTCTTTATTATTATACCACAAACTAAATAATATAAAAATATATGTTGATAATTTCAAAATTTGAAGATTTTATTAGGAAAGAGTTGTATAATATTTATAAATTGAAGATAAAAATTTAATATTATCTGGAGAAGAAAACTTCGAAACAATAAAAAATGTAAAAAAAAGCAGAGTAAATTTTACGTAATATTTTTTGAAAACGATTTTATAGCCCGTCAGCTTTTATTTAGGATATTTGATTTCAATGACTGACTTATGTTTATGCAAGCTGAGCTGTTAAATCAAGTGCAAATTTTTGAATGATATATTTATATTTATAAACTAAAATAATTGAAATTTGTATATGAGTCAAATGTATGTGTTATATATTATTTTAATCAGGAGGTAAAAAATGAAAAAATAAATGAAATAGAAAAAAATACAAAGTATCTAAGCAAGGATTTCTATATCCAGAAGATGGGTTTAGCTACGTCATGGAAGTTATATCTGAAAGCGATGAAAAACCTGTGCAAAATAGATATAACTTAAAGGTAAGAGAAGTAGATAAAAATGGTAACCCAATACAGTTTGTTCATTTTATAGAGGATTTAACTGCTGAAGAATTAAATGACAAAAGTATGGAAATACT
This sequence comes from Peptostreptococcus sp. D1, assembly GCF_900112955.1. Taxonomy (GTDB): domain Bacteria; phylum Bacillota; class Clostridia; order Peptostreptococcales; family Peptostreptococcaceae; genus Peptostreptococcus. Next base: position 127,053 of record NZ_FONP01000001.1, read on the forward strand.
AAAATCTATGGATAAAGAATATACAATCCTAAGTCAAGGTTTTTCGGACAGCGGAAAGGAACATATAATAAATGTTTTATTAAAAGCAAGTCAGGTAAAACCAATATCAGATGCATCATCAAAAGCATATACTGCAAGCAATTATGTAGTTAGAGTAAGTGGCGTAGATAGAATTGAAACTGCTATAGAAGTTTCTAAGAGGTATTATAATAAGTCTGATAAAGTAATAATAGTTGAATCCAATAATTTTCCGGATGCTATGACTTCATCTGTTATCGCAAAATTACTAAAAGCACCAATATTATTGGTAAATAGAGATAAATTGGATACAAAAGTAGCCTCAGAAATTCAAAAACTTGGAGTAAATCATTGTAGGCGGAAGGTCTTCTGTATCAGAAAATATTCAAAAGCAGTTATCTAATTTGACAAGGACAATATAGAGAGAATATCAGGTGAAGATAGATATGCTACATCATCAGAAGTTGCCAAGGTAGTAGCAGGAATAACTGGCAAATTGGGGAATGCAGTTATAGCATCAGGAGAAAACTTTCCAGATGCATTAACAGTTGGACCATTTGAAGCTGAAAAAGTATTTCCAATATTATTAGTTGATTCCAATAAACTACCTAAAGTAATAAAGGATACTATTTCAGAGCTTCAAATAAAGAAGGTAACTATAGCTGGTGGATATAATTCGGTAGCTAAAGCTCTTGAAGCTTCATTGCCAACAGTGTCAGAGAGACTGAGCAAATCATCAAGATATGAAACAGCTACTGAGATAGCCAGTAAAAAATTCTCCAAGTTTAATGAAATTTTTGTAGCTAATGGACAGCACTGGATGGACGCATTAGTTATTGGACCAGTAGCTGGAACTAATGGTACTCCGATTTTATTAACGCAAGCAAATTCTTTACCTAAATCACTTAAAGACTTTATATCTAAGACTAAAGTTGAAAAGATTTCAACTTTAGGTGGTAAGAGTATAGTAAGTGAAAAAATACTTAAGCTCACTATTATCAAGCTTTGTCTTTATTTATCTCACATATACCTCGAGCACCATTTGCTACACCTAATATCATTGCCATTAGTGATATTAATGTCATTTCAATTTTGCCTCCATACACAATAGTCTTAACAAAAACTATAGCGGCAAGCATACCAACTATTATTTGTAATATTGCTAGAGCATACCTCTGCTTATTCCTCATAGCCTATTCCTCTCCTAACTCTATTAAACTGATATTATTGTATTGTAATACTCATATTTTCGACAGGCTTTGCTTGTATAATCTTTTCATCCTTCTAGCTTCTCTAATTCTATTTCTCATTTTATTATTCGCTTCTAACTCTATTTGTTTATAATGTACCTTATCTAAAAGAATTTTTCAAGTATATATTGCATAATTTATTTTTAATTTTCGTCGGTTATTTTTGCTATTTTTCCCGTATGTCCATAAAGTTGGAATTAAAGCCTGTTTTTCGATTTTTCCATGATTGTGGAATTGATATGGTATAAAATTTTTAATAATATTTTATATCAAGGAGGATATCCTTTATGAAGTGCAAATCTTCTCGCTTTATCATAAAATAAAAATCACCCAAATATAGATTTAACTAATCTACACTTGAGTGATGGTATAATTGACATCATCGATGTTTTTCCAAAATATAATAACTCTCTTTATGTAAACAACTAATCAATTATTTTTTCTTACTATCAAAGCACTAATATACACCTATTTTATCGCTTCCGCATTTTACTAGCTATATAGGACACAAAAAACAAAGCATTGATAGAAAGCAGTATCAATAGTGTCGGTAATTTAATATTTTCAACGCCTATTTCTAAATAAAAAATCTCTTTTACATAATAAAAAAACAATTCAACTTTTCCAAGCAACATCGCTACTATTAACGTCAATATCTCAATAAGAAAGAACACCGCATACCTTATCTTCCTATAAAAAAATCCTATGACACCACCAAGCAAAGAAAATACAACAACTATCTGATTTAAATGTACTCTCATTTCCAGCCAAACACTAAGTGTGATAAGATAGTCCACCAATATGCCTAGAAAAAAACCACAGACAAGATAAAACAGTATTCCTCTAGCCTTCTCCAAATTCATCTTGATATTACTGAGCAAGTGCAAATGTCACTGCTACATATGTACCATCAGCTGGAAGTACCTCAGAATTTCCTGAAAAAGATGCTTCCATTCTCTTTTCAACTGATCCATAAGCATATGTATGATTTGAAACTATACCAACTGGACAGCTATCCAAGCATGCAAGACAGCCTGTATTCTTATCCTTTGCTCTTTCCTGGTTACCACCGAATCTCATATCTATTTTTTTGCCATTACTATCCTTTACAACTTCATTGATGTCATAATTTTTTTCAGTTGCATCCCATGTAACACTCACATTGATTTTATCACCTTCAACCTGAGTTTTTTCTGCATTTTCAGGATTCATATTGTTACCTGGTTTTGCACCGATTTCGATTAGACTGTTATAGAATGTGTTTTGATCTGCCATTGAAACAAGTATTGGCTTGTCTCCGAATTTCCCATCTTTAAAAACCAGGGCATGTCTAGTACCTTGATCGAAATATTTTCCATTTACCTTTGCCAAAACCGTAACTGTCTTCTTTTCCTTGTCAACCAAAATAGGCTTTTCTTCTGTTACACCAGCTTTTTCTACCTGGGCAGCTGTTGATTTCGTTTCTGAACTAGATTCAGCATTTTCTGTTTTATTTGCACAAGCCGTTAATGATAAGCCAACTACCAATGCAAGTCCTGTACTTAAAAATAATCTTTTTAAATTTTTCATGATTACCTCCAAAGATATTAATTTTCCTCTTATTATACACCAATTTTCTATCCATTTGACAATAATACGTTCTTATCTTGCAAGCTATAGATAAAAACAATTATTATATTAATGTCGATTGTTTTTATCTATAGTTATGAGATTTTTACCATTTTCTTTTCTTATCAATCTCAATCTTCCATTAGTTACTTCATATATCTCATCACAATAGCCTTCAGCTCTTTTATCATGACTCACCATTACGACTGTCGTACCGCAATTTGCCAGTCTTCTTATAAAATCAAGCACCCTATCAACCCATTTTGAATCGAGATCATTTGTAGGCTCATCAAGCAACAATATCGGTGAATTTTTCGCTACTGCCATAAGTATCATCGCCCTTCTTTTTTGACCGCCACTAAGCTTTCCTGGCAGAGTTTCCAAGTAATCTCTCATACCAAGGCTGTCTATCGCGTCTTCTAAATCAATTTCATTGACATTTTCATAGAAGCAAGAATTTCTTCTTTTGTTCTTTTTCCACAAGCATCTCATTAAATCGATATTTTCTCTAATCGTCAATGCTTCCAGCAGCACAGTTTCTTGAAAAACAAAGCTTACAAACACTTTTCTCAATAAATCAGAATTATCGTTAACCGAAACATTCCCAAAGATTGTAACTTCACCATCGCTCGGCTTTGAAAGCAATCCCATGATATTGAGCAAGGTTGATTTACCAACCCCCGATTCACCTGTAATTAAAATAAATCTCCCTTTATCAATAACAAAGTCTAAGTCTTGAAGCACACTTTTTACCTGATCTCCGAGCGAGAATTTTTTCGAAATACATTTTAGCGTAATAGCCTTATCAGTCATTTGTCATACCTCCGTTAGAAAAAATATCCTTTGGATCATTGTGGAGTAAAAAATAAATAGGAAGGCTTGAAATAACAGCACTAAATACCAACGATAATATCACACCGGCAATTCCATACTGAACAAACTCAATAACATCATAAGAATTTGATGGAATTATCATAAATGAACTCAGATATCTTATTATCGTGGAAGAAATTGAAATTGCAAATATACTACCCGCAGCTCCTCCAGCGCCAACAATCAAGATAATTTCAAATAAAATTTCAGCAATCAACTCTGTATTTTCAAACCCCATAGTTTTCAAAAAACCAATTTTTTTTTTTCTCTCACCAATCATCAAGCTAAACATGCCAAATAATGATGCCAATGATATAATGATAACTCCTATTGTAAAAAAAGCCAATAATTTTCCAAAACCATAAAACCTATCCTTCATATTTTGAGAACTAACAACAACTGAATATGCTCTTACTCCATCAATCGAATTTTCTATATCACTAGCAAATTTCTCAGCATCAATACCATTTTTTAGCCTGATAAATGACGCAGATATCAATCTATCTGTAGGTATTCCATGAAAATAGTTTTTATTTTCTATGTCATAATACTCTCTTGCCAAATATCTTGCTTCCTTCATAGAAACAAATATAGTATCATCTATGCTTGTTCCTGTTTTTTCTAACCTACCCTTAAACCTGTGATCCTTTCCCATTATCGATATTTCATCCTTATATTCCAGCTCGACATTTGCACCCAAAATCACATCCCTGTCATCAAGCTTTGGTATGATATTTGATTTCATCCATGGCTTCATAATAAAGTCACTTTTTTGATCAATCCCAACGACTCTGTATGATTTTTCAAAGGTGCAGCATGCAAATTCTGATAAGGTTTTAATAAAAAACTGGCTTGTTATATTTTCTATCTTGTCTATGGGAATATTTTTAAGTTTACTTTCTTCTAAATAAATCATTTTTGGAACTCCTGTAAACATTATTTCCTCTCCATCAGCTTCCACAGAATCTGGAACTATGACAACATCTGCACCCAACCGTCGTGAAGAAATATCCAAGGATGTTTTTATGGAAAAAAACACCGATATGACACTTACCAAAATGCACATTGAAACAGCGGAAACGACACCTAATAATATGTTTTTATTTCTTCTTCTCCAAACATTTAGAAATCCAAGCCTAAACAAATTCATTTTTTCACCTCTATTCCTCGACGTATACTTTCTTCAAGTTTTTGTTTTTTCTATATCATAAAATATTACTATTGTTTTTTTCAATACTTATAAAAAAATAACAAAAAAAACCTACTATATTATATAATAGTAGTAACAATTTTTTTACAGGAGAAAAGCATATGAAAAAGAAAATAAATCTCTTAGTTGCTCTTCTTAGCCTATTGATGATATTATTTGTTAGAATCATTACTCCAGTTTGTAATCACAGCAAATCTATGTCATCAATGCCTATGAAGTGTCACTATACGAGTATCAGTATAGTATTAATTTCCATAATACTTTTTGTAATATCAATAGAGTGCTGGAGAAAAGAAACTTCTCTCCCACTTACAATAATAGCTATCGGATTGATACTATTTATTATTCCATCAAATTCAATTATTGGAATATGTAATAACCATTCAATGGCATGTCATTCTACATCAATTTCAATAAGAGTGATTTCGTCTTTAATTGTTATTTCGGGCTCTTCGTTCTTTTTTATAAAGGATGGCAACAAAATAGTATAGTGTGACTAAAAATCATACTATTTAACTAAAAAACACACCCTTAATATAAATTTGATTAAATAAAAGCTTGATAAATAGAGTATCTCTATTACCAAGCTTTTATTTTTTTATAAATTTTCTTTGGCTCGTTTTCTATTGTTCTTCCTTTGCCAATCGTTCTTCTCTCTTTTTCTGCTTATCATTATAAATCTTCTTTATCATTCCAACTAAAATTGAAATCGCAAATAGAGATACAAGTCCAATAAATAGTTTTTGAGCACCTCCACTTAAGGTTCCACCCACATATGAATATACTATTGTAGCTGGAAGTTGACCTATGCCTGTTGCTATAAAAAACTCCCAAAATCCCATGGAGGTTAAACCTGCTGCATAGCTTACAACGTCAAACGAAACGAATGGCAACAATCTGCAAATCATTATAGTGTGTTTGCCGTATCTCTTAAAAAACACATCTATGCTTTCCAAAGATCCCTTTGAAGTAAGCTTTTCAACAACCTCTCTACCCAATCCTCTGGCAATAAAGAAACACAGTGCTGCTCCTAGCATGGCACTTGACCAAGATAATATCGCACCTTTCCACCAACCAAATATTGCAGCATTTGACAAAGTTATTATAAATGCAGGAATCGGAGCTGCAATAGATTGAAGTATCATCAGCAAACAAGAAATGACTGCTGCATAGGCTCCATAACTCCTTATATACCTGATCACGACTTTCAAATCAAATTGCGATAAAACCTTTACTGCATTTGATACATTCTCTCTCACTCCTGGCACAAGAAAATACGCAATGGCAGAAATAACTACAACCGCAATAGCAGCATATCTGATTTTCTTCAGTTTTTGCCTTTGTTGCTCTCTCTCTTCTGGTGTACTGTCATCTATATCCTTTAATTTTATTTTTTCAGTACTTTTTTCTTTTTTAAACATAATACCTCCTGATGTTTATACTTTAATATATTTGCCGAATTATACCAAGAATATTAAATAATTCATCAATAATTGCAACACAAATTTCTTAAAGTATATCTTATTAAACTTGCTATGTCAATAAAATAATATTCAATAATTCTAACTATAGTTTTTTTCTAATAATATAATAATATATATAGTTTTTTTCTATTCTTAATATTTTCCTAATAACAAAATATCTATTTATTCGTATTTAAATTTATTGAAATATTAATAATTAAGCATATATAACATATTAATTTTTTTCTATATAGTAAAATGAATTTTTTATTTTTTCAATTGTAATTAATTTTTATAATATTTTTATATTTTAGTTATAGCTTTTTTTCATTTTTTATTGTAGAATTAGATTGAGGGGTGGTTTTATGCTGTTTATTGAATTTGATCTTAATACACGTTATAAAATCTATGCCCAGACAAAAAAAGTATTGAGAAAATATCAAAAAGGTATTATTTCTGGCAAGCTTACATCTGAACAATTTGTTCGCTATATGATGAATGACTTTTCGTTTAAAAAAATTCTTTCAGAAAATCAAATTTCGGTTTGTGATTTTGAAGAGTGTTACAAGAGCTATGTAGAAACTTTAATAGGAATACAAAATGAAAGTTTATTGAATAATAAAGGTAAATATACAGAATATTATTCAAATAAAGCACCATGTTCAAGTATTTTCAAACTCAAGTCAGAGCTAGAAAATCACGGTTATGTTCTTGAAATTCCGACTCAATATTTGACAGAATGGGACATAGATTGCATTGTCAAGTATATTAACACTGGTGTTATTGATATTGGAAATGAAAAAATTTATAACTATGTAACAAAGATTTAACAATCTAAAATAGAGACTACATTTTTCTTCTATTTTTGTAGTCTCTATTTTTCTGTTTATTTTATCTATTATAGGTTATCATTTTTTATAAAAGCTATAGACTATATTTTTTGAGATAATTTACAAGTCTAAATTTTAATTGAGTTTATGCCTGCTAAATAACCAGTAGAGAATGCTACCTGTAGATTATAGCCACCAGTATATCCATCAACATCTATTATCTCACCAGCGAAAAAAAGACCTTCAATAATTTTTGATTCCATTGTACTAGGATTTATTTCTTTTATACTAACACCGCCTGAGGTTACTATCGCCTCATCAATTGGTCTTAAACTTTCAATAGCAATCTCCATATTTTTTATCGCATTCAAGAGTCTCCTTCTTTCCTCTTTTGTAATCTGATGAACCATTTTATCGGGATCTATACCTGAATAGTCTATGACACAATCGATTATTTTTGCTGGTAGGAGCTTCCTAAGCGTCTCTCTAAAGCATTTGTTGTTCATTTCTCTAAAATCTCTTTGAATCCTGTCATCAAGCTTTTTTTCATCTAGTGCAGGCTTTAAATCTAGAATAACCTTATAGTCCGATTTATCGGCCTTCACATAACAGCTGGCTGATTTTACTATGGCTCCATCGATACCATAATCTCTAAATTCCAATTCTCCAAAATCCTCATATATCTTTTTACCATTTCTGTAAAGCACAATTGATACATTTTTTAAAAGTAGACCGATCATTTCTGATTTTGGAATTGGTTTTGTATTCATCCCAACCAAAGCAGGCTTTAGCTCTGTTATTGTATGACCACATTTCTTTGCAATAGCATACCCATCTCCAGTAGAGCCTGTCAGTGGATAGCTTTTTCCACCTGTTGCCAATATAACTGTGTCGGAAAATATTTTTTTGCCATCTCGCAATATTACACCTTTTGCAAGCTTACCTTCAACAATTATTGAATCTACTCTTTTTCCAAAAATTATTTCAATATTTCTATTGTTAATCAATTTTTCTAATGTATTTACTACATCGATGGCTTTATTACTCATCGGAAATACTCTTTTTCCTCTCTCTATCTTTAATTTAAGACCATTTTTTTCAAATAAATTTATTAGGTCATCGTTTGTAAACGAGTATAATGAACTATACATAAAACTTCCATTGTGGTAAATATTAGAAATAAAATCATCTAAATCACACGCATTGGTAATATTGCACCTTCCCTTACCCGTAATTCTCAGCTTTTTACCAAGCATTTTATTTTTTTCAATCAATACGACTTTAGAGCCTGCCTGAGATGCAAAATATGCAGCCATTATCCCTGCAGGTCCTCCTCCAATAACAATAACCTTACTCATTTTTATCAATAAATCCTTCCTAAAAAAGGTATTGCAAATAAAATCACCTTCTATTTGCAATACCTTAAAAAATCAATTAATCAATCCAGCCAAAATGCTTACAAGCAAATTCTATTCCATCATCATCAGCATCCTTCGTAACGAAGGTTGCCATCTTTTTCAATTCTTCCACAGCATTTCCCATTGCAATTGAAGTCCATTCAGGCTTGAACATCTTTATATCATTAGTATTGTCACCAAACACCACAATATCTCTATCATCGATATTCATTCTATCTCTTATTTTTTTTATTCCTATAGATTTATCATCATCTTCCAAAATAATATAGTCTTCTTGATATCTGGTATAGGGCACATGCTTTAGTGATTCAATATCCTTCTCTTGTTCTTTTCGTATATATACAAAACCCTTATAAATATTCCTTTCGATATCTATGTCCAAGTCGGGCATAGCTACGAAATCAATATAGCCTTTAATCTTTATAGCACCTTCCATCAAGGTCTGAAAATTTGAATATTTTGAGTAACAAATCAATTCATCACTCAGGCATACTGCCCAAGGAATGTTTTTTTCGTCCAGCTCCCTTATCAGTTGTTTTATAGGATAATATTCAAGTGGCTCAACCTCAAATTTACCATCTAGTACAATCCCTTTACCTCCATCGGTCACCATATTTGTAATTCCAAATTCATCTACAAATTCCTTCGTCATTGCACGCATTCTACCTGTTGCAATACTTACAAAATGTCCTCTTTCAATAAGTGCGTTAATTGTTCGTCTGGTGGATTCAGGAATTACCCTCGGAAAATTTACAGCAATCGTACCATCTATGTCAAAGAAAAAATATTTTTTTCGAAACATTTTATAAATCCTCGACTATACCTATATATGGAAGATTTCTGTACCTTTCATCGTAATCAATTCCATAACCTACAATAAATTTATCCTCAATCACAAATCCTACATAGTCTACATCAATCTTAACCTTTCTCCTGCTAGGTTTATCAAGTAAAGTACATAGCTTTAAACTTTTTGGATTTCTAGTCATCAAGGTATCATATAGATTTCTCAATGTAGCTCCAGAATCTATAATATCCTCTACTATCAACACATTCTTACCATCAATATCTACATCTAAGTCCTTTAGTATTTTCACTGTTCCAGATGAAGTCGTACCACTTCCATAGCTAGATACACTCATAAAATCTATATTAACATCCAATTTTATAGCTCTCATTAAATCTGCAACGAAAACACTCGCACCTTTCAAAATTCCAACTAGCAAAATATCTTGTCCCTCGTAATCTGATTCGATAACCTGAGCCAACTCGTTGACTTTTTGTTTAATTTCATCTTCGCTCAATAATACACCTGATAGCTTGTACATATTTCCTCCCTTATCAAACTATAAATCAATTATTACAATAAATGAATTCCTGCATTCGCACATTCCTTAATCATACCCTTAGGCCAAATTCCTACTTGAACCTCTCCTATATGGGCTTTTCTAAGAAAGAACATACATATTCTCGATTGTCCAATTCCTCCGCCTATAGTATATGGCAAATCACCATTTAATAAATCTCTATGATAGTCCATATTCTTTCTATCTTCAGCTCCTGCTATTTCCAACTGTCTTTCCAAGGATTCCTCGTCCACTCTTATTCCCATAGAAGATAACTCAATAACGTCATCTAAAACAGGATTGAAAAATAAAAAATCACCATTTAAATCCCAGTCATCATAGTCAGGAGATCTTCCATCATGCTTTTCCCCTGATTCCAATGATTTTCCAATACCAGTCAAAAAAACAGCTCCATGTCTTTTAACGATTTTTTTTTCTCTCTCCTTTGGAGTTAGATTTGGCCATTCGTTTTCTAATTCTTGAGTGGAAACAAATGTAATTTTCTCTGGTAATAGCGGTTTGAAATATGGATACAAAGACAACATATATTCGTCAGTTCTCTTAAATACGTCAAATATTTTCTCAACTATCCAAACAAGCTTTTCATATGTTCTGTCACTTTTAGGAATATTATATTCCCAATCCCATTGGTCCACATATAGAGAATGAAGGTTATCTAGCTCCTCGTCTTTTCTAATAGCATTCATATCTGCATAAATTCCCTCATTTTGAGGAATATTATATTTCTTTATAGCTGTTCTCTTCCATTTTGCAAGTGATTGAACTATTTCTGCTTTCTTATTCATAAATGGCACATTAAAACTAACTGGAGTTTCAATTCCATTTAAATTGTCATTTGTTCCTGTTTCTGGTAATACAAACAGTGGAGATGATACTCTCAATAAATTAAGCTCTTTACTCAATTCATTTTGAAAAAAGTCCTTCAGTTTTTTTATAGCTTTTTGAGTCTCCAAAACATCCAACTCACTTTTGTAGTTCTTCGGTATAATCATAACCATCACAAAATCACTCCTTTTAATCTTTTTTAATGCATAATTTAATAAAGTATTTTTATAAGTGTTTATTATATACTAAATTTAAATTTTTTTATAGTTTTTTTCGTTTTTTCACAAATTTTTCTTATTTATAATAGAAATCTATTTTATTAATATGATATCTGATCTGGAATAACATATTTAAAATTACCCACACCTGATTTTTTGTTGATAAATCCTGACGAAATGTTACATCTAATATTTGATATTTTTTCCAGATAATAGGAATTGTACGCCTTACTCACAGCCTGCTCCTTTGCATTCATGCTTATACCGAGCTCGATTGCAAATTGTAAAACAAATGGCTCTTGCAATGCCCCTATTGAGCCTATATGTCTCTCTATTCCATATTTTCCCAGATAATTTATTATTTGAGTATTCATCCATCCATAATCCTCGGAATTTCTAGATAAATATCCAATACCAAAATAATTCAACATTTTCTTATCTATGTTCGGACTTGAAAATTCAGAAATATATATTCCGTTTTTTATGACCTTACTTAGCAATATATCATCATAGTCCTGATTGAAAGCAAAAACATTAATCTCTTTTCCTTTTTCCATTATCAGCTCATCTATCTTATTTGATACAAGCATTTTCTTACCATATCTATCCAAATTATCCGGAACTACAATCTCTACTATTGGCATACTGTTTTCAAATGCCGTTTTTTTCATAAGATCTATAGTCTCCTTGGTCTTTTTATCACTTTTCTGACCTTCATCAACAAAATAATAGAAGAATTCTGCTCCTAACGAGTTTGAAAAGTCTACTACTCTCTTCGCTTTATTCACATCCATATTTTTGAAATTTAAATCAAAGGTATTTATTAATTCATCGTCATTATCAGCAAGATTTGCACTTATAGTCAATACATCTTTTCTTTTCCCCTTCAAGCCTTTAACATATTTTGTCAAACCAGCTTCATTTGACGATACTACTAGAACATTAATATCCTTATCCTTTTCTATATCACCAAAAATCTTTGAAACTTCTTCTTCATTTTCGTTGTAATTTTTTGGCAGCTTAAAAAGCTTGATATCAACGTTGGAATTATCCATTTTTTCACGCTGATATTCCTTGCTTGCAATAATAGACTCTGCAGCATCAAAATTTGTTTTATTTTCGGATTTATCTTGTATCAGCAAAGCAATTTTTGTTTTATTATCTCCACTTTTATCTAAAATCTCAGTAGTAGAGTTATTTTTGTTACTACATGCTGTCAGTAAAAATGTAGCAACAAGCATCAGAGACATGCTTGTCATTATTTTTCTAAAAAACATCATATCATCTTCCTCCTAATATACTCTCGGCACGATATTAAGATATCTAAAATAACCAGCTGAATTTCCTATTTTTTGTGGTGCTATAGAAAGATTTAAATTTCTATTGCCTCTAGCCACAAGAGATACATCTCTATAGCATTCCTCAATCATAAAATTATTCTCGTACATATATTTTGCGATTTCAATTGATATCTCTATTGGTACTGACTTTTTATCCTCAATTATCATACCCAGCTTTCCTGCCAAGCCTTCCTCCTTAAGTTTTTTTGAAACAAGAGATTCAAATTCTTTTCTTTCCATAGACTCATATTCTTTTTCCATAGCAAATTCTCGCGAAAAAATACTGCCATCATTTCCGCTATTAAGGTTCGGAAGGATATACTTATATCTAAAGAAATTCTTTAACAGCAATGTAGAAACATCCTCGCTTGACGAATAAACAGCTGTATCTTCTATGTTGCTAATTTTACCGACAATCTCATTAAAATATTTGTCATCAATTTTTTTATCGACCTTTATCTCATCGAAAACCATATTATTTTCCTTACAGTATTTTTTCGCTTTTTCAAGATCTGTGATATCAATATCATTTGTATTATAAATATAAGCAAACTTTTTTGCATTCATCAGTATTGAATTTTTTACACCAATAAGCAAGTTATTTGTATTAGATACAGATAAGCCAACATCTATACTGGAATCCTTTAACAGATCGTCAAGAGAATGGTTGTTAAATTCCTCCATATCACAAGAAATTGTTATTACTCCTGGTAACCTATCCTTAACCTTTTCGAAAACTGATGATAACCCATTATTACTTGAAGAAATAATCAAGACCTTCACATGCTTATCAATATTATTCGCAATCATATCAGCCTGCTTTTCGGTGTATTTACCTTCAATTTTGGGCAGATAATTCACAGCGATTTTTTCATCTTTAAGATATTTTTCATCTAGTTTTTGTCCCTCTTGTAAATAAATAGTAATTTCAGATTTATTATTAGTTATTTTTTCCACTGACTCTTTATCGCTGCTTGATGTCTTGTCATGTGTAGTACAAGCACCAAGAGATAGTAAAACAAAGACAATGGTAAATAGATATGCTATTTTCTTTATCATTTTTTCCTCCCGGCTTATCGACATGAATTATTTTGATCAATATCTACAAGCCTAATATCAATACTTAAAAATTAATCATCATAGCCATTTGGATTTTTACTTTGCCAGTTCCAAGAATCTCTACACATTTCATCAATGCCTAGACTTGCTTCCCAATTTAAAATTTCTTTGGCTTTACTTGGATCCGCATATGACATTGCAACATCTCCATCCCTTCTATCAACAATTTTATAAGGTATTTCCATGTGCGATGCTCTGGAAAAGGCTCTTACTAATTCCATGACACTATATCCTTTGCCGGTTCCAAGATTAAAAAATTCAACACCGTTATTTACTTTCAAAAGTCTCTCAATTGCCTTGACGTGACCAATTGCCAAATCAACCACATGTATATAATCTCTTACACCCGTTCCATCCTCTGTATCATAATCATTACCAAATATATTCAAAAAAGGTAGTTCTCCAATAGCTACCTTCGTTAAATAAGGCATAATATTCGCCGGTACACCATTTGTCTGTTCACCTAGCAAACCACTTTGATGTGCCCCAATAGGATTAAAATATCTCAACACAATACTATTAAAATTTACATCAGCCCTTCCCAAATCTCTTATAATATCTTCTCCTATAAGCTTGGTATTTCCATATGGATTAGTTGCACTCCTGGGATAATCTTCTCTTGTAGGTAACATATCAACATTCACATCACCATAAACAGTTGCCGAAGAGCTAAAAACAAATTTATTTACGTTGTATTTTTTCATTAATTTCAATGTATTTATTAAAGAACACAGGTTGTTTTCATAGTAGCTAAGGGGCTCCTTTACGGAATCGCCAACTGCCTTATAAGCAGCAAAATCAACTACGACATCAATTTCATTTTCCTTAAACACAATCTCAAGCTCTGAGGTTCTTGTATCCAATTCATAAAACTTGACTCTCTTTGAAACCAGACTTTCTATCCTCTCAATAACGTTTGGATTACTGTTTGAAAAATTGTCAACAATTATCACATCTTTATCCCTCAACAATAATTCAACTGCGGTGTGGCTTCCAATATATCCTGCTCCACCAGCTAATAAAATACTACTCATCCTTTTTTACCTCTTTCTCTTCTGTTAAATCAAAGCCAACTGAATAATTTTCATGAGACTTTGTATCCTTTGTGGAAATTTCGTTTAATTTTAAATTTTCCAATATTAAATTATCTAAATCAACCTCCCTATATAGAACGCTTTTTTCTCTATCTGAAAAATTGCACAGCCTGTAATCTCTATTCAAAATATCATCTATAACCATAGTATCACCTACCTGTAACCGCCGGAATAATAAAACTCACTATCTATCTTCATAGAGGAAAATTTTACAATAGAGTACAAATCCTCTATAATATCATTTCTAATTACATTTGAATTAGCTTCTATAATATATTGCTTGAAAATGTATGCATTTCTTATCCTAGCTATAATCTCATTTTTTAACTCCTCATCAGATAAAATCGAGTAGTTATCATATATAGTGTCATAAATCCTAAAAATATTACTCACGATTCTAGAAACATATGAAGGAAGTAAATTATAAATGAGATGATTCAGCTTAGACAATGCCAACCTACTAAAATATGCAAGCTGATAGGATTGTCCTTCATTAATTTTATTTATAGTTGATGCTCTCAATTTTTCCGGTAAAATAAAGTGATTAATATTCTCCAAACAGGACGATATATCAATCAAATCTATCTTTATATCGTTTCTAACATCATAGAAAACTCTCTCCAAATTTTCCATTATCGAAATATCATACGAAAATCCATTAGAGCTAAAGTATTTTTTTTCACTATTAAAAAGTATATCAAACATACTGACAGCAGAAAAATCCACATTTTCGATTTGGAAATGTATATCATCGTATAAATTGTTCATAAAATTGATCATGTCCTGCAAGCTCGAATTTTCAGTTATATGAGAATATCTCCTTTTTAAATCATAAATATGTCCAAAAAAATTATAAGCAACCATATCACACACCGATTTTGTCCAATTATCGTAGACTTCTTTTCTTGGAACTACATCTATTATTGAATTCTGATAGTCAGAAAACACCTCTGTAGAGATTTCTGTCACAAATTCTCTCATTAAGTTAATTTTGATAAATTTATCACCAAATCTAAATTCTGCCTCTACATAGTTATCTCCAGCTGTATTTGTCTCTTTTACCGATATATTTGATACATCTGATTTTTTAATAGAAAATATCTTATTTTTACCTTCGTCATTATTTGAGCTTTTTATTAATATATTCTCATCGTTGATTTCCACGACTACTGGCATAAATCCTTTTGTAAACCCCAAGTGTTTGCTTTTTATCTTCCCCAATCTATCCAAGCCTATTTTCTTTAAAGCTTCTAGGTCAATAACTATACTAAAAAAATCACTGCCATCGTGAAGTATATAACTTCCACCTTCTGAGATTAACATCATCAAAGACGACATTTTACTAAATTTTAATTCTTTTTTGGATACAAAGTCGAAAATAACTATCATATCAGAATGTCTTATTATCAATGCCGGAGCATCAACATAACCAGTAGAAGCTATCAATCCACTCAGTTTGCAATAAGAAACAACATCTTCTGTGGGCAAAACCCCTATTTTATCATTATTATCCACTATATAAAAAATATCCTTTGGAAATTTTCTTTCTATTTCATTTCCCAATAATAAAATCTTTGTTATTATATCTTTTCTGTGGACCGAATAAAAATATCCCTTAAAGTATATAATGTCATTTTTAGGCAAGTAATATTCAATATCTGTAAACCTAAATTCAAAGCTAAAATTTATATTGTAAAAAATCACTTTATCAGTGTCGTGTTCTATAGCTCCGACAATAGCTCGCTTCTCATTATTCAGTATGATTGCATTATTTTTATATTCAAAAATATTGTTTTCAAGCTCACTTGAAATAGAAATTATCTCCTCTAAATCCAGCACCATTATTAAATCGAGTTTCAAGTCAAGCTCAAAATTTTCTCTTATCATTTTAAAATTAAGACCTTCAGCAATAATATTTACACTCTCTCTATCTATTTCAGCCTCTAGCTTTATCTGTTCATTTTCGAAGCTATATCCTATATAGTCTACCTCATTATCCTCTAAATAATCAACCTTGGAAATAAAAATATTTCCAAGGTTAGTAATTTGCAAGCATTTATCAGACAAATCATACCCTTCAAGACCAAGTAGACTATATCCAGACTTCATTTCAAATATAATTTTCTCATTATTTTTTAACAAAATCTGTTCCTCCTTTATTTCGTCTTTTTACAAGTAGATTATTGTTTACTCTTTAATGCTTCATTATATATTTCATCTAAATTTTTAATATATTGATCATTTTTCCCAGTAGATGAAATTTGATTTTTAATATCATTATAATCGGTTTTTATCTGATCAACACTTAGGTTTTTACTTCTAATTTTGAATGCTTCTATCTTTAACTCATAATACTTGTTCTGAGTCGCAACATAATTCTGTATTCCCTTAGAGGTTATTCTATATGATTCTGAATATGCCTGATTGATGTCAAAATACTCTCCAACCTTTAGCATATAAAATCCGCCATTTCTTACAACCTTTGAATTTACGCCTCTCTTTGCAAAGCTGTTTGCATATGTATTTGCTGCATCTTCTGATTTCACAGCACCTACGAAAACGGTGTAATATGTCCCCTTTCCAGATTTATAATTTTCAGCTTCTCTGTCCAGTGCACTGGCTTTCTTTTCAATTTCATCCTTTTCTTTTTCAGCCTCTGTTTTCTGCGTAATCTCAGTTGTTGATTTTGTATTGCTGCTTGCAGCACCATCATAATCTGAATTAGAAGTATTTTTTGTCTTTCCAGTTGTCTGAGTCTGCTTTGCAGCTCTATTCGTTTCTTCAACACTAGGTCTATTGAATCCTTTTATCATGTATACATAAGAAGCAAAGATCGCCACAAGTAAAACTGCGACAATAACAAAATCTCTTATCACAACAGATTTTGGAAACATCTCACCTTCGGATTCTCTATCCTCTTTCTTTTTTCGCCTTTCCTCATTTTTTTGGATTATCTTATCCTTAAAATTACCAAGGTTTCTAGATAAGGCACTTGATTCTCTCTTTTCTATATCCTCATCTTCATTTTTGACTATAGCTTTATCCAAAGCTCTACGAGCTGCCTTTACTGAATTTTTTTCTTCAATATTAGCCTTTCTCAATGAAGACTTATTCAATACATGCAAATCAGAAGTGTTCATAGATTTTAGATTCTCTAGCTCTTCAAAGGTATCATTATTTTTTACAGATCCATTTTTTTCAATTTTTTTCGAATTGATTATTTTAAGCTCAGACTCGAAAGCCTCTTTTTTGTCGTCAATAGCTTCAACTTCAACTTTTTTGCTATCTTCATTTTTATGCTTTATTACATCTTTACTTTTTGATATTATAGCTTCATTGTCGCTTCTCTCATCGTCATTTTTCATATCCTTAGCTTCTATTTTTCTATCATCAATTTGTGGAATAACCCTTCCATTGAAATCGTCAAACGATATCTGACCATCTATTTTGCTTTGGAATACTTCCTCACTTTTTGACTTGAAATTCCCGTCACTCTTTTTATAGACAACATCATTCTCAGTAAATACAATTTCGCTGTTTTTGAAGCTACCAATACCAACCTTATTGATTTCCTCAGCTATTTTTCTTTCATCTTTGAGATCCTTTATCTCGGCCTTCTGCTTTGCTAACTCTCTTTTCTTGTTTTTCTCACGTAGCTTCAAAATTGCAACTGCATTTTTATCCTGAATTGGAGATTTTTCGTCAAACCTTGAATCTATTGTTTCATCCTCACCATCGACAAAATCATCATATTCATTATCAAAATCATCGTCTTTGTCGCAGTTTTCATAGTCGTCAAATTCATCATAGTCATTCCCTTTAAAGAAATTCTTAAGCTTTGACATAAAGCCTGACTTCCCTTTTTCATAGTCCTCCAAATCCTCATCGTCAGCATAATATGAAGCATCGTAATCATACTCATCATATTCGTGATATTCTTCCTCGCCGTACTCATCTGTTAGATCGTAAGAGTCCTCCTTAGATTTAAGCTTCTCAGAAAAACTGAATAAGCCTTGCTTTAGCTTACTAGCAAAGCCGCCTTCTGTATCTGAATAGTCTCCATCTCCAAATCTAGGCTTACTATATTTCATGTAATCAATACACTCTTCAACACTCATATCTTCAGTAAGATTTTCGACAATATCCAGTCTATCGCTAAGAGACAGTATCTCCTCAGTCTCAATTTTGCTTTCTCCAAAGAAATTATTATTTTCAAGATTAAACTCAGCCTTAACCATATTTTGACATTCTAGCCAAGTTCTCTTATCAACAAACGTCCTATCAATAACTATTTTATCAAACGTTTCTTCAAATTGAGCCTGTGTAATATTATTGGATATAAACATTCTAAAAATATTTTTTAATAATACTCTGTTTTCAGCTGAAACATAATCCATCAAAATAACAGCACATGAAATATAATCCTTGAAATCTGGATTAAACAAATTCGCATCCTCTTCATCGATATTTTCCAATTCCACCGACGATCTAAAAATGTCATTTATTCTGACAGAAATTTCAGGTGAGCTTATCATTGCAACATATTTTTTAAATCCTAAGCATTTTTCTTCATCATCGATATTTCCATCATAAAGCTTGTCCTCATCCACCAAAGCCTCATCAGTAAAGCTATCCTTTTCTCTTTCTACACTAAAAAGTATCTCATTTATCATCACAAATACTTCATTCATTATATCTATCTTCAGCTTCTCAATGCTCATATCCAAAATTACGTTATATTTTATAGGATCCTCAGATATAACGCTTATCATCATACTCAATATATCTTTATAAAGGTTAAGTATCTTATAGTCATTTTCTACTTTTTCAATTCTCTTTAAACCAACTGAATTGTCATAAGATACAAAAATCTTCTTGTCCTTGTCGTTCAAATATAATCTACCCTTTTTCATTGCGATATTTACGTATTCCTTTGAGGAGTTTGTAATATTCACAATGCTCTTTTCAACCGACTGTGTACTTGAAATAACTCCATTTTGAACCCACATCTCTATAATAACTTCCAATTTTTTTATTATAGATTTATAGAAAATAATATTATATCTCAAAAGCTCTATATATTTTTCTTCGTCTTTTCCAACTTTTATATATTTATTTTTTAAAGCCTCATCCAAATTTAAGCTCAATTCTTCTCTATCTCTTATATATTTTTTATCAACATCGGATACAACCGATTTAATTGTTATTTTACCAAAATCATTCAAAACCTTCACTCCTTATAATATAGTCAAGTTTTACAAATAAACATTATTACTTACTATTATACACTAACAAGAGTAATAATGAAATAAAATATATTAAATTTTGTAGCTTATCTTGCAAAATCAAGCCTTTGATAAAAAAATTAATCTGTTTTACGCAATGTACCTTTTATTATTGCCGATAAAAGCATCTCAGCACGATAGAACTCTAACAGTGTCACGCATATCTAGAACATGTATTCTAACAAAAAAACGTAGGCAAGACTATCTTACCTACGAAAAATGCGATTAATATCGACCCTGTTTTTATTTTAATTAAGCATGGCTATAAGCGGAGTTCTGTATTAGATGATCATCTATCTAGACTTACCGTCACCGGCAAGCTCAAGCGGCCTACCATCCGGGAGATGCGAGCAACATCTCTTAATCCTATCTTGGCCTTGCACCAGGTGGGGTTTACATAGCCATATAGTCACCTATATGCTGGTGAGCTCTTACCTCGCCTTTCCATCCTTGCCAAAAATGGCGGTTTATTTCTGTTGCACTATCCTTAAGATCGCTCTCACTAGGCGTTACCTAGCACCCTGCTCTGTGGAGCTCCGACTTTCCTCGTGTGAAAACACGCGATCATCTGCCATACTTAATACTTTGTAATTCTACCATAAAGTACACATCAATTCAAGAACAAAATAATGATATATTTTCTATCCGTTCAATATCATCTTAATATCATCAAAATTTTTCTAATTGCTCTTTAGCTCAACCCATGCTCTATCATATTTTTTGATATTTTCCTCCAAATCCAAAAACGCTTCGCACTTTGAGAGTATTTCTTCATCAGGATAAAGAGATTTATCATACTTGACATCATCTGGAAGTAGCTCCCAGCCCTTTTTGATAGGTGTTGAATAGCCAATATACTCTGTATTCCTCGCATTTACATCCGGATCGCAAAGAAAATTGATAAACTCCTCTGCCCAATCCTGATTGTCCGAAGTTTTTGGAATACACATTGCGTCGGTCCACTTGTTGGAGCCCTCCTTTGGAATCACATATGCTAAATCTTCATTTTCTTCAACCATCATCGGTACATCACCAGAATAGAAAATTCCCATCATAGCTTCATTTCCAACCATTCTATCTTTTCCATCATCATTTACATATGCCAAAACTAAAGCCTTCTGCTTTGTCAACAAATCCTTAGCTTTATTGATTTCCTCCTGATTCGTTGTATTCATACTATATCCAAGCTTCTTCAGAGCAACTCCCATAGTATCTCTAACAGAATCAAACATCAAAATATTCTTCTTATATTTTGGATTCCACAATATATCCCAAGAATCAACTTTATCCTTGACCCTCTTTTTATTGTACACAATACCCAAAGTTCCCCACATATACGGCACAGAGTACTCATTTGTTGGATCATAGGTATTTTTTAGAAACTCCTTATCCACATATTTGTAGTTTGGAATGTTATTGTAATTGATTTTCTTTAAAAGCCCTTCTCTACTCATCTTTTGAACCATGTAGTCTGAAGGAAAAACCAAATCATACTTTGTACTACCACTCTTGACCTTTTGATACATCATTTCATTTGTATCGTATGTTGAGTACTGAACCTTTATTCCAGTTTTTTCTTCAAATTCATTTATCAAAGCTTCATCTATATAATCACCAACGTTGTAAACATTCAACACCTTCGAAGAATTTTGACTAGTAGCACCACACCCTACAAATAATATTGAGGAGCTAAGTACTGCTGAAATCATTACAAATATTTTTGATTTTTTTAATATCTTATTCAAAAAATTATCCTCCTAATCAATCTCACTTCTGTTAACAGTATTTCTAATTATTGAATCTTTTCTATTGGCTAATATTATCAAAATTAATACTGTTGTAAACATCAATGTTGACAACGCATTTATTTCTGGCTTAATACCTCTTCTTGCCATGCCATAGATTTCTATAGATAAATTACTCACTCCATTTCCAGTATTAAAAAAAGAAATTACGAAATCATCAATAGACATAGTGAATGCCATCAAAAATCCAGAAATAATACCAGGCTTAATCTGTGGAATGATAACTTTTCTAATTGCATACCAAGGTGTTGCTCCTAAATCAAGTGCCGCCTCTTCAATATTTTCAGGCAGCTGCCTTAGCTTTGGAAGAACTGACAAAATAACATAAGGAACACAAAACATAATATGTGATATCAGCATCGTCCTAAAGCCAAAATCCATTTTGAAAAATGCAAAAAGGCTCATTATTGCTATACCTGTTACAATTTCAGTGTTTAGAACTGGCAGGTAGTTTATATTTAGCAATATCTTTTTGGGCTTATTATTCATTTTGTATATTCCAATTGCCGTAATTGTTCCGAAAATAGTGGAAACTACTGAAGCAATCACTGCTATCGTTATTGTATAGTATAAAGCACTCAAAATCGATTCATTACTGAATAGCTGTTTGTACCAATGCAAGGTGAAACCCGTGATATGCCCCATTGATTTAGACTTATTAAAAGAGAATATAATCAATGCTGCAATCGGTGCATACAAGAATATAAACACTAGCACCAAATAGATATTTTTGAAAATATCAAGTTTTCTACTATTTCTTTGCATTTGATTCTCCTCCTTCTACATTTCTGTCAATTTTATTCATTATCGCCATTGATATCAATATTATTATCATCATTACAATCGAAAGAGATGATCCAAAATTCCAATCACCAACAGTAGTAAACTGCTGCTCTATTAAATCACCGACCAACATGGTTTTACCGCCACCCAAAAGTCTTGATATTGCAAATGTAGTAACACAAGGCATAAAGACCATAGTTATTCCACTCATAACACCTGGCATACTCAAAGGAAAGACAACCTTCCTAAATACGGTAAAGCTATTTGCACCCAAATCTCTTGCAGCGTTGATAAGCTCCTTATCTATCTTTTGTAAAGTAGTATATATCGGCAAAACCATGAATGGTAGAAAATTGTACACCATCCCGAGCAGAACTGCCACACTAGTATATAGTATTGAGCTAGGATGTATACCAAATAATCCAAGTAGATTATTCAATAGTCCATGTTTTCCTAAAATTGCAATCCAAGCATATGTTCTTAACAAAAAATTCATCCACATCGGAAGAATAAATAGCAGTATCAAAATTCCACCTTTTTTCAAATTCATCTGTGATATGATATATGCAACTGGATAGCCAATCAATATACATGCCAAGGTTGCAATACCAGATAGTAGAAAAGATCTTCCAAATACCTTTAAAAACAACGGCTCAAAAACATCTCCGTAATTGCTCACAGTAAAAAATAAATTTCCATCTGCATCCTTTTGAGTCAAGCTATAAAATACAACCAAAACCAGTGGAACTACTATGAAAATAAGTGACCATGCAGCATATGGATAAGCCAATCTAGCTTCTTTTTTATCGACCTCAGTCGTTCTAATTCTTTTATTTTTCATCCATTATGCCTCCCTTTTATGCATAATATGAATATCTTCCGGATTTAATGACATTCCGAGCTCTGTTCCAACGCTTGCAGTTTTTGTATTGTGCAGAAGCCACATTCTTCCATTTTCTTCAACCTCTAATTCATAGTGAACTCCCTTGAATATCGACGATTTAACAATGCCTCTTAACATTCCTTCTTCTGCCTTCACCATCTGAATATCCTCTGGTCTTATAACTACCTCTATTTTTTCTCCTTTTTCAAAGCCCTTGTCTACACAGACAAATCTCCTACCACAAAACTCTACATCAAAATCATCATGCATAATTCCGTCAACTATGTTACTCTCTCCTATAAAATTAGCAACAAATGAATTTTCAGGCTCATTGTAAATATCGACAGGCGTTCCTATTTGCTGAATTTTGCCCTTGTCTAACACTACTATAGTATCACTCATACTTAGCGCTTCTTCTTGATCATGAGTAACAAATACAAAAGTTATTCCCAGCTTCTTCTGAATTTTTTTTAATTCAACCTGCATTTCTTGGCGTAATTTCAAATCCAATGCTCCTAGTGGCTCGTCTAACAAAAGCACCTTTGGCTCATTTACCAAAGCCCTTGCTATTGCTACACGTTGCTGCTGACCTCCAGACAAAGACTGCACAGTTCTCTTTTCAAAGCCTGATAAAGATACCAACGAAAGCATAGTTCTAACTTTTTCAGCAATTTCAGCCTCGTTTATCTTTTTTATCCTTAGTCCAAAGGCAATGTTTTCAAAAACGTTCATATGTGGAAACAATGCGTATTTTTGGAAAACAGTATTTATATTTCTCTGGTATGCGGGAACATTATTCACCTTATACCCACCAAAATAAACATCCCCTTCATCAGCAAATTCAAAGCCGGCAATAATTTTTAAAAGTGTCGTCTTTCCACAGCCACTTGGTCCCAGCAAAGTCAAAAACTCATTTTCACTTATTGCCAAGCTAAACTTATCCAATACCGTATTATCATCAAAAGTTTTTGAAACATCTACTAATTCAATTAATTTATTACTCACTTTCTACACTCCTTTAATACTCAAATTAGAAAGAAGGAGGACAGCTTACCCAGATAACTTCAGCAGGTGTCTTTCCCTCATTCGATATATAGTGGTTTTCTTTTGGCTTATAATAGAAGCTTTCACCCTTCCTTACCTTAAATTTCTTATTTCCCATATAAAGGCAAATTGTACCCTTTATTACATAACCAAACTCCTCACCCTCGTGAGGCTTTTCCTCTTTGTATCTACCACCAGGTTTTATCTCAATTATAACAGGCTCCATATCATTCTTTTGTGAATTTGGAACCAGCCATCTAAATGTGTATCCATCATCAAAATCTTCGACCTCAAACATATCATCTTTTTTAAAAGTAATTTTCTCATTTACCTCATCAGCAAAAAACTCTCTTAAATTCGTACCTAGAATTTCCAATATATCAATAAGCGTGGCAATTGATGGAGATGTAAGGTTATTTTCCAGCTGTGAAATAAACCCCTTTGACAATTCACATCTATTTGCCAGCTCTTCTTGGGTGAGTTGTTTTTCACTCCTCAAGCGCTTAATTTTTTCTCCAATATCCATAATAATGTGCGACCATCTTAAAATAGCCGCCTACACCTCCTAATCTATACCTAAAATTATTTACTTTAAATAAACTATTTGTCATTTATGACTAAACAGCATGTAACCAAAAACTAAACTTAAGGTTTATTATTATTAAACAATAAAGATTATATACAAAAATTAAGAAAAAATCAAGATAGTTTTAATATTTTTTTATACTTTAGTTTTTTCAATGTATATCCGATGTTTTAGACATAGAAAAACCGTAGGCAATATTCTTGCCTACGGTAAAAATCCATTATGCTTTTTTTAATAAAATTCAATTCCAATATACTTGGCTTTCATATATCAAATTAGATGTTTTTCTTTACTAGGTTTTAATAATTAAATACATTTTTCATAACCGAATTGTATCCACCCACTACAATGTTTGCTTTTCCTTCTATAAGCTCAGCCATATAAGTAGGATAACCAGCCTTATTTATCAGTAAAAGATTACTGGGATTAGATGCAACCAAATTCGCAGAGCTCAAAGCATCAGGGAAATTGTTTCCATTGACAACCAAATTCGAAACATATTTTGTTTGCTTGGCAACCTGATATGAGGTTTGTACTCTATCTCCCCCATATATTCTATATACACTCTTTCCATTGCTAATTTCCTTTAATTTGTTTTCAGCCGATTGATTTACAGAGCTTTTACCACCGATAATATACACATCCGAATAATTATCGATATTTGTCGGTACATTAGTCAAATTATTTACCAATAATATCGGAGAATTTAATTTTTTTGAAAGCGGTGTTGCAGAAAGTGCATCAGCAAATTTTCTTCCATCTGTCAAAATTAGATGCCTAGCCATTCCAAATTCTGACAATAGCTTATTTGATGTTTCGTATCTATCAACTCCTGAAATTCTCCTAACGTTCATATTGACAAGCTGTGTTTCGACATTCTTCGGTACGGAGCTTTCACCACCGACAATCAAGACACTTTTAACTCCATACTCATTCAGAAATTTCAACCCATCAGAGCTAATTCCGTTTCCTCCTGCAAACAAAATTGGATATTTATTTTTCATTGACAGCGGTCCAGCAGCTAGAGCATCGGCAAAATTATCACCTGATGACACTATAACTGTGTCAAAATCACCCTTTTTATAGCTCTTCTTTATCGAATTTAAATTTGTCACATATCTATCACTACCACTTATCCTATTTTCGTTTTGAGGCTCAGCAGGATCATTTTCAGCACTATCCTTCTGATATACAGTGTCAAATAAAAATGTTTTGTGAATGTCCCTTCCAGACGAATCTGTAATAGAGTACGAAACACAAATTATAAAATGTTCATTTTCCTTTAGCTTTGTATTATCAAATCTAATTGAAAACTCTCCATTTTTACTTTGAATACTATATTTCGTATCGCTCAGGCTCATACTGGAATTTAAAACAATACTACCCTTTTCCAATTCTTCACTACTTACTTTATATACCGTAACTCCAACACCATTTGCCAGCTTTCCACTAATAGTGCTTGAGCCTAAGTCGACAGTCCTTGGAAGTTTAATATCCCTCCCTAAATCCATATATAAACTATTAATTTTGTCATCAATATTCGAAATTTTAATTGAATTATTTACAGGATTTTCTGTCTTTGGTATACTCGACGAAATATCTTCTGTTTTTATATTTTCAGAGCTTAGTATTTCATCAACAGAATAATTATTTGTAAGTTCATCTGCATTCACTATATTTTCGCACAATGCTAATGTCATACCTGCGATTAAACACATAGATAAAACACACGTTATCTTTTTATTCATAGCTACCTCCTTCTTAATTTTGAAATATGATATTCTATCATACTTTCAAATGTAATTATTATCTATTATAATACTAAAATTAAACTTAACTATCTTATTTTATATTTTTAACAACAATTCGATTAAAAATAAACAATTTTTCGAAAAAATATGTACAAAATTACTATAAAATAGTGTATATTAGTATATGTAAAAAATCATGGAAGGGGGTAATAAATTGAGCACAAGCAACGATTTTCAAAATAATCAAGAGATGATTGAAAAAAATAAAAAGGACTTAGAAAAAAATAAGCTTGCTTCTGACAGCATAACTTCAAACGTTGACAATGAAATCCAAAACGATGATACTATAGCAGAAGATACTATTAAAGAAGATATTGTTGAGGAAGAAACTGTTGAAGACATGATACTAGATCCAGAGCAAGAGAGAATAATGAAAATAACAGCCAGACTTGAAGATAAAGAATACAAGATGAGTACATTGAAATTGGCCTTATATTTGGGAGAATTGCTCATAAAAAATGGTGCTGAAACCTATAGAGTTGAAGATAGCGTAATAAGAATATGTAAATCAAGGGGATATAATCACATTAACTGCTTTACTACTCCGACTGTTTTAATTATCTCAGATGATAAATTCGACGGTCTATGTTTTATGAAAACCATAAATTCAAGAGGAATAAATTTACATAAAATAGCGTTATTGAATAACTTTTCAAGAGATTTCGTAAATAAAATAGACCCTGATATCAATGAAGAAATCAAAGAATTGAGACAAATAGACAAGGAAAAAGGATATCCGACATGGTTGTACCTTGCTGGAACGGGAATTGGCTCTGCAAGCTTTGCTGCAATTCTTGGAGGTAATCAGATACTAACCTATATTTTAACATTCTTAACATCGATATTGGCAACATATATTTATGATAAGACAATAAAATATAGCTCTATAGTAATGTTTTCCACGATACTATCGTCAGTCATAATTACTTCGATAGGTGTATTTTTCCATAAAATAGGATATATTGACACGCCTTCTGCTTTGATAGTCGGCTCAATTATGCCATTGATTCCTGGAGTTGCTTTTATTAAATCTATGCGTGATCTAATATCTGGAAACCTGATGGCTGGAACGGCAAGATTGTTTGAAGTATTTATGATTTTTACTGCCATAGCATTCGGTGTGGCTGTTATACTTGGAATAGGAGGAATATAAAATGGCAGATCTACCAATATGGCAACATTTTTTCTTTTCCGCAATAGCTACCTGTGGCTTTGCAGTGTTTTTCAATATTCAAAAAAAATTTCTGCTTTATGATGGAATCGTCGGAGGAATCGGATGGATTGTGTATTATGTACTCACTTTTCACTATGACAATCCTATTATTTACTCATTTATTTCAGCCGCTACAGTATCTCTGCTTGGCGAGATTTTGGCTAGAAAATTAAAGCAGCCTGCAATAATAATTGTAATACCTGGAATACTTCCTCTTATACCTGGAATCGGTCTTTACAACACAATATATAATATATTACAGAAAAACTATATAGTAGCAGCTACAACAGGTACTCGTTCTGTAATAATAAGTATTGGAATAGCACTTGGAATACTTGTAATGGCATCACTTTCAAGAGTTTTCAACCTATATCAGCTAAAAAAAGCCATAACTACCAACGATAAGCTAAAATATGTAGCTTGGGTAAACTTAGGTAAGAATAGAACGTCAAGTAGATATGATATCAATCCATATAGAAAGATTGACGATTCAAGTAAAAAAGAATAATAAATAGTATTAATAATATAAGTAGGGTCTGACTCATAATAGACCCAAATAAAAAGGGTTGTATAATATTTAGCGTTGATGGTAAAAATTTTCAAATTCATCGAAAGATGAATTCGGAAACCATCATCGCTATTTTTTTCAAAAAAATTGAAAACATGTCAAATCCGTTGTACTATAAAGTCGTCAAAAACAATAGTAAAGGGGATTCAACATGTTTTCAAGTAATAGTATATCAAATATTTTAGGAATTGGCGATAAAAATTTAGTATTAACTGGAAAAGAAATTTTCGAAACAATAAAAAGTGTAAAATATTGTGTATTAAATGCCATTTTGACATATGAACCATCACACTGTCCACATTGCAATTCTAATAAAGAAGGACATAACATCGTAAAAAATGGTAGCCAAATGGTCAAAATTATTTTTAATAGAGCTGGAAATAATCCAATATTGCTAAGAGTAAAAAAACAGAGATTCTATTGCAAATCGTGTAAAAAAACATTTATGGCAAAAACATCTTTGACTAGTAAGGGTTGTTTCATCAGTAATGATGTAAAACGTTCAATAATTGGTGATCTTTGTGAATTCAAGTCAATTAAATTAATATCTAAGGAGCATTACGTGTCTTCTTCTACTGTAAATAGGGTTCTTAGAAGCACAGAGGTAACGAATAGAAAGCATCATTTACCCGAAGTTTTAGGAATAGATGTACCCACAGGGCATTAAAAAATTCAAGTCTACAAAATCTGTAGAGGCTTCAATGAGCGTTAATTTAGTAGATGTTAGTACTGGCAAAATAATTGACCTTGTATCAGATAGAAGGAAATTCAACCTAAAAGAGTATTTTTCTTCGTATCCGTTAAAGGTTAGAGAAAAGGTAAGATATATAACTACAGACATATACGCTCCATATATTGATATTGCAAGAGAAATGTTCCCTAACGCAAAGATAGTATTAGATAAATTTCATATAGTACAGCTAATGACAAGGAATATGAATATAAAAAGAGTTAATATTATGAAGACTATGAAGACCAATACGCATAATTACAGGGTTTTAAAGAGATATTGGAGAATAATACTGGCAAAGGAATGGGAGTTAAATAGTGTGGAGTTCTATTCATATAGATGCTACAAGAATCTGACTAATTCTTCGGAAATATTAAGAGAAATACTTTCTTTCAACTAGGAACTGAAGGATGCCCATAAGTTTTATCAACACTTCCTTCAATCTGTTGAATTAAGAGATGTAGATGAAATAAATAAGATACTGGACAAAGATTTAAGCTATATTCCAGAGTGCTTCCATACAAGCATCTCAACATTGAAAAAACATAGAGAGTATGTAATAAATGCAATAGATACGACATATTCAAATGCCTCTGTTGAAGGTAATAATAACATTATTAAGACATTTAAGAAAGTATCCTTCGGATTTAGAAGCTTTAGAAATTTGAGAGCAAGAATATTATTAAGAAATAGATATAAAATATGCTACAGTTCAAGCTCAAATGAGCTTGATACTGCAGCATAAAAAATAAAAATATTTTAATTTTGACTTCATCAACGTTATTTGACAAAGAACCATTATTTATAAACATTTCGTTATATTTACATTAAAATTATCTTGTTGCATGATTAGAATAGTCTATCATCATGAGTTGCAATAATCATTGTTATCAATGTTTATTTATTTCACGTATACATCGAACTCCATTTACTACACCTAATATCATTGCCATTAGCGATATTAGTTTCAATTCCACTTTGCCTCCATATACAATAGTTTTAATAAAAACTATCGCGGCAAGTATTCCAACTACTATTTGTAGTATTGATAGAACATACCTGTACTTACTTCCCATAATCCATACCTACTAATATCTTCTCACCGATAAGCTAGTAGGAGACCATCCGTAAACATGGTATCCTTCTTTATGCAAATATGTTCTAGTATATTTGAGACCCACTGTTACTGAAATTCCAGCCTTACCACTAACTGCATTAGCAAAAGCTGCTGCTCCCAAAGCCCATGACACAAAGTTTAATCCCGGTATAAAACTAGATCCTATTTTTTTTGCTATGGCTTTTGCCAAAATCTTAACCGCTTTTTTCTTAGCAGCCAAGCTCAATGTTCCACCAACTAATGACGGAACGCCCATAGCTTCATTCGATATTTTTACTGTGTAAGTACGCCTCTCACCTACTTTCGCCTTAGGTGAAAAATCCATCGGAACTATACCACTATTTCCGTTATAATATATAGTTTCTGTTATTTCTACAGGAACTATATTTCCCTCCTCGTCATCCACATAGACCACATCAGTGTTAACCTTTGTCCTCTCATTGTTAATTATCAGACTTTCCGAACCTAGTTCGCTAGCATAAACTGCATTCGGTAAAACAACTGTGCATAACATCACCATCGAAAGCATCACTGCTATATGTTTTTGTATCTTGTTCATAAAAGCCTCCTCTTTAAATATTAAATTTCTTCTCAACCTCTCAAACCCTCTCTGTCTCCGTTTTTGTACCGCTGAGGATTCATATAATTCATAAACCTCACCTCCTTGTAAATTTTAATCACTATTTTAACTAGTGTTTATTAGCTACAATTACAAGATGGACACCTATATCTACCAGTACCATCTAAATCAAAGATTGCATACATACACGTTCCTAAAGCAGTTGCTATTTCATTTGCAACTTTTAATGACGGTGTTTCCTCTCCTAGCTCAATTAAACTTATATATTGCCTTGTAATGCTTATATCTTCAACAAGCTTTGCTTGTGTAATCTTTTTAATCTTTCTAACTTCTCTAATTCTATTTCTCATCTCGTTAGTCACCTCTAATCTCTATTTATCTATATAATATATCATTCCAAAAAATTTTTGCAAGTATTTATTGCAAAATTTTTTTAATTTTATGTCGGTTTCGCCTGGTATAGTTCCTGCCCCTGTATCTTACAGCGACGTTTTTTTCTACTTGGCAGGCTCTTTTCTGATACTCAAAATGTCACCGCCTCCCCATAGATACATATCCTTACATACCGATCATTCAATTGTCAAAGAATAATTTTTCTTTATGTCTGTATGATATTGCATTTTTGTTTCTATTCCCGATATCCTAAATCTTGGAATATCCATTTTTGTTCCCACTTTTCCACGATTGTGGAAATGGCGTGATATAATATTTATGAGAATATTTTGTATCAAGGAGGTTATCTGTTATGAAGTGTAAAATAACCTTACAGGAACGCTTAAAAGATTTAAGAGTTGCACATAATCTAAATTTAGAAGAGCTTGCTAAACTAACAGGCATTTCAAAATCTGCTTTAGGAAACTATGAAAATGATGACTATAAAGAAATCAATCATGGTAATTTGGTTACACTTGCACAATTTTACAATGTATCTACTGATTACTTACTTTGTCTTACGGAAAATAAAAATCACCCAAATACAGAGCTGACTAATCTACACTTGAGTGATGATATGATTGATTTATTGTTAAGTGGTTCTATCAATAACCGTTTACTTTGTGAAATTGCTACACACGATAAGTTTAAGGAGCTTATGGCTGATACGGAAATCTTTGTTGATGGTATTGCTACAGGGCGTTTTAATAACCTAAATACTTCTCTTGAGAATGTCAGAACTGAAATTATCAGTCAAAATCCCGATATAGAAGAAGATGTTCCATTAAAAACTCTCTTGGCTGCACAGATAAGTGAAGAAGACTTCTTTTGTCATATTACCCATAAAATATGGAATAGTATTATAAAAGATATTTGCAAAAATCATGAACAGGATATTGATAGTATTCCTGAAGATGATAATACCCTATCATTACAGAAAATTCGTCAGATTATGATTTCTTCCGGAAACAATATAGATAAATTCATTGAAATTTTCTGTAATTCTTTTCAGCTAAAATATAAAAAGCTATCTGAAGATGAAAAGGAATTTTTAAGAAAACTATTTAAGAAATCTCCCATCATTAAAAACTCCGGTATTAACTTTAGGATAAAAAAATAAAACCACCTAATATATAATTAAGTGATTTTACAGTTGTTATTCTGTATCATTTACGATTTCAACAACATCATTAAGGGTACAGTCTAACGCTAAACATATTTTTTCTTTCTAACCTCAGCGTCTAGTACGTCTTTATAATATTCCACTGCATCTCTACCGTTTCCATTTAATACAATATATGGACTTATTTCTTTTATCATATGTATCCTCCAAAAATTATTAACAATTTGTTTTTGTTATTAATTCTATGATACCCATAACTGAACACTTTAATAATATTTTTATTTGGATACCTAAAATTTTTGTTATAAACTCTGACAAGCAGTAATTATGCTCAATTTGTACACATCATCAGCACTGCAACCACGAGAAAGATCTGTAATCGGTTTATTTAGGCCTTGAAGTATTGGACCTAAAGCCTCAAAGCCTCCCAATCTCTGAGCAATCTTGTAGCCTATATTTCCTGCTTCCAGAGATGGGAATACAAATACATTTGCGTATCCAGCCACTTCAGAGCCTGGTGCTTTTTGCTGCCCAACTGATGGAACTATTGCCGCATCAAATTGAATTTCACCCTCTATTGGAAGCTCTGGTGCCATTTCCTTTGCAAGCTTTGTCGCCTCTTCAACCTTAGTCGCCAAATCATGCTTTGCAGATCCCTTTGTCGAAAAACTCAGCATTGCAATTTTGGGATCTATACCGAATATTTTTGCAGTCTTGGCACTTTCAACTGCAACACCAGCCAATCCTTCAGCATCCAATTCGATATTTATAGCACAGTCAGAGAATATATATCTTGTATTATCCTTTAGCATTACAAACGCACCACTTGTTCTGGAAACACCTGGCTTTGTCTTTACGATTTGAAGAGCTGGTCTTACAGTATCTCCAGTTGAATGAATGGCACCACTAACCATTCCGTCAACCTTACCCATATATGTAAGCATTGTTCCAAAATAATTTTCATCCAATAATATTTTTTGAGCATCTTCCTTTGTCGCCTTACCGTTTCTTCTCTCAACAAAGGAATCAACCATCATATCAAACTCTCCGTAGCTTGCTGGATCTAAAATTTCTATTCCAGATATATCAAAATTATTTTCATTTGCTACCTTTTCAACCTCTGAAGCCTTTCCTACCAATACAGGTACTAGTATACCTTCTTTGTTTAATCTTGCTGCAGCTTCTAATATTCTAGGCTCAGTCCCCTCTGGAAGAACTATCCTAATATTCTTACCTTCGATTTGTGCTTTTAATCCTTCTAATAATTCCATTGTTATCCTCCTATAATTTTATCGTCAAAAATTTTTATAACGATTAATTGTTTATTACTGTCTATTATTTTTTATTATTTTTTCTAATTCGAAAATTGATCTAAAACATTCTCAGGCTTAATATCTCCCACTATCCTTGTGACAGTTGGCATATATCTCCTGCTTTCTCTAAAAGAATTATCCTTCCTCTTGATGAAAATGTACGAAATTCCCGTCAATACAAGCCCAGAAACAAATGACAATATTTCTAATTTGTTTCCAGTATATCCGATATTCTCAAGCAGATAAAATGATGCTACCGAGCCGACTATCAACGCTATAAGAGGTATTCCATAAACGATAAATATTGCTCTCATCACATCTATCTGTTCCATTGACACCTCAACATACTGTCCCTTTTTTGCACCGATTTTGTTCTGTACCTCGACAATAATATCCTGAGATTCGCTATTGCTAGCCCCAATGCATTTTCCACAGCTCGCACACGCAGATAGTCTCTGCATCTTGAACATCGCTGTATCATCACTCGTTACTTCAAGAATATAGCCTCTTTGATCCATAGTTATCACTCCTTGTCTTCTAGGGATACTCTGATACTCAATTCTTCTAGCTGATTGATCTCCGCCTCTGTAGGTGCATTTGTCATTGTGCAGACAGCATTTTGGTTTTTTGGAAATGCGATGACTTCTCTGATGTTTTCAGCTCCTGCCAACAGCATTACCAGTCTATCCAACCCAAACGCTAAACCACCATGAGGAGGTGTTCCAAATTTAAATGCTTCCAACAAATATCCAAATTTGTTATTCGCCTCTTCATCAGAAAGTCCTAGCGCTCTGAACATTTTTTCCTGCACCCTTGCATCAGAAATTCTAATAGAGCCTCCACCGATTTCGTATCCATTTAATACTATATCATACGCTCTTGCTCTTAATTTAAGCTTATCATTGTCTTCTAATTTATCTATATCTTCTTCCATCGGTGACGTAAACGGATGGTGCTTTGCGATAAATCTTCCGTTTTCTTCATCCTCCTCAAATACAGGAAACTCAGTAACCCATAGTAAATTAAACTTATCAGGATCTGCAAGCTTTAATTTATCAGCGACAGCTATTCTAACCTGCCCTAATGAATCATAAACCACAGAATCCTTATCCGCAACAAATAGCAGAAGATCTCCTACCTTTGCCTTCATGGCATTCTGAATATTTATCAGCTCATCTTCACTAAAGAATTTTGCAATTGGCGATGTAACACCTTCAGTTGTAATCTTCATCCATGCCAAGCCTTTTGCTTTATATGTTTTTGCATGTTCCTCCAAATGTGTGATTGCTTTTCTTGTAAAAGAATCTGCCTCACCAACGACATTGATACCTCTAACCGAGTATCCCTCCCTTGCAGCGCAGTCAGCAAATACTTTAAAGCCGCAGCTTTTCACTACATCACTAAGATTCACAAGCTCTAGTCCATATCTTGTATCTGGCTTATCAGAGCCATACTTATCCATTGCTTGAGCGAATGTCATTCTTGGAAAAGGAGTCACGATGTCTTTATCCAATACTTCTTTGAATATTTTTTTCAACATTCCTTCCATTATTTCCATAACATCATTCTCATCGACAAATGACATTTCACAGTCTATCTGAGTAAATTCAGGCTGTCTATCAGCTCTCAAGTCTTCATCTCTAAAGCACTTAACTATCTGGAAATATCTATCCATACCACTTACCATCAACAGCTGCTTATAAAGCTGTGGTGATTGTGGTAATGCATAAAATTTTCCAGGATTTACTCTTGAAGGTACAAGGTAATCTCTGGCACCCTCTGGAGTAGGTTTTATCAAAAATGGTGTTTCTATTTCACAAAAATCATTGTCTGTTAAATAATTTCTTACTACATTTGCGACCTTTGCTCTCAGCATCAAATTCTTTTGCATCTTCGGTTTTCTAAGATCAAGATATCTGTATTTAAGTCTTAAAGCCTCACCCACTTCATCATCATCCTTGATGTAAATAGGTGGTGTCTGAGATTCATTTAATACTCTTATTTCCTCTGCAAAAACCTCAACATCACCAGTAGGAATATTACTATTCTTTGACTCCCTTTCAAAAACCTTTCCTCTGATGGCTATTACATACTCACTACCTAATTTTTCTGCCTTTTCAAAAGCAGCTTTACTGACATCATTATCAAAAACTATCTGAGCAATGCCACCTCTATCTCTTAAGTCGACGAATACCAATCCACCTAAATTTCTTTTCTTCTGAACCCAACCCATAAGCACAACCTCTCTACCTATATCGTCAAGTCTAAGACTACCTGCATAACAAGTCCTTTTCATTCCCTTAATAGTATCCAACTTTTTTACCTCCAAGCTTTAAATCATCTATTTATTAGTTTGTATCCAATAACTACCAGCTCAAACGAACTGATAGTTACTCTAGGCATCCAAATCATTGTTCAAATCTAGATTCCTTTTTTTCAATTCATCAACTATTTCGCTGATTTTAATAAGTCTCTGTTCTCCAGTTTCCATATCCTTTAGGCTTGCTTCATCTTTTTCTAGTTCATCATCGCCAATAACGATCGTAAACCTTGAGTTAATCTTATTCGAGTATTTAAACTGAGCCTTTACACTTCTATCCAAGTGGTCCTTGTCAGCAGAGAAATGCTCTTTTCTCAATTCCTTTAATAAACTAAATGATTTCAATTTTGCCTTTTCACCGATAGTCACAATAAATATATCAGTCCTATTTGGATTTTCAATCTCAATGTCGTTTGCTTCAAGTGTCAGCAATAATCTCTCAACACCCATACCAAATCCTATTCCACTAAAACCTTTTGGACCACCGATTAACTCTACAAGTCCATCGTATCTACCACCACCACAAACTGTAGATTGTGAGCCAAGGTCATTTGATATTATCTCAAAGGCAGTTCTCTTATAATAGTCCAACCCTCTTACAATTTTCTTATCAACAGAATACTTAATGTTCATCTCATCAAGATATTCTTTTAGTGTTTCAAAATGCTTCTGACAATCCTCACACAAATGATCAGCCATTAGAGGTATATCAACAATATTTGCTTGACAAGTCTCGTTCTTGCAATCGATAACTCTCATAGGATTTTTTTCTCTTCTATCATTACACAAATCACAAAGAACATCTGATTTCTGCAATAGGTAGTCTTTTAGAAGTCTGTTGTAGCTTTCTCTACAAACAGGACATCCAACTGAGTTTATTGAAACAGCTAGATCGTTCAAGCCCAATTCATTCAGAAACTGCATAGCAAGAGCGATTACCTCAGCATCAAGTGACGGAGAATCACCCCCTATTGCCTCGATCCCAAATTGGTGAAATTGCCTTTGTCTACCGGATTGCGGTCTTTCATATCTAAAGCAAGGTGTTATATAAAATAATTTGGTCGGCTGAGCATCAGCATTCATTTTATGCTCGATAAAAGATCTCACTACACCTGCTGTACCTTCTGGTTTCAATGTAATCTCTCTATCACCCTTATCGACAAAGGAATACATTTCCTTCTGAACGATATCAGTAGTATCTCCAACGCCTCTTTTGAATAATTCAGTATGCTCAAAAATTGGAGTCCTAATTTCTTCATAGCCGTAAATCGAACAAATCTCTTTGAATTTGTTCTCCAAAAAATTCCATTTATAAGATTCTTTTGGAGTTATGTCTTTTGTTCCTCTTGGAGCACTAATAACCATTTTTCTTTACCTCCGCATATTTTTTATCTATCATATCGTCGACTCTATCAATGTAGATTTCAACATTTTTAACATCGTCTACCCTTTCAATTCTGTTTTCTTTTAAGTACACAAATTTTGAAACAGCACCTGCTCCAATCGCATAATTAGACTGCATTTCTTCCATTATCTGCATATTGTACAAACATTCCTTTCCATCCTTTGAATATCCAATATTTTCCAAATTTCCAAGCATATGTTTTTGTCTGTACAAATAATATGGGAAATATT
The DNA here is from genome assembly GCF_900112955.1 of Peptostreptococcus sp. D1. Taxonomy (GTDB): domain Bacteria; phylum Bacillota; class Clostridia; order Peptostreptococcales; family Peptostreptococcaceae; genus Peptostreptococcus. The sequence goes on from NZ_FONP01000001.1 coordinate 164,914, forward strand.
CATGCATACTCATATATTTTTGAGATATTTCAATCATCCTGATCATACTTTTATAGGAAGTCAAATCACTCTTATAATCCTCAATATTAATATTTAAATCGGATGCTCTCTTTAATGCAAGAGTGTGGACTGTCACGCTTTCAGGATTTAATTTTACGATTTCTTTCATCGTATTTTCAACCATATCAGGAGTTTCCCCTGGAAGACCGAGTATCAAATCCATATTTATATTATCAAAGCCAAGCTCTCGTGCAATCAAAAAACAATCAACTATATCATAAACTGTATGATTACGCCCTATCTTATCAAGTGTATCTTGATTCATAGTCTGGGGATTGATGCTAATTCTCGTAACTTTGTTTCTTTTCAAAGCTTCTAGCTTCTCTCTCGTTATACTATCAGGTCTACCAGCCTCGACAGTAAACTCCTCAAGCTGTTCTAAATCGAATATTTCAAAAATAGCCCTTATCAAAAAATCGAGCTGCTCGGCATCTAATGCTGTTGGAGTACCTCCACCGATATAAAGAGTTTCTATTCTCTTTCCCTGAAATTTAATTAAATCTCCAAGCCCCTTTGCCTCATGTATCAATTTTTCTAAATATGAATCTCTCAGCTTGCCAAATTTTGCAAGAGGGTGGGATGGAAAGGAACAATACAGACATTTTGTTGGACAAAACGGAATGCTTACGTACAATGAGATTTTGTCTTCATCTACTGGATAAATGTATTTTCTTTCCCTTTTTGCCACCTTCATCAACAAATCTATCTTTTCATCAGATATTAAATAATTATTTTTCAAAATATCAATGACCTTAGCTTCAGATAAATCATCATCCAACAATGAATGCACTATTTTTAATGGTCTTATTCCGGTCAAAATCCCCCATGGTACGTATGCATCAAACCTATTCTTTAGAAATTCAAACATACTCTTTTGAATCAATCTCTTTGAAACACTCTTTATTACATTATCTATTTTTTTTTCGTTATTTGCAAATTTTTTTTCAAAATCTAAATGCTCGGATAATTCTTTTTGGTAGGCTACTATATTATTGCTTATGACAATAGTTTCTGAAATTATTTTAATAGAGTGTGTAGCTCTATCAATATGCAGCCTATTGATCAAAATATCATTATCTAAATCACTCAATTCATAAATTTTTTTTGATATTGCCAATGAGTCAAACTCATCTTCATTATTAACGTCAAAAACTTCTGAGCTTTCAAGAAATGAAAACTCAGAAGAAAATAGCTTTAAAAATTCAGACAATTCATACCTATAGTCATGTCCAATCAAAAGTATATCTATCATTATATCACCAATTTCATATAATAATTACTATTTTTTTCTCTGCCAATGGTACTGGCAGGACCATGACCAGGGTAGATAACCAAATCATTTTCCATCTTTGACAGCTTCTTTAAAGACTTCAGCATCTGGTTATAATCGCCGCCATATAAATCTGTTCTTCCAATAGACCCCATAAATAGAGTATCTCCAGTAAACATATCCATTCCACATCTAATACACATTCCACCTTCAGTGTGTCCTGGAGTGTCGAAGAATGAAAAAGTATGTTCTCCCATCTTCAGCTTTTCTCTATCTGAAACATAGATATCAGCTTCTATCTCCACTGGGTATGGAAAAAACTGATTACTTAAATTTTTATTTGCATCATTTAACATTTCTTTTTCATTGATATTTGCCACTATTTGAGCATTTGTAAGCTTCTTCAGCTCCAGCACATCTCCAATATGATCTGCATGAGAATGGGTCAACATTATATATTTCACGACCAAATTATGCTTTTTTATAAAAGCTTTCTGTTTATCAAAGCAAAGGGCTGGATCAATCACGACAGCCTCAAGTGTATTTTCATCATAATATATATAAGTATTCTCTTGCATCATCGAGTCCACTATTACCTCTAATTTCATAAGACCTCCTAAAAATTTTTTTTCGAATCTATCAACAATGTCACAGGACCATCGTTTATCAGTTCAACCATCATATGTGTTCTAAATTTTCCAGTCTGTACATTTATGCCATAAGCTTTTGCCTTTTCCACAAAGTCAATATAGAACTCATCTGCCTTATCCGGTCTTGCTGCATCAGAAAATCCTGGACGCCTTCCCTTTCTACAATCACCGAATAAAGTAAACTGACTTACCACCAACAGCTCACCACTAACGTCAAGCAACGATAAATTCAATTTTTCATTTTCATCCTCGAAAATTCTAAGATTCACAATCTTATCAACCATATAGTCGACATCCTTTATCTCATCATCCTCGCCCACACCCAACAGCACGAGCAAGCCTGAATTTATTTTTCCAACCACTTCTCCATCAACGCTGACATTTGAAGCTGTCACCTTTTGAACTACTGCTCTCATATACACCTCTATCTACTATGAACTCTGTATGTATCCTCTACACCAGGTATATTGTTTAATTTTCTCATCACGTAATTCAACTGCTCAATCCCATTTACCTCTAGGGTCAAATCAATCGTAATGCCGATCTCCGAACCCTTTCTAGCATAAATTCCATTTAGCCCTACTTTTTCATTTGAAATCACGTGTGTTATCTCGTTTAAAATTCCTCTTCTATTATTTGCATTCAATTGAATGTCAGCCTCAAACCTCGAATCATTATCCTCAACCCATGAAACATTAATCATTTTTCCAGCATTATTTTCTTTATCTCTAATAATATTCTCGCAATCAGTTCTATGAACTGTCACACCTCTTCCCCTAGTGATATATCCAACTATATCATCACCTGGAAGTGGACTACAGCATTTTGCAAATCTTACATAAATACCGTCCAAACCATCAACTTGAACACCTGTATGCCTTTTTTCTCTCTTTTTTGATTTTGCTGCAGTTTTTAGCTTTTCATTTTCAAGAGCATTATGCTTTTCAATATCTTCTTCTTGATTTATTTTTTGCTCCTTTTCTTGCTTTCTAGCATCCTTTAAAATAAAATCTCTAACCTTTGTTACGACTTGATTTCCTGCAATTCCACCATACCCGACTGTTGCCAAAAAATCGTCATAATCTGGCTGATTAAACTTTTTAGAAATCTCTCTCAAAGCAGCTTGAACATTTTCATCATTTTTATTTAGATTCAATCTCTTGAATTCTTTTTCTAATATGGCAGCACCACGCTCAATATTTTCTTCTCTTCTTTCTTTTTTAAAATACTGCCTAATTCTATTTCTAGCATTGGAGGTTTTGACCATATTAAGCCAATCTCTACTAGGTCCCGGAGAATTTGAAGATGTATGAATTTCAACAATATCACCATTCCTCAGCTTGTATTCAAAGGAAACAATTTTTCCATTTACCTTTGCTCCAATACATTTGTTTCCTATGCTTGAGTGAATTCTATAGGCAAAATCTACTGGAATAGATCCATTTGGCAATTCTACCACCTCACCTTGAGGGGTAAATACATAAACCTGAGAATTAAATACATCCTCCTTCAAAGCGTCAAGAAATTCATGAGGGTCGGTAACATCCTTCTCCCACTCCATCATCCTTCTAAGCCACTGTAATCTCTCATCGACACTTGAAATTGCCTCATCGGACTTACCTTCCTTATATTTCCAGTGGGCGGCAATACCGTATTCAGCAATATCATGCATTTCGTGAGTTCTAATTTGTATCTCAAGTGGCTCGCCATCAGAGCCAATAACAGTAGTATGCAATGATTGATACATATTAGGCTTTGGCATAGCTATATAATCTTTAAATCTACCTGGCATTGGTTTCCAAAGAGTATGAATAATACCCAAAACACCATAGCAATCCTTCACAGAATCTACAATTACTCTTATTGCTATCAAATCGTATATCTCGTCAAAGCTTTTATCCTTGATTTTCATCTTTCTATATATACTATAAAAATGCTTTGGTCTCCCGTATACATCACAAGGAATGCTTGAGCTTGTAAAATTTTCTTTTAAAAGCTTTACAATATCCTCGATATAGGATTCTCTCTGTTCTCTTTTCATTCTTACTTTTTTTACTAGGCTGTAGTATCCATCTGGATCCAAGTATCTTAGAGACAGGTCCTCCAATTCCCATTTGATTTTAGAAATACCAAGTCTATTAGCAATACCTGCGTATATATCCAAGGTTTCTTGAGCCTTGTACTTGGCTTTGTCTGGATTCATATACTCTAAGGTTCTCATATTGTGAAGCCTATCCGCCAGCTTTATCAGAATAACTCTCAAGTCCTTTGCCATTGCAAGAAACATCTTTCTTAGGTTTTCAGATTGAGATTCTTCCTTAGTCATATACTTTATCTTACCAAGCTTAGTTACCCCATCAACCAAAATAGCGACATCCTTGCCAAACATTTCTTCTATATCTTTTTCTTCATATTCAGTATCTTCTACAACGTCATGTAGAAGTCCTCCACAAATCGTATCAACATCCAGCTGCATATCTGCCAAGATATTTGAAACAGCTACAGGATGAATAAAATACGGTTCTCCAGATTTTCTGAACTGGTTCTCATGAGCTTCCCTGGAGAGATAATATGCCTTTACCACCTTTTCACAATCAGCATTAGGTGAATATGACAATATTTTATTTATTAATTTTTTCAAATCTTCATCATAAATTATTTCGTTATCGCTCATAATTTCACCCCTTTCAAACTGACCGTCATCTGATTATTCTTCAGAATAATGAACTAAAGTATTTACATTATAACCATCAAGCTTTTTTCTACCATCTAAGAAGTCCAGTTCAATCAAAAATTCTATAGAAACCACTTCTCCACCAAGCTTTTCAATCAATTTTGTGGTAGCTGCAACAGTTCCACCTGTAGCCAATAAATCGTCAACTATTGCTACACGCATCCCTTTTGTTATCGCATCCTCGTGTATTTCAAGAACATCTGTTCCATATTCAAGGCTATATTCATAGGATTCTACTTTTCCAGGCAATTTTCCTGGTTTTCTTATCGGTACAAAGCCTACACCCAGGTTATATGCAACAGGTGTTCCTAGAATGAAGCCTCTGGCCTCAGGTCCTACAATAATATCCACATTATGCTTTCTAAGATTCTCGGATATACAATCAACTGTATATCTAAAGGCTTCTCCATCCTTTAAAAGTGTTGTAATATCCTTAAATCCAATCCCTGGCTTTGGAAAATCCTTAATTTCTCTAATTTTTTTTGATAAGTCCATGCTTCCCTCCATAAATATTTATATATTTAGTCTATATTTATTTTATTTTCTTTTAATATTATTCAATTCGATTGTATATGATTAAATCTCTATATGTTTAATATAATTCTTTACATTTAATTTAATCTAATCAATACCAATTTAATCCAAGCTGTACATTTTAATGAATTTTTCTAAATCACTAGATATCTTTTTTACGATAACATTGTCTTCAAGGTTTACCTTTTTTTCAGGTCTTGGCAACAGCTTGAAGCTGACAGCTCCATTTTCCAAATTGATATTAAAATCTATTAGATCTTCTGTTTTCAAAATATTGATAATCAACAATGCACTAACTACTGGTACTCCAGTATTTTCGACCAGTTCTCCAATATTTAGCTCACCAATTGACAGATTGTCCAAATACTTGTAAACTCTAACAAATTTATCTCTGTCAAATTTCATGCTAGAAAATTCTCTCATTAAATGCACAAAATCACTTTCATTAACATTCATAATGATATCAGTATTTTCATCTTTTTCTTCAAGTATATAATAAACTTCATCTAAATTATTTGGATAATCATACATAATAATTTTATTATATCCTTTAATATCTCTTTTATCAATATTTGATATGAAAATGAACTCTATTTTTTCATTGTTCAATATATTTATGTCGGAAAATAATCTAAACATTCCGTTTAAGGTATTTATAATAATCAAATTTTTTCCATCGAATAATTCGGCTATATTTTCCACTCTTTTATTATTACGATTGATTATGTTATCTACAATTTTGGATGGTCTTTCTAAATAATAATGATTGTTGGCACAATCACTATTATTATCATTTATTACCCTCTCACAATAGCTCAAAACATTATTAGCATACTCACGAAAAAAATTAGTATGTTTATAAACCGACCTTGTTTTATTTAACCTAATGTCCTTTATTAAAAGCTGAACTTTTGTACTTCCATTGAATGTATTTTTATCCGCCTTAAATACCAAATCTATACTGTCTCCAGCTTCAAATAATTCCGATAAATGAGCCATACCAAATCCCACACACTCGAAGCTTTTTTCTTTTTCAATGCCTATCTTCAAATGTTTTTTATCTTTTCCAATAAGATATTTGCTTTTAACAATGCAGTCCCTCATCAAAAAATACGGTGTTGGATTATTGATTCCGAATGGTTCCAAGTCATGAAGGCTATCCACAAATTCTAGATTAAGACTATCCTCAGATATTTCATATTCAATTTTAATTTCCTCAATCAAGTCTTCATTTGACAAAGAATATTCTGCAGCATGGTTTAGCCTAACTCTTATATTTTCGATATCCTCTTCCTTTACTGTCATTCCAGCAGCTTGCTCATGACCACCAAATTTAATCATATATTCCTTACATTGAAGCAGTGCTGAAAACAAGTCAAAGCCTTTAATGGATCTTGCAGAGCCAACTGCCACACCATCTTCTATACACAACAAAACACAAGGCTTATAATACTTTTCAGTTATTTTCGAAGCTACAATACCTATTATTCCATGATGCCATCCCTCAGAAGCCAAGACGAGTACTTTGTCATTGCTAGAGCTATTTTTTTCAATCAGCTCCTCCGCTTTTAAAAAAATAGCTGATTCTATTTCTTGTCTTTTCGAGTTATTAATATCCATAATTTCGGCAATTCGCTTTGCCTCCTCTGTATCCTTTGTCGTAAATAACTTAACCCCCAAATTTGAAAAGCCTAGCCTTCCGGAAGCGTTAATTCTTGGTCCCAATGCAAATCCCAAATGTGAGCTATTAATCTTTGTATCCACCAATCCACATACTTCAATAAGAGCCTTCATTCCGATATTTTCGCCTTTTCCTATCATTTCAAAACCATTTTTTACAATGATCCTATTTTCATCTAGAACAGGCATCATGTCACATATTGTAGCAATCGAAACTATTTCCAGATACTTGTAGATATCCTTGTAAAAATCATCTCCGCTCAAAGCATGAATTAATTTAAAAGCAATTCCACAGCCACATAAACCTTTAAAAGGATAATCACAATCAGGTCTTTTATGGTCGATTACTGCAACCGCATTCGGAAGTCTTTCCTGACATTCATGATGATCAGTTATTATAACATCTATTCCTTTTTCTCTAGCATATTCCACCTCGTTTACAGACGTAATTCCGCAATCTACCGTAATTATCAAATCTGCATTATTTTCTTTTAAATAGTCGATCGCATCTGTATTAAGTCCATATCCTTCTTCTAGCCTGTTCGGAATATAAAAATCTACGTTTTTGTATCCGATATTATCAAAAAATATCATCATAATTGATGTTGAAGATACTCCATCAACATCATAATCGCCGTAAACAAATATTTTTTCATTTCTCGAAAAAGCTGAATATATTCTTTCGACTGCTTTATCCATATCTTTAAGCAAAAATGGATTTCTTAAAAAATCTAGATTTGGATTTAAAAACATATCTAGACCATCGTCTGCAACCGATCTATTTATCATTATTTGAGCAATTTCATCCGAAATTCCCTTTTCAATTGTAAACTTATTGCCACTGGGCTTAGATTTACATTTTAATGTCCATTTTTTCATACTTTATTTACCTTTATTTTAATACTCATTTGTTTTGTTTCTAATTCATTTTATTTATAATTTGTTTTGCATCTAATTTTTATACACTCATTTATATATTTTATTAATTTTTATCTATTTTTGTAGTTATCTTTCAAAATCATGAAAATGAGAACTATGCCTATTATAAACGATAGAATAAATCCACTTATACTTACATATCTTATCGTGGCATTCTTTTCGATATTAGAGGATGCCAATATCAATGACGATCCAATAATACATGCAGCCAGCGTGATGCTCATAGATATCAGCGTCATAAGCTTTCTAATTGACTCCTCCAGCTTTGGAGATTTAAATTCTCCTATATCCAGCTTCATATTGTTTTTTTCTAGAATTCCCAGTATCGTCTTTATTTGATTCGGCACTCTGATTAAATCATAATAATACTCATCCAAATTGTATTTTGCATTCTTTAGATTTCTTTTTAAATCTAGCTTCTCTTGCTTATAATATTTTAGGTATGAACTAGCGATTGTCTCTACGCTAAAATCTTTATATAGACCTCTCGCCGTACCCTCCAAAGTGACAATCGTTTTACCTAATATAACAAGCTGAGAAGGCAATGTAATCCTGTAATTCCTCATAAACCTAAAGACTTCATCCAAAATTTCAGCAATACTCAGCTTGTCAAAAGGAATATCGTAATAATAGTGAATCAAAAGCAACAAATCTCGTCTTAGCATCTCGTCATTGTTATTGGCTGGCAATGCATTCATATCTGTCAAAATACGAATAAGCTTATCAATATTTTTGCTAGTAGAAGATAAAATAAGCTGGTTTAAGTATGATAGAGTTCTGTCGTCAATAATTCCAATCATCCCAAAATCCACATATGCAATTCTATCATCATCCATTATAAAGATATTTCCTGGATGTGGATCCGCATGAAAAAAACCACATGTCATTACCTGCCTAAAAAAGGATTTAACTCCTCTTTCTACAATTGCCTTCTTTTCATAATCAGTCTTATTATGCTTGTCAATATCAGAAAGACATATCCCCTCAATCTTTTCCATAACCAACATTTTTTTTGTCGTATAGTCATTATATATCTCTGGAATAACTACTTCTCTACTGTGCTTGAAAATGCTGCCAAGCTTCATTCCATTAACAGCTTCAAATTTATAATCCAACTCCCTAATTAGTTGAATCTCCATCTCAGAGATAAACTCATAAATATCTATGTTCCAATCTTTTTTAAGCATATCCAAATTGCTTGATATTCTTTTTAATATGCTAATATCAGCTTTTATTATATTGTCAATTCCGGGTCTTTGCACCTTGATTACAACTTTTTTTCCATCCTTTAGCACACCTTCATATACCTGACCAATGGAAGCTGCTGCAATAGGCTTTGAGCTTATAAATGAAAAAACGTCCTCTATACTGGAGCCCAACTCCTCTTCAATAATTTCCATCGCAATCGTATCATCAAAAGGCTCTACGTCATCCCTCAATTTACTCAACTCTTCAATTATCTCATCGTCAAAGATATCTTTTCTGGTGCTTACAATTTGCCCTATTTTTATATATGTAGGTCCTAGCTCTTCAAAAGCGCGTCTCAAACGTTGACCAGTTGTCATGGCTTTGACATCGTCTTTTGGAGCCCTTGTTATTATCTTTCCCGCAACCGAATCCTTGTTTAGCTTATCAACGATAAAGCCAAACCCATATTTAATAAGTACTGATGCAATTTCTCTATATCTTCCAAGATATTTATAGCTTACTCTCATATATTACTCACCCTCAGTCAATAACTTAGCCTGTATCATTATCGCACACTCTGTTCTTTTCTTTTGCATTTCACACCCCAAATAATAAGGCTTTGAAATATCACCATTAAAGTTTATCGCATTTGCGTGGCAACCACCAGAGCAATAAAACTTATTCCAACAGGTCTTGCACTTTTCTTTATTATATACATGAGCATTTTTAAACATACTCTTTACACTTTCCGGAATTAGAATTTCAGTATCATTTATATTTCCCAAAATAAATTCATCCTTACCAACAAATTGATGACATGGAAAAATATCTCCATTAGGGACTACTGAAAGATACTCATTTCCAGCACCACAGCCAGTAATTCTCTTAATAACACATGGTCCCTGATTCAAATCTACCATAAAGTGAAAAAATTTAAATTTTTCACCTCTCAATTGTCTTTTCGCAAGTATATCTGCATAGCTTTCATATTCCTCAAAGATCTTAGGCAAATCCTCTTCTCTAAGAGCAAATGGATTTGATTCATCATCTACAACTGGTTCAATTGAAGTCAATTCAAATCCCAAATCAGAAAAATGCTCGATATCCTTTGAAAAGTCAAGATTATCTCTAGTGAATGTACCTCTTACGTAATAAAATTTATCCTTTGATCTCTGTCTTACAAGCTTTTGGAACTTTGGAACTATAACATCATAGCTTCCTCTATCATTGACTGTTGGTCTCATTAAGTCATTTATTTCTCGTCTTCCATCAAGCGACAAGACCACATTATGCATATGCTCATTTATAAAATCTATTTTCTCGTCATCCAATAGCACTCCATTTGTCGTTATTGTAAACCTGATGTTTTTATTTGCAGGAAGCTCTTTTTCCCTACCATATTTAACTAATTCTTTTACGACATCCCAATTCATCAATGGTTCACCACCAAAGAAATCTATCTCAAGATTTCTTCTATTGCCACTATTTTCAATCAAAAAATCTATTGCCTTTTTTCCTATATCTAGTGGCATCAGCTCTGCTTTACCACCAAAATCACCTTGCTTTGCAAAACAATATTTGCACTTCAAGTTACAATCGTGAGCAACATTTAGACATAGAGCCTTAACCACTGGTTTTCTATCTACAAAGCTTGGATGTAGCTCATATTCATCTTCACTGTATAGCAATCCCTCTTCAACCAATTGCTTGATTTCATTATACGATTCGTCGATTTGCTCCTCTTTGTATTCGCTTCGCAAAATATTCTTTATTTCATCAATAGATTTGTCCTCATAATAATCTAATACCTTATATGTTATATCATCAACAACATGAACAGCTCCACCATTTACATCTATCACTATGTTGAGTCCATTCATGTTATATTTATGTATCATTTTCAAATTTTTTCCTCCTTGATATAATTTCCATCTGTATATTATACCATATTTTTAGCACTAATTACTAGAATTACAAAAGGTTACATCATTAGAGAAAATATTTTTTTTGTATTTTCATTATGTTTTGTGATATAATGAACATAATTAGTGTATGGGAGGTGTATGTATTGAAGCTTTTTATGAAAACTCTGGCTTCATTGTTGTCTGTCACGCTCGTTGCAACCTCACTTGCAGCTTGCTCGAAGAAAAGCACAGATGAACCAGATAAAACACAAACGACTACTACGAAAATTGAATATATAACTGAAATAACAAAGGAAAATGTTGAAGACATTGTAATTGAATACAAGGAAGTTCTTTCTTACTACAATGATTTGAAAAATAATCTTAAAATTTTGAGCGATATAAGCAAAGATCCTCAGCTTGAAAGGGATGCTATCACTGCAAAGGACTCAATAAAAAACGGAGAGACCCTGCTGGGCAATCTCACTACAAAATATAAGCCTTTGTTTGATGCAAAGGAAGTATTGAAAAAGATGTATTCAATTTCTTTGGAAATGTCAGACAGTGTTGTCAATGACTCTGCTACATATGAAAAAAAATTAAAAGAATACGACGAGCTATTTAAGGATTTCAAGAAAAGGATGGATCAAATAAGAACTGATATTGAAAAAATAAGAGGCAAGTCCCCTACTCAGGATGAGCCTTTAGATCCAAACGCTGAAAACAAGGATAAAAATACCGATGTAAACAAATCAAGCGATAAGGACAATAAAAATAAGTCAAAAGACAGCTCTTCAAGCAAGTCAGAAGACACTAACAATGGCTCTAGTAAGAATAATTCGTCTTCAAGCAATTCTGGAAAAGCATCTGGATCAAACAGTCAAAATAGCGGAAAGGATCAAATAATATCAGAAAATAGTAGCGAGTTTGTTCCAAAGGTTTCTAGTCTTAACAGCAGTATAAGAGGTGAAATCAAGAATGCAGGTTATAGTGCTGGTACCAGCTACAAGCAAAGTGGTGGAGATGCATCAAATTTAAAACAAGTAGCGGCTCAAATGTTTAATGATATTGAGGGTGATAATCCAATCAATTCAAGTCAAATAGCTGAAGCTAGACAAATATTTGTAAACGCATTTATTAGTGCATATAATTCAAATTAACCATAAAAAATATTAACATCAAATATATAGTTTTAGAGCTGACCAAAAATAAATTTTTGGTCAGCTCTTTTTTCGAAAATTCATTTTTTATAATACATCATAATTATCAATGAATCTATAAATAGTATGTCATATTAAAATAGAATTTTATAAAATATTGGTCATTTTTATATTTTTTCATAAAAAAGACTAGACTTATACAATAAAATATGATAATATTTTATATAGAAAAAGGTTTTCTAAAATAAAACGGAGGTACAAACTTATGTTGGGTGATGTTGTTAGATATAATTTTTTTGCTCTAGATAATGTTGACAAAGATACTTACTCTTTGGATTATGCAATTGTTTTAGATATTGATGAAAAGAATAATACAACAAAGATTTTACCAATCTCAAACAAGTTTCACAAGGAATCGATAGAATCTTTTTGTATCGGTTACATCCCAGGTTTTGTTGAAGTAAAAAATGAAGGCTACGTGAACAATAAACAGTATGTTCATTTCAACAAAGTTATTGATGTTAATGATAATGAATTATACCCTGTTCATGAACAGGATTTGTGTGGCAATATATCTAAGGATGACAGCGGTTCTCCAATCAATGTCGCTTTGGATATTGAGCAACTAGAAAAAATTGTTAAGAAGTATCGTATTTATGAAATAGGCGAAGAAAAAAATTTAATTAACCTGTTGATGAAATCTGATGCCCACTACGAGCTTTCAAATGATACAGATATAGAAAAGTTACAGAAAATCAGTAGCTTAAAAATGGAAAAATATAGAGAATATAATTTCAATAATAACAAGATTATTGTTTTCTTTGTCGATGGAAAGAGATATTCAGTTAAGCTTACAAAAACTGATAATCTTGATTTGAACTCAAGAAACAACAGACTAAAAACTATTCTAAATTAGTCTAATACAATTATTACGCTATTACGTTTTGTTTACAAAACTACCATAATCACTTCAAAGTCTTTTTAGACTCTAAAAAATACTAGATTAATATCTAGTATTTTTTAGTTTTTGTTTTTATTCAATTTTTTGTTTTTATTGTATATTTTTATTTTTTTACTATAGGTTATTATTGTATATTTTTATTATCTATTCGCTATAAAATTATCCATATAAGATTCGATTTCTTCCGCTGTAGATAAAGCTAAAATATCTTCTGATAGCTTTTCCATATCGCTTTTACTTACAGAATTTATCAACCTTCTAGCTCTTAAGATAGAAATTGGAGACATCGAGAATTCATCCAATCCAAAGCCAAGTAGAATAGGAATCATCTTCTGATCACCAGCAGATTCTCCACACATTCCAACCCATTTTCCCTCAGCATGAGCGTTCTTTATAACCAATCTTATCAATCGAAGAACTGCCGGATTAAATTGATTATAAAGATAACTGATTTTTTGGTTCATCCTATCAACTGCACATGTATACTGAATCAAATCATTTGTACCAATAGAGAAAAAATCCACATGCTTTGCAAGTATATCAGAAATCACTGCAGCAGAAGGTATTTCTATCATCATTCCAATTTCAACATCATCAGAATAAGCTACACCCTCTTTCTCAAGCTCGTGCTTTACATCCTCACACACTTTTTTTGCAGATAGCAATTCTTCCAATGAGGATATCATTGGAAACATTATTCTAAGCTTGCCAAACATTGATGCTCTATATAGTGCCCTCAATTGTGTTTTAAAAATATCAGTTCTATCCAAACACAATCTGATTGCTCTGTATCCCAAGAAGGGATTCATTTCCTCATCCATTTCAAAATAGCTTAATTTTTTGTCTCCACCTATGTCAAGAGTTCTAATTACGATAGGCTTGCCATTCATACCTTCAAGCACTGCCCTATAAGCCTCAAACTGAACTTCTTCACTAGGAAGCTCATTGCTATCCATATACAAAAATTCTGTTCTATATAGACCAACACCCTCTGCATCATTTTTAATAAGACCCTCTACGTCATTCGGAGTACCAATATTACCTGCCAGCTCAACAACCCTTCCATCAATAGTTATCGATTGTTTCCCCTTTAGAAGCTCAAGAGATTTTTTATCGATCTCAAATGCTTTTTTCTTTTCAGTGTATAAATCTATTTCTAGCTGCGTTGGATTTATTATTACTTCGCCTTTGTCTCCATCAAAAATTACAAATTCGCCATCGTTTGCCTTCTCTGTGATGTCATTTAATCCAACTATAGCAGCAATTTCAAGAGTCCTTGCCATAATAGCAGTATGAGAAGTTCGTCCACCAATATTTGTCAAGAATCCCAACACCTTAGACTTATCCATAACAGCAGTATCAGAAGGAGTTAAGTCGTTAGCAACCAATATTACCTCTTCATCTAAGGATGACAAATCTACAACCTTTATCCCAAGAATATGTCTCAATACTCTATTTGTAACATCCTTTATGTCAGCAGCTCTTTCCCTCATATAATCATTGTCCATAGATTCAAAAATAGAAACAAACATTTCCTTTACGCTGTCCAAAGCATATTCAGCGTTTACAGATTCATTTTTTATTTTATTTTCAGCCTCTCCAATAAACTCTGGATCATCTAAAACCAACAGATGTGCACCAAATATTTCAGATTCCTCTTCGCCTAGCTCATTTTTAACTTTTTCTTTTACATTTTGAAGCTCAGCCTTTGAAATTTCCACTGCATCACTTAATTTTACAAGTTCTTTTTCAACATCAGAGTTTTCTCTCTTCTCGATTATCATCTCAGTATTTTCTAATACCAATATTTTTCCTATCGCAATACCAGGAGATGCTCCAATACCTTTAATAACCATAATCTTTCCTCCTCAAATAATACAAAAAATGCTAAGAGCAAAACCCTTAACATTTAAACCTTTATTTATTTTTCTCCAAAACCGTTTTCCACTAATTGTACCATTTCATTTAGTGCCAACTCTTCGTCTTCTCCATGTGTTTCTATTACTATCTCAGTTCCCTTAGCCAAACCAAGCTTCATTATTCCCATAATAGATTTAGCATTGACCTTTTCACCATCGTAAACAAGCTCAACACTTGATTTGAATTCTGACGCTTTCTTTACAAATAAACTAGCTGGTCTCGCATGTAGACCTGTCTCATTAATAATTGTTACCTTTTTTTCCATAATAACCTCCACTTTTAAAATAATCGATTATACAACTCTATTGTATAACACTTATCTATTTATATACAAGCCAATTGTATAATAATTAACTAAATTAAACCATTTATTGCTATTGAAGCGCAATATATTTATTTCATCAATACTGCGTATCAATAAAATCTTACATATATTTTACCCCATTTTTAAGTAAAATACTACATATATTATTTTATTTTTTATATTTTTTTACAAACAAGAAAAAATCAATGCATCAATCCGCTCTTGCAAATGCTTTTTTTCATTTTCATCACTAGTACTCAAGATTTTTTTTGACAATTTTTCTATATCTCCATAATTTTCGTCGATAAATATACAGGCTCTATTTAATGAATATGGGTAGTACTCTACAATACCCTTTCCCATTTTTTTCAAAAAGGACCTTAGATATATTTCATAAACCTCTGAATTGAGCAGTCCCAATATGTATTCATAGGAAATTTCACCTTCAAGCTCTTTCTTTATCGTCATAGAGTAAACATCAGCACTAAAATAAATATTATCATTGTCCAATGCAAATCTATTGTCTCTGCTTTTGAACGGAAAAATAATTTTACTTTTGCAAAATAATTCCTTATTTCTTCCCCACTGAAGATCAAACCATCTTCTAGCTCCAAGCCTTACTTCCCTGCGATTAAGTAATCTTTCTTTGAAGATTTCCAGCTTTTTAAGGTATTTCTCATCAATTTCATCCGCCTGCAAATCATTGCTATATACAAGAACCAGCTCAGAATTTTCCACTCCATATTTTTTTATATGCTTCGACTTTATCCAACTCTTTTTCACATCAACATCCAAATTTTTTATCACTTCAGAACTCGACTCGAAAATAAATGCACTATCACAGCCTGTTATTATTCCCTGATGAAAATCCACAATATCTCCTAGCTTATAATGTTCTTTTTGTGACAATTTTGTTGAAATCTCCATC
This sequence comes from Peptostreptococcus sp. D1, assembly GCF_900112955.1. Lineage (GTDB taxonomy): Bacteria > Bacillota > Clostridia > Peptostreptococcales > Peptostreptococcaceae > Peptostreptococcus. Next base: position 181,146 of record NZ_FONP01000001.1, read on the forward strand.
TCCCGTTCATTTAATATACACCAGTTGTCCTCGCTCATCATAAGGAATCCACGCTCTCTTTTTATTCTACCATCTACACTTGAAATCGAAAGTATCTCAATAAGAATATCGGAAAACGCATTGTCTTCAAGCGAATCAGAAACTTTTTCAAATGTAATAATACAGCTCGATGTTCCAACATTGCTTGAAAACGCATCTGGATCTCTCAAATCAACTATTGAAATTATCTTTATATGATTTCTCAAATATTTTCTAAGGTACTTACCTGATTCTGCTTCAAAAAAATACCTTGGAACAATATATGTGCATATTCCGCCTATCTTCAGCAAATCCACTGCAGCTTTAAAAAAGCAATAATATAAATCGGACTTATCCTTATATACATCAGCATAATTTTCTCGAAGAAGCTTTGAGTAATCGTTTGAAATCTCCTTACTACCAACATAAGGTGGATTTCCTATCAAAAGGTCAAACCTTGATTCAAATATATTCCCTTCTCTGTAGAATAAAGCATCACCCTCTATAATATTATGTGAAAAATCAACCTTTGAGAAATTTACAAGCTCTTCATATTTCTTACTGAAAATATCTCTAGAAAAGTCAACTGATTCTCTATCCTTTTCAATTGCAAACACATTATCCTTTATGTTTATCAATATATCCTCAATGCTAAGCTCTCTACCATAAGAGAAATACTCATTTATCGATTTATTTACTTTTAATCTATTGTCATCAAGCTCCTCAAGCCAATTTTTTCTAAAATTTAGAAATCTATCAATTACCTCAAAATAGAAAAAACCACTACCAGATGCAATATCAAGTATTTTTAAATAAATCAAATCCTTTTCTTTGTAAATTTTTTTATTTCTGATAATAGTATCAAATGTAATATCTATCATAAAATTTACAATATCAGAAGAAGTATAATATATCCCCTCAGCCTTACATTTTTTTTTGGATAAACTATCCCAAAATTTCTGTCCTGATTTGTAATGATCCACGTATTTACCTCATCTACAATTAATGTCTATATTACAAGCTTTTACACAAAATTTATCTATAATTAATTCTGTCTGCCTTTATCTCTTTTCTGTTAGTGTCGATAAAGCTCAATATACCAGTGCTAATTCCATCTGCCAAATCTTTTAATTTTTCCTTATCCTCCAAAATTGCTGAATCTGATTTATTTGTAATAAACCCAGCATGAATAATCACTGATGGCATTTCAGCGTATTTAAGAATATCATAGCTTTGATTTACCACACCACGATCTCTCAATTTAACAAATGAAATTGTAGTTTCTTGAATTTTGATTGCCAATTTCTTTGAAAGTTCTTCTCTCTTTTCTACTTTTGATTCATCTGCTATGGTTATTGTTTTCTTTGTCATATCAGAACTGGAGCTATCATCCTTTTTTTCTTCACTTGCATCTGAAACTATAGACGGCTTCTCCTTTGGATCTGTATAGTATGTGTCAATCCCATTCGCATCATCTCCATTAGCCTGAGCATTCAACCTAATAGAAACAATAATATCCATATTATTATTTTTTGCCATTTTAGCTCTTTCCTTGACAGACATATCTTCATCATACTCTCTTGAAAGAATTACATTAACATCTTTGTATTTTGATAGATTTGTACTTACTAATCTGGCAATATCCAAATTAATATCTTTTTCTGAAAGCTTTAATTTTTTTGTCGACAGCCCTTCGTTATTTCCACCCTTTGCAGGATCTATCATTATGTTAATAACATTATCCTTTTGCTTTTGAATTTCCTCAGCATTCAATTTCTTAACTGTTTTCGTACTGTTATCACTTCTAAATTTACCAATAAAGCCTGATGTAACCTTGTATAGGCAAAAAATCAGAACAAAAACCATCAAAACCAAAAAAAACAGTTTTTTTAGGTTTAATCTTCTTGAAGCTTTACTCTTTCTATTCATATGATTGCTACTAGAATTTCTTTTACTATTTCTAATAGAATTGTTCTTTTTTCTACCACCTCGCTTGGTGTTTCTTACATTATAGGTATTTTTCGCCATAATATCACCACTTAATCATTTTACTCGCACCAATAAAAATCATTCAATACCAAAAAATTCTTTTAATACAGTAATTACACCATATTCATTGTTCGAAGGAGCTGTATATCTGCTTATTTGCTTTATTTCATCAACTGCATTCTCCATGGCGTAACTATAATAAACCTGATTTAACATATCAAAATCATTCATCTGATCGCCAAATGCCATACATTCTTCTTTTGGTATACCCAGAATTTCCTGAGCTCTCTTTAAAGCAACACCTTTACTTGAGCCCTTTGGTACTATATCTAACCATTCAAATCCTGATGTACATATTGTAGCCACATCTGAAAATTTATCCTGAAGCTGTTTAAAATCACTGTCGTATCCGTTTTCAGAGTATACGGAAATCTTCACAGGAGGCTCATCTATTTCAAAGAAATCCTTTACAATGGCATGTTTTGGTAAATATAGCTTCGCATTTCTAATTGACAACTCGTCATCTGAATCTATATAGGAATACTCTACTCCACAATACACAGTTTTTTTATCCGGCATACTTTTTAAAGTATTTAATATTTGTTTTGAAAGATCTTCTTCAAACATCGAAATACAATAGGTTGTTCCCTCTATATCTATCACAGTTCCATTATCAGAAATGAATACAATCCCTTCCTCATATCCAGCAAATTCATCTTTTATACTTGCCATCTGCCTTCCACTTGCAACACAAAATGTAACTCCTCTATCCTTTAAAGCATTCAAAACTTTTCCAAATTCTGGAGATTTTTTCTTATTATCATCCAAGAAAGTTCCATCCATGTCAACTGCAACTAATCTAACCATCAATTACCTCCTTAATTCTTTTTCATCTAATATTATACCATACTTGTAAACACTAGATAAAATTATTCATCTTAAATCATAAAATTTTAATATTTCTATTTACTTGATGAAAAATATAAACTATAATATTGTAGTGACTTTTACAGAAAAGAGGGTGATAAAATGTCTTGGCTAAAAAAATTCGTAATTATTTTAGCTATATTAGTTGTAATAATACCTATAGCATTTGCTGGTATTATTTATTCAAAACTAAAGACAATGCAGGTAAATGGCGATTTTTCAATACTGGCAAATAACGACTATAAATATGATAATAGCATTACAAACATTCTTCTTATAGGCTCTGATGCCAGACCTGGAGAAACCATATCTAGATCGGACTCCATGATGATTTTGACAGTCGATGGAAAGCATAAATCATTAAAATTGACCTCTCTAGGAAGAGATGTTTATGTTAGTATTCCAAATCATGGTTATGAAAAACTCACACATGCATACGCATATGGTGAAGAAAAATTGCTGATTGAAACTATTGAAAATAATTTTAAGCTTGATATACAAAATTATGCGAAAGTGGATTTTTACACGTTCATCGATATAGTAGATGCTCTTGGTGGAGTTGAAATCGACATCCAGCCAAGTGAAATTAATGAAATGAATAAGTTTATCAAGGAAGCCTATTCATGGGATAAAAAGAAAAATAAAAATAAGATTGAGTATATTACAAAATCTGGAAAACAACATTTGAAAGGATACCAAGCTCTTACATATGCAAGAATTAGAAAAAATGATGGAACAATGCAAAGAGATAATAGACAGAGAGTTCTAATTGAGGCAATTCTTAAGAAAGTCGAATCCACATCCTTTACAAAGTATCCAGAGCTTCTTGATGCTGTTATGCCATATGTAAAAACAAATATGAGTCCATCAGATATAATGCTTCTAGGAAAAGAGGTTTTGTCTATAGGAAATTTCCATATCAATACTATGCAATTTCCACTTCATCCAGAGAACGAAATCAGATTACCTGAATCTGGATATGTAATACCATTTGAACAATATGAAGTTAAATTTTTACATGACTTTATTTTCAACAACAAGAATCTTGACAAACAAAAACTCCTTGATGCTGATGAAAATTGGAAAGCATCTGGTAAAAAATCTCAGTATCCTGAAAACAGCGAATATATGAGATATAAATCATATGGATATTAGAATAATATATGGATATTAAGATAACACACAAATCTAAAATATTATCGGTAATATAAGCTCATATCTCTATAAAATAACGAAAACAAAATTGTAAGATTTTTTCGCTACGAATAAATCTTACAATTTTTTTATGATTTTATCAATATTAACAAATTCTTAAAAATCGTCGTCAGTTATGCCTAATTTAATATTACTGGTATAGAATTAAACTAGAGAGGTGCAATTTTATGAAAAGACTAAAACAATTAATGATAATATTACTTCTGGTTTTACTAGCAACACCCTTGGCCATATTTGGTCTATCAGTTTCATATTTAAGTAAAATAAACTCAAGCAACATCGACACAGGCTCTTTGGAAAAGCATTCATATGCCCATAAAGATGGAATAAAAAATATACTTATTTTAGGATCTGATGCTAGACCTGGAGAAAATGCTTCAAGAACAGATTCTATGATGATACTGACAATAGACAATGTAAATGACAGTCTCAAGATAACATCACTAGCTAGAGATGCGTTTGTAAACATTCCTGGCTATGGCTATTCAAAGTTGACTCATGCATACGCTTATGGCAAGGAAAAACTTTTAATTGACACCATTGAATCTAATTTCGAGATAGATTTAGATGATGTTGTATTAATCAACTTCCAATCATTTATATCAATCATTGATGCCATAGGTGGTGTAACCGTTAACGTAACCGAGGATGAAATGACAGAGATGAATAAATTCATACCTGAAACCTATAAATGGAGTGAAAATCCAGATAAGGGGGAAATGACATTGATAACAAGGGTAGGCTCACAAAAATTAAATGGATACCAAGCACTTTCCTTTGCTAGAATAAGAAAAAATGACAGTGCATTTGGTAGAGATAACAGACAGAGAATGATTGTTTCCAATCTGCTAAAGGAAATTAAAAATACGTCGAAGCTAAAATACCCATTTTTGATAAAGGCAGCAGCACCTTATATCAGCACAAATATGAGTACAACAAAGATGATAAAGTATAGTATTGATGTGTTAAGAATAGGTACTGGCTCAATTAAACAAATGGAGTTTCCAATTGTATCATCAGAAAAATATTCAACTGGCGGAATTTATGGAAGCTACGGATGGGTACTTAGATTTGAGCCAGAATCAATAAAGATACTTAAAAGCTTTATCTTTAATGATGTACAATTCGATGAATCCAAAAACTAAAAACCCCAGTATTTAAATGTAGATTTCATACACTCTAAATCACAAAATACTTTTCTGCTCTCTAACACAAGGCAAATAAAACATAAATAAAAAACATTTAAAAAGCTTGCAGCATCCATCTAAACAGATAGATATGCAAGCTTTTTATTTGAAAACTAATAAACTTAGTAGAAGATTTTAAATTATTTTTTTAGATTCTGCACTGTTCATAGCATCCTTTACCTTTTTAGATAAGTATACCAAACCTATAACATTCGGTATAACCATTATCGCATTGAACATATCTGCTAGCTCCCATACTAAATCGACCTGTAGAGCTGTACCCAATATGATAAATACCAAAACGATTACTCTAAAAGGCATAAGTGACTTCTCACCAAACAAATATGTCACATTTGCTTCAGCAAAGAAATACCAGCCTATTATAGTTGAGAATGCAAAGAATAGCAATGCAACTGCAACAAATATCAATCCAAATGATCCAAAGCCAGCCTCAAATGCCTTTTGAGTTACCGTAATTCCCTTTTCTCCTATTCTATCTGCTCCAGTGGCAATTATTACCAATGCAGTGATATTCAAAACTATAAATGTATCAATAAACACACCAACTATGGCAACTAATCCCTGTTGAGTAGGATCGTCAACCTTGGCAACAGCATGAGCATGTGGAGTAGAGCCCATACCTGCTTCATTAGAGAATAATCCTCTAGCAACACCATATCTAATAGCATCCTTTACTGCTACACCGGCTGCACCACCAAGAACTGCAGAAGGGTTAAATGCACCAACAAATATCATTCTAATCGCATCAACTGTCTTTCCACCCATAACAATTAATATTATAACACCACCAATAATATAAAATGCCGCCATTACAGGAACTAGCTTTTCAGTAAATGATGCAATTCTTCCAATACCACCAATGAAAATAAATCCCGAAATAACAGCTAAAACAATTCCTACAATTAGTGGGTTAATATTGAAAGCTGATTTGAAAGCCGAACCTATGGAATTGGCTTGTACCATGTTACCTATAAACCCAAGTGCAATTATTATCGATACTGCAAAAAGTGTTGATAAAAATTTACTCTTCACACCATATCTCAAATAATATGCCGGACCACCAGTAACCTGTCCATTTACATCTTTTTTAAATAACTGAGCAAGAACTGCTTCAGCAAAAATAGTTGCCATTCCAAAAAACGCACTCAACCACATCCAGAAAATTGCACCTGGTCCACCTGACACAATTGCAGTTGCAGCACCAGCAAGATTACCAGTACCAACCTGAGCTGCTATAGCAGTTGCAAGTGATTGAAAAGAGGTCATACCATCCTTACCAGCTTTTTCACCTTTTAGAGAAAAACCTCCAAATGCCTGTTTGAAAGCCTTACCAAATTTTCTTACCTGTATTCCTCTCAGATTAATTGTAAAGAAAATACCACAACCTACAAGTAAAAAAAGTAAAACCTTTCCCCATAAAATACCATTTATGGCTTTGACTAATTCTAATAGTCCTTCCATAGAAAAACACCCCCCAAGGTAATATGATTTTTATATTATTTAACAAAATGTTAATTAATATCAAGCTATATACTTGGGGGGACAATAATCTACTTCATATCACCACCAAGTAAGCTATAGATAGTTTTATACGAATTTAAGTTAATTCCACCACCAACCCTATACACTAAACTCGCCATTCTTTCTGAGAGAATCTGTCTCTGGTAATCAGATACAGATCTACCAACTAAAATAACTGGAGAGTCTGACTTCTGTGCAAAAGCACTTACTGTTATCGCATCAATTGGAGCATCACTTCTCGTTAAGAAAGCTTTTTGCGAAAATTTATTACCATAAAATTTCTCCAATACCTTTGTATTAGTATCTATTCTATCCTCTCCATATATTCTATATTGTGATAAATCTAATCCAATCGCATTTCCAACCTGTGCAATTACATTATCTGATAATACATTTGGTCCGCCGATAAAATATATATTGCTTATTCCATTATCTCTAATAGAAGCAACATTTTCGTCTAAAATACTGTCGTTAGAAGAAATTAGTATCGGAGTTTTCTGTACACCAGCCTTCGATGCTATAGAAAGTGCATCTGGTAAAGCATTTTTACTTGCTATAAACACTGAATCCACAGCTCTTGTTTCGCTTATTTTATCAAAAATAATTCTTGATACTTTCTCTGGATCCGAAGAGTTTATCCTGTCAATATTTATATTTGAATTTACTCTTTTAACTGTATTTATATCATGCTGTGTTATTGAGTTGCCATCGCCAATGACTATCAATTCACTTACTTTCAATCGTTTTATCTCATTTGCGGTATTTAAGCTAACTCCGCCAGCAAAACTCAAAAGTATCGGTGCATTCCTTTGTGATGCCAATGGACTCGAAACCACTGCATTTACCAAGTCATTACCATTTACCAATATCGCCGTTTGAGCTCCATTTGGATAGCTTTTTTTACTTATTTGAATAGCTGTTTCAGCTCTGTCATTGCCCATCATCTCATTCTGATACGGCAATCTACCTGTTGAGCCTGTCCCTGAAGATGTATTGTTATCTGAGCCTGCTCCAAAGTTGCCATTATATGATCCATAAAGAGATTTCAAATCATTATATATTTGATCAATATTGGCAATGTCTCTTGCTGAGAAATAAATGCTACCCTTGATTTCAGAATATCTTCTGTTTAAATTAATTTGCTGCTTTATTTCAGCTGCAACATCCTCTCCTCCATATTCATTTTGACCATGCTTGTAAATACCTTGACCAATGTATAGCTTTACTCCTGTACCTCTAACTTGATCTGACCACCACTTTACAAGTGTCGCATAGTCAGCCTTCGAATGACCAATTCTCCAATATACCTGAGGAACCACATAATCCACTAAATTATTTTTTATCCAATATCTAGTGTCTGCATAATGTTTAGCATATGATTCTCCACCAGAAGTATTTGAACCATTTGAATCATTACTTCTATTTCTCCAAATACCTGCTGGGCTGACACCAAAATCAACATTTGGCTTTATTGATTTTACTGCTCTATGAACCTGATCAATCATTGTACTTACATTTCTTCTTCTCCACTGCTCTTTGTTTCCAGAGCCATATTTTGCAAATGATCTACTATCATTGAAATCTGTAGCCGGATAGAAATAATCATCAAAATGAACTCCATCAATGCTATAATTTCTGACAACCTCAGAAACCGTATTTACTATATAATCTCTCACTGCCGGAATACCTGGATCGTAATACCATTTATTTCCGTGCTTCACAACCCAATCTCTGTGAGTATTAATAGCGTTATTACTCGCAGTAGAGCTAATGTCCTCATAAATACTTGCTCTGTATGGATTAAACCAGGCATGTACCTTTATGCCTCTTTTATGAGATTCGTCTAATACAAACTGTAATGGATCGTAACCAGGATTTTTGCCTTGAACACCCGTTAGATATCTAGACCATGGATTTATGCTAGACCTATATAGTGCATCCGACTCCGGTCTAACCTGAATTACAACGGTGTTAATTCCTGCTGATTTTAATTTTTCTAAGAGATTAATATACTCCTGTTTTTGTTTTGCTGCATTACCTTGTGACCCTTTTGATGGCCAATCGATATTAAAAACTGTAGAAACCCAAGCTGCCCTCATTTCTTGCTCTGATGCACTTGACGAAGACGGTTTCAAAATTAGTAGTACTGAAACAATTGTCAATACAAATAGTACAATAGATAACCTTTTCTTCATTTTACCCTCCTATTGATTTTTTATTTTTGGTATACTCAATCGAGGCCACGCTAAAGAAAAAACAAATTTTGTATTTTATATGTTTTTTTATTGTACATTATTATAACATTAATACTATTTTATCACGCTTATGTAGTTAAAACAATAGCATTTTTAACTATATAATTTATTTAAAAATAATATTAATATCATTCTTGTTTTTTCTTTTATTTATTAGGCACAAAATTAAATCATACCATTTTTTTCTTTATTAATAAATTAAAAGGTGAGAAAAAACTCACCTTCCAAAAAATTAATCTCTATTGAATTATTCTTCTAGCTGTCGTGTATGATCCAAGAGTAGAAATTCTTACAGAGGTACCTGGCTCCGGCGCATGAATATATTTGCCATTACCCAAATACATTCCTACGTGACGAATTGGTGAGCCCCAGAATATCAAATCTCCTGGCTTCAACTCAGATTTAGAAACATATTTTCCAACAGTAGCCTGCTGCCTTGATACTCTTGGCAAATTTACGTTTGCACCATTTTTAAAAGAATAAAGCATTAATCCAGAACAGTCAAATGAATTTGGACCAGTCGCTCCCCAGACATATGAAGATCCAAGTTTTGATTTCGCAACTGCAATTACATTATTAATCTTCTTCTCAGATTCACTAATATATGATGTGTTAGGAATCCAACCTGAAATTGTACCATCAGCACTTTGTACTTTTGCAAAGCTACCATTTTCCTCAAGTATTCTTACTCCGTTACCTTTAATGAATCTTCCAACTACTGCTGAAGAGTTATTAGATTCACGCCTTACATCAACGTCTTTTTGAATAAGCGTAGTTTTTATATTCGTATTTAGAGATCCATCTGCATTAAAAAAGTATGTTTTTCCATCGATATATCTAATCTTGTTGGCAACCATAGTACCATCGGCCTCAAAATAGTATTTCTTTCCATTTATTGCTCTCCATATATTTTCAGCTCTATTAAGTGTGTTTAAAAAGAAATATGTTTTATTTCCGTCTTTAAACCAGCCTCTAGTTCTATTGCCATTTTCATATTTATACCACTTTCCTTCTTCACTAAACAATCCATTCTTGACAAAATTCTTACCATTATTCACAGAATCGATAAGAATTTGTTCTCCCCTTTTATACTCCTCTTGCTGCTGAGTCGAAACAACTCCAACCTTAACAGAGTTGTTATTATTTATTAAATGACCATTGCCATCAAACTGATATTCTTTACCATCTATTAATATCTTTTGATTTTTAATCATAACACCATCTTTATTAAAGTAGTACTTATAGCCTTTAATATTTCTCCACATATTTTGTGGAAGGGCATATGTATTTATAATATAGTATTTTATTCCTTTATAATCTACCCATCCCTTAACCTGGACATTATTAACATAGAAACGCCATTTGTTTCCATCCTTCACAAATCCATTCAGTTTTTGGGCAGCTGTTTTTATAGCTTTTCCCTCAACATTTACTTCGTAACCATCAAGTGTAGCACTTTCTTCAGCTCCACTGTTTTGTTGTTGAGCTTCATTTTGTCCAGAAACATCTTCACTCGTAGCAAATTCGCCATTTTCATTCGTGTAACCATCACTACTATCTGTAGTATTGTCTTGATTTTGTGAACTTGCAGATTCTTGCTCTTCAGCACTTATACTTTCTGTTTGTTCAATAGTATTTGCAAAAGATATTTCTGTTCCAATACTAGATGTTAGAATAAACCCAGCCAAAGCCAAAGCAATTACCTTCTTATTCCGTTTTTTATACTGCATGTCTACCTCCTTTGCATCATCACTAATACAATTCTAACATAAAAGGTTACAATTTGCAAGGTAAAAATTTACAAATTGTAACCTTTATATAAATTTTTGTTATTTTTTGTTACTTTTTAATATTTTTTTGTAATCTTTTTATTCTTCCTTTAATTCCCCTTGTAAATAGATTAACCAAAATATTATACTCTTCTACTTTCATAAAATACATTATTATGGCATATACCAATGCCCCCAGCATCACAGAAATACCAAGATTTGCTGCCTTAAATATCAACCCTTGATTAAGATGTGGAGTCATCATATTGAAAATAAATCTTACCACAATACCCATCACAGCTGCAGATATAAAGCATTTTGTAAAAACGATAATATTTTTTTTAGGACTGAAGTAATTAACTTTCTTGTTCATGCTTCTAAAGAACAAGAAAAGACCTATATACGCCGATATGGATGTTGCCAAAGCAAGCCCTTTATATCCAAGTGGTTTTATAAATATAAGATTCAATCCAACATTGAAAATTATCGCAATTACACCATTTGTCATCGGAGTTTTGCTATCCTCAAGAGAATAGAAACCTCTTGACATAACGTCTCTCAACGCAAATGCTAAAACACCTGTCACATAAATAATGAGTATATTCGCAGTAATTATAGTATCCTCTGCAGTAAACGCATTTCGTTGAAATAAAGCTTCAACTATAGGTTTAGCAAGAACTCCACAGCCTATCACTATAGGAACTAATACTATTATTATCACATTCATCGTCTGAATCATACTATCTACAAATCTATCTATTTTGTCACTCACGACTAAACGTGAAAACTTCGGATACACAACTGACAATATAGAAGTGATGAACAACGCTTGAACAAATTCATAGAGTCTTCTGGCATACCCAAATGACGCCACAATGCTTGTCCCCAAGAGAGACGCCAGAGATTCATCAACAACAGAGTTTATCTGATTTGCACCAACACCTATTATAACAGGTATGACCAATATCATCATATCCTTCATAACCTGATCGTGCAAATCTATTTTTCTCGAATATTTATATCCCTCCTTGTAAATAAACGGAATCTGAAATATGGTCTTTGAAGCAATTGCGATAAATGCTCCAAAGATTAGTACATAAAAATTAGTTCTCGTACTTAAAAGTATTGATATAATTATTATTATGCTATAAGGAAATCCTATTAACCCTGGTATTACAAACCTCTTTTTTATCTGAAGATAGGCAGTAAAAATATTTGCCAATCCCACAAAAATAATTGTCGGTAGCAATATCCTTGTAACCTGAACGCACAGCCTAAAAGCTTCACCTTCATAGCCCACAGCAAAAATCTTTACTAGTGGACCAGCAGCCAATATACCTCCCACAGAAATTACTAGACATGCAATAACCACAATATTGATAACTGAATTTAAGAAGGATAGCGCCCTTTCCTCAGAATCTTCATTTGAAAGTTTATTGTATAACGGAATTAGGCTGGTAGCCAATGCCGAGCCAATTACGGCAAACAGTACTACTGGAATTTTATTAGCAGTGTTATACACAGCAACATACATCCCTGTACCATATGCAGATGCTAGGACACTGTCTCTTGCCAATCCTATAATTTTTGAAAGAATAGTAACAACCATCAAAAAGAAGGTTGCTTTTGCAGTTTTCGACATTTTACACCTCTATATATTATTGACATACTCTGGTTTCACATATGTATCAACCAATAGCCTCATCAATTCATCTACCTTCTCATCTTCTTCGTTTTTTACGACTTGCTTTAATCTATCTATCAATGAAAATACATCCTCACTATCAAATGACTGTGGGCTCCCTATAAATATTTTATTATGCTCTGTTTTACCAAGACCTTCTTCTGCCATTAATAATTCCTCAAAAAGCTTTTCGCCCAATCTCAAGCCTGTATACACTATCTCAATATCTTTGTCTGGCTCAAATCCACTCAATCTTATCAAATTTCTCGCAAGGTCATCTATTCTCACTGGATCTCCCATATCCAAGACAAATATTTCTCCACCATGTGCCATCGCACCGGCTTGCATAACAAGTGTTACAGCTTCTGGTATCGTCATAAAATACCTTATTATATCCTTATGAGTAACAGTTACTGGTCCACCAGCAGCTATTTGTTTTTTAAATAGCGGAACAACCGAGCCACTGCTTCCCAATACATTTCCAAACCTCACTGCAACAAACTCAGTGTTGCTGATTGTATTGTATATCTGGATGATTATCTCACACAGCCTTTTAGTTGCCCCCATCAAATTTGTTGGATTGACAGCTTTATCACTGGAAATCAGAACAAACTTTTGAATTTCATATTCATCTGCCAACCTCACAAGATTTAAAGTCCCAAAAACATTGTTTTTTATTGCCTCTGTCTTGTTTGTTTCCATCAACGGAACATGTTTATGTGCGGCTGCATGAAAAACAATGTCAGGTCTATACCTGTCGAATATTTTGTCCAATCTATTGTATTCTCTAATATTTGCAATTATAACATCAAGATCCAAGCGTTCTCCATACTTCATCTTCAATTCTTGCTGTATATTATAAGCATTATTCTCGTAGTTATCCAAAATTATCATTTTCTTTGGTCCGTAGCTGGATATTTGTCTACACAATTCTGATCCAATCGTTCCTCCTCCACCAGTAACCAATATTGTTTTTTCATTCAAGTATAATTTTATTTTTTCCATATCAAAAAAAACCGGATCTCTACCCAATAAATCTTCAATATCTACATCTCTTATAGCCTTAAAATTCACCCTTCCGTTAATAATCTCTGAGATACTCGGAATTGTCCTTGTGTGGCAGCCTGTAGTTCTACAAATATCCAAAATCTCTTTTTTTCTAGAAATAGATATATTTGCGATAGAAAAAATTATTTCATCCACTTCCAGCTTTTCACAAATTTGTTTTATTTCATTTGTATTTCCAAGAACCTCATGTCCACATATTTTTTCACCAACAAGCTCTACAGCATCATCTATTATTGCTACGACAACCCTATTTAACATAGATAGGTTCCTGTTTATTTCATTAATGACCATTTGTGCTGCCTCACCTGCACCAATAATCATTACCCTTATAATACCATAACTTTTAGTCATATTATCTCTCCATCTATAACAATCTTATTCAATTATTATTTAATTTCCATAAATAAACCTTTACTAAAAAAACTTTGTAAGCCACTTAATTCGGAAAAATTAAAATGCAATACAAAGTTCTTACTTATTTATAGTTTACTTATTAATCGGATACTTTTCAAGTATATCAGCATAAATTTTCGATATATCCTCGAAATTGTCTTCAAATCTATAATGATCTCTAACAAATACTCTTCCAGATTTTCCCATATCAATTCTCATTTTGCCATCAAGCATCAATTTTTCCATTGCCCTAAAAAGCTCATCACTAGATTTTGGCTCAACTATTATTCCAGTTTTTCCAGCATCAACAGACTCGGGATGACCTCCAACATTCGTGATAATTACAGGAGTTTCACAAGCCTGAGCTTCAATAGCCGATACTCCAAAGCCCTCTCTCAGGGAAGGAAATACACAGACATCACAGCTATTGTATGTTCTAACTATATCTATCGGCTGCACCCTACCCAAAAAAGTTATAGAGTCGTTCACATCGGAATTTTTAGCTTGAATTTCAAGTGCCTCTCTCTCTTGACCATTTCCACCAATCAAAAGTCGTAGTCTTTTTCCATCTTTTTCGCCATCATACTTTTTGTATAGCATTTCATAAGCTTCAATCAAATACTTTATCCCGTACTTTTTTTCCAAGCTTTTAACTATACCAAATGTAAAGAATTTTTCATCCTTTGAATTTTCTAAAGGAATAAACCTTTCCATATCCACACCAAAGTATGTTATATCAACTCTTTTATCAGTATATAAATTTGCTTCTCTAGCCATATCGACACTATTTGAAAATATGTAGTCAGCTTTTCTAAAATTATGCTTTATTATTAATTTTTGAATGATTCCGTTTCTCGGAAAATCATAGATATCTGTTCCCCAAACCGAAATGATAAATGGCTTGTATCCTATTAAACTTCCCAAAAAACCATAACTACTCGCATACTGTGCATGAAAAATATCTGGCTTAATAGTATTGATTAATCCTTTTATCTCGCCGATGTTATTTAAATATCCAAATTTTTTAAAAATACCTTTATTCCTTAATTCACCCACATTTGCATTGAAGTCATATACCTTTACACCATCTATTTCTCCACCATTAAGAGATATTACTGAAATATCATATCCTTTTTTAAGAAAAAAATTGCAATACTTTTTTACATGAGGATTTGAAGCATCTGCCAAATAACATATTTTCTTCATCAAAACACTACCTTCCTATAGAATAATACTCTATACCATTATCCTTCATTTCACTTATTTTATAGCAGTTTCTTCCATCAAAAACAAGAGGTCTTTTCATCAATCTTTTATAATTTGATACATCATAGTTTTTTATAACCTCCCACTCTGTCATAATAAAACACATTTCAGCCTTCGAAATTGCAGAATCAATGTCGTTTACATATGTTATAGTATCACCAAATATTTTCTTTGCATTATTGATACCGACAGGATCAAAGGCTACTACCTCTGCTCCTCTTTCAAGTAAATATCTTATATTTACAATAGAGGGTGCCTCTCTAAGGTCATCGGTACCTGGCTTGTATGTCAATCCAAGAATCGCGACCTTTAAGCTATTAAACGATTCTACAAAATCAGATGATTTTTTTGCCAATTTCAGCTTTTGTATTTCATTTACTTCTATTGCCGCCTTTATCGTCTTTAATTCATATCCATTAGAATTTGACAACCAATGAAGAGCCTTTGTATCTTTTGGAAAGCATGATCCACCATATCCAATTCCAGCATTAAGAAAATTACTACCTATCCGGTTGTCAAAGCTCATGCCCAAAGCCACCTCTTCAATATCTGCCCCAACAATTTCACATAAATTTGCTATATCATTCATATACGAAATTTTCAGAGCCAGAAAATCATTTGAAGCATATTTTATCATCTCAGCTGAATTTCTGTTGGTAACCAATTTATGATTATCGAAGTTTTTGTATATATCCAGCAAAATATCTCTAGCCCATTCACTTTCAGCTCCAATTACAATTCTGGTAGCTTCAAATGTATCCCTTACCGCCGAACCCTGAGCTAAAAATTCTGGATTTGACGCAACTTCAATTCTAATGTTTTCTCTTTTATGTTTATTAACATATTTTTCAATTTGCTCATTGGTTCCTATCGGTACCGTCGACTTAATTATCACTAATATATCTTTTTTAGCATTTTCTGCAATAGTCTTCGCAGCCAACTTTAAATAATCTAGATTAGCGGAGCCATCACTTCTCTCTGGAGTACCAACCGCAATAAATACAGCATCTGCATCACCATATGCCGATTCAAAATCAGAAGTAAATTCAATTCTATTTAAATCGTTATTCTTTTTTATTAATTCTTCCAATCCATTTTCATATATTGGTGATATACCATTTTTCAACATAGATATTTTTTCTGAATTTACATCCACGCAAACGATATGATGTCCACCCTTCTCTGCTAAGCAAACACCTGTCACCAAGCCAACATAACCAGTACCAGCAACTACAATTTTCACATTATCTACTCCTGTCTATTTCGTCTTTATCTCTAATTAATCTCTTTTTAACAGCATTATAAGCATAGAAAATAAATACATACATTGCTTTTGGCAAGCTTAAATGCTCTACATTACGATAAGTATTCCAAGTTCTCTTTATCGCTGTAAACTTGTTATCAGAAAGAGATCCACTAACAACTCTATACCAAACTAAATCATCATATATTCCATATGCATAGTCAGCTTTTTTCAACAATTGCAACCATGTAGCCGTATCTTGACCACGCCTTACATTTGCCATCCTGAAGTCACCGATTAGTTTTTTGTCAATCAATACTGTTGAGCAACCAATAATCGTGTTCTTCAAAAGCCCATTGTAGTCGATTTTCTCAGGCGCTCTCGCAACTTTCGACATAGGACTGCCATCCTGCATAACATATCTATAGGAAGTAAACACAAATCCGATATCTTTCTCTTTGATTAATTCCATTTGCTTCTCAAGCTTTTGAGCTTTCCAAATATCATCACTATCTAAAAAAGCAATATATCTACCTTTAGCCATAGCCAACCCAGTATTTCTCGTTACAGCGGCACCAGAATTCTTATTAAGCTTTACATATCTTATTCTATTGTCATTATCTGTAAATGATTTTATTAACTCAGCAGATGAATCGGTAGAGCAATCATCTATCAACAACAACTCCCAATCACTATAGGTCTGAGCTTGAACAGATTCAATTGTTTGTACAATAAATTCTTCAGCATTGTATACTGGAGTAATTATCGATACTAATCCGTCTTTCATAATTCTTCTCCCCGATAACTTCTTAAACGATACTCTAACTTCCCATTCCAAACACTTCAATTCAGCATCATTCAATTGACCAAATATATCAAGCTCTTGTCAAGAGCTCTCTTATCTGTCTACTTTGTCAATTGCTTTGCTTTTCCTCTTTTTTAATATTCTATCTTCTAAAGCCTCCCAAATATTAAACTTATTCATTCTATATATTCCATAGACAACCAATACCAAGCTCATATTAGTTGATACTTCCAACATTATACTTTCAGCAAAACAGTATATCAATACACTAGTCATAAACAATATTTCTGCTTTTTTATTTTCTTTACACAATATATACATTGTAAATGAATAAAACACAATCAGCATTACAAATACTACCAAGCCTTGACTGTATAATGACCATATATATCCACTATCCAAAGGCATTCTCTGTGTGAAAAGAATCTCTCTAATATTTGAAACATATCCGAAAAGATTAACGCCTTTTGTAGGATGCATCAAATATGTTCTCCAATATACTGGTCTGTGAGACAGAATTTTGTTTATTAGGTAATTATTGCTCATAAATAATGCTATTATCAAACTCAAGAAAGTCATAAATAAAGGAAACACACCTATCAATATTTTATAAACTTTCTTCTGAATATCTATATTTTTTAATATAATATACGCAAAAATCGTTCCTACTGCAGTCAATAGACCTGTTCTAGTAACGGTTTGAGAATAGATAAGTGCAACCATCAATAGCATCAAAATAAAATCAATATTCTTTTTGCTGTCGTAGATTAAATAAAAAAATGATGACCACAGCATAAACATGCTTATAAACGCTGCGTTCGGATTACCAAAGCCGAAATCATTTCTACCCTCAATATACTCAGTTGGATTTATACCAATAAGGTTTGTAATCAAGAAGATTGAGAAAAATACTGCATTAAATATCACAAACCATTTGATCAGATATCTAAAATCCAATGCAAATAAACCCAAGCATAAATAATATGAATACAGCAATGTGATATTTTTCGACATGACAAACTGTATTGAAAGTATCACAAAAAATCCCAAATGTATTAAATTGTACTTCTTATAATTTATCAATATCAGAAGTGTCGATAATAATAATGACAACAGCATACAATATTTATTAAGATTAGCATAATCGAAAATAACCGAATAATACTTGAATGCAGCCAGAAACACTAACAACACTCCTAAAAAATTTTTCCACTTATTAATTTTCATCAATCTTTCCTCTTAACCTTATCTGTAAAAATGTAAACAATCTAACCAATCAAATCGATAATAGCGTTAAAAATTCTCTGAGAATTATTATTATCTCTTATATTGAAGCTTCTATCTACTCTTTTTACATATTTATCTTTCATTTCAAAGCCATTACTAAAATATGACTCAATAATATCTATCAAATTTTTTTCATCTAATATTACCTCTCCAAAACCATCCTCAATGTAATCAAAATATCCCTGGTTGTATTTATCATCAGGAACCTTTTGATAATAAACTAGTGGCTTTTTCATATATGCAAAATCAAACGCTACAGAAGAAATATCCGTTATCATCATCAAGGATTCTTTTAACAAGGTCTGAACATCATATTCCTCCCTATCTGCTATGACAATTCTATCGCTATTAATATCATATAAATGATTATATGGTTGCATCTCGAAATGTGGATAAAATATCATATCAACCCCATTTGATTCAAGCAGATCTATTAGCTTACTATTGTTTATTAAGGAATTCAATGCCTTAAAGTAATCGGAATTTGAAAAAACAGCATCACTGCCCTTACCTTTTTTCTTATAGGATGGATTTATTATATTCATTCTCCATGAAGGCATCAATAATATCTGTTTCTTCAATTTGAATTCATTCAAATTGTCATATCTAGCAAGTCCGGTTTGAACGACAACACCCTTGTCAAATCCATAATTTTTTTGACAAATTGATTCATACTCCGCCCTTGTAGTCGTAATGAACAAATCAATTTTATTTGATGAATTATAATACTTACTCAAATCTGATAAAATCACACCATGCTGGAGAAATACAAATTTTTTCTTGTTATCCCTATCAAAAATAAGCTTGTATAATTTATAATTCCAAGGCTCTAAAAAACCTGTATGACTAGAAATAAGTACATCGCTTAAAAAGAATGCAATCTTGTGTTCTAGACTTCCGTATTCTATAATATTACCAAGATCCTTCACTTTATCATAATCTTTTTTATGCGATGAATCAATAAGAAACCATGCGTTAATTTCCGGATGATTTTCTCTAAGGTATTTAAAAAAAACATATCCATTGTCTTTTGCCTCAATACCTCTTTCAGAGATTAGCCACATATCTTTATACTTATCTTCACCCTTATATTTTTCTGCAATTTTTCTATACTTGGTCATTTCTACCGCCTGCCTTGACAAGCGAGAAATTTTTTCTAAATAACCCATTTTTTACCTCTTATAATTTAAAATTGAACTGCTCCTTTACTGCCTTTATCACAATAGAAGTATACTTGCCATCATTGTTTAATTTTATTTCACTTCTCTTTTTGATACAAAAAGCAATAAACAATATAAATCCAAAAAATCCGCCAAAAAGTCGCTTGAACAAAGGACCTTTGCCTATCATAGAATTTTCATCTATATAATTCACTTTTTTGTATGGGTGGTAAGCAACTATTATTGGAAAGTAATACATTTTTCGTTTTCCATTGTTATACGCATCCATAATAAACACATTTTCTTCTCCAGAATTATACTTTGTCCCAATACCAAATCTTTCGTCAAATCTATTTGTATGCGGATCAATGCTGCTAGAGTTAAACCACATATCAAAAGTTATTTGCTTTAGTGTCTGCATTCTCGATATTCCGAGAATCTCATTTTGGGGATAATTGGCTGTGGATTTTTTTGTCACGGGATCAAAATTCTGAAAAATCGCTACATCAGGATTGTACTTTTCAAAGTGAGAATTGACTTCCTCCAATGCCGTATCTGTGTACCAACAATCGTCATCAGTAAATGTGTATATATCGCCAGTACAATACTCCATTGTAGCATTTCTACTCTTTGAACATCCAGTACCCTCGGCAACAATGTGTTTATGAGCAAAGCTGTATTTGCTCAATAATTGTTTAACTTCAGCATGATTGGTTTGAGATCCTACTATAACCTCAAAATCTTTATGAGTTTGTCTTTCTATACTATCGAATAGAACCTCCATCTCTTTAATCCTAGTTCCATATGTTCCTATTAATAAACTTATTTTCATTTATCTTCTCCCTTTAATATTGTCACTTAGATAGGAAATGCTTGTAAACATTTATCACTGCATAATTACTAAAATAATACAATGCCTTGATAAAGCCTAATTTTTCCTCATTCCTAAGTATATTCCAAGTCCAACAAGCTGCCCTAAGCTTATTTCCAGAAAGCGAACCTCGTCTTGTTCTATATAAAGCCAACAATTCATCTAAGCCATGTGCTTTATGTCCTTGCTTTAATATATCAAGCCAGGCCACATAATCTTCATGATGAATTTTTTTCATACGGATTTCTTTTACAATGTACCTATCGATAACCACCGTAAGACATGAAATAGCATTGTGTCTAAGCATATCTTCATAAGCCAGCTCTGATTTTGCATGAACAATCGTATTTAATTTTTGACTTTCTGAATCAATAAATCTGTATCCTGTAAATGTAAAACAATACCCATTTTTTATCATAAAATCAATTTGCTTATCAATTTTGTCTTGAAGCCAAAGATCGTCGCTATCTAAAAAAGCAATATATCTCCCTCTAGCATTTTCAATACCTACATTTCTCGCGTTTGCAACCCCTGCATTTTCTGACAGCAAAATAGATTTTATATTGGAATATTTTGATTCATATTCCTTTATTATTTCTCTTGATGAATCATTTGACATATCATCAACACATATTACTTCAATATTTTTATAAGTCTGTCCAATTATACTGTCAAGAGTCTCTCTAATATATCGTTCGGCATTATAAACAGGAACTATAACAGAAACAAGTCCATCAATAAAATCTTTACACATCGAAAATCCCCTTCTATCTTGCACCATCTCCAGTAAAAATTACTTTTGCCGTCATCAGTACAATTTTAATATCTAACATAACACTTCTATTTTTTATATAATATAAATCATATTCCAATTTTTCACCCGGACCAATTTCGTATCCACCATTAACCTGAGCCCATCCAGTCAATCCTGGCTTAATAGCTAACCTATAAACAAAATTAGGAAACGCTTCTTCAAATTCCTTAGTAAAAACAGATCTCTCAGGTCTTGGACCTATGATACCCATATCCCCTTTTAAAATGTTTATAAGCTGAGGAATTTCATCAATTCTTGTTTTTCTGATAAACCTACCGACTTTAGTTATTCTCGGGTCATCTTTTTCCGCCCATTGTGCCCCAAATTTTTCGGCATCAGTTCTCATAGACCTCAGCTTGTAAACATAAAATTCTCGCCCATATTTACCCAATCTTTCCTGTTTATACAAAATCGGACCTCTATCCTCTATTTTTATCAACATACCAAAAAACAGTATTATTGGTACACCAATAAGCAATCCAACGAAAGACAACAGTATATCAAAAAATCTCTGATATAAATCGAATACCATACCTTTTCTAACGATACTATAGTCTATTTTTTCAATATATTCTTTTAATATCGGATCTTCTCCCGAATACTCGCAAAAAGACATAATTTTCTCCCTTCAATTTTACACCTAAATATTTTTCTAAAATACTTTTTCATTATCTTCATCATAATTATTACGTGAAACTCTCACGGCCATCATTATCGAAATCAAGATTAGTACAGCTGTCGTAGCATTTTTCATTCTTTCGATATTAAAATAATTTCTTCTTTCTATTTTGAAACCGACTTGATTCAATATTTTGTACCCATTCTTTTCTACTATTTTGCTTTCTTGGTTTTCAAAATAATTATTTTCTATAAACAATAATGGTGAGTCATTATCCGCAGCCAATGGAGAAATTGCAATCGCATTTATCAACTGTCCCGAACCGATATGACGTTTGTGCAACAGTTCTCCACCTTTTGATATATAAACATTTCCATTATCGCTTTTTCCATAAATAGTCTTAATCAGCTTCTTATTAAAATCGTATCTGTCTTTACCTTCTATTTTCTGAATATTTACATTTGCCAACCTATCAAAATTTGAATTTAAGTATCCCTTATTTCCAATTAAATATATTTTTTTTATATTATTATTCCTGATTAGTTTTCTTATTTTTAAATAGTCATTTTGAGTATTTGACGTAACTAGTATAGGTATTTTGTTTTTCTGAGAATATGGCGAAAACGAAATTGCATTCGGAAGATCAAACTCATCATTAGTAACTACAGCAATCTCACTGATTTTATTGTCATTCATCATCAGCTCTGCAACTTTTATTGAGAAATTTATACCTCTTGATTCATTTATCCGTTCAAATTTATAACCATTTCTTTCAAGACTTCTCTCCACTGACTCTGATAAAGAATTTACACCACCTACAAGAATCACTTTTTTTACACCAAGCTCTTCCATTTTATCATAAACAGGCTTTAATACCTTCTGTTTTTCAGTATAAAATACAGGAATATTCTTGCCATAAGCATATGGTGCAGTGGAAACAACCTGATCAATATATTCAGTATTTATTAGAATCGCAACATCTGATTTTTTAAATCTCTTGTCTATAACCTTATTTACAGTCGTAAATCTAGTATCATCTGTATAATCATTAATTGTATATTGACCCAAATACATCCTATCCAAAGCCTTATCGATAGCTTTGTATACACATAATGCCAACACTGCCAATATCATATATTTTAAATATTTTTTCATATCAATACTCCTAATTGTTATTGTAGCTATTCTATTATACTATAAATCAAGATATATTTAAACTCTAATGAAATTTTTTTCGAAAATAATTTACGATCCTTTCCTATAAACACCTTTTAAAATCAACCCCTTTATATAAATACAAAAAGACTGGTCATAATTAATTAACCAATTAAATTTGATTAATAATCTCTGACCAGTCACATGACTTGTTTTATTTAAAGGAAGCTATTATTCCCTTTGCAATTTGAACTCCCATCTTTTTCAATGCTGCTTGACTATTTAACATGCTTACATCTCTTGAGCTAGACATAAATCCACCCTCAACTAGCACTGCCGGAGCAACAGTATTTGCTATTACATACAAGTGAGTCCCATCTTTGACACCTCTGTTTCTAAGGTTAAATCCATTCAATATACTATTCAAAATATTTCGAGCAACAGCATTCGCACTTTCTCCATCGCCCTTAAATACTTCTACTCCATTACCACTCATTTCACCTGTAGCTTCATTAACGATATTTCCACCCTTATTATAGTGAATACTGCAGAACAGAACAGCACCAGAATTATTGCTTATATCCGCTCGGTCTTGCAAGGTCGGATAAATATCTGTTTTTCTCGTCATTACAACATTGGCTCCAGCTCTTGTCAAATAATCTGCACACGCCAATGCTGTTGTCAAGGTCCAGTTTTTTTCATAAGTGTTATACAAGCCACTTGCTCCTGAGTCTTTTCCACCATGACCAGGATCAATCACTATTGTTTTCCCTTTGATGCTTCCGCTGATAACATCACCAACCTGCGGTTTTGACACATTTGGCACAACTCTATCAGTAGAGCTATTTGAACCAGAATTCGCATTACTTTGCGAGGATGAGTTTGATCCAGGATTTTTTATCGTACTTGAAACACTTGAGCTTATACCACCACCTATTTGGTACACCCTTGTTACACTTACCTTCCTCAAAAAGTTCTTTGTAACTGCAGGAACATATGTCTTATTTGTTATCAAAATCGGAGCATTATATAATGCTGCAAAAGGACCTGCACAAACAGTGTCAATCAAGCCTTGATTGTCTGATTTAGTAACTACAAGAACAGGAATATTCTTGTCTTTATAAAACCTGTTTATAACATTAACATTAGTATCATGTCTATCAGAACCATAAATTCTATTGATTGAGCCTGCATTATCAACTACTGTATTTATTTTATTAAGAAGAGTGTTTGAAATAGAGTTTACACCTCCAATATAAAATACAGTTGATATATTGTCTCTTAAATATGCAAAGGTATTTGTACTAACCATATTTTTATCGACCACTATAACAGGATTCTTTGTACTACCAGCCTTTGATGCTATTGTCAATGCATCAGCTACACCATTTGCTTCGCTTACTACATATGCAGTATTCACATGCTTTATAGCTGAAATCCTCTTTGCAACTGCTAATGAAATATCCTTGGAATTTGAACCGAAAATTCTTTCAATATTTGCTCCAGTTATCGACTTTACTCTGTCAGAAACTGCTTTTGAAATCAAATTTCTATCTCCAATAACTATTACGTTACTTGGTTTAAGTCTAGACAGTTCAGCTGCTACAGAAGAGTCAAGCGAATTAGCTCCTGTGATTAATATCGGTGCATTAAGCGATGTCGCAAGAGGTGTTGCAACAATTCCCATCATCGTATTTTGGCTATTTACGATTACAACAGTGTCAGCAGCATACCAACCAGTCTTACTAACCTTTATAGCTGTTTTTATTCTGTCTGCACCATACAATGAAGTCAACTGAGAAGATGTTTTTGTATGATTTTCATCCAAGCTATCAATCGAGCTATAGCTCTCATTAGAATCAGCTGCATCAATATCTGATATTTTTCCAACACCTAATTCAACTTTCATATTTTCAATTTCAATATCATTTGCTTCACTTAAATTTTCATATGATGAAGTTTGAAGATCAACATCACTAGTATCAGCATACACACTTGAAAATGATGTCAATACCAAAATCAAACTAAAAATTACCCCTATGATTTTATTCCTAAAAGATCTCATACAATTCCCCCTTTTTCATTATTATTTAACTATCCTCTTAAGAACTTAGTATATTATAACACAAATGTAACATTTT
The DNA here is from genome assembly GCF_900112955.1 of Peptostreptococcus sp. D1. Taxonomy (GTDB): domain Bacteria; phylum Bacillota; class Clostridia; order Peptostreptococcales; family Peptostreptococcaceae; genus Peptostreptococcus. The sequence continues at coordinate 206,554 of NZ_FONP01000001.1, forward strand.
TGTAACCTTTTTTATTAATTTAATTTGTATTATTTTTTTTCTCATTCACGATTACCTTGCCATCCGAATCTCTATTGATTTTGTCTTTTGGCAAAAAATCGGTATAAAAACCACTGACATATAGATTTCTCAGCGAATTCACAACGCTTTCATCATTGTAAGTAAACATATATAATCCAATTCCTCTGTCTACCAGCTTATCTGTTAGCTCCTTTGAAAATTTAAACTTATTTACTGCAACAATTTTTATTCCGTGCTCATAGGAAAAATCTACAATCCTATTAACCTCAAGTTCTTCTATTCTATATGTCGTAAAAATAATCGACTTAAAATCATAAATATTCATCAATGGTCTATACATCTGTTCATAATAAATCTGAGGGATTATTCTCTTCAAAATAGATTGATCTTCTTTTTTTGCAATTTCTACTATTTTTTTATAGCATTTTTCAACATCCTTTATATCATTATTTTTCAAGTCGATGACGATATATACATCCTTATGCTTTTTCATAAATGCAGCTACATCTGAAAATTTCATAGTAGTATACCTTCCCAAAATCTTTTTCTCTAGAAACTCCTTTTCCGTCGGTGGCTTTAGTGCCCAAGATACTGGTAGACCTAACTGTGCCAATCCATCCTTTTCAAACGAATGAATAAGAACAAGCTTGTCATCAGAGGACAATGAAATATCAGCTTCCAAAACTCTAAGACCTCTTTCATAGCTTTTTTCCATTGCCTCTTTGGAATTAGTGTATGTATTACCATCAATACCTCCCATAGCATGAGCGATATATCTGTTTTCTTTAACCCAGCTATAATTGAATTTTTTAGGATAATTATCCATATACACAGTTCCATCACTAGATTGAACTACATTTACATCCAAAACCTTATAAATAAAGTCCAGCGGCACATATATAGTGTTGTTCATAAACACAACAACGCCATCCATTTTTAATATGTTTTCATTCCCCAAAAATCTCACTTCATTTGAACCTCTTTGAAGTAGATATGTTGATTTTCTATATTTGAGCTCAATACCTCCGTTAGGAGTAAATTTATAAGTCGCATCTGTATTAAAATTTTTGCATAATTCTAAAAGTGGCATATATACGATACCATCTTTTATTTTGTATGGCTTACCCATATTTGCAGCCTTATTATTTGTAATCAATTTTTCTCTGATATTAGTATTTTCAAATTCCGAAATCATTTTTCTTTGGCTAGAATAAGAGTAGAATAACTTAAAAAAGCCGATTATCAGCATTAAAGAAACCAAAAGTATAAATGTCTGCTTCACAACTTCTTTTATCTGCTCTTTATCAAATTGTCCTTTCATGCCTACCCCCTATAAATTCACCTTTATATCATATCTATCCAGCAAATTAAAAAGCAATATCCATATTACCGTAATGAAAACCGAATAGACTGTAGATGAGAATTCAATGCCAAATATCGGCAAAATAAAATCCGTAGTGAACCAGTTATTGAATGGTAACCATGTCCCAGTAAATATAGACTTTATTTTAATCATCGACAATAATTTGTGGACAATCTGGACTATAAAAATAACAAGAATCGTATTCTTACCAATATTACCCAAATAATTTACACCAAACCTAAGCTTGACAATATCACACATCACATACGCCACAACCAACATCATTGAAAAATAAAAGCAATCAATCATGACAAAGCTGATGCTAAATACATTTCGATTTACTGGAATCCAGTATTTTGTTACAAAAAATAGCACCAAATATATCAATGAAAACATTAGCAAATGAATCACTTTTTTTACCTCATTGTTAAACCTATAGTAATTGCTTAATAATGATTTTATCGATTTGTAGTTAATCCAGCTTTTGATATCCACAAGGAGATTCTCCTTGCTAAAGCCATCATTTCTTATTTTCATCGGTCTTCTATATCCAACATATTTTTTATCAATATGTTTTTTATTGAGAATACACCCAAAAGAAATTCCCAAAAATCCCAATGAGATCGAACTAAAAATTGCCATTATACCCTCTGGATCCGCTAACGATAAACTCTTATATTCACCTATTAACGATATATCAGTCCTTACAAATATATTTGTAGCAGCTTCTCGCCCCCCATTGATAAAAATGATAGAAAATATCATTGCTATCAATACACCTATGATAGCAAATACATATGTTATAACGTTATTTTTGACTCTAAGTTTTAAAAATATCATGTATGCCAAAATACTCATTATGTAATTAATCGCTAGTAATTGAAGTGGACCCGTAATTCTAACATATTTATCAGACTCAAGAAATAGAATGCTAAATATCAACCCCAACAATAATAAAAGTAATGCTCTAATCAAAGATTTTTTTATTATCAATGAGATTTTATTTCTATTTTCATGATATTTTTTTATATAAAATGGTATTGATGCACCCATAATAAGAATAAAAAATGGCAACACAACATCCGCTAAGGTTACCCCATCCCATTCTGAGATTATAAAATTCTTACTTACAGAATCCTCCAAGCCTTGAGATATTATCATCATAACCAAAATTGTTAGAATACCTCTCAATACATCTATAGATCTCACTCTCATATAATGAAATTTTCTATCTATATTTTTCTTTTCTATTACATAGCTTCTTATAACTTCGTATAGTCGTCGAAGCTGGTATCTAGCTTTATCATTAAAAGTAATCTTATCTTCCATTTGCACCACCCCTAAAAATATATTTTCATTATATCATAATTAGTGTCATAAATAAATCCAGCAAATACAACTATATGTAATGCTGGATCTATAAATTATACTCATATTTTCTATTCCATTCCTTCAAATGAAAAAACAAATTTTAGAGTTTCAAGCCTTATCTTTTTATTCAATGTTTTAAACATCTCATATGCTTCAATTGTATACTCCTTTACAGGGTCCTTTTGACCAACAGCTACCAATCCTACACTTTGTCTCATCTGATCCATAAGATCTATATGATCAACCCAATATGTATCTACAACTCTCAACAGTATCTCTTTTTGTTCATGTGAAAAAAACTCTTCTCCCACCATCATTAATTTCAAATCGTATATATTATTTACAATGTCCAATGTAAATTGACCTATCTCTTCTGGAGTCATCTCACTCATACCCGGTATTAATATTGTATCTGGTGGCATAAATGCTGAATAAAGTGCCTTCATATACTTAAAGTAATTTCTTGGCTTTGCGTTGATATACTTATTAACATATTCATCTATAGTCTGCTTGGCCATATCCATTACTGTATCTTTTAAATCAATCCCTTTTAAAACATTGTCTCTCTCAGCATATATGACCTTTCTCTGCTTATCAATCACATTATCATACTTTAGTACATCTTTTCTCTGTTCAAAATTCCTTCCTTCTATCCCCTTTTGTGCATTAGTTATAGCCTTTGTAAGAGACTTGCTCGAAATCGCTCCATGAGAATCGGGTTTCAATTTTTTCCCCAATTTCTTTATTGAAGCACCACCATATAGTTTTATTATTTCATCCTCTATACTCACAAAAAATCTTGAAGTCCCTGGATCACCCTGTCTTCCAGATCTACCTCTCAATTGGTTATCGATTCTTCTCGACTCATGTCTTTCAGTACCTAGAACGTAAAGTCCACCCAATGAAATTACCTCCTCTTCCATCTTAGGATCTCCGTTGCCAAGCTTTATATCAGTACCTCTACCTGCCATATTCGTAGCTATTGTAATATTTCCAAGAAGTCCCGCCTTTTCAATAATTTCAGCTTCTCTTTTATCATTTTTCGCATTTAATATCTCATGTTTAAGATTTTTCTTATTCAAAAGCCCTGATAGATACTCTGACTTTTCAACAGTCGCAGTACCGACAAGTATAGGCTGTCCAGTAGAATGTATCTGCTGAATCTCTTCAACAACCGCATCAAATTTTTCCTTCTCAGACATATATACCTTATCATCCAAATCTTTTCTAATTACAGGCTTATTTGTAGGAATCTGGACAACATTCATATGATAGGTTTGTTCAAACTCATTTTCTTCAGTTTTCGCAGTACCAGTCATCCCTGAAATTTTCCTATACATCCTGAAAAAATTCTGATATGTAACTGTTGCCATTGTCTTATTATCTAGCTGAATTTCTACCCCTTCCTTTGCTTCCAATGCTTGATGAAGTCCGTCTGAGAACCTTCGTCCATCCATTATTCTTCCAGTATATTCATCTACAATAAACACTTCACCATCTTTTACAACATAATCATCATCTATACTCATCAATTTATGTGCTGTAAGTGCTTGATTTATATGATGATATATTGCCATATTATTCAAATTTGTAATTGTTCTAATTTTAAAGAAGTTTTCAGCCTTTCTAAAGCCTGATTCTGTTAAAGATACTGTATGCTCCTTTTTATCTAATTCAAAATCATCTTCCTCTATTGTTCTAATAAAATCATCAGCCCTATAATATAATTCACTTATCGGATCCCCCTCACCAGAAATGATTAGTGGAGTTCTCGCTTCATCAATTAATATCGAGTCAACCTCGTCTATAATACAAAATGAGAGCTTTCTTTGTACTTTTTCAGAGAATTTTTTAACCATATTGTCTCTAAGATAGTCAAATCCAAACTCAGAGTTTGTACCATAAGAAATATCACAATTATATTGCTCTCTTCTAGTATTTGGATCTTGTCCTGTTATGATTACACCAACAGTTAGTCCTAATAAATCAAACACCGGTCTAACCGTATCGGCATCTCTTTCTGCCAAATAATCATTTACAGTTATTACATGGACACCTTCTTCTTTAAGAGAGTTCAAATAACATGGTGCCACAGACACCAAGGTTTTACCTTCACCAGTTTTCATTTCAGCTATTTTTCCTTGATGAAGAACTATACCACCTACCAGCTGAACTCTATACTGTCTCATACCAAGAGTTCTTCTTGTTGCCTCTCTTGCAACTGCAAATGCCTCTTCAAGAAGATCATCAAGAGTTTCTCCATGCTTTAATCTTTCCTTAAACTCAATAGTTTTATTTGAAAGCTCTTCGTCTGTCAGTGCTTTCATTCCATCTTCCAATGCATCTATTCTATCTACAATTTTATTTAATTTGCCTACTTCGCTATCGTCTTGCTTGCTAAGCAGCGCATCTAATAATGACATTCTCACTACCTCTTTTCCTGCAAATCTACATAATCTATATAATTATATCATAAAAATTATTCTATGTAATTGACAAAATGCAATAAAAATAGATATTTAGAAAAATTTTATACTTATTTTTTATTTTTTCCTAAATTGAAATATTAAATAGTAAGCTTTTCCCTAGCTATGTCATAGTATCGAAAAATAATAGCATTACATCTCCAGAGTGCAGCAGCTTCATAAGAATTAATAAATTTGCCTTTAGCCAGAAACTTTCTTAAAATACTATTTATGTATTTTATTTAAACCTCTTTCATATGAAGTTAGATGTTTAAAGGCTCTCTGTTTTGTGTTAGAACTAAGTTAATTCATCATATTTCTCTTTTTATATTGTTGTGTTGTAATTACAATTCTGATACAGAAATAATGATGAATTATTTTTGTATTTAGTTGTCCTATTTGGTTGTACAATCAATCTAATAAAAAAGGAACTTAACTATACATATAATTATCGTTGAGTTCCTTTCATTTATAATGTTTATTTTGAGTGTATATAAATTAAACAAATCAAATATCAATCTATACAGTTATTAATATTTAGCAGCATATTTATATCTTATGATAAAATTTATATCTTATGATAAAAGACATAAATAGTATTTCCTCTACAAGAAATTATATATGTTTCATCAAATAAGCCGCTATCTTCACCAGAATTATTAACTTCCATCATAGCAAATGCGGAATCTTTATTATTAAAATCCGTTTCTATTAATTTCAATAATTCTTTTTCACTGCAATGCTCTTCTAAAATTTGAATCGCTTCATCTTGGCTTATGTCTTTATACTTCAGTTTTTTATCATTTGTTTTTTCACTGATTTCATTATTACTATATACATCATGAAACCTTTTTGTTATTGATTTATCTGTTTTTATTATAATATATCTATAACCATCTGACGGAAAATTTAGACTATTGTAAGCCTCCTCAGCTTTGTTAAAATCAATATTTAACCTTATAGCTTTTAATATCTCCTTAGTTTCATTTTCAGAAATATTTTTACTTACAAATACATCTTCTGAGCTTTTTAATCTAGGAGAAATATTTTTTAAAAAATAAATTCCCAATATAGACAAAATAATTAATAAAAAAATCAATGCAATTTTTTTCTTCATAACATTACCTATCTTTTTAAATGTATTCTTAACGGAAAATCTACAAATTTCCCTGATTTTTGTAATCTAGCTATGGCATCAACAGCAATACCAGCTACTACAAAATAAGCTCCTTCTTTATAATCATATCTATCCGTTATTTTTACTCTATCATTAGTCATCTCGGCTTTAAAATTATATATCGCATAGCGTTCAGTAAAGTATTCATATCCAATTCATTTTCTAATACCTTTAAATTTTTTCAGCTTCAATTCTAATTTGATCTTTATTTTCTAGCATATTGTACTCCGTATTTTCGGTACTTAGTACATTTCCATAGGAAGTTACGACTGTAGTTAAAATTAAAGATGATATACACACGACACTATAAATTAACAACGTTTTCCTTTCTCATAGCTATTCCTCCAAAAAATATAACTTATATAAATAATTATTTATATTTAAATATATATGTATTTTTATTATATCAAATTCAATTTTAAAAAACAATATTTATATTATAAATCGCTTAATAAAATTGTAATGTTACAATTGATGTGAGACAAATAATAAAAAAAGATAGAAAATACTGTATAATTAAAGTAACGATAAATTAAAAACAAGTTGATAATATTTTATCTCTAAAAAAGTCCCACATCATTTACAAAAATACAATTAGAATTAAATCATAGATAAAGTTATTTTATCGTAAAAATTATTAGACTTTTTGTTAAACTTATTGTATAATATAGGTACTTAAAAAATTACATTTCTTTTAAGTATTTCTCACAGAAAAAGAGAGGTTGAATGAGTCGACCTCTCTTTTTGTTTCTAAAAAAGCATCAGCTCATCTCTAAATAGCAAATATAGTTATTATTAATATGTTTGTTAGTTCAAATTTATGATAAAATAAAGATATAAAGGTATTTCAAATATTAATGCTTTTTCAAATGCTAAAGGCATTATTTCGTTATTTATATGTTAGTGATTATATAGTAATCAGGGAGGTATCACAATGTTAATTGATTTTTCAGTTGAAAACTCTTTATCGTTAAAGGATGAAGTCACGTTTTCTATGATTTCTACAAATGTGAAAAACTCTAAAAAAGTGAAATTACATAAACACTTTGATGATCTTTACATTTTACCAACAGCCGTAATTTATGGTTTTAATGCATCAGGGAAGAGCAATCTTATAAGATCTATTGAAAATCTAAAAAATCAGATAGTATATTCAAAAATCACAGATCTTTCTTTATTGGACGTGGATATATTCAAATTCAATCCATACAGACTTGATGACCTTTACACTATCAAACCAACAAAGTATCAAATACGAATAGCTGTAGGAAAATTCATATATGATTATCAGGTTATTCTCGATCACAATTCAATTATACTAGAAAAGCTTCTTTTAATTGATGAAAATTATGATTTCGTCGAACTAATAAATAGAAATTTAGATTCAATGGAGTTTGATTACGACATAGATAAAGAAATCATAATTAAAATGCTGGGAATAGACAAGGATAAAAAGCTATCCGTTGGAGCTTTGTCAATTTTTGATGAGAGAGTTAATGCTTTTACTAGCTGGATTGAAAATGACTTAATTGTTCTGAGCAACTCGAATTCAAAGGAAAATTTGAAAAAAACTATAGAATATCTATTAGAAAAAGATAAACTTTTTTATAACAAAATTTCCAGAATGTTGAGTGATATCAGCTATACGAATATAAGTAAGATTGTGGCAGAAAAAATTGACTCCACTTTACAGAGAGATGATATTAACGAATCTATAAAGCATCGATTATACGATGAGTTGATAGAAAATAATTTTATCAATAAAAAGTCAAACGGAGAAACAAATTCAAAATATACCATCAATACATACAAAATAGGCTTTGATACTGATGGAAACGAAAAGGATGTAGTTTTTAACCTATATGAAGAATCCGAGGGTACAATAAAGATATACTCACTATACGCATTTATTTTTGATGCTCTCAATAAAGGTAAAACACTTATTGTCGATGAAATGACGTCTTTTATCCACCCTCTTATTTCAAAATATATTATAGAGCTATTCCAAAATCCGGTTGAAAATATAAATGGACAACTTATCACTACAACTCATACTACGGATCTATTGGAAATAAACTCATTGAGAAAAGATGAAATTTATATAACTGATAAAAATTTCAATGAAACAAGATTGTACTCCCTTGCTGACATCATTGACGTTAGCCAGAATGAAAACTTTAGAAGTGCATATCTTTCAGGAAAATATGGTGGAATAAATGCTTTAAGGAGAGATGACCATGTCGAATAAATATAAAAGCTCATTTAACAGACCAAAACCAAAAATAATTCCTAGAAAAACCGGCTTGGATTTAATTGATGATGATCTAAACCAACCCATGCAAATGTTTCGCTCAAACACGAAATACATCAGACAATTGATAAACTCGAATACTGAAGATATCAATATATACAGATATTGTATAGTTCTGATATGTGCAACTATGGACAAATATATGCATGATATTGAAAAAGCCGTTATACTCCAAATATTCAGAGGAAAGGCGCAGCCCGGAAAGAATTTCAATAGCTTTTTAATACCAATAACTGTTTTGAATAGCTTTGACAAAAATAATTTTAATATGGTTGAAAAAGAAAAAATACTTAGCGATGCTATTTACGAAGTTACATCAAATTATACAATACAAAAATCTACATCCATAGACAGGAATATGAACTATATCTTAGATTTTAATATATGGAAGGCAATACAACCAAGAATGACTATGCGCTTCAAACAATTGAACAGTATCACTCAGATGAAAAAATATATAGATGAATTAGTAGATAGAAGAAATTCAATAGTTCATGAACTTGATTTTCGCCCAAACAGCAACAACAAAAATGATTTATCCGAAGATTTTGTATCAAATGCTTTGGATATAATACAGTATTTTATTGAATCTGTCAATTATCAAATTGTGCACTCGATAACAAACTCATCAGAAGACCTTAGCTCCTCATCTAACAACGAAAGCTTCTGATATATCAAATACATAACAATCAACAAAAGATATAGATATAGCACAATAAATATTGTACAACCTAAAAAACTCGCAGCATCAGTCTTCATCATTACATGACTACAAAATGTGCGAGTTTTTCATATCTCCATCATCCAATGCTCAAGATACGTATATTAGCTTCTATTTTAGCCATGTACCTTGAGCATCTTGCTTTATTAACCCTTTCTTCATCATCACACCAAGAGTTCTCTTAAAGTTTTTCTTACTTGTATTAAACACTATTCTCAATTCTTCAGGATCTGCCTTGTCATTAAATCTCATAAAGCCATCATTACCCTCCATATAGGACAATATTTCCTTTTCCAAGCCCTGCATTTCCTCAATTCTCTCTTTTCTAGCAGAAAGTCCCAATCTTCCATCATCATAAATTTTTATGACTCTCAGATCAGTTAGATAATCTCCCTCTCTAAGAGAAGCATATACCTCCTCTTTTAGGATTATTCCATAAAAATTTGGCTCTATGCATACTAGAGCTGTTCCATTCGTCTGAAATCCGAACACATATCCACTGCACATATCGCCTATTTTCAACAGTCCATTCGCAGCTTCTAAATGAATATCTATATTTGTGGTAGCTGCCAATCTTCCCGTTTTATCCAGATATATATAGAAAGGATAATAGCTATCTACATATAGCGGATACTTTTTCTCTCTAAAAGGTACAAGTATATCCCTATCAAGACCAATATCCACAAAGCTGCCTATTTCAGAATTATCACAGACTCTTAATATTGCAATTTCATCAACAATTGCCTTCGGTTTTTCCTGTGTAGCCACCAATCTCCTTTGAGAATCTCTATAAACAAAAACTTCAACCTCTTCTCCGAGCTTAATTTCTTGCGATTTTGTTATCTTGCTCTTTGGAAGCAATATATCGTCATTTGAATTTTTAGTTTTCCCATCTAAAAAATAACCATATTCTTTTTCTCTTTTCACCTTTAATTTGTTGTATTTGCCAATTTCTATCAATTTTATACCTCAATTTTATTTACTTTCGTATCAACTGCAGCCCTTTTAACTGCATCTGCAACTGCATCTGCAACGCCTGGCTCAAATGCATTTGGCAGTATATATTCTCTACTCAATTTTTCAACTGGTATGAAATTTGCTATGGCTTTTGCCGCAGCCACCTTCATCTCCTCATTTATTTCACTTGCTCTACATTCCAAGGCTCCTTTAAAAACTCCCGGAAATGCAAGTACATTGTTCACTTGATTTGGAAAATCACTTCTACCCGTTCCCAATACAAAAACTCCTGATTCCTTTGCTTCATCAGGCATTATCTCCGGAATCGGATTTGCCATCGCAAAAACAATCGGGTCCTTTGCCATCGTTTTTATCATTTCAGATGTAAGCATCTTTGGTCTAGAAACACCGATAAACACATCCTTTCCTTTTACAGCATCAACCAATGTCCCTGTTTCTTTATTCTTATTAGTATATTTAAGCATCTCTTCTTGCGCCCAATTTATATCTCTGCTGTTTTCCTCCAAAATACCATATTTGTCACACAATACAATATTTTTTACATTCATATCTAGCAGCATTTTGCAAATCGCAATACCCGCTGCTCCAGCACCATTTATTACTATTTCAAGCTCTTCAATTTTTTTGTTACCCAACAATCTTATCGAATTTAGAATACCGGCCGTAACAATGATTGCTGTACCATGTTGATCATCGTGAAAAACAGGTATATTAAGCTCTTGTTTCAATCTTCGTTCAATCTCGAAGCATCTTGGCGCTGATATGTCCTCCAGATTTATCCCTCCAAAAACTGGCTCAATCAATTTAACAGCATTGACAATTTCATCTACATCTTGCGTTTTCAAACAAACAGGAAATGAATCCACGCCCGCAAATTCCTTAAACAATATCGCCTTCCCCTCCATGACGGGTATAGAAGCCTCAGCACCGATATTCCCAAGTCCCAAAACAGCAGATCCATCACTTACCACAGCCACAAGATTTCCTTTGGAAGTATATTTATACACAGCTTCAACATTTTTATTGATTTCTATACAAGGCTGGGCAACGCCCGGAGTGTATGCTATTGAAAGATCATCTTTGTTTTCGACCTTTACCTTACTGACAACCTCGATTTTGCCCCTTTTATTCATATGCATCTTCAATGCCTCTTTTGAATAGTTAATATTATTTTCTGACATATCTAAGTTCCTTTCATTACTTTGAAAAATACGAAATAGTTTTTTATCAATCTCTAGTGTTCATACAAATTATTGCCCTCAGTATCAATACATACAGTCAAAATCATATTTTCAACCTCTATTTTTCTTATAGCCTCAGGCCCCAAATCCTCGTACGCTACAATTTCACTGCTCTTAATTGAGCTCGAAATGTACGCACCTGCTCCACCAATTGCAACTAGATAAACTGCACCATATCTATTCATACCAAAAATAACTTCATCACTTCTCTTGCCTTTCCCAATCATTATTCTCAGACCTTTTTCCAAAAGTGGTATCGTCAAATCATCCATCCTATAGCTCGTGGTCGGTCCTGCAGCACCAATAATCTCCCCCGGCTTTGTCGGGGATGGACCAACGTAATATATCCCCTGATCCTTAACATCAAACGGAAGCTCTTCCTTAAGCTTAATTGACTCGCACAATCTTTTATGAGCTGCGTCTCTTGCAGTATACAAAACTCCACTGATTCTGACAATATCTCCAGCTTTCAAATTTCTAATTTCTTCCTCTGAAAATGGCGAATTTAACTCGATCATTTCTTTTCTCCTCGTGTAAAACATTTATAGTATTATACTGTATTTTTCTACAACACAATTTTTTTGTGCCTGGATGAATGACAATTAATATTTACAACTACTGGCAAACCAGCAATATGAGTCGGAAAGGTCTCAATATTGACAGCCAGAGCAGTAGTATTTCCTCCTAATCCCTGTGGACCTATCCCAAGTGAATTTATTTTTTCTAGCATTTCAATTTCTAAATTCTTAATTTCATTTTCCGAATTGTGCTTTCCTATTTCTCTAAAAAGTGCTTTTTTAGCAATAACTGAGCATTTGTCTACCGTCCCACCAATTCCAACACCTACAACAATCGGCGGACATGGATTTGGTCCAGCATCCCTTACCGTATCAAGAATGAATTGCTTTATTCCTTCAATTCCATCAGATGGCTTTAACATTTTTAGCTTGCTCATATTTTCGCTTCCAAATCCTTTGGCTGCAAGCTCAATTTCCAAGCAATCTCCATCAACTATATCATAATGAATTATCGCAGGAGTATTGTCTCCAGTATTAATTCTATCTATAGGTGATACCACAGATTTCCTTAAATACCCTTCAGTATATCCCCTTCTAACTCCTTCATTTATAGCTGAAGAAATGTTTTTTCCCTTTATATGTAAATCCTGCCCAACCCTTACAAAAAATACTGCCACACCAGTATCTTGGCAAAGAGGAATCCTCTTATTTTTAGCAATTTCGGCATTTTCAATCAGTATGTCTAAAATATTTATTGCCACAGCATTTTCTTCCCTGGATTTATTATGCTCAAGAGACTTTAAAACACTGTCATCAAGATTTATACATACATCTATGCACATATTTCTAACGGCTTCCTCAATAAGTCTAGAATCTATCTCTCTCAAAACTACACCTTCTTTTATTAATATCTAATTATCATAATATATTGAATATGTTCAATATTATTATGTTTTATATATTCAATATATTTAATGTTTTTATTATATTTAACATTTTTATTGTGCTTATTATCCTGCTACATCAAAATCAATCAAATATTCTACCGTACTACAATATCTGATAGGCTTGCTCCTGTTAGCTTTATTAAGTCCTCGACGCTCAATTCAACCTGATATCCAAGCTTGCCAGCACTGACGATAATTTTATCGATATTGCTTGCGCTCTCATCAATAAATGTTCTATACTGTTTTTTCATACCAATAGGTGAGCATCCACCTCTAATATAGCCAGTAACCTTGTTGATATCCTTGACATGAATCATCTCGATGTTTTTTTCATTACAAGACTTCGATGCTTTTTTTAAATCCAGATTTTCAGCAACTGGAATAACAAACACATAAAAGCTTTTGCTATGACCTTGTGCCACCAAAGTCTTGTAAACAATACTGCAATCCTTTCCGATATGATTTGCCACAGATATACCATCAATATGGCAATCTATCACCGGATATACATATTGGTTATATTTTATTTTGATGCTATCCAATATTCTCATCACATTTGTCTTAGCTATTTTTTTAGACATTTACTTATTCCTCTCTTGATTTTGCAAAATAACTGATTTCACACCATAATACCTAGAAATCGCATAATTAATCCAATCATCTTTATCGTATTTTGCATCCTCCAGCCCATACGCTGCAACATATTTGTTTTCAGTGATAACTGGTGGAATTTCGATATTTTCGACCTTACCAAAAGTTTTACTATCTATTATTATCATTTCCCTTGCAGAATATTTCCTAAAATATTCTTTATTTGCAATCATTGCATCTGGCACTGTATCATAGAACATATATCCCAAAAACAACAACATGCACAAAATAACGCCACTGCAGACTCTCACATTCACTCTTCCAATAACTGATAAGCTCATAACTATTGATATAATCAATAAATAAACGGTGCTAATTCCCGCTCTCAACGGAAATGTAGGCGACAACAGCATAGAATAGTATGATACCAAAGCTCCAACAATAAATGCTTCCGATTCAAAATTTTTATACAGATAGAAAATTCTAGATATTATTGCAGCAACTATTGCTATTAATAGTAAAACAAAAAAATACTCTACAAATTTCTCATTCATACCCGCCATTCTGTCTGATATTTTTTCAAAAAAAGTTCCACCCTTTTCGAAATAAGTCGCCCTTATAAAGTTTCCCGGAGCGGTTAACATAACGGCAAATCCTGTTATCATGCTGATCAACATCATTACAATAAAAAGTATTCCGTCAGCTTTATGCTTTTTCATGACAAGCATATAATAAAATATCAATACTATAATAGCTGGAACAGAGTTTTCATTGGTCCATCCAGAAAAGAAGGATAGAAGAATAAAAATCAGCGTCATTATTACATTATTGAGCGGAACCTTAAGAATGGCAGTTCTTCTTACTACAAATAAAATTGTCAAAATTATTACGTTAGTCCAAAGATAATTGGCAGATCCAATCACCCATAAAAAATTTTGTCCGAAAACAGGTGTAAAATACCATAATGATAGAAAAATAAACAAAATATACAAAGCTTTGTATCCTTTTCTCCCATATTTATTCCTTTGAATCAGTCTCTTGTAATTTTTCTGCTCAATATTAATGCCAAAATAATCGTGTAATTTCGAATAATTATATATAATGTAAATAAACAAACAAAAAACTAGTGAGTTTAATACATTGATCAAGTATTTATCCATCATTAAAACTACCCCAGCAATGGTATGAGCCACCGTTCTTCCATTCGTATTGTTGTATCTGTATTGCTGATTCGCAAAAACCTCCATTATAGAATTAACTCTATACGAATCTTGAGTGAACATATTATTAAAATCATCAGCTACATATGGAGTATAGGAATTAAGGGTAAGCATAAAAAAGAATATCACTAAAAACACAAATATCATAGAAAAATTAATTTTTTCAAATGCAAAGCTATTTTTTTTATACTCTCTTCTCATCTCATTTTTCCTTTTTAATATTTTAAAAGAGGGCTGACACAGCCCTCATTTGTATGTAAACTAAATTTATTCTTCTATTGAAGATTCACTTTTTTCCTTTAAAACATCACCTATATTACCGATAGTGTCATCTCCAACGGACATATACTGAGATAAATCTTCTTCTGGTTCTCTAGTTAATTCTCTGATTGAAAGCATCATTCTCTTAGTTTCTGGATTAAACTTGATTATAGCTGCCTTTATTCTGTCTCCAATATTAACTACATCTTCAACTTTATTTATTCTAGCTTCACTCAATTCACCAATTGGTAAATAAGCTTCTATTCCTGGTTTAACTTCAACGAAAGCACCCTTATCTATGATTCTTAAAACCTCAGCCTCAACTACTGAATATAATTGCACTTCATCAGCTATCAGCTTCCACGGATCCTTATTTGGATCTTTTAATGCCAAAGCAATTCTCTTTGTTTCTGGATCAATACTCTGAATGAATACATCAACCTGATCATCAACACTTAATACAGATTCAACAGACTCTATTCTATCCCAAGAAATATTATTTATATGAGCAAGACCTTCAATTCCTCCAAGGTCAATAAATGCACCATAAGGCATAATATTTGTAACCCTACCACTTCTCTTTTCACCAACAACAAGTGATTCAAACAATGCTTCTCTTTCAGCCTTTGCTTGTTCTCTTTCGGCTTTAATTCTAGCTCTTTCTGCTTCTCTTTCAGCCTTTATCTGCTCTCTTTTTTCTTTTCTTTCCTTATCAAGAATTTCCTGAGCAACTTCTCTGTGAGACACAATTATTCTGTTCTTTCTTGGATTTACTTCCTTTACATAGCAGTCTAAATCCTGACCAACATATACACTTGTATCCTTTACAAATTTAGTATCGATCTGAGAAATAGGCATAAACATTGTGTATGATTTATACTTAACATACAATCCTCTATCCAATGCCTTGAATGAATGAACATTTATTATTGTTCTGTTTTCCATTGCATCAATTAATTCCTTTAAATCTGCCTGTTGTTCTAGTTTTAATTTAGAAATTTTGATAGTGGCATCTTTGTAACTAATATTAGTTATGATTCCAGTCACCTCATCATCTATTTTATATACATCAGAAATAACTTGACCTTTCTCCAAATTAAGTTCACTTGCTGGTATTACACCATCAAAACCAACTTCAAGCTTTAAAATAAGCTCATCCTTGCTTATCTGCTCAATCTTTCCAGTGATTTCTTCACCAACATTAATTTTACTTAACTCTTTTTCCTGCATGTCAAGTAATTCTTGCATAGTAAAATTGTTTTCCATTATAATAACATCCTTTCGTCGCATAATATCCATATATACTATTATAACACATAGTTCTGCAATATACATAAAAATTCTAATATTTTTAAATAAATTTTTAATTATAGTATATAAGATTCTGAATTAGAATTAAGAAAGGAAATTTTCAACAAAAGTTAATTTTATTTATTCAAAATTATTTCTATCCTTCGTAAAGATTTGTTGACTGAAACTCTGGTTCACAGGTAACATCTATTCCAAGCTTCCTAAATACTTGTTCATCATTTTTTGAAAGTATCACCGTAGAATGCGCTTGACATCCCTTTATCCCCTCTAATCTTCTCAATGCATATTGTGCCAAAGGATTTGTTACAGCACTTATACTCAATGCCATCAAGACCTCTTCAGCGTTCAAAGCAATATTTCTACTATTCAATATATTTCGCTTTAAATTTATAATTGGCTCTAAAACAACCGGAGAGATTAGATGAATATCATCCTGAATTTCTGCCAATTCCTTGATAGCATTAAGTATTACCGCTGCAGATCCATTCATTAATTCAGAAAATTTCCCAGTAATTATTTTCCCATTTTCCAATTCTAACGCTACTGCATTTTTTTCACAAAGAACACAATTTGGAGCCTTATCTTCACCATAACTTCTAGCAATAGTTACAACCTTTCTATCTTCAGGCTTTAGCTCCAACTCTTCCATTATCAATTTTATTCTTGAAACAGCGTCCTTATCCAAAGTACCCTTTTTATATTCGCATAATGTTTTGAAATACCTTCTAATAATTTCTTGATATGAAGCATATCTAACAACATCGTCATCAATTATTCCAAAACCAACTCTGTTAACTCCCATATCTGTAGGAGACTGGAACATGCTTTCTTTATTTGTAATCTTTTCAATTATTTTCTTTAAAACTGGAAATAGCTCTATATCTCTATTATAATTTACAGTTGTCTCACCATATTTTTCTAAATGGAACGAGTCTATCATATTTACATCTTTCAAATCCACAGTAGCAGCCTCATAAGCAATATTAACCGGATGCTTTAGTGGCAAATTCCAAACTGGAAATGTTTCATATTTAGAATATCCAGCAGTTTTTCCTAATCTGCTTTCATGATAGAGCTGACTAAGACAAGTCCCCAGCTTTCCACTATTTGGACCTGGAGCCGTTACTACAACGATTGGCTTCTTTGTTTCTATATATGGATTTGACCCAAATCCATCCTCACTCACGATTGTATCTACATCAGTTGGGTATCCCTTTGTCGATCTATGTCTATAGACTTTTATTCCACGCCTTTCCAGCTTGTTGATAAAAATTGTAGCAGCAGGTTGATCTTCATATCTCGTTATAACCACAGAGTTTACATCTAAATTGTATCCTCTTAGGTCATCAATCAATCTCATAACCTCCATATCATACGTTATTCCTAAGTCACCACGAACCTTATTTCGCTCAATGTCACCTGCATATACACAAATTACAACTTCAACCTTTTCCTTAATATGACTCAGAACTTTTATCTTGGCATTCTCATCAAATCCTGGTAATACTCTTTTTGCATGCAAATCGCCAATCAATTTTCCTCCAAATTCTATGTACAATTTATCAAAGTTATTTACCCTTTCAAGTATATACTTAGATTGCTCCTCAAGATATTTGTTGTGATCAAAACCAATTCTCATAATTCTACTCTCCTACATTAATATTTTTTCAGTATTTTTTCAAAAAAACATTGACACAATATTAATAGTGTGATATCATTGAGTTCCATCATAAAATCAATATATCATATTAACATGCAGTAGAATATCTACTGTGTGTTTTTTTGTAAAAATTACTAAGTATTTATTATAATATTTTTTAGGGAAAACTTCAATAGCTTTTTTATCGTTTTTTAATTCTAAATTTTTAACTGTTGACAGATATGCTACATTATCAATAATAAAATTTTTAACTATAAATATATATACCACTATCAAAATAAAAGCCTTATGTTCTATTTTCGATATCTGCCCTTAGTTTTTAATTTCAACATTAAAAAAGAAACAGTACGTACTCAAACACAACTGTTTCATTCTTATTAATATTATCTACAATGTTAGTATTTTTGCCTTAAATATTTTTCTAATCTCTTCTAACCAAGCATTTATCTCAGCTCTAGAAAAATCATTCGTCTTCAATTCTTCATCACTCATATCCATCAGCATTGTATAAAACTCGCCCGCTATAAACATTACATTAATATCTTTATTTTTTTCTATATATGAAAACAACGTGTCTTCAGCCTTATTTATATTCCCCTCTATAACAAGTCTTTTTATATCAATCAACAAAAATTCTTCCATTGTGTTGTAAAGAATATCAAAATTTTTTAGCTCGCTATATTTTTCCCTAGAAGCTCCTTAAATACTCTTTCTCTATTTTCATTTCTAATCCTATCCACTAATCCCATATTATACCTCCAAATGAAAACGGAATTTTTTCAATTTTATTTATACTCTTATAAATTTCTATCATGAACTTATTATGATATTATTTTCTATATTCTAACATATATTTTATCATAAAAAAAGATGCATGGACATTTATACTGTTCATTTTTTATTTCTCAAGTATAAAAATATTTTAATTTTGACTTTGTCAACATTATTTTACAAAGAAGTAAAATTTAAAAAGACACCGACCACATATATTATAATTCATACGAAGCCAGTGTCTTTAATTATTTAATCATTATTTAACTTATCTGCATATAAATATGCTTCTATATTAACAAATTACTTAGAATAAAGTATATTTTAAATTGCCTAGAATATAGCAAATTTTATATTTATCTATACTACTTCGTTTCATTCATCTCTTTTGAATCTGACAAAACTTCCTTTATTCCTTTGAAAGTTCCTAGGAAATTTACTGCTTCAGATGGCAAAACAAGCTTTGATGATTCGCTTTCACCAAGCTTTACCAACGCTTCCATTGACTTAAGAGCCAAGATGTTGTCATCCACATCTGATTCCTTCATAGCGGCAAATACCTTTCTCAAGCCATCTGCATTTGCTTCCTGAGTCTGCCTAATAACGACAGCTTCACCCTCTGCTCTAGCTTCAAATGTCTGTCTAATAGCTTCAGCTTCACCTTCTGCCTGTAGAATTTTAGACTGTTTTTCACCCTCTGCTTCTCTTATCATAGCTTCCTTTTTAGCCTCTGCCTTCAATATTGCCGATTGCTTTTCACCCTCTGCAATAAGAATCTTTGACTGCTTTTCACCTTCTGCCTGTAAGATAGCTTCACGTCTTTCTCTTTCGGCTCTCATCTGTTTTTCCATAGCAGCCTGTATATCTCTAGGTGGCATTATATTTTTTAATTCCACTCTGTTTACCTTTATTCCCCAAATATCAGTCGCTTCATCAAGTATCGTTCTCATACGAGTATTGATAAGATCTCTAGATGTCAAAGTTTCATCCAAATCAAGATCTCCTATGATATTTCTCAAAGTAGTCGCAGTCAAGTTTTCGATAGCTGAGATTGGATTTGCAATTTCAAATACATAGCTTTTTGGATCAGTAACCTTGTAATACACAACTGTATCTATCTGCATTGTTACGTTATCCTTTGTAATAACCGGCTGCGGTGGAAAATCTACTACCATTTCTCTCAAATCGATCATATAAGACATGGCATCGATAAATGGAACTAATATATGAATTCCTGTCTTAGCTTCCTTGTGAAATTTACCAAGTCTCATTACAATACCCATTCTAGCCTGCTTCACTATTCTGATGCATCTAATAGCTACTATAACTACAATAGCTATCAGAACCGTCGTAAAAATTTTTCCAAACATTTTTAAATATCCCCCTTATTATTTTTTCACTTTTTCAACCACTAATTTTACACCTTCAATAGATTTGACAACAATTTCTTCACCCTTGTCTATAGTTTCATACGGATCGACTGCTACTGCAGTCCATTCTTCTCCCTTTACCTTCGCCAAACCACTTTCTTCAGGAGTTATCTTTTTAATAATAAATCCTCTTTTATCGATAAAGGCCTCCGTATTTGTCTCTGTTGTAGACCAGAATTTATTGTTCTTATCTATGTTCAATTTAATGAGCTTTCTTGTAAAAACAAAAAGCAACACTACTGAAATCAAAATAAAAACTAAAATCTGAATGAATACATTGTCCGTCAAAAATGCAGTACCCATGGCGAAAATCGCTCCAACTGAAAACCATATCATGGTCAGACCAAGTGTCATGACCTCTGCAATACCAAAGACGATGGCAACTATTAGCCATATAATTTTAATACTAATTCCAAACAATGTCAAAACCTCCTCACATAATTTAGGCTTACTTGTTTCTTAATTCTTATTATACAATATTTTCATAATATTGGGTATAATTTTTATCAGCTTTGTTGCATTAACAGTGTTATTCTCCTCAAAAACTATATCTCCACAAAGTCCATGCAAGTAAACACCAATGCAGGCAGCAGTAAAATTATCGTAACCCTGTCCACATAATGATAAAATTATTCCAGTCAGTGCATCGCCCATTCCGCCGTTAGCCATTCCAGGATTTCCAGTTGTATTAACCATTACTTTATCACCATCTGTAACAATGGTATTTTTCCCCTTTAATACCAAAACAACGCCATGCTCTTTCGCAAAATTCTTTGATATCGCCATCCTGTCTGATTCAATATCTTCCACACTCAAATTTACCATTTGAGAAAATTCTCCTATATGTGGAGTAAATATCGTGTTGCTCTTTTTATGTAGCCAATTGAAATCTATCATTTTCAGCCCATCTGCATCTATAACTTTAGGCTTATCATATTTGTCAATTAAAAAATCCAATAGCTTTTGCTTATGCTCCGTAATACCTACACCTGGTCCAAATGCGATGGCATCAGATTTTTCTAGCAAAGAGCTTACTTTTTCCCATTCATTTATATTACAAGTCATTTCTTCATCTAGTTTTTCTGACATAATAGCTTGAATGTTTTCGTCACATATTAATGTAGTCAGCCCCGATCCCGTTCTTGAGCAAGCTCTAGCTGATATAAATCCAGCACCTGTAAATCCTGTACTCCCAGCAAATACACATACCTTTCCCATATCACCTTTATGGACATAGCTATCTATGCTTTTTAAATTAGCGTGTATATATTTTCGATCTATAAATTCTGCATACTCTCCTCTATCAAATACTGCATTTTCAGGAACTCCTATTTTTTCGACAAATATCTCACCTGTATATTTTTCTGCTCCATATCTCAAAAATCCTTTTTTAAAAAACTCAAAGGTGACTGTAAAGTCTGAAACTATTGAAACCCCCATTATGCTTCCATTTGTTGAATTTAGTCCAGATGGGCAATCGATCGATACTAGTCTTAGTTTATTCGAATACATATCTCTGGCTTCGTTAACGCTTGATATTGCTGTTCTAAGATATCCATCTATTTCTCTATTCAATCCAACACCAAACACACAATCTATCAACAAATCCTTATCCTTTGATATCTCTATTATTTTATTATTTAACTCAAAAATATTTTCTTCAGTCAAAAATTCAAGGTAAATATCCATATTAGATATTATCTCGAGATTAGTTCTTGTAGCTGGTGACATTTTTTTGATATCGCCGAACACGATAACGTCAACATCTGCTCCCATATTCTTAAAATGCCTTGCCATCGCAAACCCATCTCCACCATTATTCCCAGCTCCACAAAAGAACAATAATCTCTCAAAACTTAGTTTACCATCTTCTGACAACCACTTAATCCTATCTACAGCTGATTTTGCTGCATTTTCCATAAGTATTATCTCTGGAATGCCCATATTTTCAATACAGTACCTATCAATATTTTTCGTAATTTCTCCATCACATATTAAAGTCATTACATCACCCCCGAAAGCTAATCAATTTCTTTAAACAAATGTCCTGTCGTAAACACTTCATCAATATTACTACTACCACAATATTTACAAGCTGTTTTTTTGTCTTTATCATTACTATTTACATTATATTCTAAATTGTTGATTTTTTTTACCATTCTTTCAAAATTTGATATTATTTTTTCTATTTCACTACTCACCTCAAAATGCAGTGCAATTTCAAATGAATCTACACCATAATAATACAATTCATCTAAATACTCACATAAATTCACTACTGAATCAGAAAAAATTGTAGTCCTACAGCTTTTGTCTTGTGATAGTCTATACCTAGAATTATCTGATGCTTCAAGATAATATACAGCTTTTTTGCAATATGCATCCCTCTTATTTCTTTTACAATCCTTTGTCAAAACTCCCATTGGACAGTACTCACTTATCATCATTTCAGTTCTTCCATAAACCACGTACTCTATATTTTGATACCTTGGTAAATTCATATCCTTAATTTGCTTTAAGGATACTTCCTGAGACAAGCATATATTTCCCACTTTTTGTGAGCGGTAATAATTTATCGACTCTGAATTTGTCACGTTCATCCACGATGATATATCTATATCTTCATTTTTATATCCAATACTCTTCAGCTGTAATAATTCACCATAATTTGATATTCTAAATCCACAGAATACTCCTCGTTCTGAATATGATTTCAAAGCATCATACATTTCATATATTTTTTTATATATATGAGCTTCCCCCGTTCTAATTATCCTTGGCAAGTATAGAGAAATATTTTTACCATGCTTAAATGCTATTTCAAGAGCATCCTCAAAAGAATCTATGTCATTATAGTATATTTTATCAACACCAAAAGCACATATAACCTCTAATTGCTCCAAATTACCACAGCTGACATTTAATTTTGCCCTTTGAAAATATATATCATTGTCCATTACAGTTATTTCATCATGCTTTTCAATATTGCTATATAAGTATTTTTTTTCTCTGTTTTTTTCCTCTAGTACATATAAGTTCAGCTTATCATAGTTATGTTTTCTAAACCTAACCTTTGCTCTGACATCGCATAACTCTTCGACAGCTTTTCGTCTAATATTGTTGATCTCACTGACAGGCAGGCTTATATTCTCTCCTAATGTAACCTGAATTTCATCAATAACAAATGGTGTATCTCCAAGCTTTGAAATCTGAGCTTTAATTTTTTCCTTAGTTAAAGGCACCTTTTGGGCTTTTTCTACCAATTTTTGACCTTTAACGCTCACACAATTCCCATTTGTGTCCTGAAGAATCAACATCCCTTGATCTCCGTATTCGGCTAAAAAATTGGCACTTATTGGAATTTTTATCTGTTCCTTGTTTGTTTCGTATGTATTTTTCACTTTTTCTAGCAATCTTCCATCGCTAGTTTTATATATATCCGTACCCTTTTCAATACTTCCTATATAATCTATTTCAATCGTTTCTCCAGACTCACCAAGGTCGTATATAGATCCTCTTTTTATTATTCTACCTATTGTTCCTCCACCTATGTTTATTCCATCGCCTTTTCGGAGTATTTTCTCAAGCTTAATCCCAAGCTTTTTCGACTTTTTATTGTATGACACCACTTTTCCAATATATAGACCTCTATTGTTCGGCTTTTCGGGATTCATCACAGCTTTTCCAACTTCTCCCAAAATGTAGCCCTTTGTAAATTTTCTGTTGAATATCGTATATAGGTCATCTATCCTTTCCTGATCAATCCTGCTATTTCCATTTTCCATATAATCGACTATTGCATCTCTATACGCACCTACAACTGTCGCCACATATTCCGGACGCTTCATCCTTCCCTCTATTTTGAGTGATAATACTCCTGAATCTATTATTTGGGAAATATTTTCAATAGAATTCAAATCTCTCGGACTTAGTAGATATTCACCGTCAGTTTCCACATACTCGTTGCTTTCATCATTAAATAGCCTATATTTTTGTCTACAGGGCTGAGCACATCTCCCTCTATTACCGGACCTGCTTCCCAATTCTGAACTCATCAGACATTGTCCTGAATAGCATACACATAATGCACCATGTACAAACACTTCTATATCGGCACTTGTATTATCGCAAATAGTTTTTATTTCATCAATATTTAATTCTCTAGCCAACACCACTCTACTGAAACCAATTTCTTCTAGATATTTTACATCGTTTAAAGAATGAGCTGCCATTTGAGTACTTGCATGTAGCTCAAAATCTGGTAATAATCTCTTTATCAACGTCGCCATGCCTATATCTTGTAATATCAGCGCGTCCACCATTATTTCATGTAAAAATCTAATATATTCAATAAAATCAACCTTTTCATTTTCCTTTATTATGGTATTTACCGTAACAAACACCTTGCAGCCTCTAATATGTGCGTACTTTACTGCCAATACAAGCTCTTCCCTATCAAAATTATTTGCACTCGCTCTTGCACTAAATTCTTTTCCGCCCAAATACACTGCATTAGCACCATTTTGGATAGCAGCCTTCAATGATTCAAAGCCTCCAACTGGAGCCAATAATTCCAAATTACTATTCATTATTCCTCTCAAATTACATCGCCTTTCGCTATATATGATAAAAAAGGACCACATATTTTGCAGTCCATTTTAATCTCTATTTAATGCTCTTTTTTAATTCCTCATAGTTCAATTGAATGTTATATGCTTTATTTTGGAACTCTGTAGCCATGCTTTCTGCCACAGCCACTTTATTTTCCATCTCTTTGATATATAATTCTAGTGACCTTATCTTCTTTTCATAGTCTTCATCCACAACAACAGGAGCATTAGCAGAATTATTTCTGATAATTTCATCCTTTCTGCTCAACTCATGTTCCAAAACAATTACTTTTTTGCCAAGCTCTTCAGCATTCTTTTCAGCCTCTTCCAATTTGCTCAATACCGAATCAAACTCTTTTTCAACATCAATTGTCTTTGAAGAATAATTTTCAGTTATTTCTTCAATCTCTCTTTTCAATCTCTCAACTTCCAAGCTACTGTCAAAAAGCTTGTCCGCAATATTTACAGATGTCAATATCGCAGCACTGATTTTACTAAGTGATGGTGCTGATTTACTAATCTGCTTTAACTCTCCGTCAATGAACTTTGCAACCTTTACAATTTCGGCTTCATTTTTTTCTCCTGTAATATGATACTCAATACCATCAATAGTTACACTAACCTTATTCATTAATTCAATACACCACCCTTCAATAAACATTTCCTGTACCTTATTATATCAAACATTTCTGATATAATAAAGTACAATAAGAAAAATGTTTATATTTAATATTTACTGTTCTCTAAGCTTCGCACCCAATTTATTTTCAAGCTCTGTAAGAATTTTTTCGTGCACTGGAGCAACATCAATATCTGTAAGTGTTTTTTCCAGACTTCTATATACTATAGAGTAGGCTATTGACTTATATCCCTTACCTATCTGCTCACCTCTGTAAACATCGAATAGCTTACAAGTTTCCACAATACCTTGTCCGTTTGACATAATTATTTCATCTATATCACCAGCTTCAACATCAGATTTAACTAATAGAGCTATATCTCTTGTCACTGCTGGGAATTTTGGAAGTGGTTTAAATACAATCGTATTATCAGCTAAGCTATACACTGTATCTATATCTATCTCGGCAACATAAACTCTCTTGTTTATACCATAGTTGTTAAGAACTTCTGGATGAATTTCACCCAATGTTGCTATCTTTTTATCACCAACTACTATATTTGCACATCTACCTGGATGGAAAGTAGTATTTGCAGATTCTAAAATATATTTTTGACCTTTCAATCCATTTCTTTCGAATATCTTTTCAACAACACCCTTCAAAGTGAAGAAATCTACTTTTTTGCCATACATACCTATACAAAGTCTTGTTTCCTCAACACCAGCCATTTCCTCGGGCGTAAATACGTGTCCGCTTTCGAATAGCCCTACCTCATCTATATTTCTAGAGGAGTTCGTGTATATAACATCAAGCATATTTGGAATCAGGGTGCTTCTCATTATAGAGGTATCTTCTCCCAATGGGTTTAATAGCTTTACGACATTTCTAAGTCTTGAGTCCTGAGGAACTCTTATCTTGTCAAGCCCTCTTGGACTCACAAATGAATAAGTCAATGATTCATATAGCCCACAGGATATAGCCGCACTCTTTACTCCATCTAAGAATTTTTGTTTATCTGTTCTAACACCTGCTGTAGTATTCCCTTGTAGCTGTATGGATGGCAAATTTTCAAATCCGTATATTCTCGCAATTTCTTCAAAAATATCAGCTTCCTGTTCGATATCCAATCTAAAATATGGCACCTCTAAATGCAATTCATCTTCAGATTTTAAATCACAAACAAATTCCAAGCTTCTAAGAATATCGCAAAATTCATCCATTGATAATTCAATTCCCAGTCTAGCATTTATTCTCCTCGGACTGACTGTAATAGTCTGTTTTTTAGCCTCATTAGTTCTATTGTCGACTACACCCTTCATAACCTTACCTGCACCAAGCAGCTCTATTAATTGTGCAGCTCTCTCAAGTGCCATCTCAGCAGTAGTCTGTGCAATTGGTTTTTCAAATCTTGAAGAAGCTTCTGTTCTAAGCCCTAGCTTCTTTGATGTTTTTCTGATATTTTCTGGATTGAATAATGCTGATTCCAGCATTATTTCAGTTGTATCATCTTTGATTTCCGATTCTTCTCCGCCCATTACACCTGCAACGCCTAGATATTTTGCACCATTTGTTATCATTAGCGTATCTGCATCGAGCTTTCTCTCCTGACCATCAAGTGTTACGAACATATCGCCCTCATTGGCATTCTTCACAACGATTTTATTATTTCCAATTTCTCTCATGTCGAATGCATGCATTGGTTGTCCTGTTTCAAGCATAACATAGTTCGTTATATCAACAATGTTATTTATCGGTCTTACACCCGATTCTACCAATCTTCTCTGCATCCAGTATGGAGATTTTTCAATAACTACATCTGTTACTCTTCTGGCAAGGTATCCACTACATAATTCAGGATTTTCTATACTGACTTCAACATCTATATTTTTTTCAGATTCTTCTTTAACACTTATTTCTGGATATTTTATCTTTTCATTTAAAGTGACGGCAGCTTCTCTAGCTATCCCCAGCATACACTTGCAATCAGGTCTATTTGAGGTCAATTCAAAATCTATTACAGCATCATTTAGTCCCAATACAGCCTTGATATCTTTTCCGACTTCATAGCTATCCTCCATATCGAGAATATATATACCATTTTTCTTATAATCTTCAATATATTTTTCATCTATTCCAAGCTCCTTAGCCGAACAAAGCATTCCGTTTGAATCAATACCTCTCAGCTTACCGCTTTTAATCGTTATTCCACCTGGAAGTATTGCTCCATCCAATGCAACTGGTATGTAATCATTCTCTTTTACATTTTTCGCCCCAGTTACAATTTGAACTAGATTCTCAGCACCCACATCTACTTTGGTTATAACCAGCTTATCGGCATCTGGATGCTTTTCAATCCTCATTATCTTACCTACTACTACATTCGATATTTCTTCACCATAATATTCAACAGTTTCTGTTTTTGTACCTGTCATTGTCATTTTGTCACCAAATGTTTTGGCATCTAAATTTATATCAACATATTCTTTTAACCATTTTAAAGAAACTAACATATTTTTCCTCCCAATATAAATTCATTATGAAACTAAAATTGTTCCAAAAATCTAACATCATTTTCAAACATCAATCTTATATCGTCAATTCCATATTTAAGCATTCCCAATCTTTCAACACCCATACCGGCAGCAAAGCCACTGTATTCATCAGGATCTATACCACAATTTCTCAATACATTAGGATGAACCATACCAGCACCTAGTATTTCTATCCAGCCTTCTCCCTTACATACAGAACAGCCTTTACCACCACACTTAAAGCAAGAAACGTCAATTTCTGCACTCGGCTCTGTAAACGGGAAGTTGTGTGGTCTGAATTTCGTCTTTGTTTCAGGACCAAATAGCTTCCTTACAAAGGTTTCCATTGTACCCTTAAATTCCGCAAAGGTTATATCCTTTCCTACTACCAATACTTCAATCTGATGGAACATAGGTGAGTGTGTCGCATCTGGACTATCACTTCTGAAGCATCGTCCTGGAACTATTATCTTCAGAGGAAGGTCACCTGTCTTAACAGCCGCCTCCATAGTTCTTATCTGAACAGGTGAAGTCTGTGTTCTCAATAATATATCTTCTGTAATGTAGAATGTATCAGACATATCTCTAGATGGATGATCCTTTGGTGCATTAAGTGCATCGAAGTTATTTCTAACTGTTTCAATTTCAGGTCCTTCTGCTATTGAGAATCCCATACCCATAAATATTTCTGTAACTTCATCTATCATTCTGCTTATGATATGCTTCTTACCAATTTTATACTCAGTACCTGGCATCGTAACATCAATAGTTTCAGCTTCTAATTTCTTATCCAAAATAACCTGCTTAACTGCTTCCTTTTTTTCATTTATGGCAGTAGTTATCATTTCTCTGACTTCATTTCCAAGCTTTCCTATAATCGGTCTTTCTTCGTTTGAAAGCCTACCCATATCCTTCAATATTTTTGTCAGATCTCCCTTTTTACCAAGATACTCTACTCTCAATTTTTCAATTTCGTCTAAATTAACCGCTGACGCTATCTTTTCTTCAGCTTCTTTTTTCAATTGTTTTAATTTTTCCTGCATACCAATCTTCCTTTCTCTATACAAATAAAAAAGACCCTTTCCATCCATAGGGACGAAAAAGGTCTGAAATCGCGGTACCACCCTAATAGTCTGCACAAATAAATTGCAAACCACCTCAAAAGTTTAACGCACATCACGTCTTTATCTACTACTATTTCAATAAAGCTGCTCCAGAGTGAACTTCCCAACACACAGTAAAAAGTTTTTCACCAACCAACTTCTCTCTAAATCACACGTATTTTGGTACTTTTCTCCTTCATAGCATTTAGTATTAAATATTTATATTTTCTGAAAACTATGAATGTATTTTAACAAAAAAAAATACATAATGCAAGTAATTTTTTGAATTTTTCTCAAAATTTTTTCTTAGTTGTCAACACATATGTTACTCTAACAAGAAAGTTTTTCATAGTCGTCAACACATAAATTCTATATACCTCTATAATAATTATCCTACTTATATTAATCTGAACTTTGAATTCCCTTTTTTATATAGAATGCCCGATTTTGATATTTATCAATATTTACGACTCTTCCTTTTTATTTTTGAATATTAATCACCATAAAAATGCCCCTATCATACATACATGATTAGTGCAAAATAATTAAAATCCAAACAGACTCGCAAAACCTCGTGCAACAGATTTAATACCACCAACTACCGCACTACCAACTGATTTCACAATCTCAACTGCATTGTCACTCACCTTTTGAACGCCCTTCACAACAGCCTTTCCAGCTTTTGAACCAGCCATATATCCAATAGTACCACCAGCGAATCCACCAACAGCAGCTCCAACAGGTCCTAAAACAGCTCCAATAGAAGCACCAATTTCAGCTCCCCCCATAGATGCTGCTAGACCAGCCACGCAAGCACCTGTAGTTTGTTGCATAGCATCAATACCTTCTTTTGCAGTCAATTCTCCAGTAGCAACCTTACCTAAAACCTTAACATTTTCAATTGCTACAAAAGCAATATTGGCAAAAGTGCTACCCTTAGTTCCTTTAGGTATTGCTTTTAGAACCCCTTTTTCTGATGCTACTTTCAAAGCTGCTGCTGTTGCTGTTTTTACACCAAAATCAACACCTGAATCGATAGCGGATTCTACTACTTCTTCTCCGTCAATAGACTCTCCGTTCCAAATCTTTGTTGCAACAGCCATTCCTGCACCAACAGCAGCACCTTGCAAACAAACATATCCAGTCTGCTTACTGATTCCTAATGCTATATCTTTCGCAACATAGTCATTCCAATCGGCATCCATAAAGTTACCTTTCTGTGCCTGTTTTTGCAGTTCTTTTGCCTGTTCTTTTGTTAGAGGATTACTCTTTACGTCTCCATCACCTATTGTCGAAGTAACGGTCTTATTGGGAAAGTATTTTTGTACAGACTCGACTTGTTCTGCCGGCACCACAATTGTCTGGTTATTATAATTTCCAGACTTCAGCATACGAATCGTATCTTCTGCTGTAGCACCGTATTTCATCTGATACTGATGTATTCTTTTTCCATTAGCATCTTTGATAACTACATCAAAGCCATTTTTAGTATACGTTTCACCTGGTTTCAGTGCTTGTACTCCCGCCCTCAAACCACTTCCTTTTGTGGCAGCATCCATATTGAAGGAATTCACATGATGTTGCTCTGCAATAAATCCATCCAAATTAGGATTCTTGCTTGGTATTGTGTACCCACTACCTTTTGTAGTTATAGCTTCGTTCATTGCAGTATTCGCAATTTTAACAGCATTATCTAAATTCTGCAAATACCTTGCACTTTCCCATTCTGACATATATGATGTTGATTGTAGCACAGTTGAAGCAAACCAACTCTCTTTGCTTCTACCTGATGCAAAAGCCTTCTGTTGAGATACCTTCATTTCCTCCGTTATTTTAAGTGAAGTAATAATTTCGCTACTCATTTCATGTATTTCTTCAGATGTTCTTTCAGGAAGCTGTTTTTTAAGCTCTTGTAGTAACCACTCTTCAACATGAATCTTATCTTTAGAATCAACATAACTTTCTAAAAATTCTCTTTGAATTTTGGAAGCACCATGGGCTTCTTCTTCTGATAAGATTCTTTTTGAAAAATCAAATTCAAAATATTCTTGTTGTTTTTCCATTTCACACCTTATCCTTTCCATAGTGGCTATTTAAAACAATAGGAAGCAAAGAAGAGCATTCTTCCTTTTTTACTACATTTTATTCCTTTACAACTGTCTTTTTAAGAGTTGGTTTTATCGCTATTTTATTTTTCGGATTACTTGCTGGCTTTAAATCCATATCTTTTACAGCCTCTTTGATTTCCTCAATGCGTTTTTTCAATGTACTGGAAATTGACTCAATATTCTTTTTTGCTTTTTTTAAATCTTCTGTTGTTAAATGTTCTTTACCGTCAATAAAACAATCTTCAATCGCATCTTTTACTATAGCCTCTAAGTCAGCACCATTATAACCATCTGTTAATTTCACAAGGGAAATAATATCAAGTTCTTTGCTCCACTTGTTACGTTTCTTAAGATGAATTTCTATAATTTTTCTGCGTTCTTCATCATTTGGAAAATCAACGTAGAACAACTCATCAAATCTACCTTTTCTCAAAAACTCAGGTGGGATTTTAGAAATATCATTTGCAGTAGCCACAATAAAAACAGTATTTTCTTTTTCCTGCATCCAAGTTAAGAACTGACCAAATAAGCGTGTAGTCACATCACTGCCACCACCAAAACCACCAACACCAGAAAACGCTTTCTCAATTTCATCTATCCAAAGAACACAGGGACTAATTGCCTCTGAAAGCTTCAAAGTCTTTCTCATATTTTCTTCGGATTCACCAATATACTTACCTAATAAACGTCCAACATCAAGTCTCACCAACGGAATCTCAAATAGCTTGGCTGTTGCCTTTGCTGCCAAACTTTTTCCGCATCCAGGCATACCGACAATCATAATTCCCTTTGGTATATCCACACCGAATTTAATAGCCTTATCCAACTGATTAAA
This sequence comes from Peptostreptococcus sp. D1, assembly GCF_900112955.1. GTDB lineage: Bacteria > Bacillota > Clostridia > Peptostreptococcales > Peptostreptococcaceae > Peptostreptococcus. The sequence goes on from NZ_FONP01000001.1 coordinate 238,718, forward strand.
AATAAATTCCTTTTTATAAAGCCATTCTTTCAGATTTTCAAGACCACCAATGTCCTCAATAGTTTCGTGGACAGGTATCATTTCCAACAGACCGGCTTTCTTTATTAGCTGTTCCTTCTGACTAAGAATTAACTGCTTATCATCAAAATCCAGACAACCACCATCCTGGTATGCCAAATTCAAAATTTGCTTTATCTGAAATTCATTTAATCCTTTGAAGGACAAGGATATTTCACTCATTACATCTTCTGATACATCTATATCCAAATCTTTAGTAAAATCTGTCATGATACTCTTAATTTCTGTAACCGTCGGTAACGGAATATCAAACACAGTTATCAAATCTTCAAGTTCTTTTGGGATGAAAAGTTTACTCGATACAATAAAAATTGATGCATTATAGTTTTCATTGTATAAATTTCTCTCTGCAATATATTTCAGCATAGAAATAATATCTGGATTATCTAATTGATCGTGAACGTCCTTCAAAACAATGAACATTGAATGCTCATATCCATCGTCCTTTATAAGTCTTAAAAGATTTAATAAATCACACTCTTTCATCGTAGATTTTGTATTAAAATCAACGATACCTAACCCATTATTGTATTCTATAACTTTCCTGCCATCTATTATATCCGAAATTATATCGTCAATAACCTTAAAGTCAAAATGGTTGATATAGATAATAGGGTATAACGCATCAATATACGAAGATAATAAATCTCTTGCATTATTATTCATACTTATACCTCCATATACAATAATTCATAATCTGCATCATTACACTGATATTCTAAACCATTAAACTTCATAAGTTTATAATTCACATCAGTATAATCCAGTTTTTCCGAAAATTCACCAGCATTTTTGATGAAAGTTCCAGACTTAATAGAAATAACCATCAATTTAACCTCAGGTCTTTCAATTGGATCCCACATTGCTTGAGTATCTCTCTTAACAATTTTCAAATCATCACCAAGAATTTCTTTTGCTTTAGTGGTTGCTAACAGTTCTTTTTTGATAATTGTATTTATTTTTTCATTTGCTTTTTCCCCAATCCAAAACTTTCTAAATGCATCTCTTGTAAGAATTGCAAAAATAGCTTTTGGTGCAGATTCAAACAATCTGAAAAACAACTCATAATGATTCAATTCAAACAGTCCAAAATACTCTCTTTCCATTTGAATTACATCTGCTTTTAAGAGAGCCATATTTTCTTTATTTTCTTCCATATGGAAAACTAATGCAGTATACCCTGAATGATAGTCATCCACGACCTTATTCTTTGCAAAAGCATTCTCTCTGTATATTACATTCAACTTTTTTTCTTCATCCAAGTATGTAAGAATGGCTATTGCCTTTTCGATGTCCTCATCATCCATTTCGACTACTTCAAAGATTTTAACTAATGCCATTACGATTTCTTTTCTGTTCAATGATTTATCGATGGCTTCAACAGCAGCATACTGTTTTTCATAGCCTCTTACATTCAGCCAGCGTAATAATAAACCGTTTTCAAAATATTTAAGCATATCCTCGATTGAAAAATGCTCTTGTAATCCCTCAATATTTCTTACCGGATAGTTGTCAAGAATTAAATTAAACTTAATTGTCTTAGCCATTGCCAATTCCTCCTATATATTGTTTATCTTCATTATATCAAACTACATAGACAATATCTGTCATTTTTTTTAAAAATTTATCATTTTTTCTAATTTCGGTATTCATCAGTAGTAATTATACCGTCTTTTGACTTTTTTGCCTGTTGGGGAATCGCTCACACTCGCCCAAATTTTACCACGCCTTCAACTTGCCCATTTGCACATAAATATTGAACTTGCCTTTCTGTGATATTCCAATACCATGCTGTTTCCTTTATTGTTCTATATCCATCTATAATATCTATTACCTTCATCTTAAAACAATTTATTACATCCAGCAACAATGAAATAGATGTTTTTCTCAGTTCCATTGTTCGCCTCCTAAACTGTGCTTGATACTGGCAGACTGACTTCAGTTTTGCTACATATAATAATATTCGTTTTTTCGAAATTTGTCAACATAAAGGATGAATCGTTATAGAATGGATTCTTAGTTGTCAACACATTATGTTAAACTAAGATAAAATATATAATTTTTTAAAAAAATATTTTCAAATTATCACAAAAATGTTATACTGTTTGTAAAGTTATAACTTGACAATTTAAAAGGAGGCACAAACCATGTTTTCACATGATAACCTGAAGAAAATAAGGCTTGAGTACGGTTACTCTCAGACAAAAATTGCCAAATACATCGGTGTTACACGTTCCGCCTACTCAAGCTGGGAGGTTGGCACCTATCAGCCAAACAGCAAAAACCTAAAAAAGCTAGCCGAGTTTTACAATGTTGATATAGATTACTTTGAGTCTGACTACGAGATTGTACATAAATATCTAAGGTTAAATGAATTAAATAGATACAAGCTTATGAATTATGCAAATGAGCTATACTCATCACAGCTTACACTATACAGAGTTCATGCAGAGCTTTCAGCCGGCAAAGGTGAATGGTACGACGAGAATAGTGGATACGACACAGTATATTTCGATAAAAATATTTCACATGATATAGCATCTTGGATAAAGGGTGACTCTATGGAACCAAAGTATAGAGATGGTGACGTCGCCCTAATAAAAAATACTGGGTTTGATTTTGATGGACAGGTCTATGCTGTCGTGTACAGAGAAAATACCTACATCAAAAAGGTTTATCTGGAAAGCGAAAAAATAAGACTGGTTTCAATAAATAAAAAATATGACGACATTCTAGCCTCAATAGATGAAGTCAGAGTAGTAGGCTTGGTCGTGGATAGCTTCAGACCTATGGAGAAATAGTATCATGACAATTATTGACTATTCCAGAGAACCTCGTTCAGATATCGCTTTTGTAGATATGAAATCTTTTTATGCTAGTGTTGAGTGTGTTCAAAGAGGACTTCACCCTCTAAACACATCTCTGTGCGTAATGAGTAATTTCGACAACTACAATGGTCTAATACTTGCTGGCTCACCTGTATTCAAAGAAGTATTCGGAAGAAGCAATGTAGGTAGAGCCAGAGATTTGCCATTTGATATAAACACACGCAAATTCAGCTTTGAAAATGCATCCAGACAAAATATTAATGTGACAAAAAAATACATCGAATTTGTAGAACAATGGGCAGAAAAAACCTTTATAGTACCACCACGTATGGCACTGTATATACAGGAAAACATAAAAATTCAAAAAATATTCCAAAACTTTGCCTCCCCAAGTGAAATTTGCCCATATTCAATCGACGAGGCATTCATAGACCTAACGACCTCCATAAACTATTTTGTTGGAGACAGCACCGTCAGTAGAAAAGACAAATTGGATATAGTCTGCTCAAGGATTCAAAATGATATTTGGAGAGAAATAGGAATCTATTCTGCAATAGGAATGAGTAACGCCAATCCACTATTGGCAAAACTAGCCCTCGACAACGAGGCAAAAAAAACAAAAAGTATGAGGGCAAATTGGTCATATGAAGATATTGAGACAAAGGTTTGGGGAATCGATAATCTCGTAGATTTTTGGGGAATCGGAAGTAGAACAGCAAAAAGACTAAACAAAATCGGAATATACTCGATAAAAGAGCTAGCAAACTTTAACCCCGAATACCTTAAAAAGGAATTTGGTGTGATGGGTGTCCAGCTATGGTTTCATGCAAATGGTGTAGATGAGAGCAAGGTCACAGTCCCCTATAAGCCACAATCAAAGGGATTGGGTAATTCTCAGGTTCTTCCTAGAAATTATACAAAGCAATCCGAAATAGAAATAGTTCTAAAAGAGATTGCAGAACAAGTTGCCATACGCCTAAGAAGAATAGATAAAGATGCCTGTGTAGTGTCAATCTATATCGGATTTATCCATAACGACGATCATAAATCTATAAATGCGAGCAAAAAAATTAAGCCAACTCATCATACAGAAGATTTGATAAAACACGTTATAGATTTGTTTAGATGCAAGTTTAATGGTGGCTCTGTCAGAAGAATTGGAGTGAGGTATGAACAGCTTCAAAAAAGAGAATATCAGGTTTTTTCGCTTTTTGACGATCCAATTGAAATGCAAAAAAAGAAAATCTGGAAAATGCAATAGACGGTATAAGAGACAAGTTTGGTTACCTGGCAATACAAAAAGGTACATCCTTGATGGAAGGATCCAGAGTCCGTCAAAGGAGCAAATTGATAGGTGGACATTGCGGTGGAATGGATGGTACAAAATGATAGATAGATCTTACCTACCTTATAAGGTTGCAAGAGAATACGTTGATAGAGGTATGGCAAAATGGATGAGCTTCTTTATATCCGAACATACGACTGCTCTAACTAAATTGAAAAATGAATCCAGCTTTTCTGAGGAAATGGATCCAGAAGAAAAGATGATAATAATATACCAAATGTACCAGCACGGTGTAACTATTTTACTGTTCACGTCCGATAGAAAAGAGCCTTACATAGGCACTATTTGTGATATAGACTGCGAAAAAATATACTTTAAGACAGATGATAAAACACGAAGTTTTTTGTTTTCTCAAATACTTAGGTTAGATATTGCGGAGGAAGACAATGGATAAATTAGAAAAAAATAGTATTCAGTTTGACTACTTTAGTAGCAACTACAAAAAATTTGAGGATGATTTCTACAAATTTGCTGATTTTAACATTCCATTAACCTTTATTGCAGATGACATCCTCAAATTAATGGTTTCTACTAATAAAAGCTATTTTAGATTAAATGGTGGAAACTCCAAAGACGGGTTAGACCATTATTTTATATTTAGAGAACACCCACATAATGAAAATGAATCCGTTAAAATGTATGAATATGTGGGACATAGATATTCTATAAAAAACAATAGGGATAATATATGATAATATTACAAAAAAGCTCGCATAATCAATAAACTATCGTGATTCAAATCAGTATAGTCTAAATTAGTATCTGAAACAGTATACTTTTAAATCACGATAAACAAAATAAAACGGATAATGCGAGCTTTATATCAATATTACTTACCTGACTATCTTATACATCAATATGGCAGAGGATATAGCCACATTCAGAGATTCTGCTTTTCCAAACATGGGAATCTTAACGAGAATATCTGAATTATCATACCAAAGCTGATTTACACCATTTGCCTCATTCCCAACTACCAATGCCACTGACTCATCATATGAAACCTCATCAAAATAACTATTGGCATCAAGAGAACCGGATACTATCTGAACCTTTGAAGCACTCAATTTTTCCAGTATATCATTTTCGTCAGCTACTATTACGTCCATGTAAAATAGAGATCCCATTGTAGCTCTGACAACCTTGGGATTGAATATGTCAACGCAGCCTTTAGTCAATATAACCAAATCAAATCCAGCAGCATCAGCAGTTCTAATTATTGTCCCAACATTCCCAGGATCCTGCACTCTATCTAAAAGAATTATTTTTTTGTGAACTTCTCCATTAAAAATATTAATCGACATATCGTCAATATCAAAAACAGCCAGTACTCCCTGTGTATTTTCAGTCGTACAAATTGAGTTAAACAGCGAATCACTCACTACAAACAAATTCGCCTTACTATCCAAAATATCTATAAAATCCTTATTTTTGACATCTTGAAAAAAACTCTCACTAATTATTGAAAATACGATATCTGCATTATACTGAAGCGCCAATTCTATAGTTCTCAATCCCTCAGAAAAAAACTTATTCTCCCTATTTCTATACTTCGATTTATGTAAAGATTTTACTAGCTTAATTTTCTCATTGTCCTTACTTTTGATAGTCTTCATAAAATTCTCCCTTAGAAATTACTCATATTAGACTCTTTGATCACCAATTTTTCAATGACATCCTTTTTACCTGCAACTACAACGATATCATCCTCTCCAAAAATCTGTACAGGATTTGCAGGAACATCAAAAATATCCTTGTTTTTAACACCAATTACAGTCAATGAATACTTCCCTCTCACATCCAAGTCTATCAAAGATTTTCCAATCCAACTATTAGGAACCTTCATCTCAAATATGGAATGCTTGCTGTCTAATTCCATATAATCGACCAAGTTGTTAATAGTAAGGGATTTTGCCACCTTCACTCCCATATCGTGTTCTGGAAATACAACTCTGTTTGCACCAATTTTTCTTAAAACTTCGGCTTGAAGATTATCTGTAGCTTTACTGATAACCATCGGTATTCCAGATTCCTTTGCCAAAAGTGTAGCCATTATTGATGCTCTAAGATTTGTTCCAATTGCAATAATTGCAACATCAAAATTACTAAGACCTATTTTTTTAATCGCATATTCATCTGAAGCATCAGCAACTATAACATTGTCCAAAACCTCAGATAAATGTTGTGCAACCTCTTCATTATTATCAACTACCAAGACATCCTGGCCTGATTCGTACAAAGTCATCGCTAGAGATTTTCCAAATCTTCCAGCCCCAATTACAACATATTGCTTCATTTCTTACCTCTTAACCTAACTTAAATTTACCCAATCAATATTTTTTCTTCCGGATATCTAATTTTATTCTGAACAGTATCATTCATAAAATACGTGAATACAGTTAAAGAGCCAACTCTCCCCAAAAACATCAGCAACGAGATAAAAACCTTGCCAAAAAGATTTAGATTTGAAGAACCAGCCATTGATAATCCAACTGTAGCCAGCGATGATGATACTTCAAATGCACTTTGCATCAATCCAAATTTTTCATTCTGAGTTATAGTCAAAACATATGTACCAACTACAAATATCGCTATTGCAATGAAAAATACACCAAGTGCCTTTCTAAATGTCAATACATCGATTTTTTTCTTAAACACATTTATATCATTCTCATTTTTTAAGAAGGATACTACAGATATAAATATTACAGCAAGGGTAGTAGTTTTAATCCCACCTCCTGTAGATGCAGGCGAAGCTCCAATAAACATCAATACTATTAAAACAAAAAGAGTATTCGCTCTAAAGCTATTGAAATCAATCGTTGCAAATCCAGCTGTTCTAGTAGTCATAGATTGAAAAAACGCAACCTTTAATTTGTCTACAATACTCATTGTACCGATGCTACTCGCATTGGAATACTCACCACAAAATATAACCAATGTACCTATAATTAACAATATAATTGTCGTAATTATTGCCAATTTAGAGCTTAAATCATATTTTTTAAACCTAAGCTTGTTGTATTTTATGCAAATCAATACAGGAAAACCAATACCTCCCAAAATTACAAGCACTGATAAAGTCAAAACAACAATGGAATTATTATAAAACATCAGCATAGACGAAAATTCACCACTATGCCTTCCCATCAAATCAAACCCAGCATTGCAAAATGCTGAGATAGAATGAAAAATGCTATATCCAATCCCATCTATCAATCCAAGCCTCGGTATAAACACAATTGAAAGCAGTAAAGCTCCAACAAGCTCAATGCTGACAGTGAATATAAGCACTCGTCTAATCAATCTAACAACACCCGAAAGCTGATTTTGATTTAAGGACTCTTGAAGCAGCATTCTTTTTCTAATATTTATCTTAGTTCCAAAAATAAATGAAATCAACGCCCCAATAGACATAAATCCCATTCCACCAATCTGTATTAGTAAAATAATAACCGTCTTTCCAAAAACACTCCAATGTAAACTGGTATCAAGCACAACCAGTCCAGTAACACACACAGAAGATGTTGCAGTAAAAAGACAGTCAAAAAAATTTGTTACCTCTCCACTATTTGAAGATATCGGAAGCATCAAAATAAGTGTTCCTGCCAAAATCACCCCAGCGAAACCCAATACCATTATTTGCCCAGGTCTATATTTATATAAAAATGATTTTTTACGTTTCTTAAAGCTGTCCATTTTTCCTCCGAAAAATCAACCAAACAAAAAAATAAAGCAATAGATTCACTTTATTTTTTTGTTTGGTATGTACTAAAAATTATATTTAAACTTGTTGGACTCCTGAATTACACTTCCTTCCTTATCTATCAGTCTCAGCATTATCTCCTTCTCTCCAGTATAGAAATTGTCATAAAGCTTGATAGTAGTTTCATTTTCGTAATCGGAATCAACTCTTTTTCCATCTAAAAATACGGTTACCTGTCTATTAAAGCCAGAGCCTTTAAGATAAAATTCTCCACCTACATTTTCAATATTCTCTAGCTTCATTTCATCATTGCCTATTTTCATCACCGTTTTTTTTGGTAATTCATCAGACTTTAAAAAATATTGTTTTCCAAACAGAATATCATATTGTACCATCTCCAATTTTTTCATATATTCTTTGTCATTTTTCAAATATTTATGAATTAAATTCATAGGATCTAGATTTTGTCCTGCTGTATCAAGTGTCATGGTACTCAACTGATATGCTTGAAAATCACTTGGAACTGACTTTTTCGGAACACCGAAATTATTCACTATGGTAAAAATAGATGCAAATTTATCTATATTCGATTTCTTTTCAGTAATAACATTCAAAGCTGGCAAATGATCTCCATACAATACAAGAACAGTCGGCTTTTTTAACTTATTTATTTCCTTTACCAAATCTCCCACAAATTTATCCATATTATATACTAAATTTGCGTAAAAAAGAATTTGATTTTGATCTGACTTTGACAAGGTTGATTTTGCTATACTAATATCGTAATTACTGCTTTGCATATCCTTAGTAGGATATCTACCATGTCCCTCAGTTGAAACAGTAAAAACAAAGCTTGGTTTTCCGTCCTTATTTTCAATTTCTTGAGTAATATATCTTGTCAAGCCATTGTCTTTTGGCCATCCTACAGATGTATATTCAACATTTGTCATCACCTCTAAGGGAATAAATTTGCCAAAGCCCAAATGCTCTAATCCACCATCTCTATTGTAAAAATTTTTTTCAAAATTGTGTATTGCCACAGTTTTGTACCCAATACTGTTCAAATTACTCGCAATAGAAAGCGATGGCTTTTCAGATAGAAAAGTATGGTACGGAATCTCACCTTGCTGAAGGAAATCAAAATTACTCCCACTCAGCACCTCATACTCAGTTCTTGCTGTTCCGCCGCCTATAACTGGAACATTCATAAATCCAGATGTATATTTTTTCATTAATTTTCTCATATTCGGCATAGGATCTTTGTCAAATGTAATTCCCTCTATTCTGGTCGGATCCATAAACGACTCCAATTGTACCATGATTATATCGGGTGTTAATTTTGAATAGGATTCATTTTTTTGTCTTTCCTTGGCGATTTTTTCTACCTCATATCTGATAGATTTAATCGCTTCTTCACTGTATCCATCTGGTTTTGTCCTTATAATGGACAATGTCTCATCTGCAAATGAATAGGCAAAACCATTATTTTTGAATGATAGCCCTACGTCCCACGCAATGACATTTATTATCTTATTAGTCTTGAGCTGTGGAATAACAATAATCGACAACAACACAATAGAAACATAAATGAATATATTCCTAACTCCAGTTATCCAAATACTCTTTTTATCTTTTTTAAATATCCAAACACAAATAATTAAAAACAAAACTATCAGCACTATAGCCATAATTTCAGCTTTAATGTCAAAAAAAGCATTTGCTACATTCGCAGCCTCTTTATAGCTCATAAAATCGTATGGAGAAAGAGGCATTCCTCTAATACTCATCAGAAAAGAGCTTACAACCGAAAGAGATATCAAAATAAACGAAATTATAAAATATGAAAATCTCTTTCTTTTGATGAACACAGTCATACCAAAAATACTCAACAGCACAAATATATTCACTACAGCGTTAAGAGGACTCTCTATGACAAAAGTAAAAAAATCCAAAATGCTCTTTCTCGAAATTATTTCAATAACTATGAAAATTATAATAGATAAGCCCAATATGGAAATCAGTTCATAGTTTTCAAATTTGTTATTTTTCTTCATTTTTCTTACTTGCCAATATTACTTGTTTGCAGCCGCAACACATGCGTTAAGTACAGATGTACTTATGCCACCCAAGGATATCATTCTCTGTGCACCGCTCAATATTGACTTATTGCTATATCCATTCACCAAAACGATTGGGCTCAAAGACTTTCCTGCCAAAGGACTACCAGTCAACGCATCAACCAATTTATATCCATCACTCAAAAAATATTGTTGTGGTTTTTCAGAGTAAAATGCATTGATAACCTGTGCATTTGTTTCAAATCTATCGTTTCCACTTAACCTATTTGCACCTATACTTCTAATTAGGCTTGTTGAAATCGAATTGATACCACCTATCGCATAGACCTTGCTAGTTGATTCCAAAATATTAGAAGTAGTTGCATCAACCTTTGTACCATCAGTAAGCAATACCGGTTCACCGTCTCTGGCTGCTACAGAGGAAATACTCATAGCATCTGCATCTCCCTTATAACCGTTTGCCACAAATGCTTTTCCGACACTTCCTTTAATGCTCAAAATCATTTTGGCAACATTACTACTTGTTTCAAATCTATCTTTTCCACCTATCCTAGTAACCGAAAATCCACCTTTTTCGGAATCCTTCAACTTGTGCTCTAATGAGCTGCTGATAGAATTTTCAGAGCCTATAATATAAATGTTTTTTGCTATTTCAAGCCTTAATTGAGTTTCATTTGGTATACTATTTTTGCTCACTAACAATATCGGAGCTTTTAAAACACCTGATAATCCACTCGCACTCAAACCATCGGACAATTTATTATTGTCAGCATTGACAAGAATAACTGAATCGTAACTGCCCATTTCACCCGCTATTGAACTAGCCGTCGAATATCTATCTAAGCCTTTAATCTGCTGTATTTGTTGAATTGTTATGGCATTTGATGATACTCCACTAAACACTATAGTTGTCAATGCCAGCATCATAGCTATAGCTTTATTTCTTAATTTCATAAACTGCACCTCCAATAATAAAATATTATTTTTAAAAAAATAAACAGCCAAAAAAGGCTGTTTAAGTAAAGAATACTATCTTTCACACTCTTGGTTAGCAACTGTACAAGAAGTTTTACAAGCAGATTGACATGAAGTTTGACATTCACCACATCCACCCTTAGCTGCACTTTCCTTTAAAGTAGCCTTAGAAAGAGTTTTTACATGCTTCTTTTCCATCGTAATCCCCCTATTAAAAATAATATATGTCTCATTATATCACATATTGTAATATTTTGTAACAGTTTTGTCATATTAATTGATTTATACTTCGATTTTTTCTTCCACTTCTGTAGCCTCATCCTTGGAAGCTTTTTCTATAACCCTTCCAATGGCCCATTTTTCAAATGGCACTTTTGTTCTATTAGGTCCAAGCTCCAATATTATTTTATCTTCCTCTACTCTAGTAACCTTTGCGATAATTCCTCCGATTGTTACTACAGTATCTCCTTTTTCGATTGAATCTCTCATTTCTCTAAGCTTTTGGTCTTTTTTCTTTTGAGGTCTAATCAATATGAAATAGAACGCTACAAAGATTACAACCCACAAGCCTATACTCATTATCACTTGATTCTTTGGCATGGCATTTCCTCCCTATTCTAATTTGAAAATTATTATGCTCAAACTAATTTATATTTCCACTAACATTATAAACTAATTCGAATTTTGTTGCAAATCTTATTTCTGATAATACTTTTTTAAAAACTCTTCCTTAAAATCCAATAATCGGTCTTCATGTATGGCTGTTCTAATATTTTCCATCAATTTTAAAAGGAACCTTAAATTATGAATTGTCAGCAATCTAGCTCCTAATATCTCATTTGCCTTAATCAAATGTCTGATATATGCCTTAGTATAATTTCTACAGGTATAGCAGTCACATTCTGGATCCAAGGACGAAAAATCCTCAGCATAAGTAGCATTTCTCACAACTACCTTACCTTGACTAGTCATCGCAGTTCCATTCCTTGCAATTCTTGTAGGAAGAACGCAATCAAACATATCCACGCCTCTAATTACGCCTTCCAAAAGATCATCAGGAGAACCAACCCCCATCAAATACCTCGGTTTATCTTCTGGTAAAAATTGCACAGTATGTCCCAAAATATCGTACATTATGTCCTTTGGCTCACCAACACTCAATCCACCGATTGCGTATCCTGGTAAATCAATTGCAGTAATCTCTCTTGCGGACTGTTCTCTCAAATCCTTGTACATTCCACCTTGGACGATTCCAAACAAGGCTTGGTTTTCTGTATTTTTATGCGCATCCTTACATCTTCGTAACCATCTAGTAGTTCTCTCCAAAGATTTTTTTACATAATCTCTATCAGCCGGGTATGGTGCACATTCATCAAATGCCATCATAATATCCGATCCCAAAGCTGTTTGAATTTCAACGGCTTTTTCAGGAGTTATAGTATGTCTCGATCCGTCAAGATGTGATCTAAACTCAACTCCCTCTTCAGTTATTTTTCTCAATGGACCCAAACTAAATACCTGAAATCCACCACTATCTGTTAGTATTGGCTTATCCCACTGCATAAATTCATGCAGTCCACCAGCTTTTTTTATCAATTCGTAACCTGGTCTCATATATAAATGATATGTATTGCTCAAAATTATCTGAGAACCAATTTCCTTTAATTCCTCCGGTGTCATTGACTTCACAGTCGCCTGAGTTCCAACTGGCATAAAGATTGGTGTTTCAATAATCCCATGGGGAGTATGAAGCCTTCCCAATCTAGCTCCAGACTGTCTACATTTTTTTATTAATTCATATCTAACTGCGTACATATATCTCCTTTTTTAAAAAACATTATTCCAAAAACATGGCATCTCCAAAACTAAAAAATCTGTATTTTTCCTTCACAGCCTCTTTATAGGCTTTCAAAATAGTCTCCCTAGATGACAAAGCACTCACTAGCATTATCAATGTCGATTCTGGCAAATGAAAATTTGTTATTAAATTATCCACAATTTTGAACTTATAACCTGGATAAATAAAAATATCTGTCCAACCGGATCCTGACATCACGTTTCCCTGATCGTCACAAGCCGATTCAATAGTTCTACAGCTAGTCGTTCCAACACAAATGACTCTGCCACCGCTTTTTTTAACTGAATTGATTAGCTCTGCCGACTCATCCGATACCATATAAAATTCTGAATGCATCTTGTGATCATTGACATCATCAACCTTCACAGGTCTAAAAGTACCCAATCCCACATGAAGTGTCACAAAAGCTATATTTATACCTTTGCGTCTTATGTCAGCCAACAATTCTTCAGTAAAGTGAAGTCCTGCTGTTGGAGCTGCTGCAGACCCAGAGGTTTTCGAATAAACGGTCTGATATCGTTCGTTGTCCTGCAATGTTTCAGTAATATAAGGTGGCAGTGGCATCTTACCAAGCTCGTAAAGTACCTCCTCAAAAATACCATCATAATCAAATCTTACTATTCTCTTTCCATCCTCGACAATATCCACAACCTTGGCTATCAATTTACCATTGCCAAAAGATATCTCACTTCCTATTCTAGCCTTTTTTCCTGGCTTGACCAAGGTCTCCCAAGTATCGTCCTCATTTCTCTTTAAGAGCAAAAACTCAACCCTTCCACCAGTATCTTTCTTTTCGCCTATCAGTCTGGCTGGAATAACTCTGGTATCATTTAATACCAAGCAATCCCCTTCCTTTAAGTACGAAACTATATTTTTAAATATATCATGTTTGATTTTACCAGTCGACTTATTTAGTACCAATAATTTAGAACTGGCTCTATCCTCTATCGGCACCTGAGCAATAAGATCTTCCGGTAAATCATAGTAAAAATCACTCGTTTTCATTTAAAATTCTTCCTTTGTTATTTTTTACCCCTTTTTACTGTTTGCATCATAAGGTATACCTAGATGTTCATATGCCAATGGCATGGCTACTCTGCCTCTCGGAGCCCTATTTATGAAACCAAGCTGTAACAAATATGGCTCATATACGTCCTCGATGGTATTTCTATCCTCTCCTATTGACGCTGCAAGTGTGTCGAGACCAACTGGTCCACCTCTAAACTTTTCAATAATTGTTTGAAGTAATTTTTTATCAACAAAATCAAGTCCCAAAGAATCAACTCCTATCAACTCCAGGGCATCGTTCGCTACTTCATCTGTAATATTACCATCAAATTTAACCTGTGCATAATCCCTCACTCTTTTTAACAGTCTATTGGCGATTCTGGGTGTTCCACGTGAACGTCTCGCAATTTGAATTGCTCCGTCATCCAAAATCTCTGCATTTAATATTTTTGATGATCTTTTTACGATTTTCGACAACTCGTCAACATTGTAATAATCCAACTTACAAATAACACCAAACCTATCTCTTAATGGATTTGTCAGCATACCAGCCCTTGTCGTTGCACCTATAAGTGTAAACCTCGGCAAATCGAGCCTTATACTCCTTGCGGATGGACCTTTACCAATAATTATATCAAGAGAGAAATCCTCCATTGCTGGATATAAAACTTCTTCAACACTTCTATTTATTCTGTGTATCTCGTCAATAAAAAGAACATCATTTTCTTGTAAATTGGTCAAAATTGCTGCCAAATCACCTGCTCTTTCAATTGCAGGTCCAGATGTTACTCTCAAATTAACACCCATTTCACTGGCTATAATTCCAGCCAAAGTAGTTTTTCCAAGACCAGGTGGTCCATACAGTAACACATGATCAAGTGGTTCATTTCTATTCAATGCCGCATCAATAAAAATCCTCAGCTGTTCCTTTGATTTTTCCTGTCCCAAATATTCATCAAGAGATTTTGGTCGCAAATTATTCTCGATATCAAAATCTTCAGCCTTCATAGTTGAGGTAATAATTCTTTCACTGTCTATACTTTCCAATTATAGTCTACCTCCTAAAACTTCATTCCCGTTTTCATAATATATTCCAATCCTTTTCTGATGACATCTTCAACACTCATCCCAGGCTGTTTCACAAAATTGACAGCACCTTCGGATTCAATTCTTGTATATCCTAATCCAAGTAATGCTTCAACAGCTTCGCTTGCAACTACGTCACCAATTCTACTGTCAGCAATTTCAATGGAATAGCCTTCATCGACAACCAATTTGGATACCTTATCCTTTAATTCTAGAACTATTCTCTCTGCTGTTTTTTTACCAACCCCTGGTGCCTTTGACAAAGCAGCAATATCAGCATTTAAAATATATCCATTTAGCACATTTGGAGAAGCAAATGAAAGAATTCCCAAGCCTACCTTCGTTCCAATTTTTGACACCGAGGTCAAAAGCTCAAACATTTCCAATTCCTCTTTGGAATAAAATCCACAAAGACTTATATCATCTTCTCTCACTATCATTTTTGAATATATTTTATGCTTTTCTCCAACGGCAACTTTGGAAACTGTGTTCGTGGATACTAATAGCTTGTATCCCAGCCCATTATTTTCAATAACCAAGGAGTCTATTCCTATTTCTTCAATTATTCCCTTAATATACGCAATCATACCTTTATCAATACCATCCTTTATTAATACTTGCTTAATTCTTTCCCAAGTCTATTCGCATGAGCATGACAAATACCTACAGCTAAAGCATCAGCTACATCATCTGGTTTTGGTATAGATTTTAATCCCAAAAAAGATGTAATCATTTTTTGAACTTGAGACTTATCCGCTCTACCATAACCACAAACACCTTGTTTAATCTGCAAAGGAGTGTACTCAAACACAGGCTTATTATTATGCTTGCATGATAATAAAATTACTCCCCTTGCCTGAGCAACTGTTATAGCAGTTTTAACATTTTTATTGAAGAATAATTCTTCGATTCCAATCTCATCAATATTATACATTTTGAACAGCTCATCCATCCCCTTATAAATAAGTTCCAGCCTATCAACATTATCCATTTTAGCTGGAGTAGTAATTGCCCCATAATCTATAGTTCTAAATCTATTGTTTTTGTATTCAATAACCCCATAACCAATTATCGCTAATCCAGGGTCAATTCCTAATATTATCATAAAATTTGTCAATCTACTCCTCAATTTTATTCATTTTCTGAAATTCAACTGCTCAATAAAAATAGAATTTCATAAATAGAAAACACTGTTAAATAATTATACCATAATTTCCTTACTTTCAATAACAAAAATTTCATAAATATAAGCTCTGTAAATATTATAATAAAAAAATATTTAATATAACAAAATAGTGCGTTATTGTTTTTTGTTGAAAAAGCAATAATACATTAAAATTAACTATTTAAATTTAAAAATTTTTACAATAATAGCTATCATTTATTATAAAAAAATGATATAATTGTTTTGCGATTATTCATTTAACCTATTATAGAGCCATTAATCGCATTGATTTCGTTGTTTTGTTGTTTGGAAAAAAATTACTTTATTTAGTAAGGGGGTTATTCGATGGACATTGAACAGATAGGAACACGCTTAACAAATTATAGAAAAATGAAAAATTTGACTATAAAGGATTTCTCTAAAGTATCTGGTATTAGTACAGCTCTACTAAGCCAGTTAGAAAGAGGAATCGGAAATCCGAGTCTAAGTGTATTAGACTCAATAGCAAGAACTATGAACATTTCCATTTCTACATTATTTGAGGATCAAGTTAGTCTAGAAAAGCTTGTAAAACGAGTTGAAGATCAAGGGTACATCAAGGATTCAAGAAAAAGCAATATAGAATTTCAATTACTGACAAAAAAGTCTACTAACCTTAGTGCCGACTTGTTTAGAATAACTTTATATCCTCATACAGAAACACCATTAGTACCATTTGGTGTAAATGAACTTGAGGAGTTAATTCTGGTAGAAAAGGGTACGTTAACAGTATGTACTGAAAACAAAGAATCTGTTGTATTAAAAAAGGGTGATACCATAAGATTTATTCCAAGGATGAGCTATAAGCTTGAAAATAACTCAGCTCACAATGTTTCAGTGCTTTACTTTGCAAGTAATACAAAGGAAGTATTATGAAAAAATCGTCTTATTCGATGTCTTGTGCGATAAAAGAATCAGACAAACATCATTATACAAAATCAAATACGTACATTGTTTTGGGATTAGTGAAAATTATTTCCGATTATATCGAATATTATAATAATATTAATTAAATAGAGAATGTATTGTACGCATAAGTACATGCGTACAATACATTCTCTATTAATTTAAATATATCCAACCTAGCTTAGTCAAGGACGATTATTTCAAGGTTTCTTCTACCAAAATTATTCATTTCTGTTGCAGAATTCATAAATATATCTATCATCGTTCCCTTGATGATTCCACCAGTATCATTTGCTATAAACACTTTATCAAAATACGGAACATAAACCCTGGAACCAAAAGGAATCACCTTCGGATCAACAGCTATCGTTCCCCATCTTGGTCTCTGTCCTGAAGCAGTAGTAGTATCTCCTGTGTAAGCACTTGCGTTAGAAATATACTTCTTACCAGTACCTAATTTATTTCCCTTTTTGTCATAATAATAAGTCTTACCTCCCGTTATGGCATAATCAGCACCATTTTGTGTTGTTTTTACAGATAGTACACCCTTATAAACACCATCATCTCCAAATAAATGTTGCTTTCCAGCTATTACCTGCACTCCTGTAACCATCTCACCTTTAGTACTAAAATAATACATAAGCCCATTTAGCTTATTCCAGCCTATAAGTTTTTTCCCTTTTGAATTAATATATACATATTTGTTATTTTCTTTTTTCCATCCTCTTAAAATAGTTGACTGAGCATTGCTTGTAGTCTCGGCGAAAGAAATTGATCCTTCTGATATCAGCACTACCATTCCCAATAACAATACAGTAAATAAAACACATACCTTCAATTTAATACTTTTAATCATATTAACCTCCATTTAGTATCCAAAATAAAGCTTGCTTAATAAAGAGAACAAAAATGCCATAAGCTTCTTTATTCTCTTTTTGTGCAAATTGATTTTTTTAGATAGTTTCTATTTTGTTACTTAAATCAAATCATAAAATTTTTATAGTAACATTTTTGACATTTTTATTTACAATACTTTTATATTCTATTATATTTTTTACAAAAATGCAACTTTTTTTGTCTTGATATTTAAAGCAATATAAATTATATTGCTTTTTCAACATTTTTAACCTACAAAAAATTACATTCTTGTAATCTTTTTTTGTGCTCCTTATATTTTTTCAGATGTCTCCATTTCAACTTTATCCATAAAATCAATTAGTATTCCTCTTGCAATTGACATACTTATCTATAAAGTATATCATTATAGATAAAGTAATATTTAGAAAAAACAATTAACAAAATATGTTTTTTCAATACGCAATTTGATGAAAGGGAGCTGCAAAAATATGATAATAAATGCAATTAAAAGAAAAAGGCAAGAAATTATACGTTCAAGAAGAAAAAGGAAAATTGCTAATATTGCAAAGTATTCCTTACCATGCTTAGTCATTGGAGTTGTATGTGGACTGCTTCTTGCACCAAAATCTGGAAAAGAAACCATCCTAAAAATAAAATCTGACATAGGAAATACCAAAGAAAATCTGGAAAACAAATCAAAAAAAATGCTAAAAAGTGTCGAAAGCTCAATCGAGGATAAAAAAGCCAAAATAGCAGAATCAAAAAGAAGAATCAAAGAATACTTCAGCAAAAATAATGATTTAATCGAAATTAAGACCTCATTTATAAAAGAACCAGATGAAATCGAAAAATCTAATTCGGAATTTGCAGATAAATCCGAATTGAAAGATAACAAATAGGAGTTGAAAGTTTAAGATGACAGTTACAGTAAATACACAGACAATTTTATTTATATTAGCAATCCTAGGCTGTATTGCTCTAGTTTTTCTAATTATCGTTCTGAAAAAGTTGGCAAATCTAATTTCTAGCATTGATGACTTAATAGTAAGAAATAGTACAAATGTTGGTCTTACCATAGCAAAATTACCTTCTATAGTATCAAGTGTTGACGAGGTGGTGGACAATGCAAAGGATATTACAGATGTGGCAGTCGATGTTTCATCCGATGTACTGATAGCAAAGGAAAAAATTAAAACCGGAATAAAAACATCAATCGATGTCGCTGGAATAGTTAAGGATGTTATGAAGAAGAAATAATAGAATTACACTTATTCATACAATTTTTACAAAAAATGCCGTTGGTAAAACAGCTTTACCGACGGCATTTTAAATTTAAAACAATTATTTTTATCTATTTTTTTGCAATATTTGTAATATATAAATCAAACCATTAATATTAGAAAATATTTGCTCTATTTTTTTATTAGCTTCGATTCAAGTATCGACCTTACATACTTCATAATTTGAGATTTTCCTTCCTCTGGACTCATAAAGCCTTTATACACTCTAAACAGAATAGACTCGTATGTAAACGATGTAAGATCATTAATGAAATCAATTGAACTCTCTTCAATATACCCTTTTCTTGCGATATCTTTCACCATAAGTATGTTTCTACTTTCTATTGAGTAGTTTTTTAACATTGAATTAATTACATCACCATAGTCTTTTTCTTCTCTAGGGAAAACACTATAATACTCGTCAACATATTCGGAAATACTTCTATTTAATTGATTGAAAAACAGAGTATAAAACACATCTACATTTTTCATGGTATGAAGCAGAAAACACTCCCATACAGCAAAATAATTATACATTATCTCATCATCAGATTTCTTGATATAATTCTTTATATCATCTAAATATTCCTCAAATGAAAAAAGACACACGAAAACTTTTAAATGCTCCAAGTTTTCAAAATAATTATACATTGTCGCACTGTTAAATCCAGATAAATCCCCCACTTTTCTGATTGTTATAGCATCTATGCCTTCTTTTTCAAGAATTGTCCTAGCAGAATTTATCAGATTTTTCATGCTCATAATCTTGTAAGAATTCAATTCTTTCATTCAAAACCTCCTATAAAATAACTTTAATAGAAATAGTATACAACGAAATCTCAAATAATTAAAGAAAAATATATTAGAAATCTTTCTATACCTACACCTCAAGTATTCTATAGGCAATAAAATACTCCACGAAAATAAGGGTCGAAATAAATAAACCCTTATTTTTAGAAAAACATTTTAAAAGCACTACTATTTTCTTTCTTGTCTAAACGCTTTAATAATACTAATACAAATAGCCAGCATTATAAATACATATCATAAGCAATAAATTAATATACATTATTGTTATTAATAGAAATCTTATCATATCACAACTATCTTTATAAGTTTTTTTAACTATAATAATCATGGTTATTACCTATACTTATTATATGTTTTTACAATATATATTCAGAGATTTAAAAAACAGAATAAATTGTTTAGAACTTCAAAAAATAAAAAAACCTCGCAAATTTGAAATCAAATTTACAAGGTCAATAATCAAAATATCTAATTATAGGCTCTTCTTAGCTACATCTACTAGCTGTGCAAATCCATTTGGATCAGCAATAGCTAATTCTGAAAGCATCTTTCTATTTACTTCTATTCCAGCCTTCTTTAGACCGTTCATGAACTTAGAATATGACATATCATTCATTCTACAAGCAGCATTTATTCTCTGAATCCAAAGCTTTCTGAAATCTCTCTTTTTCTGCTTTCTACCGATATAAGCATTCTTCAATGCCTTCATTACGAACTGGTTTGAAGTCTTGTAAAGCTTACTTCTTGATCCCTGGTATCCCTTTGCAAGCTTTAATACTTTTTTATGTCTCTTATGGGCGTTCATACCCTTCTTTACTCTTGCCATTTTAAATCCTCCGTATCCTTAATCTTACTTGTATGGTAATAACTGTGCTATTCTTCTTGCATCTCCATCACTAACTAATGTAGATTGTCTCAAGTTCATTTTAGTCTTAGCTGATTTTTTTGTAAGTATATGACTCTTATAAGCCTTCGCTCTTTTCAACTTACCGCTTCCTGTTCTTTTTAATCTTTTTGCTGCACCTCTATGTGTCTTCATCTTTGGCATAACAAAGTCCTCCTCTCAATTATTATCTATTTCTTTGGATCTATTATTGCAACCATATTATTCCCTTCAAATTTTGGGGGCTTTCCTGGTTCTCCAAACTCATTTAACATTCCAATAAACTTATGCATGACTTCTTTACCAATATCTTTGTGACCTAATTCCCTACCTCTAAATCTCAGCTCAACCTTAACTTTGTCTCCCTTTTGTAGGAACTTGACAGCTTGGTTTGCCTTTGTCTTCAAATCATTGTCACCAATACCTGGTCTAAGTCTTACTTCTTTGATATTAATAGTCTTCTGTTTTTTCTTCGCTTCTTTTTCCTTCCTTGCCTGCTCATATTTGTACTTTCCATAGTCCATCATTTTACAAACAGGTGGTTCAGCATTTGGCGATATCATTGCAAGGTCCAAATTCTTTGAATTTGCGATATTCAAAGCTTCTTTCGTAGGCATAATCCCCAACTGTTCACCAGCTTCAGATAATACTCTTACTTCCTTTACATTGATTTCCTCATTGATTGCTAATTCCTTACTAATACAGAACACCTCTACTTTCTTGTCGTTTAAAATACACTTACTAAAATAAAAAAAGACGGATTATAAAATCCGCCATAAGTTCAAATTGAGCGACAAAAAACACTGTACGCATAAACTTATTAACCTTACTAAGCATTGCCGTAAGGTGAGAACGGATTCTACTTGTTTTTATCTACCTATCTACTATACAGCATACTATGCATATATGTCAATAGTTTTTTTCGCTATTATGTGAAAATCTTCATAAAATTCGTTAAGCACAATGTTTTTCAAAATATGATTTTCAAAATATCATATTTAAATTATTGTATTTAAAATATCATATTAACTAAGCTACAATAACAAACTTACTATGATTGAATAATAATCTTATCTCTTATATCATCAATATTACTCTTATTTCTCGAAAAATACAATACTCCATTGCTTTCCCTTATATTGACATATCCATAATTCACCAACAGCTCTACATGAGCCATTGTTTCACCTGAAGCAAAGTATTTCTGAGCTGGCGGAAATTCATCCCAGCTATTTGCTCTGATTCTCCATTTAATATTAGATGCAATATTTCTAATCGTATATTCTTTTCCATCCTCTAGTGAATTAAACACCTCAGCCAATCTCTCAAAATGATGCTCTGTAATTTCATCAATTCTTGCTTTATGGTCGGTCACCAGATCTCTATGTGTTGAAAAGCAATAATCTACATCTAATTTCTTCAATTTATGTATTGTATTTAGATACTTTTCTAGCATATTTTTGTACTCAACCCCCCAAAAAGTAATATTCGGAGTGATTGTATTTAGAATAGTATCTGCACAAAATAATATCTTATGCTCTCTTTCATATAAGCCTATATGTCCCGGAGTGTGACCAACCAAATCCAGAACTTCAAAGCAATACTCTCCAATATCAATCGTATCACCCTCTTTTAGAGCTGTGTACTCAAACTGACTTGATAGCTGATATTTGTATCCCGGATTATCTGTAACATCAAACTCTTCTTCTATTCCATATTTTGTTATCAAATCCAACGATTTGCTCCAATATTCTCCAGTAGCTGTAATCTCAAGCAATTTTCCATCTTCATCACTCGTATAAATATCGCAGCCTTCCTCGTAAAAATAAGATATCAAGCCTGAATGATCAGAATGAAGATGTGTAACTATCAGCGAAACATCTTTAATCTGTAGTCCAAGCTCCTTTAGACCAGCGACCATACTTTCTTTGGACTCTTTCATATTGTACCCTGTATCCAGCACATAGCTCTCATTTTCACCCTTTATTACATAAATATGAATAGCTTTTAATGGGCTGTTTGGCAATACAACAGGAAAGGAGTAAATATTTTTACATAATTGTTCCATTTTTAACCTCTCACATCTTCCCTAATAATCACTCTAAAATAAATTTATTTATATATTTCATCGTCCGTATATTTAAGCAAATACTTCGATGTGGATTTAATCACGTGCTACTATACAAATGTATAGTAGTACCTTAAATTGCCAGTCCTAGTCCAATATATATTCTTCAGGTATGGACTCTCCTGGTCTCACTATATGTTTAATCCAATCTTTTTTTATTTCCCATATATTTGCTTGGACACAAAAAATATTCCAGCTATCCACGTCGAATACTCTAATCCAACTATCCTTTATTCGTTTTTCTTCCAATGGGTACTGTCTAGCATAGCGACCTTGAATAAATTCAAAAGAATTTTTATATCCTTTTTCCTTGATTTCAGCCCTGTATTTTTCCAAATCATCATCGTTCGTCGGAACATAGTGTAAATTCAGAACATAGTCCCATTTCAATCCATCAAAATATATTATCTCCTCGTTTGGAACCTCAAGAACGTACGCAACTTCACCTTCGTATGGTCTCATACAATTCCTGGCACTGACAGAGCACCAAATCTGATATTCCACATCATCTGGTTTTGAGACTCTCTCCTTTGCAGCATCGACAAACCAATCATAACACATCAGTATCAATGGAGAAATATCATCCATATGTTCCTTAATATATATTTTTTTATTGATAAATCTTCCTTTTTCTTCCAATACTTTTAGCGATCTCTCATCTTGGCTAGTAAATAGCAAAGTTTTACCGTTTCTCGAGTACGGATTAATTCTACTATAGTCCATATCAACACCTCCGATTCATTGATTAAATTCCCTTAATAAGAAATTATTTCATAACCATCCTCAGTTACCAATATCTGATGTTCCCATTGTGCTGAAAGACTTCCATCCTTTGTGTACGAAGTCCAACCATTTTTCTTATCAACATAAACCTGAGGCTTTCCGATATTTATCATCGGCTCAATCGTAAAAATCATCCCTGGAACCATCAGCATACCTGTATCCTTCACTCCCACATGAGAAACAAAAGGTTCTTCATGGAATTCATTACCAATTCCATGCCCACCAAACATCGTTACTACAGAGTATCCTCTAGACTCAGCATATTCCTGAATGGCAGCTCCAATATCCCCTATATGTCCCCATGGCTTAACCTGTTCAATACCTACTTCCAAACACCCCTTCGTAATTTCGACTAATTTTTTCGCTTCATCAGAGGCTCCTTTCATTACAAACATTCTCGATGCATCGGAAAAATAACCATCCTTAATAGTCGAAACATCAACATTAATAATATCGCCTTCCTTTAAAATAACGTTCTTGTCAGGAATACCATGACAAACTTCATTATTGATCGAAGTACAACAGCTCTTTGGAAATCCTTCATAATCAAGAGGTGCTGGAATAGCACCATGCTCAGTCGTAAAATCATAAACCAGCTTATCAATATCCTCAGTACTCATACCAACCCTTATATTTTTAGACACATGGTCTAATATACCTGTGTTTACTATAGCACTAGCCTTGATCATTTCTATTTCTCTAGGCGTTTTTATCATACCCCTATCAGGAACTATGTGTCCTTTTAGCTCAAATTCTCTTATTTTTTCATCAATTTCCATGTGGCACTTCTTATACTTTTTTTCGCTGCCACACCAGCACTTATCATTTCTATTTTGCATAATTCTACCATGGTGCAACTTTACACCACATTCCCCTTCCTTTTCTCTAAGCTACATCTCTATTATATATTTAATGATACCACATTTTGTATTGTTCTATAACATTTTTTTTAAAGTTATGATTAGCCGAAAATTGTATCGATACAATTTTGTTTTTTATATTAAAAATACCATTATAATTGACTTTATTTGAAATAGTATATAAAATTGTATCTGTATCATGAAGTAGTAATTGTTTTATTTATAGAAATTACGTCGATAATTATGGATTGATAATAAAAAATTTGATAAGGAGGATTACATGAGAAACGAAAAACTTACTTTGATTACTCAAACAGCAATATTAGCTGCACTTTGCTTTGTGACTTTCACATTTTTGCAAATAAAGATTCCAGTTCCAGGTGGAGATGCAACTTCAATACATTTTGGAAATGTATTCTTGGTGTTAGCAGCATTATTAATAGGTGGTGTATACGGTGGATTAGCAGGTGCTATTGGTATGACTATTGCCGATCTACTAGATCCAGTATATATAATTGTTGCTCCAAAAACATTTATTTTAAAGCTTTGTATAGGACTTATTGTTGGAGCAATTGCTCATAAATACGCAAAGATAAATGGAAGTGATGACAAAAAATATATTATTAAATGGGCGATTATTGCTTCAATAATCGGAATGGGTTTTAATGTCGTAGCAGATCCAATTGTTGGGTATTTTTACAAAGTGTATATAATAGGTCAACCAACAGATGCAGCTACAATTTTAGCAAAATTGAGTGCAGGAGTCACTTTTTTCAATGCAATAACAACAGTCGTAATAGCCAATTTGATATATGCATCATTAAGACCAATACTAATTAAATCTAATTTATTGGTTAACTATCAAAAAAGTAAAAAAGCAGCATAATACTTATATTTAATTATAAAAATAAGTATTATCATAAAATGCCTAATTTGAAATAGAAGTACCATTATTATACTCCACTAAAATGCTTTGTCATTTTATAATATGTTGCTTCTATTTTTTTATTTTTTGTTGAAATAAATAATTTTTAGCATAATAATTTTTCTACAAGCTACCACGCTATAAGCTTCTATGATTTAGCCTATTGTAGTATTTAGTAAATTATTATGATATAATATTCTCAGTAAACAGTTTTGTTTTTCAATCTATTTCTAACTATATTTAGAGGAGGATATTTCATGGAGGATTTTGATTCACTTTTTACTAATATTGATAAATTGTATGAGATTATTTTTTTCGCATTTATATTATTCATTTTCATTGCCATATACAATTTGATCTTAAAAATACGATATTCAGATTATATAAAAAAATCTATAGATACAAATTGGGGAACAAAAAAAGAAAAAAAGGAACAAAATAATAATATTATTTTATTATCAAAATACATATCAAAAAACTCAGAAATCAATGATAAAACCTGGAATGATTTTAATATGGATTTATTGCTTTCAGAAATAGATCACACCGAGTCATATTTAGGAACGGTTATGCTTAAATATCTTCTTAAAAATCCCAAATACAATATTGATGATATTGAAACAACATTTAGTGAGATCTCTGAAATAAAATCAAATATACCAACAGCAAAAAGAATCAAGCAAAGTTTAGCAAAAATTGGCGAAAACTTAAAAACAGATGTTTCACTATTTCTAGAAAATGGAATTGATCCAAGTGAATTTAATCCAAAAATATATATTGTATTAGGAGCACTTCCACTTTTTTCCATATTACTATTCTTTATTAACAAAAAATTTGCATTAATATTGCTAATAGTGTCATTATTAACAAATATTGTACTAAGCGAAAAAATAAAAAAAGAAATCTACTCGCACTTGAAAAACTTTAAAGAAATTGGAAAAATTATACAAGTTGCAAACAGAATAAAGATATTATCTCCAGACATTCTTTACGACAGAATAAATAAAATAACAGCTACCACAGATAATCTAAATGAATTAAATTCTAAACTAGCTAGATACACTTCATTTAATGATATGACCTCTGAAATGTCTGCGTTGTCTACTTTGGTTTCAATGTTTTTTCTAATTGAACCAATTAATTTCTTCCTTGTAAGGGATTTGATTAATAATCATATAAACGATATCAGAATATTGGTTGAGGAAGTCGGAAAGCTTGATGCTGTTTTGGGCATGGCAAGCTACCTTGATTATAACAAAAATTATTGCAAGGTCAAATGGGATAGCGATGTTATTCACTACGAAAATACATATCACCCTCTTTTAAAATCACCTGTACCGAACAGTATAACAGTGTGTAATCCCAAAATAATATTATCTGGATCAAATGCCTCTGGGAAATCAACATTTTTGAAATTAATTGGTATCAATCAGATATTTGCACAAACCTTTGGAATATGCTTTGCAGAATCAGCTATATGTTGTATTCATAAAATCACAAGTTCAATGAATAGTGAGGATGATATTTCAAGTGGTGATAGTTACTTTATGTCTGAAGCAAAAGCTGTAAAAAAAATCGTGGATTCTGTAAAAAATAATGATATTAAGCACTTGATAATAATGGACGAGCTGTTTAGAGGAACAAACACTGTTGAAAGAATTAACTCGACATTTGCACTTCTTAATTACCTATCTAATAAACATGACACATCGATGTTTATTGCTACACATGACTTGGAGCTTATTTCTTCACTAAATCATTTTGAAAACTATCACTTTAGCGAGCTGATTGAAAATGACAATATGAAGTTTGATTACAAGCTAAAAAATGGTCCTGCTAAAAGCACAAATGCTCTCGAAATAATTAGAATTGTAGGATTTCCAAAAGAAATTTACTTGGAGGCACTAAATGAACCTGTTGTAAAATCACGAGATTATTAGAATTTTTCAAAATAAAGACTCCATGTCAAATAACGTTGACGATAATTTAAATCAATTACAACCGTAAAACAGTGTAGCAAATTTGCTACACTGTTTTTGATAAGGAGATTTCTACCTAGGTATGAAAAGCTTTTGAAAGCAATAGCTAACAAACTTCTCAATACTAGATTATGTATAATATAAACAAATCATTCTAAAACTTTAGATTGATTTGAATAATTAACTACTTTATTTCCTATTTTCATTTTTGTTCTTAAAAATCTTATATTAATATTTTTGCAAAGAAGTCTTTTGCTCTTTCGCTCTTTGGATTATTAAATACTTCCTCAGGCGAACCGTCCTCAACAATTTTTCCTCCATCAACGAAAATAACTCTATCAGCAACTTCTTTTGCAAATCCCATTTCATGAGTCACTATCGCCATTGTCATTCCTTCATCTGCAAGCTCTTTTATAACATCAAGAACTTCCTTAACCATTTCTGGATCTAATGCTGAAGTAGGCTCGTCGAACAGCATCATATCTGGTTCCATTGCCAAAGCTCTTGCAATAGCAATACGCTGCTGTTGTCCACCAGATAACTGATTAGGGAAAGAATTCTTTTTTTCTATAAGACCCACTCTTGTAAGCAATTCTTCTGCCTTTTTTTCAGCATCTGCTTTGCTTATTCCTTTTACTTTCATAGGTGCAAGAGTGATGTTTTCTATTATAGATTTATTTGGAAATAGGTTAAAATTTTGAAAAACCATGCCGATATTTTCTCTGATTTTATCTATATTCTTTTTATTTTCCATTATACTCTGACCTTCAAACACTATATCTCCAGCTGTAGGCTGTTCCAACAAATTCATACATCTTAAGACAGTGCTTTTTCCTGAGCCGGATGGACCGATTATTACAACGATATCACCTTTATCAATTTCTAAATCTATACCCTTTATTACTTCAAGATTTCCAAATGATTTATGTAAATCCTTTATTTCTAGTAAAACCTCTTTTTCTTTCATTTCATACAACCTCCCTATTTAGCTGCCATTTTCTTTTCAAGAAGAGCAACCAATCTTGAAAGAACAAATGTAAGTACAAAGTAAACCAAAGCGGCTAACAAGTATGGTCCAAATGATTTAAATGTAGTGTTCTTTACAGCACCAGCAACAAACATAATATCCATAATACCTACTGTAGAAACAATTGCAGTTTCCTTTACAAGTGACACAAATTCATTCGCCAATGCTGGTAATATGTTTTTAATTGCCTGTGGAACAATAACATATCTCATTGATTGCCAGTAGTTCATTCCTAAGGAACGACTTGCTTCCATTTGACCCTTGTTTACTGACTCGATTCCTGATCTCAATATTTCTGCTATATATGCACCTGAATTAAGAGTCAATGCTATTGCGCCGGCTGTAAATTCTGGACCAAGCCCCAAAAAATCTGGATATTTGATATTCAACAAGGTCGGTAAACCAAAGTATATAATTGACAGCTGAACCATCAAAGGTGTATCTCTTATTACCTCTATATAAATATTTGAAATAACCTTGAAAATTTTAAAATTTGAAATTTTTGCTATACAAGCAATTAACCCCAGAACAAATCCAAAGCATAACGCAACAATCGATAGCAATATCGTAACCTTCGTACCTTTTACAAACAGGTCCGAATAATCTAATAAATATCCCATAATCTAACTCCTTAAAAAAATCCTGATCTTCTTTTGTTTCTATGTTTATTTTAATTTCTATACTTATTTTTATCTCTATGTTTGTTACATATATTACATTATTAGTATAATTAGCTTAAATTAAGCTAATTATTTCTTTTCTTTTGATACTAGGTCAACTGCATTAGCCAATATCTTATCGTATTCTCCACTATCCTTTAGAGTCTTAATTTCTTCATTCAATGCTGCTAGTAGCTCTTTATTGTCGCCTTTCTTTACTGCTACCGCCATCAATTCTTCATCTCCACCGCTAGTTAATGCTAAGCTTTCAACAACTTTTACGCCATCATATTTTCCTGCATTTATGCTTGCAACTTTATCATTTAATACTACCGCATCTATATTTCCATTCTTCAAATCCATTACTAAATCCGGAACAGATGTTAAAGCCTTGTAATCAGTAATTTTTAACTGTTTTTTAACATATATTTCCTGAGTAGATCCCTTTTGAACACCTAGCTTCATCTTCTTTAAGTCATTTTCTGATTTCAATTTTCCAGAATCGCTATCTCTCACTATCACACCATTTTTACCCATAAAGTAAATATCTGTAAAGTCTACTGATTTTTTACGAGTTTCATCAGGCGTCATACCTGTAATTACTAAATCAACAGCATCAGATTGCAGTGCCGGTAATAGTGAATCGAAATCCATCGATTTAATTTCAAGCTTTACTCCCAATTTGTCAGCAAATTTTTGTGCCAATTCGATATCAGCTCCAACTATCTTACTCTTTCCATCTTCTGAAATAATAAATTCAAATGGAGGATAATCTGGTGAAGTACCAACAATTAACTTTCCATCCTTCTTAATCTGCTCAAGCTTAGTTGCTCCAGCTGATGAATTTTTTTCCTCCTTTTTACTTCCACAGCCTGCCATACCTACTGCCAATACAGCTACTAATCCCAATGCCATTAATTTCTTTAATCCTTTTTTCATCTTTGTAACTCCTTATCAAAATACTTTAAAAATCTTTTAAAAAATAAACCTTAATTTATAAAAAAGTCTCTTGGCCATAATGACCAAGAGACGAATATACCGCGTTACCACTCTTGTTGACAGCTACACAATAAGAATAATCATGTATAAAAAAATCCCTCAGTCATAAATGACCAAGAAACGAATATACCGCGTTACCACTCTTATTGACAGATAAACTGCCCTCTCAACCCCTTAAGGCGGGAAACCTATTAGAATACTAAATTTCTTCCAATAATCTCCAGAGCTCTTTTCACAAATACTTCCAATATTGGGCTCACACCATACCCCAACTCGCTGAAAATTCGGTAAAGCTACTTTCTCTATCACTGATTTTATAAACTATTTAGCTATGAACTATATTATACTCACCGAATAAACTATTGTCAATATATTTTTTTATTTTTTTAAAATTCATTTTCTATACCTTTTATAAATCTTGATTTTTCAGCTTTTTTGTTATATTTCTTTGCTGGAATACTAATTGTCAAATTATCTTTTGCCCTAGTTATTCCAACATAAAATAATCTTCTTTCCTCTTCTTCATGATTTTCATCTATATTTTCATCTTCAGAATTAATATAGGGAACTATTCCGTCAATGACTCCAGCAATAAAAACATTTTTAAACTCAAGCCCTTTGGAGCTATGCATTGTAGTCAATACAACACCTTCATCTAGCAAATCGTCCAAAGAGCTTTTTTTCTGTTGGATATTTTTCTTTTTAAGCTCTTCTCGCACCTCATCAATATGCTTAAAAAAGTCGAAGCTAGATTTAAAGCTTTTTGATGAGCTCTCAAGCTCGTCTAAAATATCCACAATACCTTTTGCTTTTATCTTCCTTTCATGACAGTATTCAAGTATGTATCTGTCATAATCCAAGGTTGTTCTAATATATGAAATCGCATACTCTGGTGCCAGTGTTCGAATATACAACAAATCTTCATATACATCCCTTAAATCTCTTTTTTGAAACTCTTTTATATCAGGATTATTCAGTAAAGCTTCAAAAAAATCCACACTTTTAACCGCTTTATCCACTGCTATTTTCGAAATATATCTAAATGGTTTATTAATAACTCTTGCCCATTCCTCATTTGTAGCAATATTCATGGCAATTCTCATATATGCAATCATGTCCATGCTTGCCCAATGATCAAAAATACTTTTTGCTGAATCTTTTAATACAAACGGTATTCGATTATTCATAAACGAGTCAACAAGTGCTCTTGACTGCCTGTTTGTCCTATAAATAACGGCAAAATCAGAATACTCATTTTCTTCTTTTTCCACAGCATTTTTTATTCCTTCTGCGATAATATTTGCTTCATCTTCAATATCCTTTGGATAAATATAGCAGATATTTCCTTTTGTCGTTCTGTATGGAAATACTCTTTTTTCGTACCTATTTTTGTTGTTTTTTATCAGTCTTTGCGACAATTCTACAATATTTTTATCAGATCTGTAATTTTTTTCCAGAATAACAGTTTTAGCAGCATCGAAATACTTTGAAAAATTTAACATAAAATCAGGTCTTGCACCTCTAAATCCATAAATACTTTGATCCTCATCGCCAACTACAAAGACATTGTTCAGAGGCTTGGCAATCAATTTAATTACTTCAAATTGGACTTTATTTACATCTTGAAATTCATCAATTAGAATATATTTGTATACACTTCTCACTATTTCCAAAATATCTTCATTTTCCAACAGCAGCTTGTATGTCATAATAAGCATATCATCAAAATCAATCTTGTTAACACTATTTTTTCCTCTTTCATAAAGGTCAAAAATCTGTGAGAAAACCTCTGATTCAAAAGATTCACAATTATACAATATCGGCTCAATCATCTCATTTTTAACATAAGAAATATCTGACAATATCGCAGCTATATCATCATCACTGATGTTTGAAATTTTAAGCTGCCTCAAGACAATTTTCATCAATTTATATCTATCATTTTCTGAAATAATATCCTCAAGATTAATTCCACTATATTTTCTCAATATCCTAAAAAACGAAGAATGAAAGGTACCGAAATTAACCTTCTTCACTCTGTCATCCCTTGCAAAATCAAGTGTTTTTTTCTTAATATCGTCCGATGAAGCCTTTGTGAAGCTAATAGCCAAAATTCTGGTAGGAGGGATATCATGGTTTTTTATCATATTATAAATTCTATGTGCTATTACTCTTGTTTTTCCAGATCCAGGTCCGGCAAGAACCAAGCAAGGTCCATCAATATGTTCAACGGCAATACGTTGATTTCGATTTAATGTATTCAATATGTTAGACAATCCAATCCCTCCTTTATATTTTTTTAGATAAATTATTTATTTTACATGGAAAATAATTCCACTACGCACCTATTGTAAGCTCATTCAAATAATCCAACATTTTCGGGTAGTCTGATTGATTTACCATAACAGTCAGCATATCCCCCTCCAATATCATAGTCTTTCCTCTTGGCAAAATTTCAGTATCACCTCTGTATACAGATACCACCAAGCAGTTTTGTGGCCAATCAATTTCCGATATATACTTACCCTCAGCCTTGCTTCCCATATGTACAGCAAATTCCATCAGAGTTTTTTTATCATTTTCTATAATCTCGATATCCTTTCCCTTTGATGTCAAAATACCCTTTAGCAATAGATCATACACAGGCTCGACTCCAAGCAAATCTGATGTAATCAAGGCTGAGAAAACCACTAAAGCGAGTGATAGCAGATGCTCAAATGAACCGGTCATCTCAAAAATAAGTATTATCCCAGTAATTGGAGCCTTAACAATAGCAGCAAAATGTCCAGCCATCGCCAATACAGCAAAATTAATAATATACTCCCTAGGTATCCCTAAAAACTTTACACAAAAAATTCCAAATATACTACCTATCATTGCACCCAATGCCAACAATGGAAAGAAAATTCCTCCTGGCACGCCAGAGCCAAAGGATATAAATGTGAACAAGTATTTAATAACTAAAAAGGCAAGCAATGCTATAATACTATAATCGACTACACTCAGCTTGGTAATTATCTCATGACCACCACCAATTAACTGTGGAACTGTCATCCCCAAAATTCCAGAAAAAATAAATGGTATCATTATTTTGAGCTCTAATATTATAGGCAATTTTTTGTAAAAATGCTTTGTAATAAGTAACCCATGGTTAAATATGTAAGCACTTAAGCCTACCAAAACACCTAATATTATCAGTGTCCAGTAATATTTTATAGGAATAATTTTTAAAACAGAAAACCTTAGAGATGGATTCATACCAAGAATGGATTTGCTAACCATATCCGCAGTTACTGCTGAAATCATGGCAGATGTCAAAACGACAGGCGAAAAATTTTTATGAACCTCTTCCAATGCAAACATAACACCTGCCAAGGGTGCATTAAATGCTGCAGCCAAGCCTGCAGAAGCACCACTTGTTATAAGATACTTTTGCTCGCTATCAAGTCTATTCGCATTTCTTGAAACACCTTCTCCAACTGCTGCACCCATCTGAATTGATGGACCCTCTCTACCAACTGACAATCCAGCAGCCAATGAAATTATCCCACCAATAAATTTAAAGAATAACACCTTTTTCCAATTTACCTTAATTCTTCTAGTAATAATTCCTTCTACTTGAGGAATACCAGAGCCTGAAATATTAGGCTCTTGCTTTACGCAAAAAGATATGAATAATGAAGCAATGATAAGGCACAGAAGGACTACTACCATATTGAGCGGTTTTCCTGATGCTTTTCCATATAATTCAATTACAATTTCAAATAACTTTTCGCCCAAAATTCTGTATGCAACAATCACAAGACCACTGAGTATCCCGATTAAGAAGGAGTAAAAAATCATATTATATTTTAGAGTTTTAGTAGATTCGAGAATATCACCTATACTCTGCTCCTCACGATTTTTTCTTGCACGTCTAATAAACATAAAATCACCTCTAAAAAGAATTATAATGTATTTTTAAACGCTTTTAATACCTGGCTCGCCAATATTGAAGTCGTTACTGCTCCAACTCCACCCGGAACAGGAGTTATTCCTCCAGATTGCTCTAAAACCTCGTCATAGTCGA
Organism: Peptostreptococcus sp. D1; assembly: GCF_900112955.1. Classification (GTDB taxonomy): domain Bacteria; phylum Bacillota; class Clostridia; order Peptostreptococcales; family Peptostreptococcaceae; genus Peptostreptococcus. The sequence continues at coordinate 273,050 of NZ_FONP01000001.1, forward strand.
CGTCGCCCATCATATTTCCATCTTCGTCAAAATTGATACCAACATCAATAACGACCGCACCCTCTCTGACAAATTCTTTTTTCACAAAACGACCAACACCAATGCAAGAAATCAATATATCAGCCTTGCTACATATTTCGCTCAAATTTTTGGATTTCGAATGACATATAGTTACTGTTGCATTCCTATTTGTCAGCATTATCGAAAGAGGCTTTCCAACTACCATCGATCTTCCTATTACTACAACATTCTTTCCTTCAACATCAATTCCATAAAAATCGAGAATTTCTACTACACCCATCGGCGTACAAGGAACAAATCCATCTTTTTCACCAGAAAACAGCTTAGCTAAATTAATAGGAGAAAAGCAATCCACATCCTTTTCAGGAGAAATAATATTTTTTATAGCATCTTCGTCTAATCCCTTTGGCAACGGTCTAAAACACAAAATCGCCGTTACTGAAGTGTCGCCATTAAGTTTTTCCAACGAATCTATATATTCATCCATCGAACAATTTTCATTCAGTTCAACGACAACAGTATCTATTCCACACTTTTTACATCTATTTGAAGCCGCTCTCTGATAAGAAAGATCATCTTCCCTATTCCCAACTCTAATCATTGCAAGAGTTGGCTTCTTGCCAGTTTTTACAAAAATATCTTCAATTTCAGATATTATTTTTTCCGTCAGCTTATCTGCTACAGGCTTGCCCTTTAACACTTTATTTTCCAATAACTATTCCCTCCTCATATATATTTACAATTTCTTTTGCTAGATAAGTTTTTCCACAACTGATTGATATATTCTATCACAGCTCTCACATATATTTTTCTCCAAAGACTCTAGCTCCAGTTTGTATTGGTTTACAAAATTTTCATCATCTATATATTTTATATTAATCAAAATATTTAATTTTGCACTAAGCACTGATGCCTTTAACATCATAACACCAACCCCAACATCGCTTATTAGCATATTTGAACCTTTAACCAAAAGTTCTTCATGAAGCTTCAATATTTCATTTGAAATCTGTAATGTTTTTAATGGAACTGATGCAGCAGCTTTCAAACAATCCTGAATCGTAATCTGCTTTAATTTCTTTTCTTCTTCTGTATCACTTGGCAATTTATACGCATTTGAAAGTGGTAAATATGCTTCGACATCTTCATCTACCAAATCCAAAGAAATTTTTTCATACTCCTTCGCTTTTTCAATAATTACCCTTACATCCTCATCATATTGTTGATATTTCTTCTTTCCTACTGTAAAATTTCCGACCATGGATGCAAGAGCGGATGACAACGAAGCACAATATGCCGCAACACTACCCCCACCTGGCATGGTCTTTTTCGCAGCGACCTCATTTGAAAAATCTTCAAGAGAAAACTCTACATACTTTCTATTTTCCATACAATACCCCCTTCACAAATCTTAGCATGAAAATATCATGCATACCTACAAAAAATTTCGTCACTATTTATTATATGTGAACGAACAGATTTTAACAATATATAGACTGAAAAAATGTACATGATATAAATCACAAAAACTCCCAATTCAAATTCCAAGAAATGAATTATACGAGTGATAATTGAGCCTATATCAAATAACAAAAATCTGCTTTAATACATTATACATTTAATTTTCTTTCGACTTTATTTCCAAGTATTCCAGCTGCTACCAATACTATCAATAATATCCATCTCGAAAGTGAGAAATTTACGATAGGTGTATAAAGTACACCAACATTACAAACATTAAAAAGTATTGTTCCAAATCCCATACATAGACTATCTAATGCATAAAAAACGCCAGATTTTGTAGTAATTTTCCAGTCAGCTGAAGCTGTCTGAGAAAATAATTTTGCAGTAAATAAACCATAAGGAATACTCGCTCCCCAACCTGCTTTTGTAACACCAATTAGCAAATACAAACCATTAAATTAATATAATAAAAAATAGTGGAGTATCATTCTTTATTTTGATACACCACTTCAAAAATTCATCAATTTTTGCTACAAAGAAAATCATAATAATTCACATAAATTTATAAAAATAATAAATAGTTGAATTACAAGCTTATTTTTTGTAATATCTAATTTTTCATAAAAATAATTAAATCATGTCAGAATTATTTCATAAGTATTGAAATAACCCAATACTTTAAGAAAGAAAAAATATATCCTCGCCATCACAAAATACAGTCATGTCTTCACTCAATGATATATGCGTTCCATAGATAACCTTAACCTTATTCCATTTTCTAAAATACTTTGGCGATCTCTTGTTTCCAAAATTTACAATTTTATAGTTTTTTGTAAGATTATACATAGTTCCCTTTGTAATATTACCAAAGCCTGTTCTTTTTCCCATTACAATATCTTCTTTTACATAGTTTTCAATTGGAATATATGTGGAATACTTATTTCTTAATTCTGTATCATTTTCTAGTATAATTTCATCAAATTCCACTATTTCTAGCTTTTCCAAAACAACTAAATCTTCTCTTCTCCCCAAACTTATATATTCTTTAGGAAACAAAAACGCGTTATATATTTCCTCAATTAGAGATTGTTCTTTAGGAACAATATGAATTATTAACTCAACATCAACCAGAAGTTCGGTATTTGAAATACCTCTTGATATACCATACTCACCAACTTGAATGCTATGCCTGCCTTTTTCGAATTTCATTGCATTTTTAAATTCATATAAAGTAAATAAATCATTTGTTTTGGAAAAATATTTTCCCTGAACACTGATATCCATTTCTTTGTACTCAGTGTAGCTACACAAGTTGTGCACCATTCCAATTATTGTTGAATATGGTGGAAGAGGATACGTTTCTTTTAGTTGAAAACTATTTGCCTTTTTGTAATTTGCTGTTTCTTGTCTTAAAAAAAGTTTAATTGCTCTCATAATATTCCTTCACCCTCTTCTTCAAACTATCAAAGAAATCAGGAACACTTGTAGCATTCAATTCAGAAATTATTTCCTCACTATTATCAAATTTGCCTTTATAAACTCCAACCATCGTATCGGCTTTAATTTGACTAAATAATCCCTCTTTTATCTGTTTCACATCCAAAGAATTATCCTTTACCTCAACGATATTGTGGAAAAACGGATTCTTTATATCGTAAATTCCTCCAATTATGAATAATGGTTTCAAATCTTCTCGCCTTCCCCTGATATCTCTATATAACATAGATATTGTATCCAATAGTTTTTGAACTCTTCTTGATTTTTCTTCAAAATTCAAATCAATAATGTTTGAACTATCCGAGTCATCATACCCAATCTCATCCAAATCGATTGTAACTGTATACTTGTAAAGTGAATGATGAATTTCAGATTGAGCAATATTCATGTTCGCATTAATTCTATCAGCAAGCCCTTTGTTAGTTAGAAAATCCAAGTCACCTTTATATGTTTCCAATGAGATTGCATTTGAAAGTCTTACTTTTGCAGAACGCTTTAATCCGTTACTATCTTTTTGAGTTTTCAAATATCCAAAGAAATCTAGTTCGGGAAAGTCTTTTATCGTGCATTCTTTACTATACTGAATTACTCCTTTTTCTGCACTCCCCTCTGAAATCACGCTCGCCAACGGTTCTCTTAGCTGTTCGACAATATTGTATGATAGTGCTTGTCTAGAAATGTAAGTATATTGTTCGCCCTTTCCTCTTGACATCTTTTTTAAAGACGCTATATTTCCAACAGATTCACCATAATTTGCACTTTCAGCTTCAAACACAATTGTCATAGTTATTCCTTTTATTTTCATGATTATTCCTCCCAACTCAATTTATTATTATCTTTTTCTTCATTTTTTTCGAAATTTGCACCATTGAAGCCCAGTATAAACGCATAACCAATTGTCTTGAATTCTTCCTCAGTCGACAAACATTCGATAAATTTTTTTGGAATCTCTTTATCTATATACATATAACATCTAATAAGTAAATCCATAAAAGCATTTACGTTTGAAGTCTTTAGAGCATTTAGCATACTATAAGATATACCGTCAATTTTTTTAACTGCCCCTTTTGAATCATACCCCATTCTTACATGCCATCCATAATTTCTTATTATAGAAATATCACTATTATTCAATTCTGACATAAGTCCAACCCCTTTCAAATAATTTAAATTTACACGTAGCATGCATTCTAAACTTGTTAAACTGAAGAAACAACTTCGTTTATTTGAAATATAATAGTGCATCAATCTATTTATCAATGAAAATAGATTCTGATTGTTTAATAATTTCTTTAAAACCTCCTCATAAAGATAATAGTACTTTTTATTTTCAACAAAATAACCATTTTTTATATAGTTAAGTTGAGTTCTAGATTCATAGATAACATTTAATATATTTTCACTTAAAATACTAAATACATATTTGTCATTTTCAAAAAACACAACTTGTACATCTGATAATTCATATTTTATAATTTGATTATTTCTTTCATATATTATTGCCTCTACCACACCCTTATAGGTCATACTTTTTTTGTTATTATTAAAACCTTCTAGCACATTATTTTTCAGCTTTGAATTCACGTGTGTCAATGCTTTAATATTTAAATTACTGTTTATAAAAACGCCCTTATCAAAACCATATACAAATCCTGCAGGCATACAAGCATATACCAATTTACAAACATCACAAATAGCAATGTCATTTTGGAAATTCCAAATATGTGAGGACTTCCTAGCAACATCAAAACCAGTATTAGTCAAAAAACTCAGATTATTATTCATATCTTTTATTCTTGAATCACATAAAAAACAATTATATTTATATTTCACTTTATCAGTTTTCATATATTCGATTGCAGGAAAAACAAAATAATTGTCAAACTCTTTAAGTATATTTTTTTCTTTAACTTGTGCATTCAACACGCTTACTTTATCCCAATTTCTTTTTATCAATGTATAAATTACATTCTTTCCACCAATATATTTTCTATACATAGGTCCTTCCAATGAGCTAATTACTTTTATCAGCTTATTGCAAATATTTTTTATTTCTGAAATAGAAGGTTTGTTTTTTTTACTAATTTTTATTGACTTTATTTCAATGATTTCCTTAACTAAAACATCGGAATTAGGTATTAATTCTAATGCAGCTTTATAACTAGCACTCTTAATATAATAGTGAAGACAGTTCTTTATATATTTATTGATTTTTTCAACAGCTTCTACTATCTTTTCATCAGAAAAATCCTCGTATTCAATACTTATTATTCTTTCAGCATCAACCTTAAACCCTACTATCTTACCATAACTGATTTGATTAATATATGTGTCTATCAAATAATCGAAATAATCATTGGCAAAATTTTCAAGATATTCTATTGGGAAGCATATTTCAAAATTAGAATTAACATTTTCCTTATTTTCGCCTTTTACATAATTACTTGTAAATTCAACAATATCTTTACCTGAATGCTTCAGTATGTTGTACATTCCAACTATCCCTGCGTTATATTGCCAATCGCCGAGTGTTATTTTAATAATATCTTCCAATCAATATTCCCCCTTTCATCAGTTTTTATTTAAATTTTAATAATAGTTTTACCTAACAAATTATTTATTTAACTATTTCACCATTCTTACCATTCCGAATCCACTTGCATTCAAACTACTCAATGTGCCTGAATAATAAAGATATTTTAAAATATATTCTTTGGCATGCACTTTTAAAACGCATAGATTTGACGGTATATTGATATTATGATGCCTCACTGTAACCATTCTATTATTCAGAATTTTAATATCTATATTGTCCAAATCATATTTTGACTTTTCGCCAAACTTTTTCAATAATCTATGTTTTATATTTTTCTCAAAAACTTGTTTACCTTTTACTGTGTCTAAATTGTGAAAATAATTATTTTCGTTATCATTATTGTAATGTTCTCTAACAACAATCGGACTCACAGCCTTGAAAATTACTTCGCCTGATAGGAAAACTTCTTCTTTTTCAAGAAAAATTTTTCTTGCTATAAAATCAGTTCCTTTGTATGAGTATAACTTGTTTATTGATTCTGTAAATATGTTAAAAAAATGGATACTCTGAACCAAATCATAACATGAGAAAAAAACTTTGATGTAATCGTTTGGTACCGTAATCGTATCTCTATTAAACTTAACATTTTGGCCAAGGTATATAGAGTAGGTAAACTCTTTATCCTTTGGTCCAGATTTGTAAAGCAGATTATACATTTCTTTATCATATTTTTCAATGCAGTTTTTCAGCCATGAAGCAAACATTTTCCCTTTATCTTTAGGAATTTCATGGCTAATTAACTCAAACTCAATTGTTATTCTCAAAATACCACCTCTTTCCTTAGAAACAATATTACTTATACAAACTCTCATTTCATTATTTAGTTTCATGATAGCATACGTAAAATAATCTTTCAACATAAAGATGGAAAAATTTTATCACGTGTATAATGTACTATAAGGGAAAAAGTAGAATACGTGATAATTGATACGTACTCGCCCTACATTTTTCTTACAAAGAAAGTATTTTTCCCATCCTACTTTATCATCGACATCATAATATTTAAGCTCACTTGTATCAGTAGAAATCTTTTTTGCCAATACATATACATCTTCATTTTTCCTTGAACGAATTAAGCCATCATCACCGAGTGTCTTATAAATAGCTGCCCAATTTAATATTACCCTCTTATTTGTAATACCATATTTTCTTGCTAAATAGCGTGGACTTTTATTTCCTGATAAGTATTCAGACACTATTTTTTTCCTACTTTCAAAAGAATATTTTGCCATGAAAAAACCGACCTCCCAATCGTTAGATTTTTAAGTCTAACTTCTGGGGGTCGGTTCAACCTTTAATAATACTGAATTAGCTGTTTTTTTAATATACTATATCGTGTGAAATCGATTTATAAAACATTTTCTCTACTTCTGAGAAAACCTTTGTTTTCGCTGTTATCCACATCAATTTACACACTGTTGACTCCAGTGTCATATTAAAGTTTTCAAGCAAATTAATGCTTCCCTTTATCTCATTTCCGACTTGATACACCTCAATATTACTTCCCTCATGAGGAACAGAGGTTGTAAATACAATTATTTTTCCCTGCTGAGTTAATTTTTGTATTGTCTTAGAAAGCAACCTTTCATCATCATAGGTTGGCAATCCTCCTACACCAAAGCCTTCCACCACAATCACATCAGAAATTTCTCCAACGAATTCAAACACTTTATTACTTATACCTGGAATCAATTTTATAATATTTACATTTAAGTTTAATTCATCATAAAATTTCACAGGCTGATTTATTTCTTCATTTATGTAGTAAATGACTTTCTCATTAAAAATTATTGCGACAATTGGATAGTCAATACTATCAAAAGCGTTGTAGCTATGTGTTCTCGTTTTTCTGGCTCTAGTTCCTACAATTACCTTTGAATCAAAAACTATATGAACACCAGAGGATTTTTCATCACATACAAAGATAAATGAATCATACAAATTTTTTCTCGCATCTGTATCCTGTAGATATATTGACTTCTGAGATCCTGTCAAAACTATGGGCTTTGCTGAATTTTGTATCAAATACGACAATGCCGAGCCGGTGTATGCCAATGTGTCTGTTCCATGAGTTATTACAAATCCATCGTACCTTTCATAGCTTTCCCTTATACAATTTGCTATTTTTATCCATCCTTCGGGACTCATATTGCTACTATCTATGTTCATTAATTGTATTGTTGAAATTTTGCAAAGCTTCTCAATTTGGGGAACAAATTCAATAATTTCTTCGCTAGTAATACTAGGAACTAGTCCTACATCGGTCGGCTTAGAAGCAATTGTGCCACCAGTGGCAATCAAAAGAATATTTTTCATTCTATTTCTCTCCTCCACGCTTTATTAATTTTACACCTATTATCAATACCAGTGCAAATATTATTAGATATGTCAGTTTTATACTCATCAGACCTACCTTGAACATAGGTCTATTATATGCAATCGTTCCAACAAGAACTACTAATATTATCACCATTCTATAGAACTGATGTTTTCTATTTTCTTCTTCAACTGACTGACTTTGCTTTGAGTTTCTCATCTTGTGCAAAATAATCAGAAATCCGATTATAGATGCTAATAGCGTCATTATATCCCCATTTGTAATATAGGTATTCCATAACACAAAATCTCTATTTATTATTTTTATTATCGCTTCCACTCCGCCTTTCAGCAATAATAGATAACCTATTAGCGATATTATCGACAGAATAGTATTTTTCATCATTAATTTATTCATAGCTCCTCCAAAAATTTTTTCTGTAAATAATTATACAACATTTTTATGAAAAACAAAATTTATATTCATAAAAAAATATTATATATGTACATATTATTTTTATTTTTTCTCTGGATATTTTTGTTATCTTCATTTTATGATATATTTTTGGTATTTTAAAAACGAAAAACATCGGTCTTGAAAAATTCTTATTGAAATCTATTCAAATTGAATCTATCAATACCGATGTATTTTTTATATTTATTAAAATTTTTTTGTACAATATTCTGGTAACCACACACAATTTTTAGAACAAACCTGAAATAATTCCATTCTCATCAACATCTATTCTCTCTGCAGCTGGAAGCTTTGGTAATCCAGGCATCTTCATAATAGCTCCAGTCAATACTACTATAAATCCAGCACCCGCAGAAACAGTCATATCTCTGACCATTATTCTAAATCCAGTTGGTCTACCAAGCTTTGTCTGGTCATCGGAAAGTGAGTATTGCGTTTTTGCAATACATATTGGAAGATTGCCAAAGCCTAGACTTTCTAATTCCTTCATTTGCTTAAGTGCATCTGCTGTAAAATCCACACCATCTGCCCCATATATTTTCGTTGCTATTGCATCCAGCTTTTCTTTAATAGTTTGATTTTCATCATAGCAGTACTCAAAATTATTTTCGTTACTTTCAATAAGCTTTATTACCTCTTTTGCAACTTCAATTCCACCATCTCCACCTTTTGCCCAAACTTCTGATAATGCGACATTTACTCCAAGCTCATTACATTTTTTTTCAACCAATTCTAGCTCTGCCACTGTATCAAGAGGGAATCTATTGATTGCAACTACTGCTGGTAGCTTATATACTTTTGTGATATTTTCAATATGCTTTAGCAGATTTGGTAATCCCTTTTCTAGAGCGCCTAAGTTTTCTTCGTTGAGATCTTCCTTTGCTACACCTCCATTGTATTTTAAGGCTCTTACAGTCGCAACAATTATTACAGCATCCGGTCTTATACCTGCTTTTCTACACTTGATATCCAAGAATTTTTCTGCTCCAAGATCAGCTCCAAATCCGGCTTCAGTAACAACATAGTCACTCATATGCATTGCCATCTTTGTCGCAATAATCGAATTACAACCATGTGCTATATTAGCAAAAGGTCCTCCATGAATAATTGCCGGTGTTCCTTCAAGAGTTTGAACTAGATTTGGTTTTAAAGCATCTTTTAATATTGCCGCCATCGCCCCATTTGCATTTAATTCTCTCGCAGTCACTGGCTTTCCATCATAAGAGTAACCTACAACTATATTACCAAGATTCTCCTTTAATTCAGAAATATTGTTAGAAAGACAAAATGTAGCCATAACTTCTGAAGCCACAGTGATATCAAAACCGTCTTCTCTCGTAACACCATCGACCTTCTTTCCTAGACCATCCACAATATTTCTTAGTTGCCTATCGTTCATATCAACACATCTTCTCCAAACCACACGTTTTGGATTAATATTAAGCTTGTTTCCTTGATAGATATGATTATCAATCATTGCCGCCAACAGATTATTTGCAGCTCCAATTGCGTGCATATCTCCTGTAAAATGAAGGTTGATATCTTCCATTGGAATAACCTGAGCATATCCGCCTCCAGCTGCTCCGCCTTTTATTCCAAATACAGGTCCCATTGAAGGCTCTCTAAGAGCAGCGATAACGTTTTTACCTAGCTTAGAAAGAGCATCCGCTACACCAATAGAAGTAGTGGTTTTACCCTCACCAGCAGGCGTTGGATTTATCGCCGTAGTTAAAATCAATTTACCATTTTTACTTTTTGTTCTCTGAAGAACATTATAATCTATCTTCGCTTTGTATTTTCCGTATAGTTCAATATCGTCTTCTGACAGTTCTATTTTCTTTGCTATATCTCTTATATCCTGTGGCTTTGCCTCTTGAGCAATTTCAATATCAGACTTAAAATTCATTACACATTCCTCCATCCATACATAATATATTAACAATATTTCAAGCACAAATAATTCGTATAAAGACGAACTATATTTTATTTTTCGTATTTATAGTATATATTATTTTTTTTTATTAGTCAATATATAGTTTAAATTATTTATTGTTTTTCGATATTTTATTATTGTTTTTCGATATTAATTATGTTATAATTAGTTCAATAACAAATATATTGAGAGGAGAATTGATATGAACAATCTTTTTAAAAAAATCACGAGCTTTTTTATTCATGCACTATTTTTAATATATATTGGGGGCTTTATATTCTACATTATCAATTTTATATTCGGAGATAATGCTATTTCAACATCTAATATAAATAATATTTCAAAGATATTATTTACAACAGTTACCTTGATTTTACTAATCATTACTCAATATCATGTAATAAAAATATACCATAGTAGTAAACATTCTCCATTTTCATTAGAAAATGCAAATAGAATTTTCACTATTTCGTATTCTTTTCTAGCAATAACAATTTTACGTGTTTTAGTAGAATCCTTAAATCCAAATAACACTCAAGGTGCAATAACTCTATTTGATATAGGTTTTTTTAGAATTGTATTTACATTTGAAACAACAGTATTTACGATGGCTACCCTTGTATTACTTATAATTTCCGATATATACAAAAAATCAGTTCTAATAAAGCAGGAATATGATCTGACTATATAAAATAAAGGAGATATAAATGAGCATAAAAGTAAATTTAGATTTAATAATGATAAAAGAAGGAATATCTTCAAAAGAATTAGCCAAGAAGATCTCTATTACAAATGCAAATTTGTCTATACTAAAAACTGGCAAAGCAAAAGCAATAAGATTTTCGACTTTGAACGATATATGCAAAGCTCTCAATTGCCAACCTGGTGATATACTGGAATACATTGATGATGACATAGATGAAGTATAATTGCCAAATTATTTCTAAAAAAATATAGTGCTATCTCAAAAAAACTAAATTGCCGTAGGTTTTATTTACGGTAATTTTTTGCATAAAATTGTAATGTAAGCGACAAAACAAACAAAAAGGCATACCCTACATTCATTTTCATATATAGAGAATGTGGGTATACCTTCTATTTGGAACTCTTATAAGTCAGCCCCATTTTTATCTTATATATATTTAATACTGTGCGAACTTGCTACCAAATTCTTCGCATTTTTTTATCGCAGCGTCATCTGGAGTTTCATTAACTATTAATCCTTCATCATCAAACAAGTCGGCACCAGCATCATTAACTCTGTCCTGCCAATTTCTCATCCATTCGCCATCACCCCATCCATATGAGCCAAATAAAGCAACCTTCTTTCCTGAAATCGATTTTTCTGCTTCTTCAAAAAACGGCTCAAATTCTGCTTCCTCAAGAACTTCCATTCCCATTGAAGGGCAACCAAACATAAGCATTTCATAATCAGATATACTTTTTGAATCACTCGAAATATTAACTAAATCAAACTCAACTCCAGCATTTCCCAAGCCTACACCTATAGCTTCTGCCATTTTTTCTGTGTTTCCTGTTCCACTCCAATAAAATACTCCAACTTTTTTCATGATTTAACCTCCACCTATGCAATCTGTAAATTATTTTTTGTTCGGATTAAAATATTTTCTATACATTCTCCACAATCAAGTCTTTTATTAATAATACTTTTCATATTATCGTATGATTTGAAGATTTGCTTAGTCTTTTCAACATTTTTGTAAACCTTCCAATATCCACAGTACTTATAGTTCTGTCCTTTATTATCGATAAAGCCCATCACGTCATTTATTGGATATCCCAAAAAAAGACCAATTTCATGAGGAAATGTGCTGTTTATCATTCTCTTCTCTAATATTGACAAATTCTCATCTAAAGTACAATCTGCCGAATATCCAAACTCAACCAGCAATCTTCCAACTTCTTTATCAAAAAAATGCTTTTCTAGCAAAGACTTCTTATAAACGAAAATCAGCATCCTATTCTCGCATTCACAAATATTTTTAAAATACAAATCATATCTATTAAATTGTGAATTATACTGCTCCAATACTATTGATATCTCAGGTATCTCTGATTTAATTATCGAAACCAAGTTAGATACTTTTTTCCCCAACAAAACAGGCGAACAATAATTAGCAAGCATCTTTTCGAATTTAGAATTTAACATAGAAAATATCACCTCCACAAAGCTATTGATTTTTAATATCAATAACTATCTAATATCATTATATTCAGTTTTTATTTTTTTGTCAACACAATTGAAAAATATTTTCAATTATTATTAAAATATATTTATTTTTTCTTATTTTTTTCTGATAATTTCCAATTTTTTTATATTTATTAAATAGTATTTTTTTAAAATATAAGTATTTACAACACATAGGAAATTTATTATAATGTTCTATAACTATTCTTTTAGCAAATATTTTTTCCAACTATTGAAAATTTTTCAATTCATGCAGTTTTTTGCATATATTTGTATTATGTTTGATTTGATCATTTTTAATATTCATGCGAAAAAATTCAGATTGAATAGATTATACTATTTTAGTGAGGTGATTTTATTGAGTATCATAGTTCAAAAATACGGTGGCAGCTCTCTAGCAGATACTGAGAAAATTATGCGAGTTGCTAACAGAATTGTTTCTACAAAAAAAGAAGGAAATCAGGTAGTTGCAATAGTATCCGCAATGGGTAAAACCACCGATAATCTAATCAAGCTGGCAAAAGAAATAAATAAAAATCCATCGAAGAGAGAAATGGATCAATTGCTGGCTACTGGAGAGCAAATTTCCATGTCCTTGCTAGCAATGGCAATTGACACTCTTGGGGAAAAAGCACTTTCTTTATCTGGTCCACAGGCTGGAATTAAAACAGATTCAACCCACAGCAAGGCCATGATTACAGAAATAGTTTCAGATAGACTTTTAAAGGAATTAAAAAATGATAATATTATAATTGTTGCTGGTTTTCAGGGTGTCACAGAAAACCATGACATTGCCACTCTTGGAAGAGGTGGCTCTGACACATCAGCAGTTTCAATCGCAGCAGCTCTGAATGCAGATTTGTGCGAAATATTTACAGATGTAGATGGTGTATATGCTTGCGATCCTAGAATTATACCAAATATAAAGAAGCTTTCAGCAGTTTCCTATGACGAAATGTTGGAATTGGCAAATTTAGGAGCTAAGGTTTTGCATTCTAGATCAGTCGAAGTTGGAAAATCACATAATGTTACAATCCACGTAAGATCAAGTTTCAATCACAATATTGGTACAGTTGTTAAAAAGGAGGTATCACCAATGGAGCATAATGGAGTAATTACTGGCATTGCCCACGATTTTAATATAGCAAAGGTAGTTGTTTTTGGAGTACCAGATAAACCTGGCGTAGCTGCAAGAATATTTAAAGAATTAGCGCTTGCAAATATAGGTATTCAGATGATTGTTCAAAGTGCTCAGACTGAAAATCAAAATGACATAGCTTTTACATGTTCTCTTGATGACGCAAGAGAAGCAAAGGCTATTTTGGAAAAAATTTCTAATGATGTTGGTGCAAGAGAGGTTGTTATTACTGAAAACTTGGCAAAGGTAAGCATTGTCGGTGCAGGTATGATGACTCATTCAAATATTGCTTCCAGAATGTTTGGAACACTTGGAAAAGCAGGTATAAATATAGATATGATAAGTACCTCTGAGATAACTATATCGGTTATTGTAGACTCTGATCAATGTGAAAAGGCAGTAAGAGAGCTAGCCAAGGAATTTGATTTGATAGACTAATAAAAACTGGCGCTGGTGGTTTTTTAATCTCAACTTTAGATGAAATCCAAAACCATCAACGCCAAATTTTTTTACGATAATTTTTTAGTGACTAAAATTAATTAATATCCTGTATAATACTTGGATCTTCTGAAGATCTACTGCTATTGCTTGTCGTTTCCTTTGACTTACCTTCTTCTTTTATCTTTGAAGATGTTGAGCTCACTCCCCAAATTTTTCTAATTTGATCCTTCAATTCATCAAATGACCAAGATTTGTTCGTGTTGACTATACTGTTCGGATCATTTATCAAGAAATCACCATTTTTGTTATATCCTTTAATAACAATAATATGACCTCTCTCTGTAAATATACCTGGATTCACACTAACTATTAAAATATGTCCGTCATCCAAAGCCTTCTTCATCTTCGCCTCGACAGGCACTATATCCTTAGATGTCAAACCGTATTTTGATAGACCTTTTTCAAATAATGACCAGCTAGTGTAATTATCATCAGATACATATCCGCTTTCCTGACTATATTTTGCTACGTCATACGGATTCACACCTGATGAGCTGTCAAAATGTCTTATCACCATTGCCAATGATGTAGGTCCGCAACCAGATAGACCTATCATTTCTTTTCCATATTGTCTATAACCCCACCTTCTATCCCATTGCAAGAATAGTGGAACTGAGCCATCAACATAATAGCTTGAGCTTATATTACTTGATAGTGCTTTGTTATTATACTTATCTTTGTCCTTATAGCTATATACATAATCAACAGTTTCAGGATTTCTAGCTAACAAATTGATAAATTCCTTAGGATAACTATCGATATTTTCAATAATATAATCTAGCCTTTCTGCTTCATTTATACTAAGCTTTGGCCTAATAGCCTCAATTTTCTTGATTTGCTCCTCTTTTGTCTCAGTAGAAGCCGTCTTCGATTTGTCTAATGTCTTTTTTGAATCAGAAGATGCTGTTGTAGTTTTCGTAGTTGTAGTGCTTTTTGAAATTTCATTCCTGTTAGAAAAAAACTTATCCAATGCAGCCGCAATAAACAAAATAATCAATAAAGCAACCAACAACACAAGTCCCATCTTTTTGAAGTTAATTCTAGGTTCGTTTTTTTTGCTATTTTTTTTATACACATCATTTCTGAAGCTAGCACCCTTAATAAGAGATTCGTTTTTAAGAGCTTTGTCTTCAATTTTTTTATCATTATCCTTTTTCGAATCATTATCTTTTTTCGAGCTTTTTAAAGCTTTTCTTGAAATTCTAGAAGTCTTACCTGACTTTTCTCCACTTTTCATTAATCTGATCAGCTCTTCAATTTCGCCTTCCCTCTTTTTTATTTCTTCCTCATAGGCTACTACATGCTCATCAACAGCATCAAATTTTTGAGTTTTTCTATCACTGTCATAATATGAGCTTCTTTCAAAATCGGAATATTCCTTATATATCTCGACATTTGATTTATCCATTGCAGCTCTTTCCCTTGCAACCTCTCTAATCTCATTTCTGTTATTCAATAGCTGCTCTACATCAGTAATATCTCCTAAAGGATTGAATTCAATTGTATTTTGATTATCCAGTTCTCCCAAATCAATGCCAGAAGCATCATCAAGTCTTGACTCTCTCTTCTCTCTTTTTAATTTTTCAATACTTTTCACCCTGTCAAAATCTGGAGTTATTTTGTTTGAAACAACCGGAGAAGATTTTCTAGTCGCAATTATTTGCTCATTCATTGAAGCTTGTCTTCTCTTCAATGTATTTTCTTTAGCTTCCTCCGGCGTTACTACTTTTATTGAAAACTTATCTTCTAGACTCTGCTCTTCCGTTGTCTCTGAGCCTGACTTGTGTATCTTTTTTAGACTATTTTCGTTGAAAACACCTTGTTTATCTACTAAATCTTGAAATATATTCGAATACTTATTTTCGGTTTTACTACCCTTAAAAGTATACTTCGTCTTCATTTTATTCTTAGATACCATGTATTTCCTCCCTTCAAATTTTATACCTTAAAATTCTATAATATATACCTTAACTAAAAATTAGTTAGTAATAGTACGAGATTCAATCGCCAACAACTATTTGTATAGTCCCAATTACTTTCTTTCTTTGATGCTCATTAATCTATGCTCTACATCCTCTAATGTTATTTCACCAAGAACAACAAGCACCTTATCGTTTAGCAATGAAAATAATTCTGTAACATATTCTCCCATTCCACTTGCAATTATACATTCTGAGCTAATATCTCCAGAATGCCATCTAGTATCAATCAATGGTATATTAATTGCATCATATACATCTCTTAAGGTTATTTCTTTCCCAGATTTTGAAATAATGTAACCTCCATTTACACCAGCCTTTGTTTTTACCAGACCAGCTTTCTTGCATTTTGACATTACCTTTCTGATTCTAACAGGATTTGTGCATAAATTCGAAGATAATTCCTCACTGGATCTTGAACATCCATCATGCGCCAAACATACTAAAGCATGTAGAGCAATAATAAACTCACTCATAATTTACCTCCTAAAAAATCAAATTATTCCAGCAAAAATCGGCACTGTCAATACGCTCAATATGGTTGTGATAAAAACACATTTTGAAGAAAATCCAACACTCGTGTTATACCTCTCAGCCATAATAGTTGTAAAAGCTGGACTAGGAAGTACCGCTGTATAAAACATTATAGCATACGGCAAGTTGGAATTGACATCAATCTTAAATATTTTTATCAAAAAAAGTAAAAAAATTGGTATCACAATCATTCTTACAAAAGTCAATCTATATGCTTCTCTATCTGTAAACATCTCTTTAAAATCATATTTAGATAGGGAAAGTCCTACTATTATCATCGAAAGTGGAACAGTTAGACTTGAAACATAATTCAACAAATCGAATGCCGGTCTTGGAATCTTGAATTGAGTAAAATAAATAATCAACCCAATGACCACAGCAAGGTTCTGCCTTGTAAATATCACGCTTCTAAAATTGACCTTGTCCTTTAAATTATAATTTAATGTAATTAGTTTTATTCCTAATGAAAATATCAATAAGTTCTGAACAATATTCGCCATTACCATAATGAATAAACCATCATTACCATACAATGAATACATTAATGGATATCCAATAAATCCATTATTGGAAAATACTATTGCAAAAATCCAACTACCCACCTTCTTTTTGTCTACCTTAAAAATTCTCGTAAGCAAATATGCAAGACTTGCCATAATAATATGGAAAACAAATGCCAGTAGTATTACTTTTGTAGCATCTCCTATCAGCTCCGAGCTAAAGGGCCTAATCATTGAAACAACAATAGTACACGGAATGCTCACATCAACCAACAAATTCGTGAAGTCGTTTATCGACGAATGTGCAATAGCTTTCCTTGCACCTAATATGTATCCAATAAATAGTAAAATAAATAATATCAATACGTTTGTAAAAACAATTTGCAATTATACATGCCCCCTTTTCCGTAGATACTTTTATTATAACACATTACAAGTATAAAATCTATCAAGCTATAAAAACGTACGGCATCAATTTGTAGTGTTACAATTGAGGTGAGAAAAAAATAAAAAAAGAGATAAAATTTTTTCTCTTAAAAGTGTCTCACATCATTTACAAATATACATTATATCAAAAGAAGTAAATTAATTCTCTAGTGTTACAATTTTAAATAAAATCGTTGTTGAAGATATGTAGATATCAAAATCCTTTTTTGATATAATTATCTAAGATTACTTTTTATATAATCAAATTATTTATACGGAGGTACCTATGAAAAATATCATGTTTGTATGTCATGGAAATATTTGCCGTTCTCCAATGGCAGAGGCTCTTTTTAGAGATATGCTAATAAAGAACGATCTTCAAGATAAGGTTTTTGTTGACTCTTCAGCAACATCCTACGAGGAAATTGGAAATCCAGTTCATAAGGGAACGAGAAAAAAGCTTGAGGAATTTAACATATCTGTAGACGGATTATTTTCAACAAAACTAAAAAAATCCGATTTTGACAGGTTCGACTATATATTTGTGATGGATAACAATAATTTAAACAACATAAAAAGAGAATTCGGAGAGTATGACTCCAAAAAAGTAATGAGACTATTGGATATCACAAGCTCCCCAAGAGATATCGCCGATCCATGGTATACTGGTAATTTCGATAAAACATATAACGATATCTATGAAGGCTGCTCAGTTCTGTTAAAAAGAATAAAATCGAATTTTTAAGTAGTTGATAAAATATATTTGAATATGATAAAATAGTCGTATAATTACGTTTACAGGAGGGTTAAAAAATGATACTATCTGGAAAAGAAATTCTAAGGAATGTTGAGTCAAAAAATATAATTATTGAGCCTTTTGATAAGAAAAAAATAAATCCTAATAGTTACAATCTATCTCTGTTCAACGAACTGCTTGTTTATGAAAACAACGTATTGGATATGAAAATTCCAAATCCGGTGAAAAAATTAGTAATACCTGAAGAAGGATTGCTCTTAGAGCCAAATAAGCTTTACCTTGGTAGAACAAATGAGTTCACAAAAACAGAAAAGTATGTACCAATGCTAGAAGGTCGTTCTTCAACTGGTAGGCTTGGTTTATTTATTCATGTCACAGCAGGCTTTGGTGATATAGGATTTGCTGGATATTGGACTTTGGAAATATTCTGTGTTCAACCTATAATAATCTATCCAAATACTGAAATTTGCCAGATATATTATCATGATATTCACGGTGACTACGATTTATATAATAGTGGAAAATATCAAAATAACGTTGGAATTCAACCTTCTTTAATGTATAAAGATTTTGAAAAAAAATAAAATACAATTGCAATAGACCACACAAATATCATTTATAGCATAGGAAAACAGAGGTTGACTCAAAGGCACCTCCATAGCTACCGAGGATAAAGCATATATTAGTAGTGGCAAGCTCCTATCATCCAAAAATAATTCTATTTAGGAAACAAGCTCTATGCAAAAAAGCATCCAAACATCCATTTTCACATTTGTAGAATACAGGATACTTTTTGCATAGAACTTACCTTTAAATCAGTCTATTTTAGTTAATATACTTACTACTATTTATTATCTTCCTATATTCCTTGTTTATCTCTTGCTTAAATTCTTGATTGTAAACAAGTTCTAATGCAAAGAATATCTCATCCTCAAATAATTCACCAAACTTCTCAACAGCTATTCTCTGTTTTTCTTGGAAAATTTTCTGATTTTCATTCATAAATTTTCTATTTATGTATATTGATTTTTTCTTTTCGTCCATATCATCCTCGCTACAATTAAAAATTTCGTGATTTTTTACCACAGTATACTATTATACAACGAATACTGATATTATTCAAATATAAAATCTGAATCCTCTAAATCCTCGTAAATACCTTTTTGATATCCATTCCCCTTAGTTGAAAAGAAGTCATGTGTTTTTGTTTCTGTACTAAGTCCATTCAATACAATTGCGTTGACCGGTTCAGCTTTATAAAACTCTCCAAATCCAAGATTTGTCAGTGCTGTATTAGCATTATATTTCAAAAAATTTATAACCTGTTCTTCTAGACCAGTACCCTCATACAATAGTCTTGTATATTTTTCTTCATTATCCATCAATTCCTTTAGCAAGTCGTACATCTTGTCTTTTAACTCATTTCTATCATCATAGCCAAATTGATTGTATTTTTCTTGAGCCAAAAGACCAATGTATTTACCATGAAGCGACTCATCTCTAAGAATTAGAGAGATTATTTCCCCACTTGAAATCATTTTGCCTTGACCTGCCAAGAATAGAGGATAGAAAAAACCACTGTAGAAAAGAAAGCTTTCTAAAAATACACTTGTCACCATTGACAAATACAGACTCTTCGGATCTGTCGTGTTTTTATACTGTCTAAGAACTATTCTAGCCTTATTTTGTAGCAAAGGCTCTTCTTCTATCCATATAAAGAGATCGTCTATTTCTTTTTTAGACAAAAGCGTTGTAAAAATACTTGAATAGCTTTTAGCATGAATTTCTTCCATTGTTCCCATAAATGACAGAACTGCCTTTCTTTGAAGGTTTTCAGTTAAATCCATCATCGAAGGTATTCCATCATTTCCTTGCTTTGTATCCAAAAGAGTCAATCCAGCGAGAACTCTTTTGTACAAAATCCTCTCTTTTTCTGATAAATTCGACCAGCTTGGAATATCCTTTGATATAGGAATCTCCTCTGGTAGCCAGAATTGTTTTACATTCTGTTCCCAAAATGCTTGTGTAAATTCGTCATCCTCTGTATCCCAATTTACTGCCTTATGCACCTTATTTACTTGATCTATCTCTTGCAATTTGCTCATTTTCATTCTCTCTTTCTGTAACATTAAACTGAACAAGCAACACAATCGTTGTTGAGATCTCTCAGCATTTTTGTTCTAGTATAATATAAGCTCTTTAATCCTTTTTTGTATCCATAAATATAGTATCTAGCTATATCTCGAGTCGTTTTATCATCAGTCACAAATAATGTGGTTGAAATCCCTTGATCGACGTGAGATTGTACGGCCGCAACAACATCAATCACCTTCATCATATCTGTATTGTACGCACTCTTATAAAATATCATATTTTCATTTGTCAAATATGGCATTGGATAAATAGTGGTTGAATCTCCGTAAATTCTTACTTCAATCTGCTCTGTTATTGGCATAACTGAAGATGTAGAATTTTGTACATAGCTGATGCTCTGAGTAGGGGCTATAGCCATCAAATATGCATTGTAAATTCCAGCTTCCTTTACTTCATCAAGCAATTTTTTCCAATCTTCCTTTGTTGGGATGTATATGCCCTCAAATAGCCTCTGTACCCTTTCGTATTTTGGTTTAAAATCAGTAATATAGTATTTTCCAAGAACGGAGCTTTTTTCGCCCTTTGCATATTCCGATTTTTCAAACCCCTCAAATTTTTCATTTTTTTCCTTTGCGATATCCATAGAGGTTTTTATTGCATAATATCTTATCATTGCAAAAAATGTATCACAGAAATCTACAGCTTCCTTTGTATCGTACATAATATTATTTTTAATTAGATATCCATGTAGATTCATCGCTCCCAACCCCACAGAATGACTTTTATCATTTCCATTCTTTATAGTTGGAACCTCCTCGATACTAGTAATATCACTGACATCAGTCAAAAATCTGATTGCAACATCTACCGATTTATCTATCTCTTTATTTTCCATCAAATTTGTGATATTCAATGATCCCAAATTACAGCTTACGTCCTGCCCCCATGTGCTTTCAATCGAGCCAAAGCTCTTTATATCCGAAGGAGTCTGATATTGGAATATTTCACAGCATAGATTCGACATCCTTATTATTCCAACATCCTTTAAGGTATGCTCTCTATTTGCCGTATCTATATAAACTATGTATGGGTAACCACTCTCCATTTGAGTTGCAGCAATTCTCGTAAGCATTTGTCTTGGGTTTATTTCCTTTTTTCTTATGTCAGGATCTGCAACAAGCTTATCATACCACTCATCCATCTTTAAATCATCAAGATGAAGCCCATATTTCTTAAATATTGAATGTGGATAAAAAGCATATCCAATTTCATTTTTTTCAGCCAATTCCATAAATTTATCTGGAACAATAGCCCCAATTGACAATGTAGCAAGCCTAACTCTTTCATCGGCATTTATTTTCTTTGTATCCATCAGGTTATCAAAATCTGCGTGTAATACATTTAAATATACTGCTCCAGCACCTTGTCTAGCACCCATTTGATTGAAATAGCTGAAGCTCTGTTCAAGCATTTTTGCCACTCCTACCACACCTCCACTGGCGCCTTCTATCCCCTTGATAGATTCTCCTCTGGCTCTCAGTCTTGTGAGATTAAGTGCTACACCCCCGCCAATTTTTGAAAGATGATTTGCAGAAGATACTGCATAGCTTATTCCTTCACAGCTATCTTCAACTGTAAGCAAAAAACAACTTACCAATTGACCTGCTCTTTTTCTTCCCAGATTCAAAAATGTTGGCGTTGCAGGCTGAAATTGCTGAGATATCAAAGATTTCGAAACTTTTTTTGCTACTTCCTCATCTCCATTAGCTATTGCTAGAGAGCATATCAATATCTTATCTTCATAAGTTTCCAATATATTCTTTCCATCATCTGTCTTTAGTGCGTAATTTTCGTAAAACTTGCTTGCACTCATAAACGATTTAAATCCAAAGCCTTGTGACTTTATATAATTATATAATTCCTCAATATATTCCCTACTATATTTATCTATAATCCTTTTTTCATAATAGTTATTATTTACAAGATAATCTATCTTCTCGCCTATATTACTAAAGCAAAGCATCCTTTTATCAACAGAATCCCTTAAGTACAAATCTAATGCTTCTTTATCTTTATGCAATTGATATTCTCCGTGTATATCTCTCACTATAACTTCATTGTTCAGTTCAATATAGTTCGTCATTCTCATGTGTTATCTCCTTTTTAAAATACTCTTATATTATTACCCTGAAAAAACAAAAAATACGCATCAATATATAGATACATTGACACGTATTTTAAATATTTTTTACTAATTATGTACTACCACTGGCATTCCTTCTTTTGCCAATGAATAGAATTTTGCAGCCTTGCCATAAGGTGTATTTATACAGCCATGCGAACCAGCAAACAAATACCTACTGCCACCAAAATATGGCTGCCAATTAGCATCATGGATTCCTATATTTCCGTTGAATGGCATCCAGTATGATACTGGCGATGAATACCCAGGACCTCTAAGAGTTGCATTTCTCGTCTTATAGTTTAGAGGATATATTCCTGTTGGTGTAGCATCTCCTTTGCCCGGCTGACCAGAAACTATCGGAGTTGAAACCAAGACCTCACCCTTTCTAACATACCACATATACTGCTTTGACAAATCAATTTCAATAAATTCATCACCCATATCATTCTTATCTCTTGACATTGCAGTCTGGTAATAAATTGGAGTTCTGTTAGCTATATTCTTTTTTTCACTGACCAATTTATACAGCTCATCAGTTTCTTTTTCTCTATCTATCAGCCATCCGTAGATACCACCACTAACCTTTAGCTTTCCACCAGTCGAAGCAGAGTCGATTTCTCTAGTATCGCCATAAGTAGAGTATTTTCTACTCAATCCTCTGACAAATTCTCTAACTTTGTCCTTGCTTAATTTAACGTCATAATTCCCTTCAGAATCTATATCAAACATACCTACAATAGCTTTACCTGTTGCAGTATATTTTTCGTATCCAAAATCATACTCAATCTTATTTTCTGTATACGGTTGAATAAATTCAACTGCTTTTTCAAGCTTTGGGTTTGAAGCGTTATTTTTCTGAGCCTTGTACACCGAATCAGGATATTTTTCTGAGGTCGCTTCTGAAACCAACATATTAGAAACATAAGCATACACAGCCTCTTTTTTTGGTGTACTCCCTAAATCACCTTTATTTATGACTACTTTTTTCCCTTTTTCATCATAATCAGGATATGGACTGACTGGCTCCTTAATATTTTCTTTCTTAAATATATTTAATTCAGAGACAATCCTCTCAAATTTATCTTTGTCATATTTTATATTTAACTTCCCATCAATGCTCTCACCTTTATATAAAGCAAGAGGCCACCCAAAAAAGCCCTGCTCTGATTTCACTTTTTTTGCACTAGAATCCTTCACATACTCCAAAGCGACACTTGAGCCCGCAATTGAATCTTTGACATTATTTCTACCCTCAATTACTAACTTATATCCTTCGATTTTATCAGCTGCTAATTTATCAAGCTGATCTGGAGTTTTGTAAGAAACATCAATTCCATTTACAATTGTATTTGGGAAAAATCTCATACTAAAAATGAAGCATCCAATCCCATATATTACTAAAAGAATAATTACAATTGCACCAAAAAATTTCTTTATAGCACGCTTAATACCACTACCCTTTTCAGGATCCTCAACATCATTTATTTCAGTCTGAATCGGAGCAGATTTTATAGCTTTTTCTCCAACAGCCCCTTCTTTGTTTACTTTTATTTCTTCTAATATTATTTCCTTTTCCTCAATATTATCCTTGGATTTCTCATCAGTTTGTTCATTCTTCTCTGGCGTAATATCTTCCTTTCCCATATTTGCCTCCTTACCCTGTGCTGCCAATCTAGACTCGGCTACTTTTACCTCATCTTCAAAAGTAGCATTCTCAATTTTTATTCTTTTAATTTCATTTATATTAGTTTCTGATTTTTTCATTTTTAGATTTTTTTCTTTTTGAACCTTTGGAACACTTTCTGTAATCCCATTTTCTATATCCTCAGCTGTGAATATATCATCGACTGTCATCACATTTGCGTCAGATTCATTTTGATTTTCTAAATTTCTTTTTCTTCTTTCCAAAATCATTCTCTCATCTTCAACCGAAATAATTTTATCAGCTGTCATCAATCTACTATTAGAAGTAGCATCTTTGCCATAACTATCACTACTTTTCATCTTCTCAATTTCTTTTGCGTAGTATTCATCAGAGCTTGACTTCTTACTCTTATTTTCCTTTATTTTATCAGTAAAATTCAATTTTTCTTTATCGTAACCAGCAACATCTGCTGTAAAATTATCTGAACTCTTCACAAAGAAACGTGTTTTTTTCTTCCGTTCCTTTTCTAATCTCTTTCTTTCAACCCTAGACATTTTTACTCCTCATAAATAACACTCAGTTTTGAACTTTTCATCAAAGCCTTCACTTTAAAAACAGTATTACTATACAGTTTATCATATAATCACTCATTCTTGACATTTTTTACCAAATTGTAACGAAAAATTTTACATGATAAAAGTATGAATTTGAATAATTTATTTATTTTTTTATATTTTTTAATTTTTTTATATTTTTCTGAATGCTATTTAATCTTTTTCCAAAGCTTATATATAAGTTTATATACAGCAAAGGGACTATTCATAAGAATACCTATAAGAAATTTATCCTTTGAATTCAAAATATTATTGGTTAATTGTAAATCTTTATTTTCCCTGATAAAAGCCTTATATTCTCTCACTTCAGCTAAATTTATTTTCTCACCGATTACCATTCTGTTTATGTGATCAATGCTAAATTTTAACACATTTTCTTTTAATAAGCTAATAATCTCTACGTACTCGCTCTTATTTTTCTGATAGATATCAAAAATATTTCTGTAAGCAGTTATTTGGGTATGGAGTTTTGACGAATATCCTCCTGAAGATATTCCATCCTTATTTTCAAAATAATAATATAGTTTTTTATTCAGGACACAAATATTATCACAACTATCGATATAAATACTGTTAAATAGAAGATCTTCGCACATCGCAATATCCTCTCTAAATGCCATACCATTACCTTTGTCAGCAAAAAATAATTCTGATATTTTGTTCATTCTATACATTTTATTCCAAACATATCCTGCATACGAGCTTCCAAGGTGAATAAGCTTTGAAGCATCAGCTCTTGATATATTAGACACATCATCTTCTTCCATTCTTTGATCACAGGATTTATCTGCAAGCTCTTCCATTTTTGAAAACCTGTGATATCTGCACATAACCATGTCCACACCATCACAAAAGTATTTCGCCATTATCTCCAGCTGGTATTTACTCATCATATCGTCAGCATCAATAAACGTTACAAGCTCCCCACTTGCGTTTTTTATCCCAGTATTTCTAGCTGATGACACACCTTTGTTATTTTGATAAATGTATTTTATTTTTTTGTCAACATAATCGCTAATTATTTCTTGTGTATCGTCTATTGAACCATCATCTACAATTATTAGCTCAAAATTCTCATAGCTCTGATTCAAAATGGAATCAATACATGACTTAATATATTTACCCGAATTATAGGCAGGCAAAATTACCGAAACAAATTTATCTTTATTAGCCATAAAAAAACTCCCCCAAAATAATATTGCCAAATAACATTAAAATCTTCCAGCTGATTTTAGAAGGTTATATAATGTTTGTTCAAAATTAAATATCTTTTTCAGCCTTGTTATTTCTTCAAATGATTTTTCTCTCTTCTCTTTGCTTATATTTGTCTTGTATGCTCTAATCAAAATATTCTTTGGAGAATGAGAAATATCAACAAGCTCTAAAACCTGAGTTTTATATCCCATATATTCCAATAGGTTTGCTCTAATTGAATCCGTCATTAAAGATGCTACTCTCTCCTTTATAAGTCCAAACTTAGTAAGGATCTCTAAATCATCGGTTCTTATAGTAGAGTTTACCTCATGCTGACAACAAGGTACAGAAAAAATCATTTTCGCATTCCAATTTATTGCATTGAATAAAGCATAATCTGTGGCAGTATCACATGCATGAAGAGTTATAACAATATCAATATTATTGTTATATTTATAGTTTGAAATATCGCCAATCTCAAAAGCAAGATTTTCGTATCCATATTTTTTTGCGATCTCATTGCATGAATTGATAACATCCTCTTTCAGATCAAGACCAATAATCTCAACATCTAATGCTTTTACAACAGTTAGATAATAGTATAATACAAAAGTCAGATATGATTTCCCACATCCGAAATCTAATATCCTTAACACTTTTCTGTCTTTAAGATATCCACTCTGCTCCAGCTTACTTATACCATCGTCAATTATCTCAATAAATCTATTAATTTGCTTAAACTTATCATATTTTGAATTTACTATCTTACCCTCTTTGGTAAAAATACCCAAATCGATAAAAGCCGGAATGTACATTCCTTCTTCCAAAATATATTTCTTTTTTCTATTATGTGAAGTAATGTGTTCATTTTTCAAGCAACTTGCAGTATCGGATGACTTTTTCTTTTTCGAAAAAAGAATTTTTTTCTTTTTAGTTATCCTCAAATTAAAATTGAAATAAGATGATTCTGCATCAATTTGGTTATAATAATTCAATTTCTCCAAAATATTTTCAATTAGCTCATCAGCTCTAATTATTGTATGAAATACTTGCTTTTCTGTATATCTTTCAACGCTATACACAGATTTGCCATCTAATTTTTTTTGAACTACCTTTGTTGTTTTGTATTTATATGTTTTATCAGAAAGCCTGCTAAAGGTAATTCTTATAGGCTTAGCTTCTGCTATTTCATCACAATATGCAAGCAGCTCTTGACTGTTCTCTATGCTGTTCATTTTTTTACCTACTTCAATTTTGAGTTCACAGAATTCAATTTCTGTTCCATAGTTGAAATTTTATCTCTTCTATCATCAACTTTTATGATTGAATATACTCTATCAACACCCTTATCAAATACGTCTTCTTGTATTTTCCTTATCAGCGAGAATATTTCATCAATATTCCCCTCCATTACAGTTCCCATTGGGTTTAGCATAAATTTTACACTGCTTTGAGCTGATAAAATATCGTGAGCTCCTGCAACATATTTACTTGCACTTGTTGTTCCTGTCCCCAAAGGACATACTGTCAATTCCACTATAGCCATAAGTACACCTAACCTTTCGTTACAACATCTGACACACCTTCAGATTCTTCCTTTGTCAAATAAATTGGTCTATTCTTTACTTCAAGATACATTTTCGACAAATATTGTCCTAAGACTCCGACAGAAAGAAGCTGAATACCACCCAATAAAAATATTGAGCAAATTACTGTTGGGAAACCTTTAACAACTTCACCAAATAAAATGTACTTGAATACAAATACCAGCATCACAATAGCTGAAAGGAAAAACATTATAAACCCTAGAAAGCTAGATAATATCAAAGGTGTTGTCGAAAAAGCAACTATACCTTCAATAGAATATTTAAAGAGCTTTATATAATTCCATTTGCTATCACCACATACTCTGTCTACATTGTTGTATTCAATATCTGTGCAGCTGTAGCCTACCCAACTGAAAATCCCCTTGGTAAACCTATTATATTCACTAAGCTCCAAAACAGAATTTACAAACCTTCTGTTCATCATTCTATAATCAGTAGCATTCTTTTTTATTGTGGTTTCTGATAATCCATTGATAACTTTATAAAACTGAGTTGAAAGAAACCCTCTTATTTTCGATTCACCCTCTCTATCCTTTCTTATCGTACCAACACTATCATAATTTTGATTGATTATTAAATCTGCCATCTGGTGAATCAGCTCAGGTGGGTGCTGTAAATCTGCATCCATCAAAACGACAAGCTCGCCTTTCGATTTTTTTAATCCTGCAAAAATTGCAGCCTCCTTGCCAAAATTCCTGGCAAAGGAAATATACTCTATTCTATCATCCAATTTTTTTAAATCTTTTATTTCATTCAAAGTATTATCTTTTGAGCCATCATCAATAAATATTATCTCATACTTGCCAAAGTTTGAATCTTTTTCAATCTCGGAACTCAAAACACTATATAATTTTTCCAAAACGCCTTCCTCATTATAACAAGGAACAATCACTGATAAAAACATAAACTACCTCCCCCTGAAAGTTATATCAATATTAATTGTATGTATTAATTCATATATCTAATTTATATATTTAATTCATATATTTAATTCGTATATTTAATTTAGTCATTTTTCTTTTCTTTGAAAATAATAAGCTTGCTAAAAACATAATTCAGCACTACAACAACAACTGCGACTAGTATCTTTGAAACATCACTTCCCATTCTAATTAACTCAACCATAAGAAATAAAAGTGCCGTTTCAATTGCTCCAGAAAGTAATCTTGCCACAAAAAACAAAATTATTTCTCTCAGTATCGGATAAAAACCGAAATTGACCTTCTCAAAAACAAATACTCTATTTGTAGCATATGCAAAAAGAACTGATATAAACCATGCCATAACATTTGCGTATAGATAGTAGATGTTTACAACCTCTTTTGCGAAAAAATAGACCATAAAATTGACTATAGTTGTGAGCACACCAAAAACTAAGTAGTTTATTATCTCCCTATTTTTCGACAGTATATCTAATATTTTTTGCATAATTGTCTCCTCAAAACCTTACCACGATATTTTTATTAGTAAATCTACTAAATAATTATACCATTTTGAAAAAAATAATTAAACCATTTTGAGCAATATTAATTGACTAGATGGATAATATTTGATTTTATTTAAATATGATGGTATAATGTAGCTACAGAATCTCTCGTTTGTATTATTACATATGGGGGTGTACTGGTTTCGACGTGGGTTTGGAACTTGAAACAGCATGCCGTGTTACTCTGGGTCACGTAACAACTGGAGAAATTTAAAACAAACGCAAACGAAGAAAATTTATTAGCTGCTTAATAGCAGTTCGTCCTTCTTAATCCTCCTGCCGATTAAGAACTGATGTCATTTATGCAGGGAACTCCTTCAAGGATGTCTTGACTTGAAGCAGAATAATCAAGGCTAGATGAACTCAAAACCTGTCACTCGGTGTTGAAGAATTCGAAACTTTAAAAGAGCTGACTAAGCATGTAGACGTAGCAGGGAATAGGCTTGCGGACAGGGGTTCGATTCCCCTCATCTCCACCAATTTGATATTATAAATGGCGAATATATTGGAAATACTGAATTTAGAGGTTTGGTATTTCCTTTTTTATTGCTATAATGCAATAACTGTGCAATAACTAGGACAGCTTCAGGAAATTTACATAAAAAATACCCTCTTCAGATGATTATTAAGAGGGTTGAATATTGTAGCGATTCCAAAACTGGAAACGCTCTAAAATTGATTATTTATTTTTTATATAGAACCTGTGTTAATATATTTGCTACCGTACCTATATAAAGGATGGGTTTACCACAAAAAAGTTAAAAACTAAATATAGAGTTTAATGTATCAACGGCTTTATATTTTTCTTCTTCCATAACCTGAGTATATATGTTAAGTGTTGTTTGTATATCGGCGTGACCTAATAAGGTTTGTACTGTTTTAGGTGGCACACCATTCTCAAATAAACGTGTGGCGTATGTTTTTCTTAGTCCATGAAATTTAATAGGGTTTATATCTAATTTCTTTAAAATCGCTTGTAACGTCCTGTTAGGGCGTTTATTGTCTATTGTCCTACCTATTTCATCAGTAAACACGTAATCGCTTATATGATAGCTTTCACCGTATTTTAATCTATTCTCTAATTGTGTTTTACGTTGTTCTTTTAATTTAGGTACTAGAGAAGATGGTAAAGGTATTACACGTACACCATTTTCTGTTTTAGGTGTTTGTTGAACGTCCTGTAATGATTTATTTAAGTTATCATCAAATACATATGTTTTCTGTAATGTTTCCTCAACTGTAATTGTACCGTCTGTAAAGTTTACATATTGCCATTTTAAGCCTAATAACTCGCCTAAACGCATACCCGTTCCTAATGCAGTTAAAAATAATAATTCTAGCTTATGACCTTTTATATATTCACATAATTTTATTTGTTCCTCTAGTGTTAATACCTCTCTTTTTTTAAGTTTTGTACATTTAGGCAGCTCAACAAATGAACAAGGGTTTTTTATTAATATATCCTCTTTAACGGCTGAACTTAAACAAGCCTTTAATTTAGTGTTTATACGTTGTATAGTCTGTGGTGTGATATCCTCTTCAATTAGATTATCCCCTTGAGTTAAAGAGGTGTAATTATGATTGATATATTGGGTGCGTGTAAATACGCTGTGTTAATAGGTTTAGAGTATATATTAATGTTATTTAGATAATAGAAAGGTAGGTATTTCCAATGAAATTAAACGAAATCAAAATTACAAAAGGTATGCAAGAAGCTAGACGCATAAGTAAAGAGGTAATAACTGTTATTGATATGGTAGCGTGTCAAAATTCATATAATGAAGCGTACAATTTAGCCAAAAAAGAATATACAAACAGTAGTGTTTTATTTTTAAGTCGAATAGCTCTAACTGATATATACGTGGCGGGATATATAGCGGGTGTACGTGCCGAAAGAGAAAAAAGACGTAAAAAAAATACCTCTACGTCAATAGAGGTAAATGATTAATCTCACAAGGGTTTTAGAGATTAAATAAAACTTGAATTGTAATTATATTATATCATATATCCGTGTAAATAGATATATAAAAAGCTAAATAAAAAAGGGGGTGTCGTATTTTGCTACACCCTTAAAGCATTATTAAAGACAAGGGGTGAGAACTTGAATATAGACAATATACCACAAGAGTTAAAAGAAAAAAATATATGGTGTGTGAATGTAGACAAAGTACCATATAGACCTGTATTAATGTACAACAAGCTAAAAAAAGCAAAAGCTAATAAACCTGATACATGGGGTAAATTGGAAGAAGCTTTACAGTTGGTTGGAAATACATACATAGAAAATGAACGTAATAAGGATACAGGAAAATGGGATATTCAAACAAATCGTACTATATCAGGGTTAAGCATGATGATAACAGAGCCTTATACGTTTATAGACCTAGACCATGTTATTAACGATAAAGGAAATTTATTGCCTAGTGCTGAGGAGATAATAAAGCAATGTAATAGCTATACAGAGGTATCGGTTAGTGGAACAGGCATACACATTATATTAAGTGGTGTTTATGACCTTAAATTAAATGAAACAGGAAAGCATAAAGGTATTTCGTTAGCTATAGAAAATTGGGAACAAACAGAGGATATAAAACCTAATATAGAAATATATCAGTCGAAGAGGTCTGTTGTGTTTACTACTAACGTCTATAATGGTATGAACGCTCTAAATGACGATATAGAGCCGTTAAAGTGGTTTGAGGGTAAATACCTAACCAAAGCAAATAATCCACTCAAAAACGATAATATAGAGCCTATAGAGTTTATCGCATATACGGAGTTTAACGCAGAGGTAGAGGCAGAAGCAGGACGTATACTATACAAATTAAAAAATAATAAAAAGTTTATGGATATATTCAACGGTGATATATCAAGTTACGACAGTGGTAGCGAGGCTGATATGGTTATGTGTGGTACTGTGGCACGATATACAGATGATACAAGAGTAATCGACTGTATATATAGGCGTTCACAAATGTATATATCAGGAGATAGACATAAAAAATGGGACAGACCCGACTATAAAGAGAGAACCATTAAAAAAGCCTTAGAAAATAAAACTAAATTAAAACGTAATGAAAAGGGCGTACCTCTTCATACAAAAGAAAATACTGAAGCTATATTAAATATATTAGGTTATGATGTTGGCTATGACGTTTTACTGAATGATGTATGTATTACTAATATTAACCAAAAGCACGATATAGGATACTACATAAATAAAATATATTCATATTGCCGTAGTATTGGTTTTAACATAAAGAAAAATGACCTTGAAGAGTATATATATTGGTTAGCAAGAGAACGCCCCTATAACCGATTTAGAGAATATTTATTAACCTGTGAGAGTAGTAAAAGTCCCTCAGAAGAGTTTAAAAAGCTACTTAACACAATAGAATACGATATACCAATATCGGAAGTACAAGAGTATGAAGAGATAAAAACACTTTATGACAGTATGGTGTTAAAATTCTTAATTAGTATCGTGGCTATTAATATAGGTGATGATGATTTATTTAGAAAAGAAAGTCCAAATATTGAGGGGACATTAATATTAAAAGGACCTCAGGGAATAGGAAAAACAACATGGTTTAGAAATCTAGTACCTAAAGGATTTTTTAAAGAGGGAGCCATATTAAATGACCATAAAGACACTAAAATAGAAACTTATAAATATATATTGGTTGAGTTGGGAGAGCTTGAAACGACCACAAGGAAAGAGGCTACAGGATTTTTAAAGAATGAATTAACAAGAACATCAATTGAATATCGTGTACCTTATGCGAAATCGTCAATTAAGTTTGCTAGACATACAATGTTTTGTGGAACTGTGAATGAAGATACGTTCTTAAAGGATAGTACAGGTAATAGGCGATTTTGGGTTATTCCTGTAAAATCAATAGACCTAGACACACAAATAAATATAAATGATTTATGGGCTGAAATAGTAACTACATTTAGGTTAGGTTGTATATGGTACTTAGATAGAGACGAGAAGCAATTACTAGAACAGTTAAATAAAAATTATGTTGATGTAAATTACATTGGTATGGTTTTAGAAAGTACCTTTGATTTTACTGAAACTGATAAAAATAAATGGTTGTATGCACGTACAGAAGCCGTAATTGACTTGATAAGGGATAGTTTAAGTAAAAATACTACCAAGAACATGATAATAACACAATTAAAAATGTTAGGGTGTGAATACTCAGGTGTTAGACTTATGCGGTGGGATAGAAAAAAAACTAAACTATGGAAAATTCCACCGATAAAAAATGTAATTAATCTACGTTGTTCAAGTGATATATACAAAAAATCAAACGGAGAATTTATAAAACTTTTCTCACACAATAATATTAAATAATAGTGGGTACTTTGGGTACTTTTTCAAAAAAACGAAAAGTACCCACTGAACACATTGAAATATCAATATTTATATCTATTTGGGTACTGGGTACTTATAAAATATGTAAACCCTATATAGAATTATTAGTAGTATATATATGGGTGTATAGTATACTGTGCTAAAGTTTTTCAGGTACCCAAGTACCCACTTTAAAAGTATTGAAAATGCTATATTGTAGGGTTGATGTTGGTTACTTATACCAAAAGTAACCACGAATAAGACATATATTTCTAATAAAAAAAATAGAAAAAAGGAGAATTTATAAAAAATGAGTTTAAGAGAAAACATACATTTAATACACATTAAAGAGCCACAATATTACGAACGTACAAATTTTATCGTATGTGGACATAAATTAAATTATGCACTAACTAATACATTTAGTTTAAATGGATATATTACCACGTGCGATAATAAAATATCATATTTAATAGGAGTAAAAGAATATACACCTATCGCAGAGAGGTGCTCAAATTCATTTTTCAAATTCATAGTAACACCACCTTCTTCAACACCATATCATATAAAACGTTTTTTTGTCAACCGTTATCGTTTGGTTATTTTTTATTCTCCTTACTTCCTCTTAAAAAACTTCACAATTTTATCAAAAATAGAACCATTAATATTTAAATTTGAATCAAGTTTTTCCTCAAGCAATAGAACTTGATTATTTTGAGAAATCTGTAATAATTTACTAATTTGCAAATCTTTTTCAATTAATTGAGATTTCAATATATCAATTTCATCTTTCAAAATAGAAATCGTTTCATCTTTAGATTGTAAAATAGTATCATCAATTAAATCATTTTTTGAATCTATTTTAATATTTTCAACTGTTAAATTGAAGTATTTACCAATACTTTCAATGTTATCTTTATGTGAAACATATGAACCTGTTTTTAAATCTTTAGTAAAAAGTAATTTAAAATCATTATCAGAATGTAACTTATAATATATCTTACCTTTTGCTATTCCTAACTTTTTACTAATTTCAAAAATTGAAAAATAATCCATAATTTTATACTCATTTTAAAATGTTAATTAAGTTATATACTTAAAAATAACTATATAACTTAATTATAGATATTTTAATTTTAAAATACAAGTATACATTTATAACAGTCAATATAATATACAATTAATATAATATCTAGAGAATTCAGAAAATATGTGTAATTTTTATATTGACATAATAATTATTTTTTGTTATTCTAAAATCAATAATATTATTAAATTATTAATAAAAAATTGTAAAAAAGTAGAAAAAAATGAAAAAAATAATACCCTTAATATTGGCACTTATAATTGGATTTCAAACAATAATTGTATCTGAAGCGTTCTATAGCGATGGCAAACAATATGTAAATATGGAAAAAAATTATCTCATTGAAAATACAATAAATAAACATAATTTCAATGAAATACAGCCAAAATCTGCACCAAAATATATTTCAAAAAAAGCTATTAGATGGATTATTAAAAACACAACAACAATTACTAATATTGTAGGAAAAAAATTTGGACGAAAAGCAACTGTAAAAGTTGGTAATGTAATATATAATATAAAACCAGCGTTAAGAGCACTTGAAAAACTTGATAAAATTACATACGGTAGATTAAATAGTGCCATATTAAAAGCCACAGGTTCAAAAACTATTACATATTGGATAATGATAGCTATAGAAATAGTTGCACCTATTTAATTTAGAAATGGAGTAATATCATGGATTTAAATAATAATGATACAGAAAAATTAAATTCTGATTTAGAGTTAAGTTGTATAATAAATCTATTATTAGAAATAATTAAAAATAATCATGAAGATATGATTTATGATATAAATTTTATTTTCTTGGACAAAGCATTGGATATTAAAACACATAAAAAAATTTTTGTTGAACTATTGGGAGGATATCAAAAAGAATTTATATCAAAAGGTACAATACCTAATATAGAAGATATTCATGAAAAACTAATAAAAATAATTTCAATTAATGACTCTTATTTAGAAGGAATATCCTATCTAAATAAAAATAAATATAATTTAGATTTTACTAGAAAATTTCTAAAAAGAATTAGAGAAAAAAATGAAGAATTCACATTTTTGACTAAAATTAAATAAAATTTAAAATTAAAAATATCATCGGGAAATTACTCGGTGATATTTTTAATGGATATTATAGCTAATATAATAAGTTACTTTTACAAATAATTAGACAATAACAAAAAACTACGATATTAAACTTCAATAAAGTTTAATCCTATACAAACACACATTATTCATATCTATTTTTCATAATATATATTATAAATTTTTAAAGAATAAAATATTATTCTTTAAAAAGCTCTATAAAATCTTTTTTTGATAACACAAAATAACTCACTCCTAATGGAACTAAATCTTTGAATTTTTCGTATTCAGGACCTGCAATTAATCTAGTATAATTAACTTTATGTACAGCTTTTTCTTTCATCTTTTCCATAATAGAAAATAAAACATCATCAGAATAAAGCTGTTTTTCATATACAACTTTTTCCAAATTAACTGACTTAAAAAAGCTTTTTTCTTGTAATTATCATTACTGACTTCACCAGTCTGTAAATCGATATT
This sequence comes from Peptostreptococcus sp. D1, assembly GCF_900112955.1. Classification (GTDB taxonomy): domain Bacteria; phylum Bacillota; class Clostridia; order Peptostreptococcales; family Peptostreptococcaceae; genus Peptostreptococcus. The sequence continues at coordinate 309,237 of NZ_FONP01000001.1, forward strand.
TGCAAGCTCATATTGCTTAGCAAAATACTTGGAAATATATAACGCAAAGATAACATAATATGGATATTTAAAGCACCCTATAACGGGGTGTCTTTTTTATGTAATACTTCATTATCTGAGTCCCTAAAAAGGTAAGAAAAGGAAACATATATACCCGTGTTAAACCCAACAAAACCTAACTTATTAATTATGTAATGTTGGAAAATGTTGGCATGTATGATTTATATAGATTTTATTAGCTGTGCAATACCGTACAATAACTGTGCAATAACTGGAACATAAAAGCATAATAAAATATGGTAAAATATAGGTTATATAAATACAAAATGCTGTATTTTCAACGCTTATAAATATTATAAAATTAAACAAAAAATAGCATATACAATCCCCTCATCTCCACCAAATGAATTTAAAAATATGGTGAATATATTGGAAATGCTGGATTTTACGATGTGGTATTTCTTTTTTTATTACCAAAATAACAGAACTGTATGGATTCACAAAAAAAGAGACTTTATATAAGCCTCTATTTTTTATGCAACAAGGCAAAGAGCCTGTATTCAACATGACTCATCCATCCTAGCTTCTATTTAATTCTCTTTTCATTGTAATATACAATTTATTTTTCAATTTATAAATAGCTACTCAGTTTAATATCATCCTCTTATTTGTAATACCATATTTTCTTGCTAAACAGCATGGACTTTTATTTCCTGATAAGTATTCAGACACTATTTTTTTCTTAATTTCAAAAGAATATTTTTCCATGAAAAAACCGACCTCCCAATCGTTAGATTTTGGGGTCTAACTTTTGGTGATCGGTACATTTTACCATAGAAGGACTTATTTTTATTTACAAAGCTTTTGCATACTCTCTAAATATATATATATAATTAATAAACCTTGCGTTCATGTGTTTTTTATAATAACCCTTTTTTTATTTTTTCAATGGCCCTTTTCTTAATTTTTCCAACAGCTGGAACGGAGATGTTTAATTCCTCCGACAAATCCTTTTGCGTTCTGTCTTCAATATAAATGCCTTTAATAATATCGTACTCCTTCTTTGAAAGCTTCTTCATTTCCTGGATAATCGAAATATATTCATAATAATCATCCATTTTTTCAAGATAATCCCTATAAGTTTTCATGTTGTATTTTTCATAGGCTGAAACATCACACTCAATGGAACCATCAATATTTATAGTACAAATATTACTTCTACTTTTTACCGCATTTATACTAGATTCAATCTTTTTCGCATCAATATGAATTTCTCTTGATATTTTCTCAATATCGTCTTTAGTAATATAATCTCCTATTAAACTAATTTTATCGCTACATTTTTTATATATCGATCCAGCTTCTCTAGATATTGAAATTAGACCATATTGCCTATACATATTTCTGATACTAAACTTTACATTATTTGTTAAATATGTATTGACTTTTACATTTGCTCTAAAATCATATTTTTTAATCGTATCTAAAACTCCAATAATACCAGTCTGAAATAAATCGTCATCATCTAAGCCTCTAGATTTAAAAGCGATAATATCAGAATCACGACTAGTTAATATTCTTACGTAATCCATCTTGTCCAAAATAAAGTATTCCTTAGCAACATCATTACCATTCTGTGCCTCCCACAATAAAATTCGGTCTTTTCTGTCATTAATATCTTCTACAAGTATGTGCTCAAATTCTTTATTTTTATCCTTATTATAATTTTCATTACAATAACAAACAAAGTCATCAATTTCTTTTCTAAGATTGCCACTGCACATGCTATGTATTCCCTCCAACATATCATCAAAAAATACATAAGAAAAATCACATTGCATTCGACCTTGAAAAATGATAATTAAAAAATAATATTACAACACATAAATCATTATAAATACAGATTTTCACCTCCAATTAAGCCAATATTGTAAACATCATCAAACAAAAATCAATATCTTAATCTCTCCAATCATATTATAGGCAGTAATAAAAAAAAATAAACTAAAAACTATAAAAAAATACTATTTTCTCTTTTTTTTATGTATATTTAAAGTTTTTATTCTTTTTTTACAAATAATATGAGATATCTTTACTAAAATATCTCATATGCTTTATTTTCATTTAATTATAACATTTTCATTTTTATTTGTTAATATATTTTATAAAAAATTATTTTTTTAAACGTATTTTAAACGTATTTACCTGTAATTCCTCTTTAGTACACGTAAAGAATTTAAAACCGCCAGTACAGCCACACCCACATCTGCGAATATAGCCAGCCACATATTTGCTAATCCAAACACACTCATAATTAGAACAATTATTTTTAATCCCATGGCTAAGAAAATATTTTGCCAAGAAATTTTGCTGGTAAATTTCGCTATTCTTATAGCTATAGGCAGCTTTGAAATCTCGTCAGTCATAAACACAATATCCGATGCCTCAATCGCTGAATCCGATCCCATTCCACCCATGGATATTCCAACATCCGATCTAGCAATTACCGGTGCATCATTTATTCCATCGCCAATAAATGCTACGTTTCCTTTTCCAATATTCGATTCAATAATCTGTTCCAATATATTAACCTTATCTACTGGAAGTAAATTTGCATGATATTCGTCAAAGCCTGCAATATGTGAAACTTCGCTAGCAACTCGTTCTGTATCTCCAGTTAGCATTATAACTCTCTCTATTCCAATTTTCTTCAATTCATCAATAGCTTCAAATATTCCAGCTTTTATTTCATCTGATATTTCTATACATCCTAAATACAATCTATCAGCTGCCACATGAACTTTTGTAGAAGAGCTTTTGCTTTCAGAATATGAAATACCAAATTTTTGCATCAATCTGTAGTTACCAGCAAGAATTTCCTTTCCTTTGTACACCGTCCTTACCCCATGAGAAGATATTTCCTCGTACTCCGTCATATTCGCTTCATCTACAACCTCATCAATGTCCAAAATATTTGAGGCATACTTCACGATTGAGGTCGCAATCGGATGTATCGATCTACTTTCTGCAATTCTAGCATATTCAAATATTTCTTTTTCTGTAATATCATCGCCTAACACCACGTTTGAAACCTCGAATGTACCTTTTGTAATTGTTCCAGTCTTATCCAAAACCACTATATTTACTTTTCTCAAAGCCTCAAGATAATTACTTCCCTTTACTAGAATACCATTTTTTGATGATATTCCTATTCCGGAAAAATACGTAAGTGGTATTGATAAAACTAAAGCACATGGACAAGATACTACCAAGAATACCAATCCTCTATATGCCCACTTATAAAAGGGTTCTCCTAAAATAAGTGTTGGAGCAATTGCCAACAATAAAGCCAAGCTCACGACAATTGGAGTATAGTATTTTGCAAAAACAGAAATGAAATTTTCTGTTTTTGACTTTTTTGAAGTAGCATTTTCAACCATATCAAGTATCTTTGACACAGTAGAATCCTTCATTAATTTTTCTACTTCAATTGTAACCACTGATTTTTTGTTGATCACACCTGAAAGCACCCTTTCACCTATTTTTATACTTTTTAACACAGATTCACCGGTAATCGCAGAAGTATCAAACATACTATTTCCCTTGATAATTTTTCCATCAAGAGGGACCTTTTCTCCAACTCTTACAACAATTATATCCCCAATATTCACACTTTCAGGACTTACTCGAACTATTTCGCCATCAATTAGTAAATTTGCCACATCCGGTTTTATATCCATAAGTGATTCGATATCTTTTCTAGACTTCGAAACAGCATGCGATTCAAGCAACTCACCAATTGAATAAAAAACCATTACTCCAACTGCTTCCGGATATTCTCCTATTATCAACGCACCAATTGTAGCAACAGACATCAAGAAATTTTCATCCATTAGCTTCCCCTTTAATATATTTCTAATAGCATCTCCCAAAACCTCGTACCCTGCAACAAAATATGCGACAACAAATAATGCATTCGCAACGATGTAATTTTCTAGTACTGAATTGAATACATATGCCGACAAACTAAAAATAACCGCTACAGCAATGGATATTATTTTTAGATTTTCTTCATTCTCAATTCTAAATATACTTCTATTACTTTTATCACTTTCAGAAGAACATAATGAGCAAGAAGAAGAGCAGGAGCACGATTCACTTTTTGATTCCCTATCAAAATTATTTTCAGTACCTTGTCCCAATACCTCTATTTTTAAGCCTGGTTCAGTTGTGTCGATAATATTTCTAATATATCCAATTTGCTCTGCAACATTTTCATTGTCTTTGATATTTGCTATTAATTTTTTACTTACGAAGTTTAAAGATGCACTATCAACGCTTTCCATCTTTTTAACCTTTTCTTCAATAACACCCGCACAATGTGCACAATTTAAGCCTCCCAAAATAATCTCAACCTTCATAAAAACCTCCCTTAGTAGTACATTTCATTGACATGAGATAATCCGAACTCGAATATCTTGTTTACATGCTCATCATCCAGTGAATAATACACCGTCTTACCCTCTCTTCTGTATTTTACCAGCCTCGCCCTTTTAAGCACTCTTAACTGATGAGATATGGCAGATTGAGTCATTCCCAAAAACTTTGCTATATCACAAACGCACATTTCATAATCCTTTATTGCATAAATTATCTTTATTCTTGTTATATCTCCAAACACCTTGAACAATTCTGACAAATCGTCCAAAACCTCATTTTCTGGTATATTTCTTTTGATTTTTTCAACCAATTCATCATTAGTTTTTTGGATATCACATACTTCAATGCTTATTTCGTTTTCTAAAACACGAGCTTCTATTTCATCTACATTCATCAAATCCATTACATCCTTATCATTTAAAATAATTCCATCTTTCAATTCTTGATCCATCGTTTTCTCCCTTCAAAAATACTATTTATAATTATATGTGAATAATTATTCATATGTTTATATATTTATTGTAATGCTTTTTTTATTTTTTGTAAACACATAAATTATAAAAGCTAAGCTCAGCAAATAATTTGCTCCTCTTGAAATCATTATCAAAAATTACAAATAAAAAATAGAGATAACACATTTATTTTTTTGAATAAAATATGTATCTCCATTTTTTGAATAACGTTATATCAGATAATCTTTTTTATATGCCTAATACACAATACTGTCGTTGTTACCGGACCTTGTATATAAACTATAATAATATGATTTATTATTCATCAGTTCTTCATGCGTTCCTCTCTCAAGTATTCCCTCACTACTCATTACAATAATTAAATCGGCATCTTGAATTGTCGTCAATCTATGTGCAATTGTAATCGTAGTTCTTCCTTTTGACAATTTTTCCAATGATTCTTGAACTACTAACTCACTATTGTTATCCAAAGCAGAGGTCGCTTCATCTAGAATAAGAATTGGTGGGTTTTTTAAAAATACTCGAGCGATCGAAATTCTCTGTTTTTGACCACCAGATAGCTTGACACCTCTTTCGCCGACGTATGTATCAAATCCATGCTCAAGCTCCATTATAAAATCATATGCTCCAGCCATTTTTGCAGCTTCAACTATTTCTTCGTCAGTTGAGTCCTGTTTTCCATAGGCAATATTTTCTTTTATTGTACCAGAGAACAGATACACATCCTGCTGAACTATGCCTATATTATTTCTAAGAGATTTCAAAGTAATATCGATAATATTTTTGCCATCTAACAATATTTCACCGCTAGTTACATCATAAAATCTTGGAATCAATGCACAAACAGTTGTTTTTCCACTTCCAGAGGGTCCTACTAATGCGATATTCTGACCTTTTTTTATTTTTAAATTAAAATCCCTCAATATGTAATCAAGGTTTTCTTTATATCTAAATGAAATATTATTGAACTCTATTTCACCCTGGACCGAATCAAGCTCCACAGCATTTTCTGAATCTACTATTTCGGATTCTATAGACATAATCTCATTAAACCTCTCAATTCCAGTCATACCCTTCTGAAATTGCTCCGTAAACTCTATTATTCTTTTTACAGTGGCTAATAATGATGTTACATACATTACATAAGCCAACATATCACCTGGCTCTATCCTACCTTTCATTATCAGAATTCCACCAAATACAATTACTATAAGATACATCAGCCCATCTATACTTCTATTAACAGTATTAAATCCAGCCATTGATTTATAGAACCTTTCCTTAATTGAAAGAAATTTATTATTGTCTTTTTGAAATTTTTCAAACTCTATATCCTCATTAGCAAAGCTCTTCACTACTCTTATTCCAAGTAAGCTGTCTTCAATACTTGAATTCAATTCTCCAATGTGAACTCTCTGCTTTTTCTGTTCATTACGCATTTTATTTTTAAAATTGTTTGAACTCATAAACATTATAGGTATCATAACGAAAATAGCAATTGTAAGCTCAGCATTTATATTAACCAAAATGATAAATGAAACGATAAGCTTTATTGCTCCTATAAAATATTCTTCCGGACAATGATGAGAAAACTCTGTTATATCAAATAAATCATTAGTCATTCTGGACATTATTTGACCAACCTTTGTCTCATTGTAATAGTTATCTGACAATGTTTGAAGATGTGAGTATACATCTTGTCTCATGTCAGTTTCTATTTTTGCACCCATTATGTGACCTATTGAAGCCATATAGTAAACAGCAATTAGCTCAATTATCTTTATTATCACAAATATCAATCCTAGTCTGATAATTATTTGCACGCTTATTGATGAAGTATCTACCATACCTATATTTGCTATATATCTCAATATCAAAGGCAAAACCATTTCTGATGCAGTTGTCAACGCTGCACAAAACAAATCTATTATCAATATGCTCTTATATCTCTTAAAATACGGCCATACACTCTTTATTAAACTAATGTTTGTCATTATATTCCGCTTGGTCAGCTTCATCTCCTTTCAAATCTAATTGTAAAATTATATCTCTGTTCAACACCTCAATATAGGCATATGAAATGAACAATCCCATAAAAAACACACATAATATTAAATGACAAAATTCAACACTCAGCACACCGTTTACAATAATCTTCAATTCACCACTCATGACATCCCTTATTCCTGAAATCAATGTTATACCAGAAATAGCACCTATCAAGAGCATTGTAAATCTACTTTTCTTATATATGTTAATATCTCTACTCAAAATATTCTTGGAATATACAAAAATTATTGAAAAAGACAAAATAATAATCGTTTGATATGGATATATCGCCCATAAAAAACCAAATTTAGCCAAAACAAAATTGACAAAAAACAATGGTATCATTATTATTGAGGTCTCCTTAATAATTTTTTTGTTCACACCTTTAACCTTCATATTTATCAACGCCTATCTATATAACTCGTCAAGTAATTGCTTTGCAGATTCTTTGATAGCTTCACCGGAATTATTCACTCCCAGCTGAGTATATATCTCTCCAACCTTTGTGTTTGTATCAAACAAAGCTTCAAATATGTTATCTATCAAAGGCCCTGTTTCCTCTTGCTTCTGTTCTGGACCAAAAGGATTTGCAAAATACGTCTTGCTGATTCCTTTTTCATCAGTCGTACCCAATGCCTTTCTTTTTCCTTCAACAAAAACAGACTTTGCTTCCTGTGCATTTGTAAAATAATTAAGTCCAATTTTTTCATCATAGTTATTAGCGTAAAGGAACATATCAACCTTAATGCCCTTTACTATATCTCTATAGGTTGAAACTGGAATTACGACTCTAGCATTTGTAGATTCTGGATTAAAGAAAATACTTCTATCCATATCTCTATATGCGGCACCACTTTCAAGGTCATCTAATCTGACAAAGGCTCCTATCTCAGTCCCTTTCGCATATACTTGTCCACCTTTCAAATAGAAGCTTCCCATGTCATCAAACACAATGTCCATATCTCTAATTTGATCATCTGATATCATCCTTAACGCTTCTATTGTTTCGGATTTTCCCGCACCTGAGTCTCCCAAAAATGCGATATTCTTTGTGCTTCCATCCATCAATGTAATACTTACCATTGCACCATGAATAGGAAGCTTCTTTTTTGATATCATGGATACATTATGAAGTGTCAAACAGGTCTTTTTGATATAACCAAAATACTCAGCCCTTTTATTGTACGCAACCTGCCCAACATATATGTCATTTTCCTTGTCATGATAGAATTTGCAGCCCTCTTTATCAGTATTCATACCAAATAAGCAAATCAAATCTGGTTTTTTATATCTTATTTCATCTATAGTTGCCAATTCAAAAAGATTTGCCAGAGAAACACCACTAGGCATAAAATCCTTGTGGAAATATATAAATGCAAGACTTTCACCTATTTTAGCTGGATAACAGAACCAATTTTCCGGGCTTTCATTATACTCAATCATAGGATGAGTAAATATTTCATCAAATGTACCAACCCTCTTATTTGAAGCTGGATGAATCAATAAAGGCGAATGAAGCATTATCGTGCTAATAAATGGAATTGCAGCCAGCTTCCTATACGTATCTCCTGACTGCCATTCAATATTATTTAATAGGATACAAGCATTTGAGCCTGGATTTAGTTGTCTGTATACCTGATTTTGATGACCTTGTAGCTTCTCACCAATCGTTCTATAAAAATTCAAAACCATATTATTAAAATGATTGTCTATCTCAATAAATCTTTTCGCTGTTAACACGCTATTATTCAACTCTATCACGCCAAATTTAAGTCTACTCCTAAAGTAAGTATAAATATCTTCAAACGTTTTTAAAAATAGATTTTTATTTTTTAAATAATCATCCTCTATTTCATCTATTTCCAATATAAGTATTTTCTTTAAGCAAAGAATAAAATCACTAACCGCTTGATGCTTTGATTTTTCTCCTATCAAGAATCTCGCAATTTTTCCATTTCTCTTCTTTATTATTGAAACATAGCTCAGCATCAATTTCTCCAATTCTTTGCTGTTGACAAGCTCAAAAATATCCTTGTAATATGTTTCCTTATAATTGATTATTACTGGCGATTGACTGCCCTCACTATAATTAACCATTTTTATAACCCTTTCTCAATAAAAATTCTGAATTTGTATTTACAATATCTACCATTTTTCTTGGCGAAATTTCCTTTATTTGAGCTATTTCATCTATCGTAATTTCTAGATAATCTCTCAATTCATTTTCACTGATAGCTTTATTATACAACCATTGCAATGCATTTAAGCCATCAGTTTCAATCAATATTCTATCCAATGGAACTCTTTTTGCCAAGGTCCTTATATTTTTATCCTCCAGCAAAGCCGGTCCAAAGGTAAAATAACACCCTAAAGAAATATACTCATCTATATAATTTTTACAACTATACCAATGAACAATAAATTGCAGACTGTATTTTCTTATTATATCATAAATTTCGCCTTCCATATTCTTTGTATGCAAAATAACAGGAAAATTATTTTTATATGCAAAATCTAAACTTCTCTCAAAGTTTGATTTTTGAATGCTTTTATCTACATTTGACCAACACGAATCCATTCCTATTTCTCCGACAAATGACGAATATTTTGACATATTATTATAAAATATTTCTGTTTTTTCACTCCATGGTGCGTTGTCAAAAGGGTGAACTCCAGCACTGATAAAAAAAATATCATTTATCAACTTGGAATATTTCTCCCAGTTGTCACATTTCCTTATAATTTCCCACTCATGAAAATTACTAATATTTATAATGGGAATAATGTTTAAATCAAAATACGACTCCAACTCATCTATTTTTTCAACATGAGTGTGAAAGTCGTATAATAAAGCTTTATTTCCTTTTCTGTCTAATGTATTATTACTATTTTTCATCAATAAGAAATCCCCCCTCAACAAGCTTTTTCTCAATTAAATCAAGATCTTCCTCACATTCTGCTCCAACAGTGTGATAGTGAATATTATCTGTCAGCTTGCATAGTGGTTTGTTCACATTTCCATCAAGACACTCCAAAAAATTCTGCACATGATTTCTATTGGAAAGATCTAGCTTTGCGCATATTTTTCCATAAATCTCGTGAATGACATAAACATCCAATATTTTGCCACCAAAATCAACTATAATATTCAATTCATCCTCGGTATGCTTTTCATCATGAGAAACCTTAAATACTCTGGTATGCCTCTTTCTCATTATATTATCTAAAATATAGCCTCTATTGGTTGAAATAATATTATATTCAGAAGCTCTTAGGAGGGCTATATCTCCAACAATTATCTGCCTACTCACACCAAATAATTCCGCCAAAAATGAAGCAGAAACAGGCTTTGTAGAATTCGACAAATGTTCAATTATCATTTTTCTTCTACTATTGTTATCCATATACAACCTCCAGAACTCCTCCAAATAGTTTAAAATACATCATTAAAATAATTAATTATTTTTTTGCCAATAAATCTCTTATCTCAGTCAGTAATTCTAATTGTGGATCTACTGCTGGTACCTCTTCAACAGCTTCCTCTTCTTTTTTGAACTTACTAGCCGCAGTGTTTATTATCTTTACAAAAGCAAATACACTGAATGCTATTATCAGAAAATTGATTATAGCTTGTAAAAATGCTCCATACTCAAGATTTGCACTTCCAACTTTGACAGCCAAGCCTGATATATTAACACCACCTACTATAATCCCAACTAGTGGCATTATAACCTTTTCAACCAAGGCAGTAACGATAGCACCAAATGCTGCACCTATTACAACCCCAACTGCCATGTCAAGTACATTACCTTTCATAGCAAATTCTTTAAATTCCTTCATAAATCCTTTCATATTTCCCTCCAATCCAATATTCTAAACTTATTTTTTTATAAATCATGAAATCTATGTTAGTATATTATACCACATAAAACTTGTAGATAAACAACTATATATTAAAAATTAATCTGTTGTAAAAAATATCCAATAGTCCTAGAAAATCTATTTAAATCCTTGATATATGCGAAATCCTTACCATAAATTTTCTTTTCATGATCCAAAGCTTCCTCCTCGCCAGTAAATATACCTAGCACATTTCTATTAAGCATTTTTAGATTAAATACCTCTTGAGCAGTATCCTTTATTGCGATGTCACCCTCATAATCCTGAGCATCAACACTTGAAAAGCTTCTCACACCAAGATTTATCTTATCATTTGGTTTTCCATCACTCAAAACAATAAGGATTTTATTTTCCTCTTCCCTTAAATTCATTTGATTAGAGATGTACTTAAATGCCAAGCCATCTCTGTTACTGCCAGATGCTCTAAATTTAAAAATATTTATATTTTTTTCTCTTGAATCATTGTAATCTCTGTATTGCGTTACAACCAAATAATTAAAAAAATTACAAAAACCTGCTACTCTCGTTGGTATATTTAAAGATGTCAATGCTTCCGCAATAATATATGCCTGTGCAGAAACATACTCTTCCCTTTCCAATTGTGAAGCCGAAGCATCCAAAAGAATGTCTACCGTAATAGATTCCATTTCAAAGCAATTGTTTTTCACGAAAAGCTTGTCATCATTTAAAAATCTATTTCTCCAAATTCTTGATGAAATAAGTCTCCCACTATTTGAAAAGCTATCCTCAGCCTCTTCATCAGAAATAAATTTTTTTCTAATAACCTCTTTCAATTCATTTATAGTTCTTCTGAAAATCAGCTCATTATCCTTGTAATATTCGTAATTTAATTCTCTTTGATTCTCTATGACTTTTGCAAAATACTGGTCATATTTGCCTTTTATGAAATTCCCCTCAGTAATGTGAAGCTTGATTCCTTCATGGATACCCGTACTTATGTCTTTTTCAATATTTTCAAGCACAAATTGTGGATAAATCGCCTCACCATATCTTGATTCCACTATTTTTTCCATCTCGCTTTTAGAGCACTCTAAGCTGTTACTACTAGATTGCTTATCATCTGATTTCTCATCTATTACAGCTTTATGCTCGTCAATAGCTTTTGTAAATTCAGCAGATTCGATTGAAATCTCGCCTATTAAGTCTTTCGGATTAAATTTTTTTATATGCTTTTTTTTCATTTTGAAGTTCAGTCTTTGCTTTTCTTTTTCAGCATCTTCCTTCAATTCATTCTCAGATTTCTCTTCTTCAATTTTCAAAAGCTCAAATTCAGCATCATTCGAATTTGAATTTCTATAGTTTTTATAAAAATATTTTAGAAAACAGGCATTAAGTACCTTTATAATTTCATCTGTGTCTCTTTCATTATTTCTTTTTCTCATAAAGCCTATCATTTCATCAGTAATATCCCTGATTACAACATATTTGCCAATAATCCTTGATGAATAGACAAACTCTATTTCCTCCTCCACAGTCATTTTTTCAAAATCACAAGTGACATACTTTTCTTCAATTTCTCTATAAAATTTTTCTCTATACTCTTTGGCTCCAGGTCTGTTTCTCAACAGATTTTCCGAAAAGCAATCATCAAGATAAATTTCAACCAGCTTTAAAAATGCATTCTTTAGACCAGTTTTTGGAATAGTTATTGATAGATATTCTAGCAGTTTTTCCATATTGACGTCTTTATACACCTGACCCAACAGCATCATTCTATAAAACTGAAGCTCTTCATTATCATACTCATCAAATAAATTTAAAGCAGGAACAACCGAATAGTCCTCTGATACCGTCCAAACAATATTCTCATTTCTCAACTTACTATTCATAATTCTCCTACCATTTCTCTAATAAAAATCAACTATTTTCTGATCAACATTCTTGAACACTTCTTTGTATGACACATCTTTTCCAAACAAAGTGTTGATGACATCTTCTACTACTTCTCTCTCATAGCTATCAAAGGTTTTATTTACCACACCCATATCAAGCGCCTGTCTTGCAGTTAATCCATGCTTCATAGTTTCAATACTTGAAAGCAATCCTCTCATATCGACTGACTTTGATGAAATTTCTGCATTGAGTGATTTGGTTTGAAGATCCATAAATAATTTTGTGAACAAGCCTAAAAACTCTTCATTTAAATCAAACTCATTTTCCAAAATCAGCTTGAAGTTGTCCTCTGAAATAGTTGGAACATCGATAACCAAAAATCTTGAAACCAATGCCTCATTTAACTCCTTTGTACCTATATATCCATAGTTCATAGTTCCAATAAATCTAGTCGCATCGTGCATATCAAGCTTGCTATAGCCTGGAACATCGATAATTCTTCTATAATCAAGCGCCGAGTAAATAACTGATAGAGAATCATTTTTTGCCATGTTGATTTCATCAAAAACCGCAAAACCACCATATTCTGAGACGCTATAGACAGGACCTTTTCTCAGAACAACCTCATTATTAACAAAGGTATCACTTCCAAGAAGGCTTCCACTATCAGATGTTATATTCATAGATATATTCCACAATGGTCTACCAAAAAGAAATGCCAGATTCTCCGATAGAACATTTTTTCCAGTTGCCTTTGGACCTGTCAGCAAAATGTTATAGCCTGATAGCAATGCTGCAATTGATTTACTCAATACTTCTCCACCATAATACTTGTATCTTGGAGATGGAACTCTTCCAGCTACACTTTCATCTACTTTATAATATTTTTTAAACTGATCTAACTCAATCAGTAATTTTTCAGGTACTCCTTGTTTTAATAAAAAATCTTTCATATCTATCCTCACATAATAATTATTTTATACATATCTATAATACCCTATTTTTAATAAATAGCAACAAAAAAATGCCTGACTCATAAGAGTTATCCATACAATACAAATAATTTTCCTCACTATAATATAATGTGTCTGCGACGATTATTTGGAACACAACTAATTTTCCATTAATCATCGGCTTTCCATTAACTTTCTATTAGTTGAAATTACTTGACACGTCAAATAAAATATGTTAAGATGAAATTGAAATAATCGCGATTAGTATTGGTTGTATTTTTAATATTAAGTACTTTGAAAGGAGTTCTAATTATGAATAAAAAGATCGTATTTTTATCAATTGTATAAGTATTTTCTATGTGTACAGGCATATACTCCATTGATTTGAATCGCTCAGGAAAACGTATGCTTTATCATGCTAACATAGGTAAGGACAATTTAAATCTGACAGATGATATCAACTCTAAACTTAATCAGATTATTAGAAATAGCAGTGCAAATAGTAATATATATGTTGCACGAAATAAAATGAATGACATGCTATATGGTGAAGACGCAACTAATATAAGAAAATCTTTTATTAGCTTTGTTAGAGATAATGATTTAAGCGAACAAGAGGCAAAGAACTTTTTGGACTATATTTATGAAATAGGTGATTATTTTGAACCAAATTCGTATGATATTAAGATAGCTTTTAATGAATATGTAATGAATCGTTTTTTGAACGAAAACTTTGTTGATGGAATAGAAACGTTTGATGAAGCAAAAATGAAGTATATTATTCAACATTATGATGAGTTAAAACAGCAGTATTATTATTTAGAGGAGGAAGAGTATGTGGATTTGCTATACTCGTTAATGACCAGACTAAATGATTTTTCAAATAATGTAAACAGCGAACTGATATCTGATATATCTAGTAAATCTGAATATTTTAAAAAATACAATGTGGATTTAATTTCAACAAGAGCCTTACCAAGTTATAATGCAAAAGGTGCTGTAGAATATGCAAAAGCAAATTTAAAAAGAACAGCACCTGGATACTATAATTTTCATCAAGATGGCGGAGATTGTGCGAATTTCATTTCACAGTGTTTGTATGAGGGCGGCGGAATGGAAATGAGAGAAGTAAATGGAGACAAGTATAATAATAGTAATTGGTACTATTATGGTAATGGAAACAGTTTCCCTTATAAATATTCAGCCACATGGGCACAAGCAAGTAACTTTAAACATCATTGGGGAGCAAGAGCTGGAATTTCGGTACATGATGTACCTAAAGATACAAGTCGCATCTATTTTAGAACAGAGTATGGAACTCCTATTTCCATAATAAGAAAAAATACGGGACAGGCTAGACACACTATAATTGTAGGTGGTAAGAGGGGTACAAATGACTATTGGTACTATGACCATTCTGGCGGTAACTTTGATAATTCATTATTAAAAAGAGTGAGAGGCGAAAAAATAGTTCAAGAAACACTTACATTTTAAAGAACGGCTAATCAAATATCAATAATAAATAAGTTTTGCATTGATATTCTTACATAACAAATAAGCTTGATTGAATATTTTTAAAAAAATATAATAATAAAACTAAATATTTGGAACATAAATTTCTTGATTTCTTAGTACCGTGAATATAATATTTGTCATTTTCATTGCTACAACTCCTGTAACTGTACCAATTTCTTTGGCTTTGTTTATACCAACATATCCCTTGCTACATTTACAAAGTAAGTTACCAACTTCCTCAGCGGAAATAGCTAGCATATCTTCTAGTAAAGGATATTTTAACAATAGTTCCTTTGGAGTAACACCATATAATTTTGAAAATAGACTTGAGTACTCTGGAAAAACTTTGCCAAGTATGGCGACAAGCTTTCTTTTCCAGTATGAACATTCATAAACTAAGGCAAATACTATATCTAGTTAAATTTCTAATAACAAATATATTTTCATCAGAAAAATTAGATATAGAAAACTCTCCATAACATAAAAAAATAGAGAACAAAAAAGAAAAAAGTAGTATTAGCTACAACTATATTATACAGGGATGGTGTAGTATTATGAAAAAGATATTGATTACTTGTCTAGTAGTTGCTACAGTGGTAATAGTTGCAGCTGTATCAATGAATGTAGTAAAGAATTATAATAATAGAGAATATGGTAAATTGGTAAATGAAATGCAACAACCATAAATACTCAGAAATTATTTATGGATGAGTTTAAGAAACTTGAAGTTTCAGAAGAATATGACAAAGAAGAATTACTGAACTTCATTGATAAAATGGAAACTTTCTATTCTATGTTAGAAAGAATGAACTATTTTGACGGAGATATAGGAAAAGAGGAAAACGATTATAAAAAATTTTCTAATCTGATAATCGAAAATAATGCTCTTGATCCTAGTTTGAACAATATAAAAATTAACTACAATGAATATGTGATATATTCTGTTTTGAAAAAAAATAGTAACTTTGAGGTGAAAGATATTCAATACTTAATAGAAAATTTTCATATTGTTAGAGAAAGGTTGAGATATTTAAATATTAATGAAGTGAAAGATTTATATAATTCAATGATAGATACCCATATAGAAAATCAGCAGGAAAAGAAGTTGTTTATGGATAAAACAAACAAGATTTTTGATAATATTCTTATGGTAAAATAAAAATTCTAGTTTGTATTGGTTGATTAGTATAAAATAAGTATGGCATACCCACATTCTCCACAGTATGAAAATGAATGTAGGGTATGTCTTTTTATGGTTGTATAATATTTAGCGTTGATTGTAAATATTATACAACCTGTTTAAAACACATTCTGTAATAATTATTTAAAAGCATATTTGGCTCTATTTATTAGCGAATTGCCTGTACTATCTTCTTCAATATCTAAAATATCGCTCAAAACGTGTTTTGTCGCTATATTCTCCATTCTAAAGAAACCAACACACGTTGCACAATATGTATACAGAATCTCACCTTTTAACTGCTCTTTTATGTCGGTTCTAAATCCTCTTGAAAGTTCGCCTTCTCTGGCAGAAGCACATCCACCAGCACCACAGCACTGTTCTCTAAGAGCATTTATTTTTCCATCCTTATAAAATGACCTTACAACACCAAATAATTCATTGCTTTCTCTATCCGGACATGGTCTAAAAAAAGAAAATACCTTATCATCATGCCCAACACCATTCACATCTTTATCAAACGCTTTGTGTTCATCGCCGAGTAATCCAATATCAGCATCAAGTTCAATTAGCTTCGAATAAATATCGACTATTTTTACGTTTAATTTTCCTTTTAGAAAATAGTAACAGTTCGGACATACCATAATCAATTCCTCTATACCATTTTCTTTAAGTCGTCTATTGAGTGCTTCGATAATATTTTTTTCTTTGTCCTCAAACCCAAGCTCAGAAATTGGCTTACCACAACAATCAAAAATAGCACCTATTCCATACTTGCTCATCAAGTCAATCAATTTATCAGCAGTTTTGGGCAAATATGAAAGAAAATTACAGCCAGTGAAAATGGCACTTTTGCCTACCCTTGCACGCCTATAATTTTTGAACAAATAATTCTTTTTTTCCCAAATTATTCCGTTGTATCCCTTAAAATTTATCTTTCCCTTATTCGCTCTCAAATGCTTCCTTCTCATTGAAATCGCAATTTTTCTTCCATCTATATCCTTTGGACATACAATTTTGCACCTTCCGCATAAGAAGCAATTGTACGCCAAATCCTGTCTACTTTCAAAATCTGATAAATCCATCCTATATTTTGATAGAAATGTACAATTTTTTGTGCATAACCCACAATGAATACATTCCATTGAGTACCTTTTTCCTTCACTTGAGCTTTTATCATTAGTATCGACACATTTTTCTGTAATTTCACCCAAGCTACATCTATCTGTAATTTCGTCTAATATAATTCCTGAATTTTTTTCCACGACCATCCCTCCTTATTTATTATCTTTGATCATGTCTTTTTGTCGCATATTTTCCAAGTAAAACAGACACGACCATCAACATAATCAATAAGATGATGGATACGACAAACTCTGGCGATTTCACATCTAATAGCTTATCGCCGACATTGATAAACACCAAAGTTCCCGGTAATATTCCTATCGCTGTTGCTAGAGAATAATTTAAAAAGCTTATATTTGTCAATCCAGCAGCATAGTTAATTACATTATACGGCATAATAGGTATCAGCCTGCAAATAAAAATAATTATAAATCCCTGCCTGCCCTCCGATTCCATAAAAAGCTTCCACCACTTTTCTGGCAATTTTTTCTCCAAGTAGCTTCTAACCATATCCTTTGCAAGAACTTTGGCTATAATAAACATCAGTGAGCTATTGATTATCGCACCAATCAATGTAAAAACAGTACCCTCAATCAACCCAAATGAAAGTCCACCGGCAAGAGCCAATACCGGGACTGGAAAAAAGAAAATCGGCAGCAATGCCCATACGAACATATATGCAATTGGAGCCAAAGCCCCAAAATTTGAAATCCAGACTCTAATATTTTGAGCCGTTATGTTACTCAAATATCTTTTATATATAATTACTAAAAAAATCAATCCAATAACAATCGTAGCCTTTTTTATTAAATTTGAATTTTTAATTTTCTCCTCTGTATTTTCATTTTTTATACTTTTATCATTTATACTTTTATCCACAATTTCTACTGTTTTTTTACTTTCTTCCATAGTTTATCTCAAAACCTCTCTACATATATTTACCTCATCGTAATAACTATTCTACTCAATAATTACCTTTTATTCAATAATTATAATTCATTTCCTATCATTTAAACCAACACTATAGTTTTTTTTGATAACCAGCAACTATATATATAGAAAAAACAAATTAATAAATCCATTATCTAACAAAAATTTTTTCTGATTTTTAAAATTTATTCATTTCAATTCACAATATCAGATACTAACATTTACTTATATGAAAAACCTAATGAAACTAAAATATATCTCGGTTAACTTTTTATATTAATAACATTTCGAATATAAATACCAGAAAAGTATTAACTATATTCATTATTCAGAATATTGCGATATGTTATCTTTATTCAAGAAAACGTTTATTCAAATATATTTTTTGACTAAAATCGATCAAAACATATAGACATATATTTAAGCATATGATAAACTATTTATAGTAATCGTATTATATTTTAAGTTATTTTAAAATATACTTTATTTTTATTTGCAAAAAAGGAGAAAAGATATGTTTGAAGCAATGGACAAAATTGTATTGGCAATCGTTGATGTTATCTATCAACCATGGTGTGTTCCTTTACTTCTAATTGCAGGAGGAATATACTTCACTTTCAGAACGGGTTTGATGCAGATTCGTCACTTCGGTGAATCAATCAGAGTTGTAACTGAAAAACCAAGTCAAGATGGCGGAGTTTCATCATTTGGTGCCTTAATGGTATCCACAGCATCAAGAGTTGGTACTGGTAATATTATAGGTGTTTGTACAGCTATTATTCTAGGAGGAGAAGGGGCTATATTCTGGATGTGGATTACTGCTTTTATAGGTGGAGCCACTGCCTTTATAGAATCAACACTAGCTCAGGTTTATAAAAAGAAAAATCCTGATGGATCAAGTTATGGTGGTCCGGCATTCTATATGAGAGATGCTTTGAATGCAAGATGGCTAGGAGTTATTTTTTCATGTTTTGTTATATTCACATATGCGGTTGGTTATAATATGCTGGCAGCATATAATCTTCAATCTACATTTAAGGTATTCAGCTTCTACGGAAGTGGAACTGCGGCTATAATAGGTGCAATATTGATGGTATTATTCGGTGTCATCATATTTGGTGGAGCAAAGAGGCTTATAAATGTAACTGGATTATTAGTTCCTATTATGGGAGTTATCTATGTTATGGTATCAATAATAGTGCTTATAATGAATTTTGGAAATATACCTCATATGTTTGGAAGAATATTTTCAAGTGCACTAGATTTCAAGGCAATATTTGGTGGTTTTGCTGGTTCTTGCTTGATGTGGGGTCTGAAGAGAGGACTATACTCAAACGAAGCAGGTATGGGTTCTGCTCCTAATGCAGCTGCAATGGCTGACGTATCTCACCCAGTTAAGCAGGGTCTAGTTCAGATGTTATCTGTGTTCATAGATACATTATTAATTTGTACAGCTACAGCCTTTATGTGTCTAAGCACTAATGTATCGCCTACTAATTTCGCATCTTCTAGTGGTGCTGATGCTGCCGGATACGTTCAAGCATCAATAGGGTCTACATTAGGAAGCTTCGGACCTATATTTATCGCTGTCGCAATGTCACTATTCGCCTTTACTACCTTGATTGGTAATTATTCTTACTGTGAAGGCTGCTTAAGATTTATATTGAACAGAGATGTAACAAAAACTGAAACAATGATTTTTAGAGGAATTGCCACAGTATTAATCTTCGTAGGTGCAGTTGCAGATGCCGGTTTCGTATGGGACACAGCAGACCTGGCACAGGGTCTAATGGTAATTACAAATGTTCCATCAATCTTGATTCTTGGTGGTATTGCAGTAAGTGCATTGAAGGATTATGAAAAACAGAAAAAGGCTGGAAAAGATCCTCACTTCAAAGCTGCCGATATCAGCTTAAAGCAAGATACAGATTTCTGGAAGTAATAATTATAAATTGTTATAAATGATATGTAACTATTGAAGCATTATTAATCTTCAAGGTATAAAAAACTCGCACATTTTCATTACATTAACGTAATGAATGTTGCGAGTTTTTTTACTATTTTTGCTTTTGAATCTGTATCCTTGAGTATTTAATCACTCCAATTCGACCTTTCCAGTATAAAGCTGGTAATATGCTCCTTCCAGCTTTATCAAATCGTCATGTGAGCCTCTCTCTATGATTTCTCCATGATCCATCACCATTATAGCATCACTATTTCTAATTGTAGATAATCTATGAGCAATAACGAATACTGTTCTTCCCTTCATCAAATTATCCATCCCCTTTTGAACAATTGCTTCAGTTCTCGTGTCTATACTTGAAGTCGCCTCGTCAAGTATTAGCACTGGCGGATTGGAAATTGCAGCCCTTGCTATAGACAATAACTGTTTTTGACCCTGAGACAATTCATCTCCAGCACCTGTTAATACAGTATCATATCCGTTTGGTAACATATTTATAAACCCGTCTGCATACGCAAGCTTTGCAGCATTAATAACATCTTCATCAGATGCATCAAGCCTACCATATCTGATATTTTCCATAATCGTATCGGTAAATAAATGTGTATCCTGCAGCACTATTCCAAGAGATCTTCTGAGAGATTCCTTCTTAATTTTTGATAAATTTATTCCGTCATATCTAATTTTTCCTTCATCTATATCATAAAATCTATTTATCAAATTGGTTATTGTAGTTTTCCCAGCACCTGTAGCACCTACAAATGCGATTTTTTGACCAGGCTTTGCAAATAGGGAAATATTTTTTAATACTGGCTTTTCGGGAGTATATCCAAATGACATATTTTCGATTCTGACATCACCCGATAACTTTGTATAAGTCAAAGTACCGTCGCCATGTGGATGTTTCCACGCCCATGAGCCAGTTTTACTCTCAGCTTCTCTTATTTCACCATCTTCTTCTACAATATTTACCAAGCTTACATATCCATTATCTTCTTCAGCTTCATCATCCAATAGCTCAAAAATCCTACTCGCTCCAGCCAAAGCCAAGTTTATTGAGTTTAACTGCTGAGAAATCTGCATAAATGGTTGAGTAAAGTTTTTCGAAAATTGCATATACGCAACTAACACCCCAATAGTCACACCACCAACTTCATTTACTGACAATACTCCTCCTATAATTGCAGTCAAAACAAAGAATATATTACCAATATTAGAAACTATTGGTGCTACAATACTAGCATAAAGACTTGCATTTTTCGCACTTTCAAACAACTCATCGTTCAATTTATTAAAATCTTTAATAGATTTTTCTTCATGGTTGAAAATCTTAACTACTTTTTGACCCGCAAATCTTTCTTCAATAAATCCAGTTAGTGATGCTACATTTTTCTGCTGTGTCATAAAAAAGCTACCACTATGTCTCGCTATCTTTCTAGTCACTGTAAATAGAACAATCACAACTACAACTGCCAAAATAGTAAGAATTGGACTTAGAATTAGCATCGAAATGAAAGTAGCAACGATTGTCATCCCACTTAACAATACCTGCGCAAAGGATTGTTCAATCATCTGCCTCAACGCATCAGTATCACTTGTAAATAAGCTCATGATGGATCCATTTGTATTATTATCAAAATATTTGATTGGAAGAGTCTGTAGCTTTTCGAACATTTCATCTCTCAACCGCTTTAGCACACCTTGACCTATTGTAACCATCAGCCTATTGTAGACAAAGCTTGCAACTAGGCTTACAAAGAATATGCAACCCAATACAATTAGAGACCTATAAAATGCTGAGAAATCCGGATTTATTTTCCCTATCAATGGAACAATATAGTCGTCTAACAATACCTTTAATGATAGCGAAATTGCCACAGTCCCAAGAGAGCTAAGCATTATACCTATTATAACAATCGAAAATTTAACCTTATTTTTTCCGACGATGTACCCAAACAATCTTTTTATTGTTTTTTTAGAGCCAAGATTACTCCTCAATTACAACACCGCCCTTCTTTTGGAATTCGTAGTTTTCCCTGTATATCTCATTTTCTCGCAATAAGTTTTCTGGAGTATCAAACCCAACTACACAGCCATTATCCAAAACTATTATCTTATCGGCATTTTCTATAGATGAAATTCTCTGTGCAATTATTATTTTCGTAGTATCCTTCATTTCTTTTTTCAAGGCATCTCTTATTTTTGAATCGGTTTTTGTATCAACAGCACTAGTCGAATCATCCAAAATCAATATTTTTGGTTTTTTAAGCAGAGCTCTAGCAATACACAGCCTTTGCTTCTGACCACCGGAGACATTGTTTCCACCTTCAACTATCAATTCATCATATTTGTTCGGAAATCCTTGAATAAACTCGTCTGCACAAGCCAATTTACACACATATTCCACTTCTTCAAGCGATGCATTTTCATCACCCCAGCGAACGTTATCAGCAATAGTTCCAGTAAAAAGAGTATTCTTCTGTAGTACCATAGATACAGAGTCCCTCAAATTTGATAGTGAATACTCTCTAACATTTTTTCCACCAACCAATATCTCTCCTCTTGTAACATCATATAATCTAGGAATCAAACTCACAAATGTGGATTTTGAGCTACCAGTACCACCTATTATTCCAATTGTTTCACCAGATTTTATTTCGAGATTTATACCTCTAAGAGCCAATCTATCTCCATCTTCGCTATAGCTAAAATCGACATCCTTAAATACTATGCTTCCATCTTCAAGCTCTTTCTCTCCGTCTTCATTTATATCCATAGAAGGAACCTCATCAAACACCTCGCAAATTCTTTCAATAGATGTCTCGGCAATAATCAAAAGAATAAATGCAAACGAAGCTGCTATCACAGACATCAATATCTGAATAGAGTAAATGACCAAGCTTGTCAATTCACCTGTAGTCATCACTGAACTGGCAACATACCTTCCACCAATCAAAAATACACCAATTATCACAGAGTACACTACTAAAATTATAGATGGATTAAAAAGCGCTATTAATTTTTCAACATCCACAAATAGATTAAAAATCTTTAATGATAATTTTTTGAATTTTTCATTTTCAAAAGCTTCTCTAACATAAGCCTTTACAACTCTTTGAGCATTTACATTTTCTGATATTGTATTGTTCAAGGTATCATATTCTTCAAACACTCTGACAAACATTGGATCTGCTTTTTTTATCAAGAAATACATAATAGCTATCAGTATCGGAATTGCGACCAAAAATATCATCGATACCTTTGAATTCACGATAAAAGCCATCACAAGTGCTACAATCATCATAATCGGACTTCTTGCAACCATTATAATTCCCATCATATATGCCATCTGAACATTATTTATATCTGTAGTAAGTCTTGTAACCAAGCTTGCAGATGAAAATTTATCGATATTTTTAAACGAGAATTTTTGAATTTTCTCGAATAAATCGGATCTAATATTTTTGCTTAGACCAGTTGCTGCAATAGAAGCAAATCTAGCTCCCATGGCACCAAAAAATAGCGACAACATCGCCATAGCAAACAATATTATTCCAAGCCTTACAATATAAGAAATATCTGAGTTTTTAATACCCACGTCAATAATTTTAGCCATCATATATGGAATCAAGATTTCCATAAAAACCTCTAAGGTAATAAACATAGGTGCTAAAAAAGAATGTTTCTTAAATTCTCTAACTCTAGAGAGAATACTCTTATACATCAAATCACTCCTTTTCATTTATCAATTCCATAGTAGCAATATTTTTGGTGCAGAAATTTTTTCAATAATTTTCTTATCACTACCAATATAAATAGATTAATACCATGATATTGTAATTTTACACCAATATTTATTATTTTAATAGCCATATCTGAAAAAAATCTTAAAAAAACGATACCAATTTTTCATGAGTATTTAAGTGTCACTAGCAAAAAAATGCTTTCTACAATTCTTTATTATTATAGGCAATTATTGATGTTCTTATAGAAACAACATAGACTATAGCAACACCGATTAATGACATTATAATAGTCTGCGTGCCACTCAAATGTAAGCTCAAATTTATATCTATTTTTAGCTTACTAAAAATACTCGGACCTAGAGAAATAATTAATATTATCATCATCGAAATATATTTTCCTGCTCTATTGCCATATTTTATCATCATAGTTAAGTGAAGAGAAGTGACAAATACAAATATAAGTGCAGAAGCTGCTATATCAACAAAGCTTAAAACCTCAATGTTTTTAATGATAATCGATTCAATTGAGTATATGATTGTACAATATACAAATATTATAACCATTAGAATAAAGCTCTTTATTACCTGCTGATTCCTGCTATACCCCATTGAAGTTATTAGAGCCTTTGCCTTTGGATATTTTTCTTCTTCATCAACTATCGCATTAAGAAGCATTTGAGAGAGCAATATTGTTATTATCGGCAATACAACACCTGAAGGAACTATTAAGTCACTACCAACAAATGATACAAATATTGGAATAACAACAGCCATTATCATAATAGCAATCCACATCTTCTTTGCTATATAGTAATCTTTTCTCAATAAATTAAACATATTATTTCCCCCTTTTTAATAATGTTTTTATAACATTTAAATCCTTTACGTAATAATTTTTTACTCTACTTCAGTTTTACCAGCTTTACCCTCTACGAAAGCCAGCATTAGATCCTCTACTACTATCTTTTCAATAACCATATCTGGAATCAGTTTTTTTAATGCATCTGATTCTTTTGTTATGCCCATAAAGCTATACTCACCTATCTCTAAGCTAGTAAAATATCTCTTAAC
Organism: Peptostreptococcus sp. D1; assembly: GCF_900112955.1. Lineage (GTDB taxonomy): Bacteria > Bacillota > Clostridia > Peptostreptococcales > Peptostreptococcaceae > Peptostreptococcus. The sequence goes on from NZ_FONP01000001.1 coordinate 334,436, forward strand.
AGAATCATTAATATATTTATTATCTCCCTTTACTCGAGCATAGGTGTCTAAAAGGTAATCTTTGTCCTCTGAAAAAATTATTTTACCATTATCAATAAGTATGATGATATCAGCAAATTTATCTAAATCTGAGGTTATATGAGTCGAATACAACACTCCCTTGCCTCCACTTTCCATAAAATCTGCCAGTATATTTAGCAATTCCTTCCTTACTAATGGATCTAAACCTGAAGTTGGTTCATCCATTATCAAAAACTCCGCATTATGTGAAAGCGCAAGAGTCAGAGCAAATTTCATTTTCATACCTTTTGATAGAGTAGAAATGGTTTGATTTTCGTCCAAATTAAACTTTTTCATATATTTTCGATATTGAACATCATCCCATCTCGAATATGAATTTGAAACAATATTTTTCATATCTTTTATTTTTAATCCATCATATAAATACCCCTCATCAAACACTATTCCAATTCTATCCTTGATTTCCTTTTCATTATCATCAAAATCAAGCCCTAATATTTTCACTGTACCGGAATTTTTCTTGGATAATCCCAGCATAGTATGGATGGTCGTAGTTTTCCCTTGACCATTTAAACCGATAAAGCCTGCGACACACCCTTCTGGTATCTTAATAGAAACATCCATTAATTCAAACTTATTGTATTTTTTACATAAATCGATTAATTCCAAAACATTTTCCATAGTTATTCCTCCTCAAATAATATTTCCATCATATCATTTAACTCTTTTTTTGATATTTTCAAAGATTTAGCTGTTTTAATAATGTCCGACATTTTTTCCTCTACAACTCTTCTCTTTGCATCCTTTATGAGCTCAATGTTTCCTGCTGATACAAATGTGCCAAGTCCAGCTTGACTGATAATGAATCCCTCAGCTTCCAATTCACTATACACTCTTCTTATCGTCAATACACTCACCTTTAGGTCGTTTGCAAAAACTCTTATAGATGGTAAGCTATCACCATCCGATAACTCTCCAATCAAAATACTATCTTTTATCTGAGCTTTTATTTGTTGATATAGTGGAATATTTGAACTATTAGTTATTACAATCTTCAAAATACTATCCCCCCTTTCAATGTGCTGTTCATTAAGACACATTATATACTTAATAAACAAAAAAGTCAACTTATCAAAGAAGTCAGGATAATAAAAACATATAAAACTTATAAAAAATACAAAAAATGTCAGTTATCGTAATATAATACTTAATAGTACAATAACTGACAGCTTAATAATTTTTCATTCTATTAGCTCTGATATATTTTTTCAAAATATAAAAATTCTTTTTTTATATAACACTATATAATGCATAATAATTTAATCCAATTTATAGTCTTTTCCAACACCCGGCTTCACTCCATCTAGTGAATTATAGAATACAGTTTCTGAAATATCTTTCTTTTGTGTATGTAATTTTGCCGGTCTAGAATTTTCTGCAGGATAACCAATAGGTATAATGGCTATAGGAACTAAAAATTCTGGAACATCAAATTCCTCACAAACTACATCAGCTCTAAAGTGACCGACAAATACTGCTCCCAAATCTAGCTGAGTAGCTTCAAGTAAAATGTGAGTAGCCACGATGCCAGCATCTATGGGACCGTAGTCAGTACGATTGTAGGTTTGCTTCCAGCTTTCTCCTTGATCGTAAAATATAATAAAGGCAGTTTTTACACCAAACATAAAGGGCGTACTTTTTTCTAACCTTTTTATACCCTCTTCACTGTCTACCACAAGTATTCTCTGAGGCTGAAGATTAACCGCAGTCGGAGCAATCCTTGCTGCTTCAATAAGCTTTTCAATTTTCTCCTTCTCAACTTTTTGATCACTGTACCTTCTTACAGAATATCTTTCTCTAGCCAAATCTAAAAAATCCATGTCATCATCCTCCATTACAAATAAAAAACTAAATAGTATTAAAGCTTCGCTATGCAGATATATCCTAGCTCCTACTCTGCACACCTAAAACACAGTGTACTTACTTCCATTATTATACCATGTTTTTAAAGCATATAATATTTATTTTTATCTGTAGCTTCAATTTTATAAACAATCTAAATGGATGTGAAATACTACGTTAACACCCCATCTTAGACTTCATTTCAAGCTCAATTTAGCCCTTGAGTTGACTCCAACAAAAATGACATCAAAGAAAAAAGTAATAATTTTTTGATTTGTATTTTAGAAAATGAAACAAAACACTATAAAATTCAATGATTTTTTAACAACTAACAGTACAAGTGTTTTAAATTAGATTAATATTAATAAATACAACGAAATATATTTATTTTTTAAAGTTTATTATATCTCTAATAAATGTCTTGTTTCTTAAATCAGAAAATGCTTCTTGAATTTCTTTTTTGGTATTCATAACAATTGGACCAGCCCATGAAATTTCCTCATTTAACTCTTTTGAGCTTATATATAAAATCTGAGATGGCTTGTCAGTGCTTTTCAAAGTTAACCTATCACCATCAGCAAGCTTTACAGCAGTTTTTTCTTTTATCAATTGGTCTGATACATAAGCATCTCCAATAAGTGTAAACACCATTACTGAAGCATCAGCTTCGGTTTCTATTACAAATTCTGAGTTTTCCTTTAAATGAATATCATAATAATCAAGTGGTAAATGCCCACCTCTATGACCTTGAACACCTTTGTAGCGTCCCGACAATAGTCTTAAAAAACCACCGTCAAATTCTATCTCTTTGATATCCTCTCTCTTAATCTTTGTATAAGTAGGTGGGCTCATCTTATCTGCTTGAGGTAAATTTAACCACAATTGAACTCCCAAAAGCCTTTCAGACGCTGGAACTTGTTCTTCATGCTCAATACCAGATCCAGAATTCATCCATTGAACCTCACCATCTCCAATCGAATCCACATTTCCCAAAGTATCTTTATGAATCATTTTTCCCTTGTAAAGATAACTAACTGTCTCAATACCTCTATGTGGATGCATCGGAAAACCAGCTATATAATCGCTTGGATTCGTGCTATCAAAAGAATCCAGCATCAAAATCGGATCAAACATCTTTGCCGTTTCATTTCCCAAAACTCTTACCAAACTCACACCTGCACCATCAACAGTTCTGAAACCAGTAACCTTCGCTTTAATTTTTCTTTCCATAACAATCACCTTTAAAGTCCTTTCATTTATTATCATCTAAATAATTTTGTTCTTAATTTACTATATTTTCTGTTATTAATAATTATTTACTGCTACCATATTTCCATACAGTATTACCATAATTTCACATATATTTTTATGGTTATATCTAGTTAGATATATATCCATTATACTTATTTTTAAACATTATTTATAAATATTAACAAATTTAAAGACCTTAAAATTAACTGTATTATTCGATTACCATACTCCTATTAGATGTTGCACAGCAAGAGTAACTATTGTAATTCCAAGCCAGCATGATAACCCCAGCAAAAGTGGCTTTCCTCCATTCTTTACCAGCTTCACAAGGTTTGTGTTTAATCCAATCGCAGACATTGCCATAACAATGAAAAATTTTGACAATTTTTTCATTGGTTCAAAAAAAGAGCTATCTACGCCAAAATACGAACATATAGTAGTTATTAAGCTTGCAAGCATAAAATATAATATAAAAAATGGAAAAATTGATTTAATACTAATACCTTTTCCTGACGACTTATTTTCCTTTTTTGCTCTGATGAAAGCTAAAAATAATGTGATTGGAATAATCGCCAACGTTCTCGTAAGCTTTACTGTCACAGCCTTATCAAGTGTCTGACTTCCCAAATTGTAAAGTGTATCCCAAGTTGATGCAGCAGCAGTTACAGATGATGTATCATTGACAGCAGTTCCTGCAAAAATACCGAATGCATCTCCAGAGGTTGTTGAAAAACCAAGCATTCCACCTAGTGTAGGGAATAGAATTGCAGCTAATACATTGAAAAAAAAGATAACCGAAATAGCTTGAGCAACTTCATCATCATTAGCATCAATAACTGGTGCAGTTGCAGCAATTGCCGAGCCACCGCAAATAGAAGAGCCTACACCTATTAGCGTCGAAATATTCTCAGGCATATGTCCAAGCTTATATAATAAAAATGCGATAACAAGTGACGTTGATATAGTCGTTAAAATAATAGGTAGTGATTGCCTACCGGTCTGCATTACTATACCTAGATTCATTCCAAAGCCTAGCAGAATAACAGCGTGCTGAAGTATTTTTTTCGAAGTAAACTTGATACCAGCTTCAAAGGCTGACTTATCACTAATTGTCATTCCAATAATCATTCCAAAAACAATGGCGATAACAGCACCACCGACAATTGGAAATTTATGCCCCAAAAAGTCACTTGGAATCGCAATTGCCAAACAAAGAATCAATCCCTTGATGTGCTTACCAATCCAGTTTTTTTCTGTAAATAATTCCAAAATTAAATCGCCTCCCCCAATAAAACTAAAATATTTAACGCTTTTAAACGTCATATTATATTATTATTGTAATACATTTTTTCAATAAATAAAAGCAATATCAAAAAAACCTCTGCTATGATTTTAAATTCATTGATAGCAGAGGCTTTCGTTTATCATTCAATTATTATATTTTAACTATTTTTTTATTCTATCTATTTACATTATTTTTTCATTTTATTATTTCAATGTCACTTTATTATCTCAATATATTTTTATTATAATACAATCAATAATTACTGTTTTTCGATTACTATGTATGATTGAAGTTGCATAGGCTTGACTGCAACACTTCTGTCATGCCACATATAAAACCATCTTTCTAACGGGTATACATAGTATCCGTCTTGAGAGTGATCACTCGTATCATATGGATCTGCAAAAATAAGAGTGTCATCACCAATACCAGGAGTTCCATTATTATCATAGCCAATGATAGCTTGCCAATGTCCATTCCAATCAGCCCATTCGACCATTACAGGTCTACCTTTTTTCAAATGTCCTGTCAACCATTTTACAAAGTAAGAATCCTTTGCATCATTAACCCATTTATCAGTGTCAGCCTTATTTTCACTTGAGTACAAGCTTGTGCTTTCAAAGATTCTCCTTGTATTCCCTACATCAGCCTTTGGAACATTATTCTTATCAGAGTAAAGCTGCTCCGGTTTTGGATTCTTTATATAGCTTGATTCAACAACTTTAACACCCTTTATCCCACTGAAAAACTCATACATCTGCTTTACATCTGTTCCATATTCGCCAAAATTGTCAGCACTACCAGGTAAAGAGTTTGGCTTATCTAAATCGGTTGAAGATTTCATTGATTTTGCAATGTCCATTTCTGTAAGCTTATCACTGTTTAATTTCATGTTTTCTAAAACCATAAGTGCTGTAACATTACCACAAGACCACTCTGTTGTCTGCTGCATAGTCCTAAAATTTTCGATGATAGTAAGAGTATCATCATTCTTTAAATTGTAAAAATCAGGATTTTTATAGTATCTAGATTCCTTATTGTCACCAGCATTTGCATATCCATCAGCACCAGACTCCGGATCGTAATCCTTTCCTGTCAGCTGAGTATTTACCTTTTTCGATGAGGAATCTTCCTTTTTAGCATCCTTAGTTTCTTGATTTGTGCAGCCTTGTAAAGTTAATGTAGCTGCTATTAAGCATACACCTAATAAAGTTTTTGAAAATTTTTTGTTCAATTCATGTTTACCTCCTTAAATAAATTAGACTAATGATACTATATTTCTAATTAATAGTCAATGTTTTTCTAACAAAGAGATAATTTATTTTATTATTTATTTCGAATACGTTCCCATACCTTATTTTGTTCTTTTATTTAAATATAAATGTGAATTAAACATTTCAGTAATATTAAAAAATTCAAGGAAATCCAACAATGGATTTACAAACTCTGAATAATTTCTCGGAAGCCCTGACAAATCAAAGGAGCCTCTTACTTCAATTTTCTTCGATTTACAATATTCCAATACTAATATATATTCGTCAATTACGGCTTCAATAAAATCGTTATTATTTTCCTTAATAATAGGCTCCTTCAATTCATAAAAATCAGAAAAAACACCTATCGTTCTATAATATTCAAACAACATTTCAACAGCCTCAGGCATATAATATATTTTTACACATTCCAATTCGTCATCAAAATGCTGTTTTATCTCAATAGTACCCTTTTTAGAGCTTATTTCCAATTGTTCCGAATATATACAAGGAAATACTTCCAAGCCATCATTCTCTTTTATTTCATGACTTTCTTGTCTCAAATATCTATTAAATTTAAGAGTTATTTTGCTAAATTTTCTATTTATATTTTCATCAACGGCTTTATTTCTCATACATAAAATATATTTTAATCTATCAAATGCATTCTCCTTTATCAAGTGTATCTTTGTGAGAAAATCCATAAAAATACCTCCCTATTCCATATTAATCATCTAAAATTAATTATAGCATAGGAAGGTATTATTTTATATTATTCTCGAAAAATTATTTTACACTATTTAGTATTCAATGCCTTCTTCCCTATCTAATTTTTGCAATATAGGCTCATCCTTGGCTTCGGCTTTTTCCACTATCTCATATAGTTCATCCAATTTATTTCTCAATTCGGCTGTTTCATCGAAAGACTTCTTTTCTAGCTTGTCATATTCATCATCTGACAAAGCTGCAATCCTTTCATCACTACCAAAAATTCTAAGGTTTATCTCATCTATCTTTTTTAATATATTACTTATCTCATTCCACGTGCTTTCTAATTCTAACTCAGTCTTTAGTAGCTGTTCTTCTTCATCCTTAGTCAATCTCTTTAAAGAATCAATACTCTCCTCAATGCTCGAATTTTTGGGGCTTGATTCATACCTAACTGCTGCAGAGGAGTTTGTCAAACCAGCAACTCCAGCACCTGCAAAAACCAATCCTGTCAATAGCATCACCTTAATTGTTTTTCTTTTCGTAAATTTCATAATCCCTCACTCCTTTTCTTGAAGTTTTCAAAATAATCATCCCTTAGCTCAGTTGAATTTACCAACTCAATTGAAAAATAGTTTGATACGACCAAAAACTACACAAACTTTGTGTTCTATCTTTTTCGGTAGCCTTACTACCTACAATTATTTTAACAAAATAACCTAGGAGAAATCTTATAAAAAAAGTGGCAAAAGCTGTTTATTTGTGGCATAATTGTGGCAAAACAATCGTAAATCTATTAAACTCAGAATCAACCTCCACTGTAATATTGCCTTGATGCTTTTTTAAAATATCCTTGGCTATGGACAATCCCAAGCCGGTATTGCCACCATATCCCTTGTAAAATCTATCAAAAATACGAGATAAATCTCTCTTATCTATAAGTCTACCATCATTCGAAATTTGAATTATTATCTCAGAGCAAGCCGAGACACTCTTTTTAATCGTATATATTTTTACAATCACCCTATGACAGCAATGCCTAAATGCATTAGAAAACAAATTATCAAATACCTTTTCTATGGATTTTTCATCAACCTCAGCAATAATTTTTTCTTCTAAATCAAATTCTACCTCAATATTTCTGTCAATTGGTCTATTAAAATCACATGATTGTAACAACAGTTGTGATAAATCTACCTTTGACAGGTCGAGTTCACGCTCTTCAAATCTGGATATATATAGTATTTCTTCTACAAGCTTAGACATTTTTTCAGTCTGCTTTCTTATAACATCTAATGCTTCAGCTTTTGCTATAATACCAGACTCATAGCCCTCTCTATATCCCTGAATAGACATCAGCGGAGTTCTTAGCTGATGCGATGCATTTTGAAAAAATTCCTGTTGTATTTTTTCCTTCTTTAAAAGACTATCATTTACCAAATCCACAGCTTCACAAATCTCTTCAAATTCATCATAGCTAGTTTCAGGCTTTTTCATATTTGACTTTTTGCTACCAATACTTTTTAAGTAAATTTGAGTTTCTACTAAATCTTTTGAGAATTTCTTTTGCTCAAAAAAATTAAAAAAGCCTGCTAATAATACTGTAATCCCAAAAATTCCCAAAAACCACAAGCTCAGGTCGATAAATGGTTTTTTAGCCTCTGTTATATTTACATAAGCAAAAACACGATATTTCTTTGAATCTTCATTACCCTTTACACCTGAATCATATCTTGTCTCCACAATTTTATCAATGTCAAAAAAACCACTATAGCTTCTCATCTCAACAAAATAGCTCTCACCATTTATTTCAACAGTTTTTGTTTTTCCATCCGAAAAATCCTCCTTAGATAATTTCTCATTTAACAGCTTAACTTTTTTGTTTTCCTTATCATATAGACCATTTGATGAGTATACCTTTTTTCTTCTATTTTCATCTATGATAAAAATATTTGTTGGTAATCTTAAACTTTTATCATCTCTATTGCCTGTATCATCTACTGAATCAGAATAATATGTGTTTTCTAACTCATATTCAAGAGAGTCTTTTGCGATTTTATATATATAATTATTCATAACCAGATTTATTCCCACCGAGCTTAAAATTGAAATAATAAATAGACTCGCAATCAAATTTCTGGTCATAGTTTTAATAATTGATTTTTTGCTTTTAATAGCAGACATCTTAGCTTCAAAAAACAAATCTATTCACCACCATTTCTAAATCCTTGAAAGCCTAAAACCAAAGCCCCAAACAGTATCTATTTTGATGCTTTTACTCTGAGAAAGCTTTTTTCTAAGCCTTTTTACGGTATCATCTGTAGCTCTTGTTTCGACCTCTGCACTATATCCCCAAATTGAATTCAATAATTCCTCTCTTGAAACAGCCTGCTCTCTTCTCTCCAATAAATATAATAGTAAATCCCATTCCGTCTTGGTCAATTTTACATTACTTCCCGAAAGACTGCATTTTTTGCCTAAAACATCCATTTCCAAATCTTCAAATTTCAGTATACTTTCTTTACTATACTGCTCTGATTCCAGTTTTTGTCTCTTTAATATTGCTCCAACTCTCATCATCAATTTTATCGGAGAAAATGGTTTGGTAAAATAGTCATCACATCCAGAGGTATATCCCATGATAAAATCCGCATCATTATCCTTTGCCGTCAGAAAAAATATTGGAACTAGTGAATTCTGGCGCAGGATATGACATATTTCATATCCATTTTTACCGGGCATCATCACATCCAAAATAACCAAATCCGCTGGTTGTCTTTCAAAAGCCTCAAGTAATAGCTCTCCATTCTCGAATACTAATACCTTATGACCTGCCTCCTCCAAAAAACGCTTCAAAAGCTCTCTAATTTCTAATTCATCATCTGCAACATATATAAGCCCTTTACTCATAAATCCTCCCTAATATTTCTATATATTTTAAAATTTGTAATAATATCCTGTAATTACTCTATCTTTTTTCATAATTACTAACATTATATCATGTGGTGGTTTATTTTGCTCAGAAAAATACCATAGGACCTCCGCCTATGGTATAAGGCTTATAAAGCTAACTATAATTTATGTTGTTTTAATAGCTATTATTACAGCTTCAACTATTACTTACGTCGCCAATTAACGTTCTAAAATCTTCATTATTTTCCATCAGCTCATAAAATGAACCTTCAGCAGCACATATACCGTCTTTTATATATACTATTCTATCTGCGGCTTTTATTGTAGATAACCTATGTGCAATCATCAATGTAATCTTATTTCTTTTTAGTTTTTCTAGTGATTGATTAATAATATTTTCATTGTTATAATCCAGATTTGATGTCACTTCATCCATTATCAGAATCAAAGAATCTTTCAAAAAAGCCTGTGCTATTGATAACCTCTGCTTTTCTCCACCGGATAGTCTCATCCCTCTTTCTCCTACAACAGTTTCTATTCCGTATTTTAAATTGTCAACAAAATCAGTTGCATTTGCGTTTTTCAATGCTGCTATTATATCATCGTCTGATGAATTTCTATTTGCTAGCTTTAAATTATCCTTAATGCTTCTATTAAAAATATATACATCTTGAGGAATAACTGTTATAAGCTTTCTAAGTTCTGACAAATCTATATCCTTGATATTGATATTATTTATATAAATACCGCCTTTTTCAACATCCCAAAATCGTTGTAAAAGTTTGCTACAAGTCGTTTTACCGCACCCAGAGCTCCCTACAAGAACTACAGTTTCACCCTCATTTATCTCGAATGACATACCTTTCAAAATATCGTTTTTTTTACCGGAAGCTTTATCTTCATAGCTAAAAAACACATTATCAAAAAAAATCTTATTCTTAACGGCATCTGCAACACAATCACATTTCATTTTTCCATCGTTTCTCACAATAGGCTGAGTTTGAAGAAAATCAAAAACTCTATTTGCTGCACCAAAAATTCTACCATAATTACTGCTCATTGACAAAGTTTCCTGCAATGGAGCGTAGATTAATGTTGAAAGAGATATCAATGGTAATATCCACTGGGATGAATATTTTCCGATATGTGAAAAGTAAATGATTATTAAAGTGGAAGCTACCGATGAAATTCCGATTAAAAAATTTATAGTTGCAACTTCACTGGAAGATCTCTTTGAATATTCATAAAATGATAAATTATAATCATCATTACTCTTATACATTCTTCTAAAATATTCTTTTTGCCACTGGAATGTCACAATATCCTTTATTCCCTGTATACCATCGATTATTATTGCATTCAAAGCACCTAATTTAGATTGTATTTTTATTCCCTGATGGTCAGATTTTTTTCTCGATATATATGGAATAGAAACCATTAAAATAATGAATAACAATAGTAAAATAGATATATAACCAGAAAAATATCCCATTATTACCAGCGCCAATGCTGGCAAAATAATTGCAACAAAAATTTGAATGATGGAATGAGCGTAAAACCATTCCAAAATCTCTATATCCTCCAAAACAATGGACATTATATTCCCACTTTTTTCATCCTCCAAACCAGCTGGTGATATTTGAGCTATTTTTTCATAGGACAAATTTCGCAATTCAGTTAAGATTTTGTACGCAACATCATGTGATATCAGAATATCTAAATAATTTAGCAATGCTGTTGAAATAATCATAACAAAAACTATAAAAAAATGTTGCTCTGGATTATATAAATTTCCACTAAATGCTGTTGAAATAATAAATGCTGTTTCAAATCCAAGACAAATTGGCATCATTTTATATAAACTATGAATTACAATACAAAAAAACATCCTTACCTTGTAATTACTAATATACCCAGAAAGCAAAAAAACATACTTTAATCGTCCCATACTAGTCTATACCTCCCAACAACCTCCTATATGAAGCAGAGTTAACCAACAAATCTTTATGACTACCCCTATTTATGATTTTGCCATTTTCTATATAACATATTTCATCAGCCATTTTTATGGTTGAAAGTCTATGAGCTATAATAAAAATAGCTCTATCGCCTCTTAAATTTTCAAAGGCTTTCTGAATATACATCTCATTTGCTCTATCTATGGAAGATGTGGCTTCATCAAAAATCAAAACTGATGTATCTTTCAAAAATGCACGTGCTATGGCTATACGCTGTCTCTCTCCTGTCGAAAATTTGCCACCCAGTTCATTAATGTTTGTATCATACTTATCTGGCAATGACATAATAATATCGTGGATCATGGCTTTTTTCGCAACATCGTAAACTTCATCCTGTGTTGCATTCCATTTTCCTATCCTTATATTATCATAAATAGTTCCTGAAAACAGATGATTATTTTGCCAAACAGCAGATATGTTTTCGACAAAAAATTCAAATGTATCATTTTCCAACACTTGGTTTCCAATCTTTATCGATCCACTAATTGGTCTATAAAAGCCGATAAGCAATCCAGCTAGTGTTGATTTTCCAGCTCCTGATGGACCTACTATTGCTACTATTTTTCCTTTTTCAATATCAATCGATATGTTTTCTACTGCATTTTCATTTTCTCCCAAATACCTAAAGCATACATCGTCAAATGAAATATGCTGCTCACTATTTTTCGAACTCCATATTTTCTCTACATCATCATCTAAATTCATATATTTTTCAAGCTCATTCCGTTGCATTAGATTTTTAGGTATAAACCTATTTATCATTATGTCCTCATTCTCTATTTTTAAAAACTCATCAATCGAATATGAGCCGGATACTCCTTGAAAGCCTAAATGCCATGCGTTAATTAACGACAACATAGGTGAAAAGGTCGCACCTACAGAAAAAAAGGCCATGATTAATAACTCTTTTTCTACAAAACCATATACACATCTCCAGCCCAATATTGCTATTGTTAACGCAGTTCCAACTCTGACAAAAAATTCTGAAAAAGTTCCTTCAATAATAGTAATCCTAAGATGCTCCATAATTGACTTTCTATATTTTTCACCATAATCTTTAATATCACTTACATAATTTTTGTCAGCGTTAAAGGATTTTAAATTTATCATCCCTTGGATACCATCCAAGCATTCACTATAATATTTTGCATGACTATCCCACTCTTTTTCTCCTTTTTCTTTCATAATTCCGAAAAACAGCATCGGTATAAACAGCATCATCAAAACAGATATAAATGCTGTCATTCCTACATAAAAATCAATATATGTCAAAAATACAATAAAAAATATCGAATTTATTACTGCACTTAGCACCACTGGCATATACTTTGTGTAGTAATTCATAAGCCACTCAACCCTTGTTGTAAAAATTGAAGTCAAAGCTCCTGTCCTTATATTGGATGAATAGCTCGGTCCCAACAAAAAAAGCTTCTGTATGATTTTTGTTCTAACATTGTCTTTTATGCTTACTCCCGCACCTGTAACTAACTTAATATTTATTTTACTCAACACTCTTGACACTAAAAGTACAGATATAATTATGAACAAAACAATTAATATATTTTGTGAGAACATATACTTATTGTTCATTGCTCTATTTATAAGAATACTCATACACAGAGCATTCAATGAAGCCAAAAGCGTTATCAATAACTGTGATAATATTGATTTCAAAATTTTATTTTCAGACCCCTTTGCAAATGAAATCAATGCTTTGTTAATGAACATTCAATCTACTCCCTTCAAAATCTAGTAAAATACTTCCCGTACTAAACATACAATCTGACCTTTAGTAATATGAGCTTATATAATTAATTACAGTCGTATCTTCGTCCTCAACAATTCTTGCGTTAACTCTAAATACGTCTCTTAAAACCTTCTCTGTAATCACAGCTCTTGGCTCTCCTATATCAATAACTTTACCTTCATCGATCAAAATTATTTCATCACAAAACCTCATTGCGAGATTTAAATCGTGTATGGCTGCAATAATAGTCAAACCCAATTTTCTTAAAATTTCCAATACCTTATACTGGTACCCAATATCCAAATGATTAGTTACCTCGTCTAGCACTATCAAATTGCTTTTTTGAGCTAAAGCCCTTGCCAACAGCACCCTTTGCTTTTCTCCCCCAGATAAAGTCTTAAAAAAACGATGTTCTCTATCTTTTAATCCGACCAAATCTAAATATTCTCTCATAATCAAATTATCCTCTTCATGCGGACAGCTACTATCAAAAATACTATGATAAGGAAATCTCCCCATCAAAACAATGTCTCCAACAGTATAATCAAAATCACTTTGATTTTCCTGCGGCAAAACCGCCATTATCTTTGCTAATTTTTTTGAATCAAAATTTTTAATGTCAAAGTCATCTATATATATTTTTCCTTGAATAGGCTCAATGACTCTGTAAATTTGTTTTAATAATGTACTTTTACCACTACCATTCGGTCCTATGATACCTGCGAAAGAATCTCTTTTAAAATTTATAGTAATACCATCACATATAACCTTACTATCAATGGAAAACGTCAAATTATCTATTTTTACTTTATTCAATTTCACATCACCTGACCTCTTTTTTTCATAATGAAAAGGAAAAATGGAACTCCTATTAATGAAGTCAATACGCCAATTGGAAGATCTTTTGGAGCTACAATGATTCTTGATGTTGTGTCTGCCCAAACTAAAAATAGCCCTCCCAATAGAGTCGATACAGGAATAAGCTCTTTATGATTAGCACCAACAAATAGCCTTGCTAAATGTGGTATGATAAGTCCCACAAAGCCTACGCTACCACTTATCGATACCAACGCTCCAACAATAATCGAAACCAACAATAGAAGAATTTTATTCAACCTATTTATTTTAACTCCAAGTATTACAGCAGTTTCTTTTCCCATCGAAATAATATTTAATTGCTCAGACAAAAAAAATAATATAGCAAACCCCATCAAGCAAACTATAAGCGAAAATGGAATATCTTCCCAATGAATACCTCCTAATCCCCCCATCATCCAAAATACAATACCTCTAACCTTGGAATTATCAGGTGCAAATGCTATTATTAATTGTGTTATTGCACTACATAACATCGAAATTGAAATACCTACTAATATTAAATTAGAACTTGAAAACGATTTACTTCTTGAAGATATAACATATACAGAAAACATCACAATCATTGCACCCAAAAATGCCATGGTACTTGTTCCAATAATTCCCATCAGTGATACAGAATCAAAAAATGCGATAGAAAAAGCGGCAAACATACCTGCACCAGATTGTATTCCAAGTGTATAGGGTTCTGCCATAATATTACCTGTCAATGCTTGCATTATACAACCAGTCATCGCCAATCCACTACCTACAATAACAGCTACAATCGTCCTCGGAAGCCTTATATTCCAAATAATACTATTCAATCCCATATCATCTAGCGAAGTGTTAGTAAACGGTAGATGGTATTTGTAAACATCAAGTACTTGACTAAAAGTTATATTTGCGGAACCTAGAAAAGTCGACAATGGTATTGATACTAAAATTAGCATAAGCAGAACAACACATATTTTTTTACACTTTTTCAAGAAAACACCTCTTCTCAATTTGAATGATACTGGTTAAAATATCCAGCATCATTCAAATATATTATTTTCATTAATATGCCTACTTATTTTTCAATCTGGATTATTTTCTCGTTTAATCTTTCGGCAGCATCAAAAACCTGTAAACCAGGGAAAACTTCGACTAATTTAACCACTACAAAATTATTATTTTTTATTGCTGTGACATTTTCTAATGCAGGATTATTTTTTAATTTTTTTATCTTTTCTTCTACTGTTCCTGCTGTTTCACCTTGATCATAGCTGTGTACGAGAATTATATCAGGATTTCTCTTTGCTACCTCTTCCCAGCTCACCTCCTCAAACGAGTTTTGTAAATCAGAAAAAATATTTTTTCCTCCTGCCAAGCTTATGATTTCGTTCTCAATACCTTTTCCACTTGTCACTACAGTTTTATCCCCACTATCAAAAGCCATTACTTTTATATCGCTTTTTTTGATTTTATTCCTCAACAAATTTTCTCGCTCTTTTAGTTCGTCTACTATTTTTTTCGCTTCACTTTCTTTTCTAAATATTTTACCAAGATCATTTATATCCGTATAGATATCTGATATTGATGGCTCTTTGGAATATGTTCCATTTATACAATAAAAATTGATTTTTTCGCGTTGAAAATCTTCAACTGGTGCAACACCGTGCTTTCCAAAAGTATACACTGTTGCATATACAAAGTCAGGTTGCTTGGACAATAACGTTTCAAAATTTGGCGTACCTTCAACTATGATATCAAGCTTAGATAGTTTTTCTTGATATTTTTGAAGACAATCTTTATGGCTTCCCTCCGCAGTAGCAACGCCAACAATTTTATTTTCAAGCCCCAATGCGACCAAAATTTGTGCAGCATCATAACTAAGAGGAATAACTCTCTCAGGTACCTTATCATATTTAGTAGTAATACCATAATTTTTTATTACCACTCCACCAACATTACTATTTTCATTACTCTCGACTTCTTTTTTTGAGCATCCGACCAAGCTTACAATCAATGCTATCATAACGACAAAAACTTTAAAAAATTTCTTACTATTCATATCCTCACTCCTATTCACAATTATTAGTATGGATAAACTCCCATATACAAATCTTCGTACCCTTATTTGGAATACCCTATAATATCCAAAAAGGAAAACGTTCTCTAGTTAACTACAGTCACTGTAAATGCTAATGTCTGTACTGCTAATGTCATCAAAACTTTCATGGCTGGTATTTCTGTTGATTCCCTTGTTAAATCAAAGTATATTACTTCGAATTTTGAATCTATTTTTTTCAATTTTTGCAATGTGAAAGCTATTATTTCATCAACTGTTTTCACATCTTTATTCTCGTATTTTTTCAACGAAATTAATCTTCATCCTAGTCTTCTGTATGACTAAGACTATGATGATGCACTCTTACCGTTTCTACATTAACATTTGTGTTAGCAATATTAATCTTTATAATATATCCTCCCTAATATTATTTTTTCTTAAGTGATCACCAAATGAAACAATTAATCATCTATACATATCAATGAACAAAACAGAATTAACTAACCCTGTTTAAGCATATTATATATCATTTACATCTATTATTCAATAATTATTATCAAACATTTTTTATTATCATTTTTTTATTTAACTTTCTCCCGTAATACTCTAATCATAAAATATAATCTGAATAATACTAAAAATACATACCATATAAATGTTACCCCTCAGTTACATAAAGCCCTTCCATATGCTTTATCATATGTCCTCTATGGCTTTCTTTATATTTTTCAAAAACTACTTTATTATCTCTGATAAATATACAAAGCCCTAGTCTTTCTCTGCTTTTCTATTAGCTTTCAAGTATTCCTCATTTGCAACTAACAGCTTTTCGTAATAGTCATTGTAGCTTTTACTAAACTCTCTAAGCAAAGGTATTGCAAGCTCATAGTATCTATTTTCTATCATATAATTCTTCAATTTATCCTGTATATATTTAAGAGGGCTATTTTGGTAGGTATCACTTTCTTTATATAAATTATACTGTTCAATAATTTCAATGTTTTCATCTAGCCATTTTTTAAAATCATCCATAGCCTCTATTTTAGAATTATTTACCATCTTCATATTCTCAATATCAAAATCAGAGCCAATTTTTTCAATATAATCCTGCTCCTCTAATGACAATTCAAAGGAAGGTAATTTATCCAAATAATCAATATATTTTGCATAAGCAACTTCCCCCTCTTTATCAAGCTGTTCATTTAAAAATGGTTGATACGCATAAAATATTACCTGTCCAAAATACCCCGGAAAAGCTCGCAATAACCTATCATATATCGATTCCTCCCGTTCAATCAACGCAATTTTTTCGTCTATTATTTTCTCACTTGCACCTTCAATAATCAACTTAATAACTTCATTTTTTCTTTCGTCAATTTCCGACTGATGCTCTCTATTTCTCAAAATTGATGGTAATACAAAGCCATCAGAACGAATAATCGATTTAATTTCAGATATATTAAAGCCAATTTTTCTGAACAAATTTACTTTTGACAAAATTTCAAAATCCTCTTCATTGTAATCTTTATAACCATTTTCGAGTTTTATAGGATTAATCAAGCCTTTTTTCTCATAATACTCAATTGCTTTTCGGGTTAAACCCGTTTTACTCTGTATTTCACTTCTTAACATGTATATCACCGCCTTTATCAGAGTATACCACTGTCCCCAATGTACAGGTCAATATAAATAACTAAATATTCCATATTGAATTATTTATATACTCTAATTATACGTTTTAAAATACAAAAAACATTATAAAAAGTAATATAAATATCTTTTTACGTCAAATTTATAGCTAAATTTATATTTTTGAATTGTACTATTGTTTTTGTTTATAATAATAGGGTACTAAAAATGTGCATATACACATAAATTAGTACCCTATTGTAATAAATTTATTATCTAATTTTAGATTAAATATAGGAGCTTCCAATTGAAGTAATATTTTCTCAATAAAAGTTTAAAACCTACGATTAAAGTAGTGCTTTTATATCTGCATCTAATTCTTCAGCAGTATATGTTGGAGAAAATCTTTCAACAACGTTACCTTCTCTATCAACCAAGAACTTTGTAAAGTTCCATTTAATTTCACTTCCTTCAAATACCTGACCTATTGAAGCAAGCTTTTCTAGTAGACCCGCTGAAGCATCATTTGTCTTATCAACAGGCTTCTGTTCCTTTAAATATTTGAAAAGTGGATCTGCATTTGGTCCATTCACTTCTATCTTTTCAAAGTTTTCAAATGTAACGCCATAATTTACCATACAGAATTTTGCTGTACCCTTCCCATCCTCTGGATTCTGATTAAGAAACTGTGCACATGGGAAGCCAACAATTTCAAATCCTTCACTATTATATTTCTTGTAAAGTTTTTCCAAACCCTCAAGCTGAGGTGTCAATCCACAGCCAGTTGCAATATTTACTATTAGTAATACCTTTCCCTTGTAATTTGATAAAGAAATCTCACCATCTTCTAAGCTTATTGCCTTAAAATCGTATACGCTCATTATTTTTTCCTCCTAAATCTATTTTGAAATATGTATCAACTTTTGGCACATATAACTTTTTTGATTGTATATATTAATATTTACCATTATTAGTATGACTTCAAACATATTTCTTTACAATATAGTGTAAAATTTTTTATTTTTTCCAAATGCCTTCTCCCTTCCCTGATCCAATCTCAAAATGATATTTCACAATTCCCAAATCAATCTTTGTATAAAATCCCAAACCAGAAACTCTAAGTGCTACCTTTTCGCCATTTCTATCAAGCCTAAATTTCTGTTGATTCACTGCGGTTGGTGCAAGAAGAGCTGCTTCAATTCCAGATTTATACCATTCAGGATCTCCATCCTTAAAATCACTCACATCTGTAATCGATCTTAGCTTATGACCTTTACCATTGTTTTCACCGTATCCCAAAGCTACAACCAAGTATCTCTTTTCTCCAGGCTTTTCCATTCCTTGTGCCTTACTCTTTTTATATGTTAATGCAACCCAGCACGAATTAATCCCCAGCTCCTGAGCCTTCAACACTATTCTCTCACCATAATATCCTGCTTCGATATCCTTTCCCTTAGGACCAACGATAACAAGATAATTTTTACACCCCTTAAACCGTCCATATGAAGGTTTATTTGCCTGAAAAGCCTCTGGTTCGTTTGTAATTAACTGAATATTCATCCCACCCTCTCTATTACAATTGTCGATTTCCTGCTGTAGAACCTTTACAGACTCTTCATTCAACGGCTCATCAGTAAATCTCCTTACCGAATGTCTCTGTCTCATTAATTCCATCATTTTTACTGTTTCCATAAACTATTTCCTCCTCACGCTTTCGCTTACCATATTATTTCTATATATATTTACTTGTTTTGTTCTTGTTTTATTTATTTGCTTCATTATTTTTTATTGTTTTTTTATTTCCTTTTCAAGCATTACTTTATGAGTCTTTAGTCTAAGCGTTTAAACTATTATACAATAAAAATCTGAAAAATATTCAATGGTAAAGAAAATCGATACGAATATTAAATGTTGAATTCTTACCTCATTCAACAACGAACAAATTTTATTTTCTTCTGTATGATGATACTTGAAACCACATTTTTCTTGACATCGTCTTGATTTGTCATTTCCATCAAAATAACAACACCACAATGCACTGCACCCCAAATCATCTGATTCTAACCATGGACGTAGAATTAATCTTTTTGTTGTAAATTGCATATTTTGTACTCCTTTCTGTGTTACCATACCAAGTAATAATTTGTAGCTATCAACCACATCATATACAATTTCACCATTACTGATGATTTTAAAATGCTCTCTGGCACAGATAATTCAAGGAAAAATTTCTATTCACTGAAAATAAAGATTCCACTATCAGAAATTGCCCCACTTAAAGTTTTTGATTATATGAAAAAACATCTACTATTCTCAGTGGATGCTTTCCCTTAATCCTGCTATTTTCCCTTAAATTATCACCATTTTAAGGTTTTTTATTTCAATCGCATATATTTTGTAGCTCTCCCCACACCTTCTCTTTTAATATTACCTTCAGCTATCAATTTTCTTAGTGCACCTTCAATCGAACTTACACTTAGTGATGGGCAACGCTCTCTAATATCTTGTTTGGTAAACCTTCCGAGTTTCTGCAAAGTTGCTTTCCTTACAAGCTCAACAGCAGGAAGCTTTTCTTCGATAATAGAAAATCTATCTTCAAATGCTTTATATGCGGCGAGAATTATTCCTAAGTAGTCTTCGATGTAAGAGAGCAAGATAATGGTCTTTCCACTACCTGTCGGTCTTTTTAAGATGATTTTGTTCTTTGCGTTCTTGTCCGTTGCTTTGTCTAAAATCATTCCACTAACTTTTATAATAAATTTTAGAAAAGCAATTAGTATAGACAAGAGCAATATTATTGGAAATAAGATAATTTTCAATTCCCATCTCATAACATACCTCTTTATTTCTTTGACTTATCTTCTAAGCTCTTAATTCCCGTATTGTTCAACTTTTCAATTGACATCATCTGAGTTCTGGCAAGCTTTCTAAGTTCTATCATTCTTTCTTTTTGATCCATCCCTTTACCAATAAGGATTGCATTGTAGCTTTCCATATTTGCAAGTACCAGTAATTCATTCAGACTTGCATAGTCTCTCATATTACCCTTTAAGTCAGGATTTTCTTCACGCCACTGTTTAGCTCTTTTGTTAAATAAAGCAACATTAAGCATATCTGCCTCACTTGCGTATTTATAAGATAACTGTTCGTTGGTAAGATCCTTTAAAAGATACTCTTTGATTGCATCTGTATGAATTTTATAGTTAATCTTAGAAATTTCTCTATTCAAATTCCAACCTAACGATAGCTTAGAATTTTCATCTGACTTAAGTCTCTTGTAATCTTGGATTACATACATCTTAAATTCAGCAGAAATCCATGAAGCAAATTCAAAGGCAATATCTGTATGTGCAAATGCACCGCCATATCTTCCACCTTTTGAGATAATTCCGATTGCTTCTGTTTTCTCTACCCATTTTTTAGGAGACAATGTAAAGGAATTATATCCAGCTTCCGATTTAATTCGGTCGAATTCGACCGAATTGAAATTCATATTGTTTAAGCCTTCCCATAAACCAAGAAATTCAATTGTATCTTTTCTTCTCATCCAATTTTTAATTACATCACTTGGTTCATCACTTTTATATCTTGCAATATCCGTTAGACTTATATAGTCATTTTTAAAGTCTTCAGTATAAATTTGAATAGCAAATCCTTTTGCTTCAATCGTATCTTTTTTTACCTTAGACATATGAGTTCCTCCTTTATGCTGATGTACTGTTTACAACATTTATTTTCGTAATAACTGCTCTAAACAGCACACCAACCATTCATTTTTTTGATTTTAAACTTTGGTAGAAGCTCTAAAACCCTTGTATTTACTTGACTATTTGCCTGTGTCATTATTATGACACGAAACCCGCTTGTTGAATCGTAAATCTTTATTTCACTCTTACCTCATTTATCGAATTAATTTTTCTGAATCTACTATATTTATAAGGTCTTTAAAAAAATTGGTACGTAGTATTTTTTGAAATAAATATTATTCTATCTATTTCTTTTTTACTAGCTTTTCTTATTAATATAAGATATCTCAATAACATTATTATACAATAGAATATTTAAAGCTGCTATTCTCAATATATTATTTACAAAACAAAAATTTTTCCTAAATTTCAATATTAAATAATACACTTTTCCCTAAGTCTGTCATTTGAGCCTCTCTCATATGAAGAGAATGGATGCGTAAAACATCCATTCACAAGCTCGAAATCGTTTGTTCTCATTCTTTATCTCCTTGTTTTATTGCATAAAAAAAGACGATATTTCTATCGCTCATTATTGTACTGTTTATTAAATTATCCTCAGCAGCTATCCTCAAATCTTATTTTGTCGTTGACCTTGACATGATAAATCATAGAGATTACTCCTTATATAATGTATTTAAGTTGTTAAAGGTAACCTATAATCCTTTATCGACTGAATTTTATTCAGTTTTACTGTATAATATTGTTATTAGATAGAGTGTACTCGTCTGCTCCTTGAGATTTAATCTCGTACTTGAAAGAGTGAGTCCTCTAATCTTTTAACTGTTTACGAATAAGTTAGATGTTGACCCTTTCGGGGTACTTCGTATATACCATAAGGCAGTAACGTTATTAGATTTTGAGGTGTCTATCTAAAATATATTTTTTGTGAGGTATCAAATGTTTTATTTAGGTATTGATATTGGTAAAAATACTCATGTTGCTTCTTTACTTGATTCTAAGAAAAAAGTTGTTTTTAAGGCTTTTTCCTTTTCAAATTCTATTGATGGTGCTGAAAGTTTAATCTGCAAATTAGAACCTTTCAAAAATGAACTTGAAATTGGTATGGAAGCTACCGGTCATTATTGGCTAAGTCTATACTCATATCTTGCCCAAAAAAACTTCACTGTTCGTGTTATCAATCCGATCCAAACGGATGGCTGGAGACAAGGTATTGAGATTAGAAAGAGAAAAACTGATATTATTGATTCTCTTTTAATAGCCGATCTTCTTCGCTATGGTGATTTTGTTGAAGCTTCTCTTTTTAACGAGGACTATTTGTCTTTGAGAAATCTTTCGAGATTCAGGTCTTATCTAGTATCATCAATTGGTGATCTTAAAAGAAAGACTATTGCTCTTTTAGACCAAGTTTTCCCTGAATATGCTTCTTCTTTTAGTAATATTTTTGGAAAGACTTCTAAAGAAATACTTTCAAATTTTTCTACTCCTTCAGATTTTGAAAATATCAATTCTGAAGATTTACAATCTTTTTTAGACAATGTTTCTAAAAAGAAGTATGCTTCCAGAAAGCTTGAAGAACTTTCTAAGAAAGCTTCTACTTCTTTTGGCGTTAATTTCTGCATGGATTCTTTCAGCTTACAAATCAAAATGCTTATCAAGCAAATTTCTTTTATTCAAAATCAAGTTTTAGATGTTGAAAAAGAAATTGAAATTTTATTTGAAAAACTCAACTCTCCAATTACTACCATTCCAGGTATTGGTTCTGTTAATGCTGCTACAATATTAGGCGAGATTGGAGATATTAAAAGATTTTCTAACCCTTCAAAGCTTGTTGCTTACGCAGGTCTTGATGCTAGTATTTCTCAGTCTGGAGAATTTGAATCCACTTCTAATCATATGACTAAAAGAGGTTCTCCATACCTTAGACGTGCTTTGTTTCAATCTGCTCTTAGATCTGAATTTTACGATCCTGTTTTTTCTGATTATTATCAGAAAAAAATTAGAGAAGGCAAACACCATCTAGTCGCGACTAATGCTGTTGCTAGAAAGCTATGTCATACTATTTTTGCAGTTCTAACCAAAAATGAACCTTATCAACAACAAAGTTAGCTTTTGCTTAACTCTCAATTAATTTTTGAAAAAGGTTCTGTAAATGACGAGCAAAGCTTATGCTTAGCTTTTATCATTTACAGGTTCTTTTGAAAAATTACAATTTAAAAAGCAAAAACTTTGCTAACCCTATTTTTTAATCTTAAAGTTTAGGGTCTTTTTTTCATGCTTTTTTTATTCAGTTTTTATCAATATCAATCCTTATATTTTTTTCATTTCACCTCTTGACTTTTAATAGTTAGTCTTATTTAGTTTTTTGTTAACTCTATTTTAGCATATTAGGATGTAATCTCTATTTTTTACTTCAAATTTTTACTTCAAAAGCTCCATACTTATTCTAACTAGCTATTTATCTTTTATTCTTCAGCTCCCCATTCAGCCCTTTCAGTAACTATTACTGTCTCACTATTTGGATCAACTGTTACAAATCCATTCCCTATTTCAGCATACATGAATTTGCCATCCTTTTTTATCTTCAATTTTCCTTCCTTTATCCCAGTAACAATTGGAACATGACCTCTCAAAATGGCTCTATCTCCAACAATTGTTTTAAATATTACCATCTCTGCAATTTCGTCATAAAAAGTCTTATGAGGAGTTACTACCTTCAATTTAAACATTAGTTAGCACTTCCTTTCGCCTTTCTTACAACGTCATCGATTGTCCCTACGAACAAGAAAGCTGATTCTGGAATATCATCATGCTTTCCTTCCAAAATCTCTCTAAATCCTCTAACAGTTTCTTTTACTGGAACATAAACTCCAGGAATACCTGTAAACTGCTCGCCAACAGTAAATGGCTGAGACAAGAATCTCTGTATTTTTCTTGCCCTCGCTACAACCACCTTATCTTCATCAGATAATTCGTCCATACCAAGTATTGCAATAATATCCTGCAGCTCCTTATATCTTTGTAATATCGACTGAACACCTCTGGCGACCTCGTAATGATCTTCACCGACTATATGTGGATCCAAAACTCTAGAAGTTGACTCTAATGGGTCAACTGCTGGATATATACCAAGCGATGATATTTGTCTAGATAATACTGTTTTGGCGTCAAGATGTGAGAATGTTGTCGCTGGCGCCGGGTCAGTCAAATCATCTGCTGGAACATATACAGCCTGAACAGACGTGATAGACCCCTTCTTTGTAGATGTTATTCTTTCCTGTAAAGCTCCCATTTCCGTAGCCAATGTCGGCTGATAACCAACTGCTGATGGCATACGTCCAAGCAAAGCTGATACCTCTGAGCCAGCCTGTGTAAATCTAAAGATATTATCTATAAATAGAAGAACATCCTGTCCTTCTTCATCTCTAAAATGCTCTGCCATAGTCAAGCCAGTTAAAGCAACTCTCATTCTTGCTCCCGGTGGCTCATTCATCTGCCCAAATACCATTGCTGTTTTTGCTATAACACCTGATTCTGTCATTTCACCGTACAAGTCATTACCTTCTCTAGTTCTTTCTCCAACACCTGAAAAAACAGAAATACCACCATGCTGCTTTGCGATATTATTTATTAGCTCCTGAATAAGAACTGTTTTACCTACTCCTGCACCACCGAATAAGCCTATCTTACCACCCTTTAGATAAGGTGCCAACAGGTCCACTACCTTTATCCCAGTTTCAAGAATTTCAGCCTTCGTTTCCAAATCCTCATACCTTGGAGCCTCCTTGTGAATTGGTGATAGCTTTATATTTTCTGGCATTTCTTTTAAATCAATAGCTTCTCCCAAAACATTGAACACCCTACCCAAGGTTTCTGCTCCAACAGGAACTGAAATAGGTGCGCCGGTATCCACTACCTCCAATCCTCTTACAAGACCTTCTGTAGCACTCATGGCAATACATCTAACGGTATCATTACCAATATGCTGAGCAACCTCAGCAACTATTTTTTTATCGCCAACATTTATTTCCAAAGCATTTAGTAGGCTTGGTAAATTGTCTTTACCTTCAAACCTTACATCAAGTACAGCTCCTACAATCTGCACAATTTTTCCTATATTTGCCATCTTATCCTCCTTACTTTAGAGCTTCAACTCCACCACTAATCTCAGTTATTTCTTGAGTTACGGCAGACTGTCTAGCTCTATTGTAGCTTAATTCAAGATTTTGAATCATTTCATTCGCATTGTCAGTTGCTGATTCCATCGCTGTTCTTCTAGCTCCCTGTTCGGAAGCATATGATTCAACGATTCCACCGTTAAGTATTCCAGAAATATATGTAGGTATCAAAAATTCAAGAACTTTTTGAGGAGATGGAAGATATTTTACCTTCGATCTCGAATCCACTGACTTTGCCTTTATCTTATTGACCAAGAGCATTGCTTCTTCGTCTTCTTTTCTTCGTCTTTCTTCTCTTTCCTTAATTATATCTTCACTAATATAGATATCTGGATCCAATTCCTCTTGAATTTCCTTGTATCTCTCTCCACCATATTCTAATGGTGTATCAAAAACTAAAGGAAGAACCTTTATTACCTTTGCTTCCTGTGAAAGAGCCGAGTTAAATTTCGTATATGTGAAAAGAGCTTCATCTATTTCTTCATTAAGGAACATCTTCACAACCTTATTCGTTATTCTTTGAATATCAGAATAGCTATAGCTTTCTGCTGATTCGATACTATCGATCACTTCAACTCCATCCATTTTGCTATATCTATCATAGGATTTCTTCCCAACAGTAATTACATAGTCTTTTGTTACACCTAAATATTTTTCAGCTTCTTTAAAAGCATTGATGTTATATCCGCCTGCAAGACCTCTATCACCTGCTACTATGATATGACATCTATTTTTTAATTCTCTTTCCTTCAATAATTGACTATTAACACCCTTCGTATTAACAGATATTTCGACAATAGCTTCATACATTGTGTTGAAATATTCACTTGATTCATCTGCTACCTGCTTAGCTCTTCTAAGCTTAGAGGATGCAACTAAATACATGGCATTAGTAATCTGCTTTGTATTATTTACACTCGCAATTCTGTTTTTTATGGACTTCATACTTGCGCCTGCCATATCCGTACTCCTCCTTTAGCTAGTATTACTGTGCTTTAAATTTTACCTTGTATTCTTCAATAATCTTCTTTAATTCTTCATTAAAGTCTTCGTTATTCAATATTTTTTGAAGTATTTCTGGATACTCATTGGCTATGAATATATATAGACCCTCTTCAAATGCCTTGATATCTTCCAGCTCTATATCTTCCAGCAGATTATTTATTACAGCATAGATTATCACAACTTGATTTTCAACTGTAACAGGCTTATGCTCATCCTGCTTCAATACTTCAACTATTCTTTGCCCCTGTGCCAATCTTCTCTTTGTATCTTCGTCTAAGTCAGAGCCGAACTGTGCAAAAGCAGCCAATTCTCTATATTGAGAATATGCAAGCTTTAGTGTACCGGCTATCTTTTTCATAGGCTTGATCTGTGCAGACCCACCAACTCTTGAAACTGATATACCAGGGTCAACTGCCGGTCTAATTCCTGAATAGAATAATTCTGGCTGCAAATATATCTGTCCATCTGTAATAGATATTACATTCGTAGGTATATAAGCTGAAACGTCACCAGCCTGAGTTTCTATGACAGGAAGAGCAGTCATCGATCCTCCTCCCAATTCATCTGAAAGCTTGGCAGCTCTTTCAAGTAATCTTGAATGTAGATAGAATACATCACCAGGATACGCTTCACGCCCCGGCGGTCTTCTTAATAGCAATGACATTTCTCTATATGCAACTGCCTGCTTACTCAAATCATCGTATACAATAAGTACGTGCTTGCCGTTGTACATAAATTCCTCACCAATAGCTGCACCTGAGTACGGTGCAATATATTGTAATGGTGCAGATTCAGAAGCAGTTGCAGATACCACTATAGTATAATCCATCGCTCCAAAATCCTCCAAGGTCGATACTAGCTGAGCAACAGTAGATCTCTTTTGACCAATTGCAACATATATACAAATGACATCCTTGCCTTTTTGATTTAATATTGTATCTATCAGAATAGAGGTTTTACCTGTCTGTCTATCACCAATTACCAGCTCTCTCTGTCCTCTACCGATTGGAATCATGGAGTCTATAGATTTTATTCCAGTCTGCAAGGGTTCAAAAACTGATTTTCTATCCATTATTCCTGGGGCTGGGGCTTCAACAGGTCTAGTCTTATCAGTTTTGATTTCACCTTTTCCGTCTATCGGTTGTCCCAAAGCGTTTACGACTCTACCAATCATAGCTTCGCCAACCGGCACCTCAACTATTCTTCCAGTTCTTTTTACAACATCACCTTCTCTAATCCCGAAATCGTCACCAAGTATTACTACTCCCACGACCTCTTCTTCTAGATTTAGTGCGATACCAAATATTTTACCCGGAAACTCTACAAGCTCCCCAGACATTACATTATCAAGTCCATAAACACTGGCAATACCATCACCAACATTTAATACGCTACCAGTATCATTTAGCTGTACTTTATTTTCATAATTTTTAATCTGATTCTTAATAATCGAACTAATTTCTTCTGGTTTTAAGTTCATGGATTCACCACCATTTCTATGATATTACTTGAGATAGCTGTTCCCTTAGATCATCTAGTCTAGATTTTACAGTTCCATCCATCTCTTCATTTCCTATTCTTACAAGAGCTCCACCCAAGATGCTCTCATCTATTTTGTTTACAAGCTTAACGCTCCTATTATATCTTGCAGAAAGCTTTATTTCCAGCTCAGAAATTTTTTCGTTGCTTAAAGGTATAGCCGTTATTACAATACCCTCAGCAACCTTTTCTTTATCATATAGCATATTTTTAAATGAATCTACAATTGAAGCAAATTCAGTAGTCCTGCCATTATCGATAAGAACCTTGACAAGATTTTTTGTGTAGCTCGAAAAGCCATCATAAAAAACCTTATCAGCAATACTCTTCTTATCAGCTCTTGAAACAAATGGAGACCTCAGCGCATCATATAAATTTGCATTTTCTGATATGGTCTTGGCTATTTGCTCCAGCTCAGAGAATATTTCAGTAGCCTTATTTTCTTCCTCTGCAAGCTCAAATATTGCTTCAGCATATCTATTTGCCACTTGACCAACCATTATCTTGCTTCTCCTACTTCTCTAATAAATTCATCCAGCAAAGCTTCATGCTTTGACTTATCGATATCCTTTTCAATAACCCTTGATGCCGCCAGAATCGCCATATCAGAAATTTCATTTTTAATGCTATTGAACGTAGCTTCTCTTTCCTTAACGATGTCATCCGAAGCCTTATTTTTGATATTCGTAGCATCAAGCTTAGCTTGAGCAATTATTTCAGAAGATCTTTCTTCTGCTCTTCTTCTCGCTCTTTCTACTATATCCTGACCTTCAACTATGGCACCTTCGATTCTTTCTTCATACTCAGATTTTAGTCTAAGACCCTCCTCTTTCGCTTTTTCACCAATTTCAATATCGCTTTTTATTCCAGCTTCACGTCTTTCAATTACAGCTAAAACCTTATCGAAAAGTATTTTCTTTAGAATAAAAAACAACAACAATGTATTGGCAAGAGTGAAAAAGAATTCATATGTCAAACCAACTAAAGGCTTAAATTCCATTACTAATCCTCCTCTCTAAATAATACAAATCATTACGACTTGCTATTATCCGATCCAAGGATTTACGAATAGAATTATTATAGCTATAACTAGACCATATATTGCGGATGACTCCGCAACAGCCTGACCCAAAAGCATGGTAGATATGATATCGCTCTTTGCCTCTGGCTGATTTCCTACTGCCTCTGCACCCTTACCAGCTGCATAGCCCTGACCTATACCTGCACCTATACCTGTAGCTACTGCTATACCTGCACCAATTGCTGAACCAGCTATTGCTATTCCCAAGCTCATTCCTTCTAACATGTTATTTTCCTCCTTAAGTTACCTAATCCTGTTAATCTTTTAATCCTATTAATTTGATATAATCTTTTTATATAAAAGTACTAATTTTTAATATTATACTAATTCATTTTAATATTTTACTAATCTACTTTAATTTTTTACTAATCAAAATACTATTAATTTTTACTCCTCTGCTGTGCTGCCGACAAACACCATTGTCAACATTATAAATATGAACGCTTGCAATGTTCCTGCAAATAAATCAAAATACATATGCAATGGCACCGGTATTACTAACTGACCTATTGGTATCTTCAGATTTGGAATCAATTCTGAAACAAATCTCAATAGCTTATAAAGTAAAGACATAATGATCGCACCACCCAAAATATTACCAAATGGACGGAAGCTCAATGAAATAGGTCTTGCAATTTCACCGATAATATTTAATGGTGCCATAATAGGTGTCGGCTCAAGCAACGATTTAAAGTATTTTCCTCCTTGGAACTTAACTCCCATAAAGTAAATCATGAAAACTGTAATTCCTGCCCATGCTACTGTAGTATCTAAATCTGTAGTTGGAGATCTTAATCCCAGCAATCCAATTAGATTTGAGGCTGCGAAAAACATAAAGATGCTTCCAATATATGCAATAATCCAAGGTGCATTTTCAACGAATCTCTTTCCCATGGTATCAGTGACAAGATTTCTCAGACTATCGACTGCCATTTCAACAAGCACCTGTCTTTTTGTAGTAGGCACCTCTTTGAGATTCCTAGTCAAATACAATGAAAGCAATATCAAAAAAATCATAATCAACCATTGAACGACTATTGTTTCACTTAACCTGAAGCCGCCAAAATAAAGTATATATTTCGCTTGATACATAAATCAGTCCTCCTTCCCCTTATTTAATTTTGATAGTAGCTGCTGAGCCTTTATTACAATATTTGTACTTATTAGCCCGACAGCAGCTGTGTAAATATTAATATGTTTTGAGACTGCCGCAAATATCAAAATTGCACCATAAAGTAGGATTCTTGACATATACCCCAGGCTTGCCCAAAGCTTCGCATTGGTCTTTTTATCCACAACAGATTCTATATTTCTCGCCATCATAAACAAAGCCACCATTGCTACCAGGCTTCCTGCAATCAATCCCCCAACATATTTAATTGAAAAGTACTTGAAAAAAAATAGAGCAATAATCACAATAATATCATATACAACTATTCCTTTATATATTTTCATCAAGCTATCTAACAACTGTTTATCCAAAGCATCACTTCCTCTTTTTCATAAATGGTAATAAAGTTCTATATACGCCACTAAACGCACTCCCGATACCAATAAAAATAAAAATCAATGTGAATACGGGAGAGGTTGATAATTTTGAATCCAAAAGCCTTCCCAAAAAACCACACCCAAAAATACACACAGCTACGATTATTCCAAGCTGTGAAATTAAAGAAAAAACTCTCATCGCTTCTATCCAAACACCTTTCTTTGACATTGCTTTACCTCATACTCCTATATTCACTCACAATAACACACAACAAATCAAATACCTATCTTACTATTTGACTAATATATAATATCATAAATTTATAATTTCTGTCTAAATAATAATAGAATATATGATGAATTATTATTGAATTTTTGACACAATTTTTTTAAATATGTATCGACTATATGTAATATTCATAGTATTTTTTATTATGGTTGGTATATACCCTATAAATTATAATCACTATCAAATTTTTTATATTTTTCATACAAATACTACAATTCTTTTTATATTTTACCATATATTTTCCCCCAAAATGGTATCTTCAAAACAGAAAAGGAGCGATTTTAGCAAATGCTATCATCACTCCATCTCTCAAAACAAAATAAATCAATATTATAACCCAAAATTAAATATACATAGTCGAATTACAAAAATCAAAGCCCTGTTATATATTATTTTGTACCGAACAATCTATCTCCAGCATCACCTAGACCGGGAACAATATATTTGTGTTCGTTTAATCTTTCATCTATTGCCGCAACATAAATATCAACATCCGGATAAGCTTTATGAACCTCTGCAATTCCCTCTGGAGCAGCAACAAGATTAACCATTCTGATGCTTTTAGCTCCCTTTTCTCTTAGAAGCTGTATAGCAGCCACTGAAGATCCACCAGTAGCCAGCATTGGATCTACTAGCAATACCTCTCTATCGCCTATATCCTGTGGCAGCTTACAATAGTATTCCACCGGCTGAAGAGTTTCAGGATCTCTATATAATCCTATGTGACCAACCTTTGCCGCTGGAATCAAGCTAATTAATCCGTCCACCATACCTATTCCAGCTCTTAAAATCGGAACTATCGCCAATTTTTTCCCTGTTAGCTCCTTCGCTGTCATCTTTGCCACTGGAGTTTCTATTTCAACATCTCCAAGAGGTAAATCCTTTGTAACCTCATATCCCATCAACATTGTAATCTCTGTTAATAGCTCCCTAAAATCCTTAGAGCCAGTGTTTTGCTTTCTCATCAACGTTAGCTTGTGTTGAATCAATGGGTGATCAGTAACTGTTACTTTGTTCATATTATCCTCCTAATTTAATAAAAACTTATATTATCAATGCTACCTGCATTAATTTCTGTCTATGATATTATAAAACGTATTTTGCATTTTATCAATAATTTATAAATAAATTATCGATAAAAATCTACAGATATTTCAGTCATGCCTTAATTAATAAAAAAAATAATATAAATCATATTTTTCATTTCTAAAGGCTGCTATTTTCAATTTCTGTTATTTTATCAACTCTTGATTGATGTCTTCCACCCTCAAACGAAGAATTTAGATATGCGTCAACGATGTCTAGCCCAAGTCCAATACCAGTAACTCTCTCACCAAGTGCAATCATATTTGCATCATTATGTGCTTTTGTCATACGTGCTGAGAAGGTATCTCCCAATGTCGCACATCTTATTCCTTTGACCTTATTTGCAGCAATACCTATTCCAATACCTGTTCCACAGACCAAAATACCACATTCAGCCTCTTTATCTACTACCGATTTCGCCGCCTTATACGCAAAATCCGGATAATCTACAGAATCAGTGGTGTCAGTACCAAAATCCAAAACCTCGTACCCTTTCCCTTCAAGATGATTTTTGATGGCATTTTTCAAATTTAGACCACCATGATCACAAGCCAATGCTATTTTCATATTTCTTCCTCCAATTAAAATCAATTTTTTACTATACAAACTTGTATCCAGCAGATTTCTTCAATCTATTCATTATGGCAACACCAATACCCTTTTCTTCAAAGGCTTCAGCATATGCCACATCAATATTTCTTTTATCCAAGGCTATCAATACATCAAATAAATTTCTTGCCACCTCTTCATAGGTACTTCCCAAAGAAAATACATTGACATTTCTAAATTTCAGCTTTAATTCATCGAATCTAGCAACATTTTGCTTCATACACAGTATTGCAATTTTCTTTTCAGCGTTATCCTTCATTTCCAATAAAAATTCCGACAGCTCAACAAGCCTATCAATACCACCCGTCACCATAAATATATTTGCATTAGGTGAATAATGCTTGTATTTCATTCCGGGAGCCTTTGCCTTGATATTATCGCTATGAGAAGAAAGCGACGGATCTAGTCTTACAGCTCCAAGAGCTTCCTTTAACATCTCCAATGTAATCGCACCAGGTCTCAAAACCATGGGAACATTCTCAGAAAGATCAACTATTGTTGACTCAACACCAAAATCACAGAAGCCACCTACCAAAATCCCATCAACTCTACCATTCATATCTGCTATAATATGCTCTGGCTTCGTTGGAGAGGGCTTTCCAGACAGATTTGCTGATGGTGCAGCTATTGGAACACCAGATGCTTTTATCAATGCTCTGGCAACCTTGTCTGATGGCATCCTAATTGCAACAGTATCCAAGCCACCACTTGTCACCTTTGGAATCAAATCAGATTTTTTGAAAACAATTGTCAAGGGTCCCGGCCAAAATCTATCAATCAATTTTTTTGCTCTCTCATCCATATCTACAACTAATGGATTGATATCCTCTCTCTCAGCAACATGAACGAGCAATGGATTGTCACTTGGACGTCCCTTTGCCACATATATTTTAGATGCAGCTTGTTCATCAAGTGCGTTTGCACCCAAGCCATAGACTGTCTCAGTCGGAAAAATCACCGTTTTTCCATCCGCAAGCATTTTTCCAAACCGTTCTATTACCTTGCTGTCGATATTATCTGGATCTATCCTTTCAACTACTGTATTTTTTTTCATAAATTCCATATTATCACTCTCGCAATTCTTCATATTTACTAGGTATTCACTAAAAAAGAGGCTCACAAAAATTTTTTATTTCAATAAGCATTCCCTTATTATCAATTCTAATAAAAACTATTTTTGTAAAACCTCCTTCACAAGAAATTATCCTAATAAAATTATACTAGTAAATAGAAGACATTTTTTCAGTTTGATCAACTGTAATCAACGCATCTATCATCTCATCCAAATCTCCATCTATAAACGAATCAAGCTTATAAAGTGTTAAATTGATTCTATGATCACTAACTCTCCCCTGTGGGAAATTGTATGTTCTAATTCTTTCAGATCTATCTCCAGAGCCTACCTGGCTCTTTCTTTCAGCAGCAATCTCTTTTTGCTGCTCAGCCAAAGCCTTATCATAAAGTCTTGCCTTCAATATTTTCATAGCCTTTTCCTTATTTTTTAGCTGTGACTTTTCATCCTGACATGAAACAACCTCTCCAGTAGGTATATGTGTTATTCTAACAGCTGAGTCCGTAGTATTAACACTCTGTCCACCATTTCCA
This sequence comes from Peptostreptococcus sp. D1, assembly GCF_900112955.1. Taxonomy (GTDB): domain Bacteria; phylum Bacillota; class Clostridia; order Peptostreptococcales; family Peptostreptococcaceae; genus Peptostreptococcus. Next base: position 368,658 of record NZ_FONP01000001.1, read on the forward strand.
GATGCTCTAAACACGTCCACTCTGATATCCTCAGGACTGATATCTATTTCGACATCCTCAGCCTCTGGCAACACAGCTACTGTTGCAGTAGAAGTATGTATACGTCCTCCAGATTCAGTGGTAGGTATTCTCTGAACTCTATGAACACCGGATTCATACTTCAATCTCGAATAAGCACCCTTACCCTTTATCATAAATGAAACCTCCTTGAATCCACCTACACCAGTATCGTTAGATCCAAGAAAGGACGTTTTCCAGCCTCTTCTTTCAGCATATCTAGAATACATTCTAAACAAATCGCCTGCAAATAGAGCAGCTTCATCTCCACCTGCACCACCTCTGATTTCAACAATAACGTCCTTGTCATCATTAGGGTCCTTAGGCACCAACAAAATTTTTAATTCATGTTCAATTTGCTTTACAGCTTCTTCCGCTTCTGACAATTCCAGCTTTGCAAGCTCTCTTAGCTCTTCATCACTTTCCTCTTCCAATATCTGCTTTGATTCAGCTATTGTATTGCTCACAGCTCTATATTCTCTATATTTTAAAACAATAGGCTCTAATTCAGAGGTTTCCTTCATAAGCTTCTGCCAAGTCGGTTGATCACTTATAATATCAGGATTCGCGACCTTTTCATTCAACTCATTATATTTGTCTTCCAAAACTCTAAGCTTATCTAGCATTTATATCACCTTTCTAATTTGTAGATTGAAATTTTCTAATTACAAGCCCAAAAACTAAATAAAATTATTTATAAGCTCGTACAAGCTTTAATTATGAGCTTTAATATAATTTTTACCTAATTAAAAATTATACCATAAAACAATATAATTCTCAAGTAGGAGAGGTCATTATTAAAATAAAAAACCACTCCATTTTGCATAAAAAATAAGATAAAAAATAGAGGCTTGAAAACCAAACCCCTATTTTTATTATTTAATTAATTTTATTCACGAATTATTATAAATCTAGTTAAAGTTAATTTTCAATAAAACTAATCGATATTATGCGCCTTTACTATGCGATTATGCATTTTACTATATGATTATGCGTTTTACTATGCATTTGTAGCAGTCTTTGATTTACCCTTGAATATAAAGCCTAATACACCAGCAATGATAGTAGGAACCATCCAGTTAAATCCAAAGCTTGCTAATGGTAAGCTATTTACAAATCCAAGTGCCGGTATTTTTGCTGATAACAATGTCAATGTAGATATTATTACAGACATACCTGCTGCAAATTTATATACCATATCACTTTTAATTCTTTCCTTGAAGAATACCAATACTATTAGAACGATTGAAGGTGGATATACTATCGTCAATATTGGATTCGCTATCTTAACAAGTCCACTAACACCCATTGTAGCTGCTGCCGCTGCAAATATACAAACGAATAACACACACTTAGCATAGCTAACCTTATTCTTAGAAAGCATTGATAGGTATTCTGCAGTTGCAGATGTAAGACCAATTGAAGTAGTAAGACAAGCAAGAGAAACTGCTATCGCCAAAACTATCTTTCCAGTATTTCCTAGCAGCATCTGTGTAATATTTACTATAACCTGTGATTGCTTTACGCCTTCGTCATATACAGTTGACACTGTTGAGCCCAAGTAAGTCAAACCACCGTATATTAAACCCAAGCCCAAGCAAGCAATCAAGCCAGCCTTGATAAGCACAGATATCTGCTGCTTTGGCTCTGTATAGCCCTTATTAGAAAGAGTTAGCATAAGCACTGAACCAACTGCTATAGAAACGAAACAGTCCATAGTTTGGTAGCCATCCATAATACCTCTCTTGAATACCTCATCAATCATTGGAGCTGCAGTTGGCTGACCCAAAGGAGATACAACTCCCTTTATGATGATTATTGATAAAGCCACAATCAAGAATGGAGTAAGGACCTGCCCAACTATATCGATAACCTTTGAAGGTCTAACAGTAAGTATATAAGTCAATGCGAAGAATATAACTACTACAATAACGATTGGCAAACCTTCTCCGAAAATAGGCATAATACCCATTTCATATGTTGTCGCACCAGTTCTAGGTATAACTAACAACGGACCAACACACATTATGTCTGCAAAGCTTAATAATATTGCAGGAACTCTTCCTATTCTACCAAATAATTCCATTATTTCACCACGACAATATGCAATTGCAATTACCGCTAAAAGTGCAAGACCAGCATCGGCAAACGTAAACCCTGCAAATGCAGTAAACCACTGTGGACCTGCTATTATCCCCAAATATGGTGGGAATATCAGGTTACCTGCACCAAAGAACATCGCAAATAAGGCAAAACCAAACGTAAAGATGTCCCTTAAACTACTTTTGTTGCTCATATTTTTTCCTCCTTTAATTTATTTTATCAGGTTGATAAAATACTTAACTATAACTAATTTTATAACTTACAATCATATTATAATTTTATTTTTTTAAGTTGTCAAGCTAAAATAATCATATTATATTTTTATTGTTAAAAAAATATTTTTAAAATTTTTATCATTATTTACTTAACTAAATATAGTAATATCTGTATTTTTTGTATATTTCAACCTTTTTTCATCTGTGGAACATAGTATTATTAACCAATACACTTTTTGTTTTTCTGTTAAATACAAATTATAAATAATAATGTTTATTTAAAAAAATCTATTTTTTTCTCCTTTTACTAATATTCTTTATACTTTCAGAATATTTCATTTTTTCAATCTTTAGTTAGTAATTTAACACTTGTTATACTAAAAAATAATTTCTAATAAATTATATAATCTCTTTTCTTATGAATACTAACTATAAAAATATAAAATAATATATTTTGTTAAATTAACAAAATATAAAAAAATCGTTTAAGCGATAATATAAAATATCATTTCAAAATTATCAATATATTTCGATAATTTAAATAATGTCAATTTATTATTGTTTTTTATTAATTAAATTACAAAAATAGATTGATATAGATTATATTATTTGATTAAAAGAAAAAAACATATTATATTATTATTAATTTTCTGATTTTTTTAATTTTTCTATAAAATCTTCCAAAATATATGTATTATTTGAAAATTTTGTGCTATAATTAGAAAAACTAAGACTGCATATACTGCAGTTTTTTATATTGGAGGTACAATATGAACAAAGTAATTACGAGTGCGAATTGGGTTGAAATTGATTTGGATGCACTAAAATACAACTATGAGGGACTAAGAAATAAGCTGTCTAAGGACACCAAAATATGTATGGTGGTCAAAGCTAACGGATACGGTCATGGCTCTGTAGAAATGTCCAAGCTTTATGAAAGCCTTGGAGCTGATTTTTTGGCAGTTGCCAGAAGCTCTGAGGGCTTGGAGCTGAGAGAAAATGGCATAAGGCTTCCAATCCTAAATCTGGGCTTCACAAATCCCAATGACTATGAAAATATCATCGAGGGCAATATTTCTTCAACCATATTCGACATTGAAACAGCAGAAAAATTAAATGAAGTAGCTTCAAATATTAATAAAATTGCCAAGGTTCATATAAAAATAGATACCGGAATGTCAAGATTGGGATTTTTGGCTATAGAAAAAAATTACGAAAATATATTAAAGGACGTTAAATATATCAGCGAGCTACAGAACGTAAAAATAGAGGGTATATTCACACACTTCTCAACCTCAGATTCAAAGAACAAGGAGTTTGAGAAAATTCAATTGAAACGATTTGAGGATGTGATAGATATATTACAGAAAAATGATTTGGAGCTTGGAATACGACACTGCTCAAACAGTGCAGAAATACTGGATACAGATGTCGAATTTGATATGGTTAGACCGGGAATAATTCAATATGGCATCTATCCGTCAGACGAGGTAAATAAAACAGTAGAGGTTAAACCAGTTATGTCCTTTAAAGCAAAGGTTACAAATGTAAAGGTATTAGATCCCGATACGTCAATTAGCTATGGAAGAACGTATTTTACTACCAACCAAGAAAAAATTGCGAGCATCGCTGTTGGATATGCAGATGGCTTCCTCAGAGGCAGAAAAAATCCTTATGTATATATAAACGGAGAAAAATGCCCAATAGTTGGCAGAATCTGTATGGATCAATGCATGGTCCGAGTACCGATGGATATGGATGTCAAAATAAACGATGATGTAGTTCTGTTTGGAGAGGGATTGATTTCTGTAACAGAAATAGCAAACAGCTGCGATACAATAGAGCATGAAGTTCTGTGCAATATTAATAGAAGAGTTCCAAGAGTATACAAGAAAAACGGAGAAAGCTGTAATATCATCGACTATATATTAAAATAATATAAAATAAAAATATATAATAATACAAAATAATAATATATAATACAGAAAAAATTTCACACACCCCAAAACGGAGGCTAGGCATTCTATGATATAATAATGAATGCCTAGCCTCAATTTTGTTTCCTCATTGTATTTTATTGCCATGTAAATTTCCTATATCTTTGATTAATAAATTCTGCTTCTATAACCTATATCAACAAGAGCTAACACAATATTATTGTCTTGTATATCAGCTAAAAGCCTGTAATCACCTACTCTATATCTCCACTGTCCACTTCTGTTAGCTGTAAGACCTTTTCCATGTAGACGATGATTTTCGCAGCTCATAAGATTTTTTTCAATCCATGACTTAATTATTTTTTGTGTATGCCTATCAAGCTTTTTAAATGATTTATCAAATTTATCGGTAGTAACAATCTGATACATTATAATTCAAGTTCTTTCCAAAGGTCATTGATTGGTCTTGTTTTTAATGTTCCTGCTTGCTTTTCTGTTTCATATTCTTCAAATACTTTAAGATCGTATTCATCTTCAATTTTTTCAAGCATGGCAACTCTAATAATTTCGGACAATGTAGTATTATTATGTTTTGCGTATGCTTTAAAAATATCTAGTTCTGTTTCTGGTACTCTCAAGCTAATTGTAGGCATGTCAATTCCCCCTTCTTTTCGTATTACAATTGTATTACAAAAATGTTTTTTTGTCAATACATTTCATAGAAAGTCTGTAAATTAATATCTGATTATGTTTCAAATTAGTCTCTAATCATATTTCAGATTAATCTCTAATAACATACCCCAGCCCCCTTTTAGTTTGAATAATACTCATAGAATCATTCGGACTGATTTTTTTTCTGATATTTTTAACCAATACCTCTACAATATTTGACCCACCTAGATAGTCAAAGCCCCATAAATGCTCCAATATCTGTTCCTTGCTGATTATCCTACCTTTATTCTGCATTAAATATTCAAAAACCTCATATTCCTTGCCCGTCAATTCAATTGCTTCATTTCCTTTTTTAACACTCTTTTCAGACATATCCAAGGAAATATTCTTTACGGATAGCTTATTGGAGGTATTGCCATATTGTCTCCTTACAATAGCTCTAATCCTCGCTATCAATTCCTCAAATTCAAACGGCTTGATTATAACATCATCAGCACCAATATTTAAGCCCCTAACCTTATCCTCTAAAGAATCTCTGGCTGATAGCATCAAAACCGGCGTGTTAATATTATTAGCTCTCATATTTTTCACTAGCTGATAGCCATTGATTTTAGAAATTTTCATAGCTGTAATTATGGCATCGTAGCTCCCAGCCTTTAAATAGTACAATGCTTCTTCTCCATCAAAGGCCGAATCTACACCATAGCCTTTATTTCTTAAATACTTATTTATAACATTATTTAAACCTTTTTCTCCCTCAACAATTAGTATCTTCATATTATCACCTACCCATCATGATTTAAAATCCACCCTCCATAAGCACTCTTATGAATTTTCATTATACTATGCTCTACTTTTTCAGCATTTATTCTGATTTTTTCAGCAGCTTTTTCATTTTTCAATATTTTTTCTCTTATTCATTTTACATTCAGCTTTAGAAAATATAATAAACCTACAAGCTGATTTTTATACATAATATATCAATTGGCTTAAATTAGTTTGAAAATGAATGGAGGATCAAATATTATGAAAATGAAGAAAAACAACGTAAAGAAAAGCTCAATAATCGCATTGGCATTGGTGGGTATGCTTGCAGCATCAAATATACCATCGTTTGCAGCTCAAGCACAGGCTACTGATTCAAGCAGTACATCAGCTACCTCAGGTGCTACAAATAGCTCTAGTACAGCTAAGAGCTCCAATTCAACTGATAATTCAGGCTCTAAGAGCTCGACAAGCTCAGCAAAGAGCAAAAAATCAAAGAATACTTCAAGCACAGCAAATGCTAACAGCAATTCGGCTAAAGCAAATAAATCCAGCTCAACAAATAGTGGCTCAAAAAGAAAAAAAGGTAAAGGAAGCAGAGCTGAGCAAGGAAATAAATCAAAAATTTCCTTGGACGAAAAAATTGCTCAGGCAAATGTAAAAATCACCAAGGAGCAGGCACAAAAAATAGCTCAGGAAGCAGTATCTGGTAGTACAGTGGAAAAAATATTCTTTAAGAATAAGGACAACCAGCCAAGATATAAAATAATAGTTACAAAGGACAATGTGAGATATGCCGTAAAGCTTGATGCCAACACCGGCTCAATAATATCAAATCAAACGGAAACAGCTTCCGATAAGGCTGAAAAAAATAGAGCAAGAAAAAACAAAAACAATGATTCACAGTCAAATAGCAATACCACAAAAAATTTGATGAAATCAGAAAGCAAATCAGCGAATACTAGGCAATCAGCAACAGATGAAGCACAGGCTGAATAATTTCTGATTAATTTAATAAGTGCTAAAAAATGAGTAGGTTGATTTTCAACCTACTCATTATAATTATTCACAGAAGCTATAGTATGTTTATCTGAAAAATAAACATACCCTTTGAAAAATAATATTATGCTTCTTCTCTATTTTTCTTTATAGCATATGCTGCACCCAGCATTAGTGCAAGACCTGCTACTGTAAAGATTATTGTACCTATACCACCTGTTTCTGGAATAGTAACTTTTTTGTTGACAACCTTCTGTGCATTATTGTTACCAGTATCCTCAGCAACGTATTTAATATTCATAGTTGACCCTGCACCAGACTTTGCAACTTTAAAATCAATGTCCTCTATTTTAGCAAAGCCTTTTGGAGCTTCGATTTCTTCAAGCTTGTAATCATCATATTTCAAGCCTGAAATTTCAAATTGACCCTTGTCATTAGAAACCAACACGACTACATTATTAGCATCTTTACTATCAACCCATTCGTACTTAATTGATGCTTTATGGAATGCATCGTTATACTCTTTTTGCTTATCCGTTACAGTCTTTTCCAAATCATCCTTATTAGTATCATCTTGTCTTTCATTATAAGCCTTGACTGCTGCATCCAAATTTGTTTTCGCTGTAGCCAACGCAGTCTGTTCCGCTGTAGCAGTCTGATCTGATTTAGATGCCAAGTATTTATTATTCTTTTTAACAACAAACTTCGCACCTGCTAATCTTACAGGAGCATCTGAACTGTCAGTCTTTACAAATTTCTTTCCACCAGTAACAACCTTTGGCTCTGTTGGATTAAGTGGTGTAGGATTATCAGTATCCTTTTTATTTTTAACTGTTACTGTTCCATTACTAACACTCTCATAGCTAGGAGTATATCCGGCAACACGTTCTGATATTTTCCAGTCATTAGAATCTTCTAATCCTGTAAATTTACCAGAAAATTCTCCAGTAACACTGAATTTTATATCGTTACCTAAATCAAATGTGCCACTCGTTGTTGACTTATCTAATGTAACAGCAGCTTTATTTTGACCACCCTTCTTTAAAACATATGTTACAGACACATCATCAGGAGCAGTTCCAGTAGTTCCATTCGCCCAAGTCTTAGTTACCGTTAACTCTTTATTAGATGGAGTAACTTCTTTTTCTTCTATTTCGCTATATGGTTTATTACCATATTCAAGATAAATGTTATTCTTTTCTGGATTATCAACTATTGCTGTACCATTAAGTGTCGCAGAATATTTGATTGTAAATTCAACATCATTGCCATCGCCACTATCCGGTTTAGTAACAGCCTTTACCTTTTTTAAACCTTCTTCAGTCAACGAAAGAACAAAACCTCTATCATCAAAAACAATTTTATAATCTGCATTATTAGTCAAGCTTATATTATTATCTACAGTAATAGCTACATCATTGTTGAAAGTTAATCCGTTTGTCATGCTATCCTTCCAAACCAGCTTTCCATATTCAGTTCTTGCTTTTACACGTGTCTTTACTTCATAAGGTATCTTAGTTCCTACTGTTTGAGTAACTTCCTCTTTTTGAGTAACATACTTATCATAATCAGCACCAAATTTTTTTGTTGTCTCCTCACTTAGATTTTCGTAAAAATCTTTGTTTTCGTCACCATTCTTTTTTGCAAAATTCTTGTCAATTTGTGGTTTATCCTCTGTATTCTTAGGATAAACATGTGCATTCAAGACAGTACCATTATTGTTAACAAGCGGAAGTGTTATTTTAACCGGAACCGCTTTTGAATCTGCCAAAGTTTCACCATTTTGACCAACATAAGTTGATTTTGATTTAACTTCAACGATTTCAAATTTCCCTTTAAGCTTTTCTGTTTTAAATGCTATACCGTTAGCTTTTGTAAGTCCACCCACAGCTTCATCAATATCATCCGTTGCAGCAAGAGGGTCTGCTGGTGAAGTCTTATCATCAGCTTTAGCCTTCACATATTTGCCATTTTTACTATCATCTCCGTAATCACTAGCAAATTTTAAAGCAAAGTATACATTTGGAACCTCTTTAACATTTTTTCCAGCCAATTGCTGTAATTTCTTCAATGCCTCAAGATCCTGAGTACCATCATAATCTTTTACATCCGGCCATGCTGCAAGCTCTTCTTTAGTCATAACTAGCTTGTGCAGTGTAACCGTATTTGTAACAGCATTCTCTGCTTTTGATGTTTTCTCTTCGGCAAATGCTATATATGGAGCAAACACTCCTACTAGCATAGCTAACGCTAGCATACTCGATAAGATTTTTTTAATTGTACGCATATTCTTCTCCTTTTTTAATTTTTTTTTTGCATGACACGATGATTTCTAGAATAAAACAGAAAATTCCATTTATTTTAAAATCTATGATAAACCTAATATTTAAAATTAGGTCTTATCCTTTAGCATATTACATAATAGCTATCAAACAGAAAATAATTAGAAATCATCATGTAAAATATTTTGTGCATTTAATCATAAAAAATGAAAATGACTAAATTTTCTACTATATATTATCATTTCATTATAATATTGTCAACTTTTTGTATATAATATTATAGTTCTTTAAATATATAATATTTAATGTAAATAACATTCGCATTTATATTATAATTTTTTTCAATAAATATACTTTATTTTTACTCAAATTCAACTTTTATTTCTTTATAAACTTTTTTTATTAATTATAAGCTTTTTTCATTTTTTTGAATTTAAAGCAAGAAAATTTTATAATTCTGTTGTGATTTATTTGTAAATAAAAAACTCCCTATATTGATTTATTCAATCAATATAGGGAGTGCTATTTATCTATTCTATTTTTATTTCTCTTAGCTGTTTTTGTCTTTTTTATTACTTCTATTGCTTTTCTACTACTCCTATTACTTCTATCACTTTTCTATTACTTTATTCGTATCTCCAGCTACCCTTTAATTTCTCTTAGCAAATTTATCATCTCTATTGCACCAACAGCAACGTCATAGCCCTTATTTCCGGATTTAGTACCGGCTCTTTCAATTGCCTGCTCTATATTTTCTGTAGTTATTACACCAAACATAACAGGTATACCTGTATCCAACGAAGCATGTGCTATTCCCTTTGAAGCCTCATTGCATACATAATCATAATGCGATGTGTTTCCTCTTATCACTGCACCCAGACAAATTATGGCGTCATATTTTTTACTTTTTGCCATTTCTGATGCTACCAGTGGTATTTCAAACGCTCCCGGTACCCATGCTATCTCAATGCTATCCTCAGCTACATTATGTCTTTTTAATCCATCCAAGGCACCTGAAATAAGCTTGGACGTTATAAGCTCATTGAATCTTCCTGCTACAATACCTATTTTTATATCATCAGCCACTAGCTTACCTTCATATATTTTCATTTTTCTACCTCCAATTTCTTTACACCTGTACTTAGCTTAGTCATTTCCTACAACGGACAGTATATGCCCCATCTTATCCTTTTTTGTCAATAGATATTTCTTATCATGCTCATTTGCATTTATTTCAATTGGAGCTCTATCTATTATTTCTATTCCAAAATCTGACAATTGATATATTTTATCCGGATTATTAGTGAGTAGTCTCATCGTTTTTACTCCAAGGTCCTTCAATATTTGTGCACCGATATAATATTCTCTCATATCTCCTTCAAAGCCCAAAGCAATGTTCGCATCAAGCGTATCCATGCCTTGCTCCTGTAGCTTATACGCCTTTAGCTTATTTATTAGTCCTATACCTCGTCCTTCCTGACGCATATAAAGCAATATACCTCGTCCTTCTTTCTCTATCTGCTTCATTGCCGACTCAAATTGTTCTCCACAATCGCATCTCAATGAGCCAAATACATCCCCAGTTAGGCATTCTGAATGAACTCTACACAGAATGTTTTTTCCGTCGCCTATATCTCCTTTTACAAGAGCTACGTGATGCTCTCCATTCAATTTATTGACGTAGCCGAATGCTCTAAAGCTTCCATACCTTGTCGGCATTTCGACATCTACCTCACAATTGACCAGCCTTTCATTTTTCTTCCTATACGATTGAAGCGCTTTTATCGTCGTAAGCTTGATATTCCACTGCTTCGCAAGCTCTATCAGCTCGCTCCTTCTCATCATCGTACCATCATCCTTCATTATTTCGCAGCAAAGACCGACCTCCTTTAGTCCCGCTATTTTTAATAGATCAACAGTTGCTTCCGTATGACCGTTTCGCTCTAGTACACCATTTTTCTTTGCTGTCAGAGGAAACATATGACCAGGTCTTCTAAAATCAGATGCCTTTGCTTCAGCATCAACGCATGCTCTGGCAGTCACACCTCTTTCAACTGCAGATATACCCGTTGTCGTATCGATATGATCTATTGACACCGTAAAAGCGGTTTCATGATTGTCAGTATTTGTCGTAACCATTTGCGGCAAATTCAGCTTTAAGGCATATTCCCTACTCATCGGCATACATATGAGTCCTTTTCCATAGGTCGCCATAAAATTTACATTTTCTGTCGTCGCAAACTCAGCTGCACATATAAAATCCCCCTCGTTCTCTCTGTCTTCATCATCTGTAACAAGGATTATTTTCCCTGCTCTTAAATCCTCGACTACCTCTTCAATGCTATTAAACTTAAACATTACGAATCCACCTTTCTCAATTTTATTAATCATCTAAAAGCCATTTTTCAACAAAAACTCTTCCGTAATACCACATCCCTTCTTTACCTCGTATGTATTATTCTCGAAATTTATCAAGCGCTCCACATATTTCCCAATACAATCATTTTCCAGATTTACAATATCGCCTATTTTCTTTTCGTTTAATATCGTGTTTTTTGATGTGTGTGGTATGACTGACACCTCAAATGAATCCTCGTACAAGCTTGCTACTGTAAGACTGATACCATCAATCGTAATCGAGCCCTTTCTCACTATGTATTTCAGCAAATGCCTTTCGCAAGAGATTTTGTATCTGAAGGCTATGTCATCCTTTTTTATATCAGCTATAAGACCGATACCGTCGATATGACCCGATACAATATGACCTCCAAGCCGTCCATTGACCTGCATCGCTCTTTCCAAATTTACTTTTTTACCTATAGCTACTCCTAATAACGATGTGTTATTTAGTGTTTCGTGCATAACATCCACACTAAAGCTATCTTTACAGAACTCTGTAACAGTTAGGCAAATTCCATTTACTGCTATACTATCACCCAAGCTCATATCATCCATTATTTTTTTTGCTCTAATAGTTAGCTTCTGAGAATTTACTCCTCTAATAACCTGGCTAACCCTTCCTACTTCCTCAACTATTCCGGTAAACATTTTATAACCTCACTCTCCAGTAAAATATCCTCTCCAAAATACCTTACCTTTGGCTTTGAAAGCCTTATTGCATCGTCTGGAAAGTCTATTCCTCTTCCGGCAACCGGTGTTTTTGCAGCTCCTCCAAATATTTTGGGTGATATATATGCCTGCACCTTGTTCACTATGCCTGCTTCTAGAGCCGACCAAGCAAGTGCTGAGCCACCCTCTAATAATATGCTGTCTATTCCCTTACGCCCCAGCTCCTGCATTAGATTTCGCAAATCTATTCTGTCATTAGCTGAAAATCCTTCATTATCTGAAAATCCTTGAACTAAAACCTCACACCCATAATTCTCATAAAGCCTTATCAATTTATCGTCCTGTGACTTTGTAACGATTATTGTTTTATCACTCACAGAAGCTTTAACTATTCTGGAATCAAGCGGAGTTTTTAAGCTGGTATCACATATTATTTTGATAGGATTGTTGCCCTGCTCTAAGCGACAATTTAGCAATGGATTATCTGATATTACGGTATTTACACCTACCATTATGGCAGAGTACCTATTTCTAGCTCTATGAACGTTAATTCTCGACTCCTCGCCACTAATCCATCTTGAAGCTCCTGTCCTGGTTGCAATTTTACCATCGATAGTCATTGCATATTTAAGAGCTACATAGGGTGTTTTCGTTTTTATGTAGTGAAAGAAAATCGTATTTAGCTCTCTACACTCATCCTCCAGGACACCTTCTACAACAGCAAGCCCTTTTTTTCTCAGCTTATTGATACCCTTTCCTGCTACCAATGGATTAGGATCTCTAGCTCCTACAACTACCCTTGATATTTTGTTTTCGATAATCGCATCCACACATGGAGGTGTTTTTCCATAATGGCAGCATGGCTCCAATGTAACATACATGGTTGCCCCCGAGGGATTTTCTGAGCAGCTTTTGAGTGCTTCTCTTTCAGCATGCAAGCCACCATACATTTTATGGTAGCCCTTTCCAATTATTCGATTATCCTTTACGATTACGGCACCTACCAAGGGATTTGGATTGACCCTTCCAATACCCTTTTCTGCCATCTCAAGTGCAATTTTCATAAATTTCTCGTCCAATTTATCCCCCCTAAAAATAATATAAAAAAAATCCTGAACAAATGCTCAGGACAAATTTTATAAATTTATTTGTTTATTCTTTATACAGAGAAATCATTGATACATTTTAGAAAGCAGCCTCCAAGCTCAATTCCAAGCTGTATATAATTTGCAATCCGTATATATTATATAAAAGGTATATATTATATAAAAATGCTCTGAAATGACAACATTTCAGAGCACAAATAAACAATACAAAATCTCTTCTCTCATCCAGACTATACTGTCGGCTTTGGAATTTCACCAAATCATGCATAACGCTCGCGGGCTTTACCGCCGGTAGGGAATCACACCCTGCCCTGAAGAAAATAATATTTAATTAACAACTATAGATTAACATATAGCTTCGCAAATTGTCAACAAGAAATATTCAAGGAATTTTCTCAAAAATTTATACTACGCTTCAGTAGATACTATTGTAACGCCATTTAAATCCTTTTCAGCTATTATATCTTCAATAGTTTCCTTTGTTTCCATCAACTTTTCTAATGACATCGAATAAAAATCTGTGTTATTTCCTGATTCAATATTAAATCCGTGATTGTTTAGAAATGAATTTACTGCATCTTCATTTTTCTTGTATGCCACATAGCCCACAACACATACTCCTACACCAATTGCCACACCTTTAATAAGCTCTGTTCTCTGATTAAAAAAATTCATAATAACCTCCTAATTTTAACAAATAATTATATTTTTTTACTATTACCATAGCTTTTTATATATTTTTATGTTTGCATATATTTAAATATAATTTTATTATATATTTTTGTTATATATATTTCTTTGTTTTATAATATATTTCTTTGTTTTATATATATTTCTTTGTTTTATATATTTTTATTTTTTACTTATTTTATCTAAGTATACTCCTCCTTACGCTTACATTTCTATAAACATCCAAGCACGAGCCTAGGAATTGATTTACAAAAAATGTTTTACTTGATTCTTCAATAACCTTTATGTTGTCATTTATTACAACGGTGCTTAGTACAGCTGATTTATTTCTCCTTGCAAGTATATGTCTTCCAAAGGTCAAAAACCAAGCTATCGTTGGAGAATAAATGCTTGTTGGCACATTGTTATCTGCTACAGAGGTCGTTTCCTTATGTATGGAATTAACAAGATACATTATCGACATTACCTCTGGATCAAATGCTCCATTTTCACTTAATTCCTTGTATCCATGCTCAAATATTGCACCCAATGTGGTACCAAATGCACACCATCTTATAAAGCTTTTATATCTCGATAATCCCGAGCCAACCCCCAAAAAAGTAGTACCTAAATCAAGTATAATAAAGCCCAAGGACAATATCGCACTATAGCTAAGCTCGTTGTTTCTTGATGATCTATAGTTTAGCTTAATATTTCTAACATTGATGTCTTTGGAATACAATCCACAAAATATCATAAGCAAATTATCTAGCTCAAAATCATCCTTTGTCTCATATTCTACAACAACAGTGTGAGAAATACTATTAAAGCAGCCTTTTTTTATCAATCCATCAGCTTTAAGCCTTTCAAGCAGCTTTGATGCATTTACAGGGTCTCTTCCCAATCTCAGCCTTATTCTTCCAGGTATTGAAAATATGACATCAACATTTACATAATTTCTGCAATAACATTTTTCTGCCATATCTAATTCCCCCCCTTTAAAGATGCATTAAACAGCAATCTACAGGAGTTACCAACTACAAAAATGGTACTCATATTATGCATAACAGCACTTAAAAATACTGATATATTACTTGTAGCTCCCAACACAAGACCTATAGTGTTGATACCTATAACAAGTGCAAAGTTCTGCTTCACGATATCCATTGTTGCCCCAGATAGCTCCATTACCTTTGGTATCATCAATGGGTTGTCAGAGCTTATAACAATATCTGAGGTTTCAATAGCAACATCGGTTGATTTACTTCCCAGTGATATTCCGACATTGGCATATGACAACGCCGGAGCGTCATTTATTCCATCGCCAACCATGATTACTCCAGTACCATCAGCCTTCAGCTTTAGAATCTGATCAGCCTTGTCCTCCGGCAACAGCTCAGCCTTATAGCTGTCGGCATTTACCTTGCTGGCAACCTCCATTGCTTGCTTTTTCATATCGCCAGTCAATATCGTCACTTCATTTATTCCATTTGCTCTCATCATATTGATAGATCTTTTTATATTTTTTCTTGGCTTATCATAAGCACCAAGCACACCCAAAAATTCATCACCATATGATATAAATATCGGTGTAACACCTTCAGCAAATTCTATTGCACCTCTATCAGGATTGATTCCATTTTCTGTCATAAATTTCAGATTTCCAACTCTTACGATTTTTCCTTTTACAGTCGTATATGTTCCTCTTCCAACGACAGCTTCTATAGCACCATGTCTTGGTGCTTTAACACCCAATAATTTTCCATATTCAAGTACACAATGTGACAGTGGATGTGACGATGATACCTCCGCTGCACACGCCAGCTCTACAATTTGCTTTTCAGTATAATTTTCGTTGGCAAGATATACATCCTTTATCCTTGGCTTACCCTCAGTTATCGTTCCTGTTTTGTCGAGAACAATCGTATCTGAAAGAGTTAACTGTTCTATAAAGGCTCCACCCTTTATCAGGACTCCATTTTTCACTGCTGTATTGATCGAAGCAGAAAAAGCAGTTGCCGTAGATAATTTGATTCCGCAGGAATAGTCTATTACGAGCATATTTAATGCCTTTGTAGTACTTTTTGTAACTCCATACACAACCGCACTTAGGATTAGATTTAACGGAACGAGATAATTTGAAAACTTATCTGCATATTTCTGTATTGGAGCCTGTTGAGTCGCACTGTTTTCAACAAGATTTATGATTCTTGATATCACAGTATCATCTCCGACCTTTTCAGCTTTAACAGTAATAGTTCCATTTTTTATTATTCCACCTGCATATACCTTATCCTTTGATTTTTTGATAACAGGCATATATTCGCCTGAAACAGAGCTCAAATCGACAATAGCCTCTCCAGCTATAACTTCACCATCGACACAAATTTTTTCTCCAGTGTGAATAACTACTCTGTCGTCTTTTTTCAATCTATCTACACTACATTTTTCAAGA
Organism: Peptostreptococcus sp. D1; assembly: GCF_900112955.1. Taxonomy (GTDB): domain Bacteria; phylum Bacillota; class Clostridia; order Peptostreptococcales; family Peptostreptococcaceae; genus Peptostreptococcus. Next base: position 384,987 of record NZ_FONP01000001.1, read on the forward strand.
TTACCATCTTCGTTTAATCTCCAAGTCACATCCTGCTCCAAGCTAAGTAAATTCTTTATTGAATTTCTAGTTCTCTCAACAGTGTATGCTGTCATAAATTCAGCAATATCAGACAGTGCAATAATCGTAAGAGCTGATGTGCTATTTCCAAGCAGTAAGCTCGCAATTATAGATGTAACCGTCAAAAAGTCTGCATTTGGTCTCTTTGTCTCAACAAGCCCATCCCAGGATGTCCTAAAAAGTGGAGAAGTCAATGCCAAGCTAGTTATCGCCGGAAGCGTCGTAAACTTATCGTACACAGGCTTATTTACCAGTGGCGAGTTTAATGAGCTGAGTAGCTTTGTCCCAAGAATCACAGCACCATTTACTACCAGTCTAGCCAATAGTTTTTTGGAGGATTCATTTTCTGAATCATACCTCTCACTTGACTCATTTTTCTTCTGCTCTATGTAGTTTTTGTAAATATCTAAAGAAAATTTATCTACAATATGATCTACACTCTCTAAAATTTCTGAAATCATATCAACTGAATTAAATTCGCTATATTTTATTAGAATCGTTTCTGTGACAGAATTTATCTGTACATGCTCTACATAATAAATATCGCCAATTTCTCTAAGCAGATTATCAAATTCATCGCTAATATACCTTATACCTTGATATTTAATTCTAATTCTTCCACTAATATTAAAAATTACCTTGCCCTTTAGTGAAAATACCTTATTTCCCAATTGAATCACACAATACCTCCCTTCAATGAAATAAAATTTTACCAAACGAAATATAGTTCAAAATATTAATTATTAAATATTGATTACTATTTCAGCTTAATATTAGATATCATTAATTACTATCAATTATACAGCAAAATCAAAAAAAATTATATAGCTTTACTTGATATTTGCAAGGTTGATATCAAGTATTTTAAAAACAATTTCTCTTGCTTCCTCTTCAGATTTTTCTGATAGCTCATTGATTAGTCTTTCATTTTCAACTGCAAGCCTCTTTATCAATTCAAGCCAATTAATTATCCTCTTTGAATCGACCTTAGCTTTGTCATACTCTATCAAAATAGTACCAATGACAAAGTTAAAATTCACATTTTTTATTCCGTCTAGCTTTTTTATCGCCTCAATCCCATAATTTTGGTATTCAATTGATTCCTTTGGCAGTCTTTTGTAGTTATTTACCTTTAGCCTTAGCCTACCAGGTAAATCCGAAACAACCTCAAATTTAAACAGCAATTTTAAAAACGATGCTTTAATATTCAGCATTTTTACCTCCACAATTATTCTAGTTAGTCAAGTATTGACATAAATCCACACAGCTATTCTAGCTAGTCAAGTATTGATTTAAATCCACACAGCTATTCTAGCTAGTCAAGTATTGATTTAAATCCACACAGTTATTATAGCTAGCTAAGTATTGACCTGGACCACCATAGCAGGGTCAAATAGTCTGGTCTAATGATACAGCCATTTCTCCTTATTTGATAAAATGCACCAACGACCAGCGCTATTAAAATCAGCGTTTTCGTGTTTAATTTTCCATTGGTGTAATCATATATCCCATTATTTACTGCTTGTGATATATTCCTAATTTCCTTTTCAATTGATGATTCCTTGTTTCCATTTATTAGCTTGTCAAGCTCAAGCAGCTTTATCACAGCCCCCTCTAAGGTTTGAGCGTCCAGATTTTTCTCATCATATTCAAATAACGCACTTCCTGTCAACGTATTAATCTCACATTTTTTTATCAAAGGAAGCTGCTTAATCTGTGTAATAAAATTATTGGCTAGACTGTGGTTTGATTTCAGTACCGGAATGTAAAATCTCACTCTTCCAGCTATAGCACTCCTGACCTCTATTACATTTTTAAACGATGGAATGCTTAGACTATTAATATTCTTTTTTATGGAGCTTATATTTTTTATATCCTTTGAATTGGTCAATACCGAGCTCGCTAATAAAAGCCCCCAAAATATAAATCTTCTTCTCGCTAACAAAATATCTCCTCCCTTCACCTATCACTTATTGTTTGTTTGAACGACCTGTACACCTTCATTAGCACGATACCGGTAAAATACTAATGCAATATTTATATTACACCAAATGCCTGTAACATATTATTAAATATTATTATACCATTTTTATTATCAATTGCAATATATTTTTTTGATTTTTTTATGTATTACCAATATTTTTATATTCTCATTTGAATAATTTTCTATTGATAATGACTTTTGTTTAGCACATTTTTAATAGATTAATTTTCAAGTATTTTATATTTCAACTTTTTTCTTTAACCTACTTTTTTCTTTAACCTACTTTTTTCTAGCTTACTTTTTCTCTAGTTTTTTTCCTCGTGCTTACTTATCCTCCAGCCCCCTTAGAATTTCTATTTCCTTTTTATAGCCATCGAAATCATTTGGTGTTTCGAGAATCATCGGAAGAGCTTTTAAATACGGATGGTTTACTATTTTTTTAAACGTATCAATTCCTAAATACCCATCACCTATTTTTTCATGTCTATCCTTATGTGCTCCAAGAGGATTTTTACTGTCATTTAAATGTAGAGCCTTCAATTTGTCAATACCTATAATCCTATCAAATTCAGATAACACAAAATCCAAATCATTTATAATATCGTATCCTCCATCGCTTACATGACAAGTATCCAAGCAAACACCTATTTTGTCCTTGTGCTCCACATTATCAATAATTTGCTTTAATTCTTCAAACGTCTTTCCGATTTCAGTTCCTTTACCTGCCATTGTTTCAAGTAAAATTGTAGTGGTCATAGCTTCAAATATAACCTCGTTTAAAAGATCAGCAATCAGCTCTATGCCTTTTTCTGTTCCCTGCTTCACATGGCTTCCTGGATGAAAATTGTAATAATTATTCGGTATCAATTCCATTCTCTCAATATCTTCCTTCATAGCCATCCTTGCAAATTCTCTTGTCTTTTCATCAGAGCTCGCCAAATTCATCGTATAGGGAGCATGTGCAACTAATTTTTCGAATTTATTTTCCTTTAAATATTCATTGAATTTCTCTATGTCCTCCATATCAAGCTTCCTAGAGCTTCCACCTCTAGGATTTCTAGTAAAAAATGCAAAGGTATTTGCATTCATTTTTGTTGCCTCTTTCGCCATATTCAGATATCCCTTTGATATGGAAAGATGTGAACCTATTTTTATCATACTTATACCTCACCTTTATTCCTTTTTGTTTTTTCAGTTATCCATTTTTGTTTTTCAGTTATTTTTTTTGTTTTTCAGTTATTCTTTTTTATTTTTTCAGTTTACTAGCCTCTAGCTTATCACATAATTGTTATTATTAGTTTAGCATCTATATATGAAATACCCAAATAATATTTATCTAAATTAAATTTCTGATGTTAGTTTTATAAAATGATGTTAGTTTTATAAAAAAACTCGCCAAAGCATTTTATTTTTCAGGAATATTTCTCAAACAAATTTTCTCAAATAAATTATATCAATATTTTCTTTATTTATGATTATTGACAGCTATGATGGGTATAAATAAATTATAAAGCTTAATTTAATTGTATCAAATTAATAATATATAAATATAAGTAATCCGGAGGTAAAAATGGAAAAGAGATCAGTAACAACATTCGCAGGTAATCCTGTAACATTGGTAGGTAAAGAGGTTAAGGCTGGAGATAAGGCTCCTGATTTCGTATGCTTAAAAGGAGATTTATCGCCCTTCACTTTGGAGGATGTAAAGGGAAAAATCAAATTAATAAGTGTTGTTCCATCTGTTGATACAGGTGTTTGTGAGCTACAGACAATCAGATTTAACAAAGAGGCTTCTACTCTAAATGATGTGGCAATAATAACAATAAGCTGCGACCTACCCTTCGCTCAAGCAAGATTCTGCGGAGATAAGGGAATTGAAAATGCAGTAGTAGTATCTGACTACAAGGATACTTCATTTGGTTTAAGCTATGGATTCTTAATCGACGAATTTAGATTATTAAACAGAGGTATCGTTGTTATTGACAAGGACGACACAGTTAAATATGTAGAATATGTGTCAGAGGTAACTAATCATCCAGACTATGACAAAGCATTAGAGGCGGTAAAATCATTATATTAATATATTTTTAATATGTCGTTTTAATATATCTATATAATTTATCAAAAATAGTTCGCTACTCAATGGTAGCTAAAAAAGAACTCGAGTATTCTTAGCTACGAAATGAATATCACGAGTTCTTTTTTATTAGTTTTTTTATTAGTTTTTTTATTGTATTATTTTAGTAGCTCCTTTTTTGATTTTATCAGCTTAGTTATATCCTGATCTCTGTCTCTGAAAAAGCAATATACCTGTCGACATAATCAATATACCGATTACTGTAAAAATCAAGCTTCCTATACCTCCGGTGCTTGGGTACTCCTGATTTATGAAATTGATCATTTGGATTGACAGCCTGTTGTCCTTTGAAGTAGCCTTAACCTCTTCATCATTGACACCATCTGACAGTGTTATCGTTCCATTCGATAGTGTAAATTCAAATGGCTTGATTTTGTCGTACCCATTTGGAGCTTCTAGCTCTTCCACTTTGTACACACCATCATCTAATAAAAATACAGCATCAGCTGCATTTGAAGTTTTCCAGGTCAATGCATTTTCATTTTCAAGCACCATGCCTTCATAATTTGCTTGATGCCAAGCCAAATCACTAAATTGTGGTTTTTGAGCACTGTCTTTTGAAGAAAGCTTTAATTTTACACCTAGAAGCGTTTTGTCCGTCAATTTACTCAGCTTCTGAATACTTATATTTGTTTTCACTTTTTCATTTTTTATCTTGATATACATTCTATTTGTATTGACAATGTTACTCGTATCAATAACAGCTTTTTCATTATTATTCAATACTTTAAATCGTGTAACTGCCTTATTAAGAGCTCCATCATGAGACTGCTTGTCTTCATAAAGCTCCAGTAGAATTGGTTTAGATAATTTTTCATATCCATTTGGCACCTCTTCCTCTACCAATGCGTACTTGCCCAGAGTTTTTGCAGCAAAAGGATTTAGCACAGTCGATGTACCGTCGGTAATTGATATATCATGTACAAGATTTTCCTCGTTTAATTTAGTCGCAATATTGCCCTCAGTCGTGTCTTCATCCACCTTATAAAGCTTAAACCTGGCTGTTCCAGTTATCTTATTACCAGACATATCCAGCTTTTCCAATACCAGCTTTGGGTTTTGAATATTACCTATAAATGCTATATTATTCTCTGAGGTCATATTCCTTTGCATTTTTGATGTTATCGTCTTGCTAATATTTTCATAAGCCCTTGCATTTATTTCCTTGACAGAAAACCATTTATTTAACACTGGCTCTTTATTTACAAATCTTATATATCTTGCATAAATAGTCATATTTTTTTCACTTATATCACCTTGATTCGTATTGTCATCCGAATATGATTTATATGTTTTCCATTCGACATTATCTATTGAATATTCCATATCAAGCTTCGACATTCTATCACTGTTATTATTTCCTTGCCCTTGCATAAAATTAACTTCATGAATTAGCTTTGAAGCACCCAAGTCAATTCCAACATAAGTACCAACTCTAATATTGTTGTTTTCATGATTACCAATTCCTGGGCCACCCAAAGTATTTCCCGGATCAGTTTGATGCCAAATTGCCGATGTATCAATCCTTCCGTCAATCGCATAGCCATCGTTTGAGCCTCCGGTATTTTGATTTAAAAGCTTGTCCTTGATAAGTGTCCTCTGCGATTCTGCATATGTATAATTTGCATTTGAAATAGGTAATTTGAATATGTGAACATTTCCGTCATCATCCACAATAGCCTTATAAACAAAGCCATCTGCAACATAACCAGAAGGAGCCTGTGTTTCTTCAAGAATATATTCTCCCTTTGTAAGACCCGTAAAAACGAAATTTTCATTTGCATTTTGTTTTATTATCTGTGGCTCAAAGGTATTATCATCTAGCTTTGATAATTTAAACTCCATTTCAGATGTTATATGACGACCGGTTGATTCTATACCCTTTATTCTTTTTGATATTGCAAAACCAACTGTATCGTTGACAACTGTGTACAATAAGTTTTTTGAATCTACAATCTGCATCGGAAAGGAATTTTTAGTCACAGGATTTCCATCAGAATCCGTTATCACAACATCATTTTTCGATTTTACATCTATATTAAAGGTTTTATCTGTTTTTATATAACCTGCTCCTGCGCTAGCTTCCTCTAGCTTGTATTTATGCCCCTCAAGCAAGCTCGGAAAAACAACGTATCCATACTCGTCTATTCCATATTCAAAAACATTGTTTATATCTTTATCCGTTATTCTGAATACAAAATCTTTCTTTAGTAGAGGACGAACGTGTGTGGGATCGTACCCAAGATTTGTAACACGGAAAGTATCTGGCTGCTGCAGCACGTGTTCAGCTCTAACAAATTGCTTTGTAGCACCATCCCATTTATAAAATACACGCTCTCCATTTTCTTTTTTTACCATAAGTATATTACCATATCTACTGATAACAGAAAAATTATCCTTATCTATTATCTCGATTTTATCCAATGAATTACCATAGCTATCAGTTACCGACGTGTCATTTCCATTATCTATTATTCTTAATGTAAATGAAGCTTCTAAAAGTAATGGCCTTGTCGGTTTAAAAATTTTGCCACTTTGGCTTCTCCACTCCTCCTTACCACTTACCTTTGTATATATTTCACCCTGATTATCCTTGTATGTAACTACATTTCCATTTACTATTTGTGTATATTTGTTTGAGATATTATCCTCAAATATCAAATTTCCGTCCTTGTCCTTTTCCTGAGAAATTACTTCTCCATATTGATTTACATATGCTTTTTTTGATTTATCATAGGTGAATGTATTTCCATATGTATCAGTATACTGCATTTTTCCATTTTTTAAATCGTAAGCTGGCTTTACTACGTTATTGCTTGGATCCGATTTTTTAATCTTGAAAAGACCAATCGAGTCCTTTGGTGTTATTAGATCTACAAGACCATAACCAAAACCAGAGGTCGGTATATAATACTCCTCATATGTTCGCTTTTTTACAACACCTTGATAACTAAACATTCCTATTTTGTAGGCAGCCTTTCCTTCAAATGTCGACGGATTCTTTTTTCTCGCCTTAATAGCTCCAAAATAGGTTTTGCTTTGATGATAATTAAAATTTGCATACCAGCGTCCATCACTTTGTTTTGTAAAAGCTATTCCTTGAACGGTTTGTCCAGTATCGTAATGTGCCATAGGAGGCACTATTGAGCTTGGAGCAGCGTTAGTAAAATCAAGACCTTCACCGCTGTCAAAGCCTTTAAATAGCTTGATTTCTTCAATATCAATGGTACTATCAACAGGATATATCCTTACATTGCTACCCGCAGTCGCATCTGTAGCTCCTTTATTTGCCTGATAAATAAAATGATAATATATGTACTCTCTATCTTCATAGTGAGGATACAAACGCTCCTTACCAAAGGAGTGTATGTTACTTCCTCCCCAATATTTAAACAGCTCTGTTTCATAATTTACATACATTCCAGATTTATTTGGATCACCATTGGCATCATTTAACTCAACCGGATTTGCATTCATATATTTTGACACATATGTTATATCTCTACCGATAAATGCCCTCTGGTTATTGATCAGCTTGCCACCTGCCTGAGTTCTCATCAGTAGGTTGTTCGGTCTAAAGCCCGTAAAAAAATAATCCTTTGACAGCTGATATTCCAAATCTTCAACATCCCAAGACCATTGCTTCTTTCCTTTCCTAACATGTCTACCATTACCATCTGTAATTGCATTCAATCTTTTATTAAGAGGAGAATCCACATTAGAAGGAGCATTCATAGCCTCACCTATTATTGCATCTCCCTCTATAACTCCCTTGTCATTAGCATACTTCTGAACGACAAACGTCAATTCTCCTTTTTTTGTATAGTAAACATTTAATAGTGGTACACCATACGGATTTTTAGCATCACCTTTGGTTTTTATGACGAAAAATATATTGTCATGTCGATTATTGTACCTATTCGGTTGACTATCTAGTGAGGCATATGGAGCTTCCTCATTATCGCCATACATCGGCATCCTATTAAGCAATAGCTGTTCTCCATAATTTAATGTAAAATAGTCACCCTCTTTAGCTTCCTTTGGAAGCTTAAACTTAATATCCATACCAGCACCATATTCGTTGTATTCTAATTTTTCAGTTTTGTACTCATAATATGCAAATGTGTCAATATTGGCATAGGTAATACCATAAACATTATCTATGCTGGTTACATTTCTCTCCTCTGCAAGAGTTTTTTCAGATTCAAATCTATACCCAGAAATAAATGCTATAAGCATCGCAAATAGAGATACAATACATAAGAAGCTATTTTTCCGCCGATTGTTTTTTATAATTATCTTAATCATTTCTGATATTTTTTTACCGCTTTTCATAACCCTTTTTAGACCTCAATTCTAAATTTACAAATTTAAAAATGTTTTTTGTATAAGTATAATAAATATAATTTTATATTTTAATAAAATATAATCCAACAAAAAAATAAACTATTAAATTAATTAATAGCTATATCATTAATATTGTAATTAACACAATATATTTATTTAAAATATTTATTATCTTTTCAAATATAAATTTATTTAATTTCTATTTATTACATTATACATCATTTATTTTTCTTCAACAATACCTATAACGAAATATTAACTCCTTATCCCGAACAAATTAACACTTAATGCTTTGTTAATATTTTCAATTTATTGTATAATATATATAAGCATTACCATTATAAGGGTCAGATTATCTTAAATAAATAATATTATTATCGCAAAAAAGGAGAGTGAAAATTATTGAATGTAATCAGAGCAAAGCTGAAAGAAACCACATATTCTATTTTACCCATTACAATTATCGTCATTATTCTAAATTTCACGCTTACACCGATTGGTGGTACATCATTGATAAAATTCGTAATAGGATCTTTTCTAATGATTGTTGGATTGGCAATTTTTTTATTGGGTATTGATATTGGAATCACGCCAGTGGGAAGCATTATGGGACAGAGTATTGCAAAATCAAATAAAATTTGGATAGTAGCAATATCTGGAATGGTCTTGGGATTTATCATTTCCATTGCCGAGCCTGATTTACACATTCTCGCAAGCCAAGTCTCTAGCGTTACAGATGGCATCATTTCAAAGAACGCCATATTGATATGTGTTTCCATAGGAATTGCCGTTCTTATTTCCATAGGCTTGCTAAGAATAGTCTATAATACGCCTCTTTACAGAGCTTTGACAGTGCTTTACGGAATTATTTTTATGCTATCAATTTTCTCTTCAAGGGAATTTTTGGCAATTTCATTTGATGCATCCGGAGCGACTACAGGTGCTCTAACAGTGCCATTTATGCTTGCACTATCTGTCGGTATCTCAAAAATAAAGAGAGACAGTAAGGCATCAGAGAAGGATAGCTTCGGCTTGGTAGCAATTGCCTCAACCGGTGCTATAATAGCTGTATTGATTATGGGCTTGATAAGAGGTATAAATAATATTTCAGGAGAAATCTCAATTTCATCACAAAACGGCACACAAGGGATAATAGCACCTTTTTTGCATGGGATTCCACACACAGCGATGGAGGTATTAATTGCCCTATCACCTATATTAATCATTTTCCTAATTTTTGATAGACTATATTTCAAGCTATCAAAGCAGGTGCTATACAGAATACTTTTCGGAATACTGTTTTCTCTAGTCGGTCTGGTATTATTCTTAGTTGGTGTCAACTCCGGATTTATGAAGGTCGGAGAAATCGTTGGATATAAATTAACCCTTTTAGATAATAATTTTTATCCAATAGCCATTGGATTTATACTTGGTGCGGTTACAATACTAGCCGAGCCGGCAGTTCATGTTCTTACTCAACAAATCGAAGACGTAACTAGCGGATACGTAGATAGAAAGCTAGTCTTGATTACACTATCAATTGGTGTTGCAATCGCTGTATCATTGTCAATACTTAGAATATTAGTTCCAAGAATACAATTATGGCACTATCTGCTTCCAGGCTATGCAATTGCAATAATACTGACATACGTTGCACCAAAGCTGTTCGTAGGTATTGCATTCGACTCCGGAGGTGTCGCATCTGGACCCATGGCAGCCACATTTGTACTGGCGTTCGCTCAAGGAATAGCACAGGGTACAGAGGGTGCTAATGTTATAATTGATGGATTTGGAATTATTTCTATGATTGCCATGACTCCATTGATTGCTTTGCAAATATTGGGTATAGTATTTAAACATAAGGCTTCACAGGAGGAAAAAGATGATTAGCATGGAGGTAAAAGATGATTAGCATAAAAAACGAAATTGAATTAGTCTGCGTTATCGTAAACTATGGCTTGAGCAAAAAAATCGAGAAATTAGCTAGACAGAATGGTTCGAAATATACCTCCTGTGTAATTGCAAAAGGCACGTCTAGCACAGGAATAATGGATTTGATGGGACTGTCTGACACTAGAAAAGAAATTGTTTATTTGATTATGGAAAGTGAAAAAATCGACTCTTTTTTAAATGAGTTAGATTTCAAATACAAATTTTATAAAGCAAATCATGGGATAGCATTTGCAATATCCGTAAGTAATCTCATTGGATGTCATTACAATTATTACAATGGTAAAAGCTTGGAGGGAAAAAATATGAATGACTTAATTACAGCTATAGTAGATAAGGGAAAGGCTGAAGATGTTGTAGCGGCGGCTTCAAAGGGAGGAGCAAAGGGTGGAACAATTATAAATGCACGAGGCTCAGCATCAGATTCCCCTTGTCAAAAAATATTTGCTGTTGAAATAGAGCCTGAAAAGGAAATTGTAATTATCATTTCTGAATCAGATAAGACTGATAGTATTGTAGAATCAATCAATAAAGAAATGAATCTGGAAAAACCGAATAGTGGGATCCTATTCGTTCAACCAGTTAAGAGGACTTTGGGAATACAAAAATAGCAATAAAAAATATGCTATAATATAAGACTTTATAATATCTAGTGTTGATTGTAATAATAAAAAATGGCTGATTTAATACATACTAATCCTTCTGGATTATCCAGTAAAGATTAAACATATTATAATCAGCCCTTTTCATATTATTTATTAATTATTTTCTAACGTCAGCAAAATTATTATAGCCCGCCTCAATAAATATATTTTTTGCATTTTGAACATCCTGTTCATTTGCGGGTCTAATATCAGACAAAGAATATTCTTCATCAAACTCTTTCCATTTATATATTCCCATCTCATGATATGGCAAAAATTCAAACCTCTCAACGTTATTGAGCTGCTTTAGAAATTCTGCCATAGCTCTCAAATCATCCTTATTATCTGTGATCGTCGGAACTAACACATGTCTAACCCACACAGGAATCTTTTTTTCATTGAGATGCAGAGCTAATTTTAAAGCCGCTTCGGAGCTATACCCCGTCAACCATTTGGATTTTTCTGGAGATATATGCTTAACATCAAGCAATACTAAATCCGTATATTCCAAAATCATATCAATTTTTTTTATATTGACCAGACCACTCGTATCCAAGCAAGTATGTATGTTATTTTGTTTTGCAAGCTTGAACACAGCTCTCACAAATTCAGCTTGAAGGGTAGGCTCTCCACCAGAAATTGTAAGTCCCCCACCAGAGGTAGAATAATAAGACTTATACCTTAAAACATCCTTTATTACCTCCTCTGGAGAAATCATCCTGCCAGCTCCGATTTCCCACGTATCTCTATTGTGACAATATCTGCATCTTAAAATACAGCCCTGCAAAAACAACACATATCTAATTCCCGGTCCATCTACAGTTCCAAAGGTTTCTATCGAGTGTATATTTCCTAATTTCATATCATTTATCCTAAGCCATTCTTTGATGGAATGTTCTATTTATTACATCTAGCTGTTGTTCTCTAGTAAGCTTTATAAAGTTTACAGCGTATCCAGAAACTCTAATAGTCAGCTGTGGGTATTCCTCTGGTCTTTCCATTGCATCAAGTAATGTATCTCTATCAAGAACATTTACATTTAAATGCTGTGCTCCTTGAGTAAAATATCCATCCATCATTGCGGACAGATTTGAAACTCGCTCTGACTCATTCTTACCCAACGCATTTGGTATTACAGAGAAAGTGTTTGATATACCATCCTGAGATTCGCTATATGGTAGCTTTGCAACTGATGACAATGATGCCAATGCACCATTAGAATCTCTACCATGCATTGGATTTGCACCTGGTGCAAATGGTTCTCCAGCTTTTCTACCATCTGGAGTATTTCCAGTTTTCTTTCCATAGACAACGTTTGAGGTGATTGTCAAAACGGATTGTGTGTGTAGTGCATCTCTATAGGTTTTATGCTTTCTAATCTTTTGCATAAATCCTCTAACTAAATCAACAGCTATTGAGTCAACTCTATCGTCGTTATTTCCGTACATCGGAAATTCACCCTCAGTTTCAAAATCGACGATAACTCCGTTTTCATTTCTAATCGGTTTAACCTTTGCGTACTTGATTGCAGAAAGTGAGTCCGCGCAAACCGATAATCCGGCAATTCCACAAGCCATTGTTCTAAGTATTTCCATATCATGAAGAGCCATTTCCAAGGACTCATATGAATACTTGTCATGCATATAGTGAATTACATTCAATGTATTGACATAAAGACCTGCAAGCCATTCTGAATATTGTTCAAATCTTTCTCTAACAGCTTCATAATCAAGAATTTCATCCTTCAATGGCTCTGCCACTGGTCCAATTTGTATACCAGACTTCTCATCTATACCACCGTTTAGAGCATATAGAAGTGTTTTTGCCAAATTCACTCTTGCTCCGAAGAATTGCATCTGCTTTCCAATTCTCATTGCTGATACACAGCAAGCAATACCATAGTCATCACCTGTATAGCTTTGCATCAAATCATCATTTTCATATTGAACTGAGCTAGTGTCTATAGAAACTTTTGAACAAAAATCTTTAAAGCCCTTTGGAAGCTTTGTCGACCATAGCACAGTCAAATTTGGTTCCGGAGATGGGCCAATATTATACAACGTATTTAATATTCTGAAAGAATTTTTCGTTACATATGTTCTTCCATCAGCATTCATTCCACCGATTGATTCTGTCACCCATGTAGGATCTCCAGAGAACAATTCATTATAGTCCGGTGTTCTCAAGAATTTAACCAGCCTAAGCTTCATAACAAAGTGATCCATTATTTCCTGTGCTTCTTCCTCTGTAATCACTCCATTTTTTAAATCCCTTTCAAAATATATATCCAAGAAGGATGATGTTCTACCTAATGACATCGCAGCACCATTTTGATCTTTTATTGCTCCAAGGTAAGCAAAATACAACCACTGTACAGCCTCCTGTGCATTTTCAGCCGGTCTTGAAATATCAAAGCCGTATGATTGAGCCATATTCTTTAGCTTTTTCAATGCGACAATTTGTTCGGATAACTCCTCTCTCAATCTCATCACATCTTCAGTCATCGGTCTATTTGCCAATGATAGCTTTTCTTCTATCTTTTTTTCAATCAGAAAATCAACACCATATAGTGCTACTCTTCTATAGTCGCCGATTATTCTTCCTCTGCCATATGCATCTGGAAGACCAGTTATGATACCGGCTTTTCTAGCAGCCTTCATTTCGTCTGTATATACATCGAATACTCCTTGATTATGAGTTTTTCTGTATTTTGTGAATATCTCTTTTATTTTTGGATTCAATTCATATCCATAAGCTTCACAAGAATTTTCTACCATCCTTATTCCACCAAATGGCATTACTGCTCTTTTTAATGGAGCATCCGTCTGTAGACCTACTATTTTTTCAAGATCCTTATTAATGTATCCGGGATTATATGAGTCAATTCCCGAAATAGTATCGACATCAACATCCAACATTCCACCATTGTCCCTTTCCTTTTTAAAAAGGAAAGAAATTTGATCCCAAAGCTTTTTAGTATTGTCAGAAGCCCCCTTCAAGAAACTATCATCACCCTCATATGGAGTATAGTTTAAATTTATAAAATCATGAACATCAACATTTTCTGTCCAATTACCTTTTTTAAAATCATTCCATGCCATCATATGAATTACACCTCCATTTAATTATAATCCAAAACGAATCATATTTTTATTAGCTATTAACGAATCATATTTTTATTAGCTATTAATACTTGAACATTCATAAAAAATACCAAGCAAAAAGGTTTATTATTTTTTATAAACAAATTTCAAATATTTCATTTATTTGCAACAAACCCAAGAATAATTAATAACAATTTTCATTTATTTAAAAACACGAACATTTTTATAAATTTATATTTTTTTAATTACCCTTTCTTTTTCATGCTACGATTGATTAATTATTAGTATATCCATATGATAGCACACTCCTAAGCGTTTTGCAAAGTTTTTTTGAGCGATTTTAAAAATAGCAATTTTCAGATTATATTATTTTTAACAACAATATTGTTCGTATTTTTCACAATGCACTGTATTACATTATTTGTTTCAAAAACTTCCTTAGCCTATAAAGTGAGAATCCAACTAGCACTGCTAATATAGCAATGATAATTCCTATTATACTGCCACTTGTTCCCATTAATGAAGCTCCATATATCAAGGCACTTGACACGATTATCATTGATATTAAAATCATAAAAACTAAAATTGTGATATATCTCGGTAGTCTATTCTGTATTTCATTAACATTATGCCAATTTATCAAAGCATGCTTGTAGTCGAATATCAGCCAGTGTACAGAGGCTGCTGCTGTAACTACAGTAAGCACAAGAATACCGACAATTGACAGTAGGATATTTATTTTCAAGTACAAAAATAACCCTATCATCATAATTAAAGGAACCAACATTGTAAACAACAAAGAAAACTGCAGCTTAGAAAAAATGTATTTTCTTCTGTCAATTGGCAATGCCATAAAGTAGTTATAATTTTCCCTATCAAGAGAAACAATTATTGAGCAAAGATTCGTTGGATAAATAGATATAATCAATCCTATTGCTAACGGAATTAATAATACGAAAACAATTTGATTATTTCTAAAAACATCAGCGATTTCTGCTGAATTATTGATTATCATTGGAGCAATCATCATAAATGGCATAAAAGAAGGAAGCACTATTGATTGAGTTATCAACGTCGAATCATTTATTAGCCCCAGATTATACCTAAACATACCAAGCTTCGCTTTTTTTAATGTTTTTTTCCTAATACTGTGTGTTACAATATCTCGAGCCTTATCTTCACCATCAAATTCAACTCCACTCCTTCTATTTTTCCTTATATTTTTGTTATTGGAGCTGTAATCAGATGATATATTTCTTTTTTTAGCATTGCCATTTTTGCTGTTTTTTGTATTCCCTTGAATAAGTCTAACACTGTTGTAAAAGCTCTTTTCTGATCCCCTTGAAATAAATATAATCACAGCGATTACCACAGCAGCTATTACCAACAGCATAATCCCCTGCAAAACACCAGCTGCCATTAATTTAGATATCGGTCCAAAAAACACTTTATCCTTTTTTAGTGATTCTTGCAAAAAATTTGAATTGTAGCTCTGTATTTTAAAAATGAAGAAAACATTTAAAAGCATACCAGCTAACGATATAAATGTAATAATGCTAGTTTTAAATTTTGAAATAATGGCTGTCCTCACCATAAACTGCATAAGTAATGAATTAATTGCAATGACAACTCCCCCAAATACTACAAACGCAAATATCCCAAAAATTATAGAAAGAGCAATATTCATTCCATTGTGTACATTGAACATAGCTACAAGCGGAATTATTGGTATTGCCAGCTGTGTCGTAGCAAGCCCTATAACAGACATTTTAGCAGTAAACACCATTTTCTCAGATATGGGAAGTGGCATATAGCTTTCCGAATCCCTGCTTTCATAAAATACATTGAAGAAAAATGTAAATGTCTGCAAAATATTCATCAACAGAAAAAATCCCAGAGAATAATCGAATAAAAATGGTAGAGCTGAGAAATCAATCGGAATGAATATAAGTGTATATACTCCAACCATTATTACTGTTCCCAAGATATAGCTATACTTAAATATGTCAGAATATATCAATTTAGGATTGTACATATACTTTTGTTTTTTCTTCAAGCTTGAAGTGTAGGACGGATTTGCATACAACAGATTTATAAAGAATAAGTGTTTGAAGGCTTGATTTTTTAGTAAATTTTTCATCTTTTTTCACCTACTTTTCCATAACCTATTGTTCATCATTTTTTTCTGAGCCTACGTCGGAATAGGTATACTGTTTTTCGTCAGAATAAATTTTATTATTTCCATTTGGATTATTTACCATATCCAAATAAATTTTTTCCAAGCTTTCTCCAGGGTATCTATTTTTCAGCTCATCAATCGTTCCCACAAAAATCAATTTTCCCTTTCTAAGAATCCCCACTCTATCGCAAAGTCTTTCGGCGACCTCTAATACGTGTGTGGAGAACAATACCGTATTCCCCTTTTTCGTATGCTCCTTCATCATTTCCTTAAGATTAAAGGACGACTGTGGATCTAGTCCTGTCATCGGCTCATCCAATACCCATATTTTAGGATCAGAAAGAAGTGCTGCTATTATAAATGCTTTCTGCCTCATACCATGAGAAAACTCTTCAATAGGCAAGTTTTCATTCCCAGTCATATCGAATATTTCACAAAGTTCTATTATTTTTCTGTCTCTCGTTTCCTTTTCAATTCCATAAATATCTCCTACAAATTCCCAAAATAATATTGCCGGAATCTTTAAAAACATATCTGGAGAATCAGAAACATATCCTATTTGTTTCTTTATTTCAAGTCTATTCT
Source organism: Peptostreptococcus sp. D1 (assembly GCF_900112955.1). Taxonomy (GTDB): domain Bacteria; phylum Bacillota; class Clostridia; order Peptostreptococcales; family Peptostreptococcaceae; genus Peptostreptococcus. The sequence goes on from NZ_FONP01000001.1 coordinate 401,977, forward strand.
CCTTTAAATCCTTGCCGTCCACAAATATTTGACCATTAGTTGGTTCAATAATACTTACTAAGGATTTAATTGTGGTTGATTTTCCAGCCCCATTATGACCTATTAATCCAAAAATTTCTCCATCTAAAATTTCTAAATCTAAATTATCGAGAGCGATTTTATCTCCATATCGCTTTGTCAATCCTGCTATTCTGATCATTGATTATCCTCCTTCAATCTATTATCAAGCTGTTTACTCAGTTATTATTACCTCTACCCTTATATCATGCTCATCAGTTGGAACCACATCAACCATAGCTTTTTTTCTTATCAGCAATACATTTTTTGCCATATCCTTTTTTGCTTCGATTTTTTTTATTTCAATTTGCTCTAGGTATCTGTCATAATATCCTCTGCCATATCCCAATCTATTTCCAGATTTATCACAGGTACAGCATGGAACAACTACTAAATCAGCATCCTCTTTTTTCATTTCCTCTGAAGCTTCATCTGGCTCAAGTATACCGAATTGTCCAACAGAAAGCTCCTCCACACTATTTATAATCAAGGCTTTCATCTCATGCTCAGCTACACAATAAGGTACTGAAACCTTTTTTCCATCAGATAGTGCCCTATTTATTATCTTTAAGGTGTCAATCTCCGGAAATTTTCCAACATAACAAAAAATATTATTAGAATTTTTATATAAATCGGAGCATAAAAATTTCTCTATTATCACAGCTTCAGATTTCTCAAGATATTCCTTTTCTATTTCGGAATAAATTTTTTTAATATGCTCTCTTAAAGCCTTTTTCTCTCTTTTAATTCTCCTTTTATCACTTTCCTTTTTTGAAAACTCACATCCACAATAATCCTGTCTATAAATACCTGCTTGTGAGGTTATTTCAACCGATCGCTTGTAACCATTGTTCTTTTTAAAATCTGCTGGTAAATGTCTTACTTCATATTCCTCAGCAATTCTCATTCCTATTTCATTTAGAACTCGTGAGTTTTTATGCGGACTGATTGACAGTGTTGTCGTAAAATAATCAAAGCCTTCTTGTTTTGCAATTTTTGCTGCCTCTCTCAATCTTATCTCATAGCATAAATGACATCTTTCACCCCCCTCTGGAATAGCTTCCCTACCATGTGCCATTTTATAAAATCTATCCACATCATACGCACCGGTAATCATATTTATAGGATATTTCGATTCAGTTATCTCTATTATCTTTTTCTGTTCTTCAACTCTATTCCAATATTCATCACTTGGATAAATATTTGGATTGTAATAAAAAACAGTTATTGAAAAATATTTCGATAAATACTCTAATACATAGCTGCTACAGGGACCACAACAACTGTGTAGCAATAAAGTCGGTACCACCTCACTATTCTCAATATTTTCTATAATATTATCAAGCTCTTTTTGGAAATTAATTGTCTGATTGGTTATTTTTCTCAATCTTCCACTCTCTTTATCTTCACATTTTGTTCTACAATTTTTATTAATATTCTCCTTGATATTAGGTTTAATATCTGATTTTATTGGCATCAATCACACATACATCTCCCTTCCAGCAACGAAAAATTAGTATTTGTTAGATATCATTATACACTAAATTTTCAAATATTAAAATTTTTTATTTAAGTATCTCTAAGCTAAAAATACAATTTTATTAAAGTATACACTAAAAATTCCAGCTATTGATATTACAGATGTAAACATCAGTATCAACTCTGTATATTTCATCAGCTTATCCTTTCCTAAAGCATAGTAACAGTATATATTATAACATTTTTTATTAACTTTTGATTATAGCTACCCAATTTAACTAAATAAATCTGTATTATTACAATTGATGTAAAACAAATGATAAAAAAAGATAGAAAATACTGTATAATTGAATTAACGACAAGAAAAGCTAAGTAATGTCATAAATAAGGGAAGGTTGGATTTTTACCAACCTTCCTTATAGCTAAATCTTTATTTTTCAATTTACTAATCATCAGATTAGAAATATAAATTGCATAAAAAATTACATTCACTCTAATACATATATCTATATAATGAAATATTTAATCAAAAAGAATCCGATTAAAAAGACCGACATTGCTATTACATTCTCTTGTCTAAAAAAATCCTTTTTAAAGGATTTTTTTAGACACACCTTTAATATAACAGACCTAATCACGAGAACAGAAAAAAAGGTCAATACTACAATAATATCTACATAATCTATCATTAGTGAAATCCTCTTTTCGAATATATTACCGAACCTATATATTGGCTCCTACTTGCATCTAAATTAAATTTTACCGAATATTGTGATAATAACACTACTATTAAAGCTACAATTACAACTTTTTTCAATTTCTTTATCTACATATTTTCTCCCCCTAAAATAAAATCAGCAATTATAAGATTTTTCATAATTTACATACTATAATGCTATCACAAATGATAATGTTTGTCAAATAAGTTTTTTTTATTATTTATATCACATATTAGCAAATATATAACTAATCAATTTAACTAAATAAATCTTAACATATTCAAAATATGTGTTTTTTTTGATATAATGATAATGTATTATTTTTTTTAACAACAATGATAGAAATTTCAAATTGGAAGGAGAAATGCAATGAGTTTATTGGTTTTCGGTCATAAAAACCCTGATACAGATTCAATCTGTTCGAGCTTGGTAATGACAAATTTAAAAAACAAACTAGGTATAGATGCGAAATCTTGTAGATTGGGCGAAGTTAGAAAAGAAGCAGAATTCGTGCTTAATTATTTTGGAGCTGAAGCTCCTGAGTTTTTAGAAGCTGTAGGAAGTGACGATAGCTGTTGTCTAGTTGATCACAACGAATATGGTCAGAGTGTTGACGGACTACAAGATGCTACAATATTAGAAATTGTCGATCATCATAAATTAGGTGGAATAGCTACTGCTACACCTTTGAGCATGACATTAAGACCAGTTGGCTGTACAAACACAATTTTATACAATATGTACAGAGAAAACAATGTCGAAATATCAAAGCCAATCGCAGGACTAATGTTATCAGCAATATTATCAGATACATTGATTTTTAGATCACCTACAACTACGGAGCTTGATATAGAGGCTGGTAAAGCACTTGCCAAAATAGCGGAGGTAGATTATGAAAAATATGGAATGGAAATGTTCAAGGCTGGTACTTCTCTTGACGGATACTCTGTTGAGGATATAGTAAACATGGATTTCAAGGCTTTCGATATGGGAACAAAGAAGGTTGGTATCGGTCAGGTAATGACTCTTGACATAGATTCTGTTTTGAGTAAAAAGGATGAATTCCTTACTTATATAAATGCGTCTGAATTTGATATGCTTTATCTTGCAATTACTGATATCATCAAAGAAGGCTCTTATATGCTTTATAAGTCCCCAGATGAAATAGTTGCAAATGCGTTCAACGTTGAGCCTACTCAGGGAGTTTTTGTTGACGGACTTGTTTCAAGAAAGAAGCAGTTGGTGCCAAGCCTTACTCCAGAAGTAGAAAAATTCTAACAAAAAAATAAAAATAAGAAGAGGTGTAAAATGGAACAAAATAATCCGATAGTAACAATAGAAATGGAAAATGGAGATATTATTAAGGCAGAGCTTTATCCACATATAGCTCCTAACACTGTCAAAAATTTTATTTCATTAATAAACAAGGGATATTATGATGGATTAATATTTCATAGGGTAATTAATGGTTTTATGATACAGGGAGGTTGCCCACAAGGCTCAGGAATGGGTGGCCCAGGATACAATATTCATGGAGAATTCTCGGCTAATGGATTCACAAACAATTTAAAACACGAAAGAGGTGTTCTTTCAATGGCTAGAGCAATGAATCCAAATTCAGCTGGCTCTCAATTCTTTATCATGCATAGAAACTCACCACATCTTGATGGACAGTATGCAAGCTTTGGTAGAGTCATCGAAGGTCTTGATATAGTAGACAAGATTGCCGAAGCTGAAACAAGCTTTGGAGATAGACCGGTCAATGAGCAAAAAATGAAAAAGGTAACAGTTGATACAAAGGGTGAGAGCTTCGATGAGCCAGAAAAACAATAGAATAATCAAGCTTGCTGTACTTGTAAGCCTTGTATTTGTAGCAGCATTATATTTTACAATTAATAAAAAAATCGATGAGCTATCGAAAACCTACTATTATCTTGGAACTGTGAGTGAGGTTAAGGTATTTAACGCTAAAAAAAGCAATGCTGAAGCTGCTCTAAAGGATGCTGATACTATACTAAAGGATATTCACAACAAGATGAGTGCACAACAGAGCAATACAGAGATAAATAAAATCAACGAAAAAGCTGGCATAAGCCCTGTAACTGTTTCAAATGAAACATTCAACGTGATTGAAGCCTCAATAAAGTATGCGAATTTGACAGGTGGAGTTTTCGATCCGACAATCGGTGCTATTTCGTCACTTTGGCAAATTGGAACAAATAATGCAAGAGTTCCTAGTAGCGATGAGATTACAAGGAATCTACAACTTATAAACTATAAAAATATAGAGCTTGACAAAAGTAAAAAAACAGTTTTTCTGAATGAAAAAAATATGAGACTCGATTTAGGTGCAATTGCAAAGGGCTATGTCGCAGATTTAATTTGTGAAAATCTTACAAGCAATAATATTGAAAGTGCCATAATCAACCTAGGTGGCAATGTATTTGTTTTGGGTGACAAATCTGGTCAACCATATAAAATCGGTATACAAGCACCTTATGAGGAAGCTTCAACATCAATTGGATATATCAAGGCTGAAAATACCTCTGTAGTCACGTCTGGAATTTACGAAAGATTCGTCAAGGCTGGAGACAAGCTGTATCACCATATGTTAAACCCTAAAACGGGATATCCATTTGAAAATAATTTAAATTCTGTTACCATAATTTCAAAGAAGTCTATTGATGGAGATGCTTTATCTACTTCTACCTTTGGAATGGGACTTGAAAAAGGCTTGGAATTTATTAATTCAAAAAAGGATGTCGGAGCGATATTTTTGACGAAGGACAAAAAAATATACTTGTCAAATTCAATGAAATCAAGGTTTATTTTGACTGACGAGTCCTATAAAATTGTCGAATAGAAAAATAAAATATTTTTCTGCAACAGCTGTTGTCAGATTAATATAAAATAGTATAGCTTTCCATATGGTAGGGTACAATCATTTGTTACCCTACCAAATATTTATATAAATTTGATATAAATATTTGGCATTTATATTTGATGTGACTGTTGTAAGCTCCTTGATTACTCGAGGCTTGCACAGCATTTCTCACTAAACGAATTTCGGTTTATTATATTAAAATGTAGAGAGGTACCCAATGAAATATAAAAAAGATCTATTAAAAATTATGATAATCTACAGCTGTATTTTTTTATTTCTGTCCTCTATCATTATTTTTATTATGCATAAGGATGGAAGAAGCTTTGTATATTATGGTGATGCATTTGTACAACACTTTCCATCTCAAATATATATATCCAAATACCTTAATGATATCGTAAAGAATGGATTTTATTTATTCAACTTTAATATCGGTCTCGGTCAGGATATTTTAAGCACATACCATTATTATGGATTAACGGATCCATTGAGTGCAATTTTTCTAATTAAAAATCTTAGCCCTGTGACAATATACATGATTAGAATATTCCTTAGAATTTATCTATCTGGAATCGCATTTATCTTCATGTGTGCGTACTTTACAGAAAAGAAATATCCTATAAGCATTGCTTTTGGTGCCGTTTTGTACACCTTCTCCAATTATGCCCTATCTCCTGGTATGATGCATCCATTCTTTATCAATGCGATGATTTTACTACCTTTGATGGTTATAGCTGTGCATAAATTGGTTTATAAAAATAATATTTTGCTATTTGTGATAGTGTTCGCTGCTTCGCTTATTACAAATGTATACTTGTCAATTATCCTGTCAGTAACTGCATTTTTTTATGCATTGATTTGTACTATTGACATTTTCTTAAAAAAAGGTCCTTCAAGCAGCATAAAGATTTTCGGCAGAGGTATGCTTTCCTATTTGCTGTCATTTTTAATATCCGGTATAGTAACCTTTCCAGTTGTTAATAGCATCATTACCAACAGTATTAGAAATATAGATAGCAAGGCTGAGCTACCTTTTATAATGGCTAAAAATGACATTATTAATTACTTTTATGCGTTTTTTAGAACTCCAGACTCCAATAATTTCGCATTGGTGGGAATTTCGATTGTGGTATTGGTTACGCTTATCGATATGCTTATCAACAAAGGCAACTTAAAGCTGAAAATAATTTCTTTTTTCACCCTATTGCTAATACTATCTCCGAAACTACACAAGCTATTTGGAGGATTTCTATATGATAACTACAGATGGTACTTCATCGTTACGCTATTACTTTCATATATTTTCGTTATTCGATTTGAGTCTGTGGTTGAATCGCAAGGGTATAAAAAAATATCGATATGCTTCACTACTTTACTGATAATCGGTGTATATACATATAGAACATATTTGAGATATGCCAACGATCCTAATCTGATGAGGATACAATCAAAAATTGCATTTTCCAATGATATATTGCCAATAGTAGTTGCTTTTGCACTAATTGCGATAATTTTATTTTTCAGAAATAAAAATCTTAAGAGCAGCTCGATATACGTGCTTATAATAATATCATTTTCAGTAAGTATGTTTATTTACGCTAAACAAAGCTCGTATTCAAGAGCTTTTGTAAAAAATTATATTTTACATGAAAAACTGGTTAAATACGACAAATATAAGGATATTCTAACAGACAGTAGTGAATTTTTTAGAGTTGATAATCCAAACACAGCAGAGAATAATTATTCCGATATATTTGGATACAATTCAATACCAATTAATTATAGCATTGAAAACAAAAATTTTTCACTGTTTAATTTGGAATATATAAACACTGCCTCTATTCCCATAACAGTCGTAAGAGGATTCGATAGCAGAGCTATACTAAACTCAATTACATCAACCAAATACTATCTTTCCGATTCGAAGATACCCTTTGGATATAAAAAAATATCTGATAGCTTATATGAAAACAAATACTATCTTCCATTTGGCTTTACATATGATAAATATGTGAGCTATGATGACATTAGAATGCTGGATGTATTAAAAAAACAAAACATATTACTTGAAGCTTGCATTATTGACAACACAGACAATAAAAAGCCAAATTTGACAGGTATTAAAAAACTTGAGGATAATTATTTCAGAAAATCAAGCTTAGTTGATACAAAATTAGATTTTAATGCTTTTAAAGCTTCAAGAGAAGACAAAAATACGAAGCATATTCTACAGAATAGAGGTATTATTAAAAACAAAAAAGATGATATTCTCCTACTTGAATATGATGCAAAGCTTAAAGGTGAGCTTTATTTAAGAATAGACAGCCAAGATGTTTTTAAGAATAATCCACATATTTTTGTTACACATAACGGAGAAGAAAGATATTATGATTTTATCAATAAGCATTCAAATTGGTATGCTGGAGAAAATCAAAAGCTTATAAACATTGGATATATTGATAGTGGCAAAAATCAATTAAAAATTAGAATTCCTAATAAAGGAGAATTCGATTTATCAAAAATAAGCTTGGATCTGATTAGCTTTGGCAGTTACGAAACAAATATTGAAAGACTAAAAAATAATCATCTTAAAAACGTATCTATGAACAAAAATGGCTTTACAGGCGAAATAGAAAACAAAGAAAGCAAATTACTCTTTATCTCAATTCCGTTTAATGATGGGTGGAAGGCATTTGTGGATGGAAATAATACTGATATATTTAGGTCAAATATCGGCTTTATGGCGATTAAGCTAAACCCAGGAATACATAGGGTCGAGTTTAAATATGAAAGACCTCTTCAAAGCATCGGCTTTATTTCAACAGTTCTAGGTACACTGATATTTGTGAGCTACATTGTGTTTAGAGGGCTCAATGCTAGACACAATATATTTAGAAAAAAAGAATCGAATAAAATTTTTAAGAGCTGACCCAAAGGTTAGGCAATGAGATATGAGGTTGAACACTCTATGTATAAGCATATGTGTTTAACCTCTTTTTCTCTATGACTAATCTTATAAGCCAACTCTTTCATAGGATGTATAATATGTTTTAATTTAAATATATACTACGCTTCAACTAATCTATAACTACTTCTAACAAAACAATCAATGAACTATTAACACGAATATCAAGTGAGCAACAATACCAGCACACAAACCACCTACTGTATGTGATAGAATTGCCTTTCCAGCAAGCTCTCTTGACTTAAGTGCATCCATCATTCCTATATGTGTACTCAAGTATCCAGACCAGCACATACCCATCGCAGTAAATACCGCAATGTCATTTGCAGAAGCATGCCCAGTTTTTAGTAACTCTGGAACCAACGATATTGCAGCCCCAACAGCTCCAAGTGAAGTTATTGGGAAAGCAATCGCCTCTGCTGACTGGAATCCGAATAACGGTTCAATTATAAATTTGATTTTATCTCCAAGATACGGAAGCAATTTTACACCTTCATAAGCTGCACCAGTGTACTCGCCTCCTTTTCCTGGTCCGAATGTTAGCATCATAACAAATGTACATACAATAAGTACTCCAGGTATAATGGCCATTCCCATCTCTACCCCATTTTTACCACCTTCTAACAAAGCATCCAAAACTCTCTGGAATAAATTTCCAGTCCTAATGTATCTAAATTCGTTCTGATTTTCGCTATTTGAACTAGTTTCTGAATTTAAATTTTCATCTGCATCCAATTTATCGTATGCCGAATCTCCATAATATTTCTTGGTTTGCCTAAGCATAAGTCTAACACTTATTACAGAGCCTATTATCGCAGCCAAATTACCTATCAATGCTGGAGCAATATATTCAGGCCCTTGAGAAATCATAAATGTCGTGACAATCAATCCCATGCCAAACGAAGTTCCCAAGTTACACAATGCAGGAATCTGATATCTTTTGAAGTATTGTGTAAACATCTTATCACTCGCAAATGGTATAATAGCAGGATTATCTGAAAGATATGTAGCAACTGCACCTGTTATACTTGCACCTGGAAGACCCCATATTGGCTTCATCAAAGGAGCAAAGATCTTATTAATAAGCGAAATAACTCCAAATTCCGACAGTAGCGCACTTATAGCACCTGCTAGAACAGCCATAGACATAATCAAGAATACAGTTTGCAACAACAGATCATGCGCTGTGGCAATCATAGTCTTGAACATTGGCCCCACACCCATGACCGAACCCAAGGTTCCAAATCCAGCGATAAATATGGCCAAAAATACAAAAGTTTCAAGACTTATAGCTTTTACCCTTTTCTTGTTTTCCATAAAGTTCACCTCTTCTATTCATTTTTTATTTGTTATCCTTAATCTTTTTATCAAGACCAAACAATAACCTTAATATTATTATAACATAAATTTTGAAAAGGTTAGCATACTTTTTTTATTAAGGTGATTATTATTGTTATTTTTTACACGTATTTACATGTTGAAAATATATAAAATACAACGTGTTCAGCAGTTTTTCTAAAAATTATTTTTTTACTAATTTTTTTCATTTTCAACAGTGAAATTTGTGTGTTATATAGAAAATATACTACATAGGTTCAATGTTAAGGCTATATTATTTTATTATCTATTTGTCTATTTTTCATAAAAGGCTTCCATAAGATTATAATATTCAACATAGTCCTTTATCATGCCTAGCTCCCTGATTGAATGCATTGACAATATTGGCATACCAATATCTACAACAGGCAGCATTACCTTTGCTGAAACAATTGAGCCTATCGTCGCGCCGCTTCTCATATCAGAACGATTTACAAAAATTTGATATTTAATATTTTTGTCATTGCAAATCGATTTAATTACAGCTGCAGAAAATGAATCCGTTGCATATGCCTTGCCTGCATGAGTCTTAATTGCCGGTCCACCGCCGAATATCAGCTTATGATTTGAATCAGATTTTTCCGGTTTATTTGGATGCACTGCATGAGAAAGATCCGCCGATATCATAAATGAAGAATGTAGGCATCTTAGGAATTCTTCTCTCCCATTTCCCAATGCAAGAATAATTCTCTCCATCACATTCGCCAATATATTAGAATCTGCCCCCTCACCCGACATACTTCCGACTTCCTCGTGATTAAACGCAACTGCCATTTTTATAGAATATGACTTTTTTAAGTTTTCATGGTTTTTTTCGTTATTTTTTCTCCTATTTTCATCAAGCTCTTTATCATATAAGGAAGAAAATCTTAATTTGTTTTGAGAATATTTTATCAGTGATTTGATGCTTGGATAGACACTAGCAAGATTATCCAATCTCGAGCAAGACAGAAATTCTCCCTTTGATCCAATTATTTTACCCTCCTCATATTCATATAAAAATAGTTCAAAATCCACTATTTCGTCAATCGCTACAGTATCATCGTATTTTAGTCTTATATCCTCCGAAATAATCTCTCTTATATAATCCTCACTGTCTATTCTTTTTCCTGTTTCTAAAACGAGTGGCATAACATCATTTTGCTTATTATATTCCAGCCCTGTATTCACATTTGGATTCATGTGTATTGCCAGATTTGGTATAATACACAGTGGTTTTTTTATGTTTATTATGTATTCCTTCGGTTCAAAATAATTTTGTGTGTTTTTTACGAAAGCTCGCCCTGCAATCGCCAGTGGTCTATCAAACCAAGAGCTAATAATCATTCCACCATAAGACTCCACACTCAGTTTTATTCCACTATCTATCTTTATCTCAGATTTTGGTTTTATTTTAAAGCACGGTGAGTCACTATGACTTCCAATTATTCTAAAGCTTGTGTTTCCAATGGACTCTTCCACTACAAATGAAATGATAGACGACGAGCTTACCTCTAAATAATATCTACCTCCATTTTCTAGCTTCCATTCATCAAATAGGTCTAGCTTATCAAACCCAGCCTCTAATAAATCTTTTTTTAAATTATCCACCACATTATATGGAGTAGGACTGTTGTTGATAAACTCAACTAGCTGCTCAGCCAAAGCTATTTCTTCTTGATTAATCAATATATTTTCTCGATTTACAAAAAAATCCTCTCTATTCATCAGTATTTCTTCACCTCAATTGTATTATATTCCAAATTTATTTTCTTTATTCCTTTGCTGTTAAAGGCTATCGTTACGTCAGCACCTAATTTAGACACCACTATACCATCACCAAACTTTGGATGTCTGACAAGAGAGCCTTTCTTTAATCTTGGTATTTTGCTTGAGTCATATGAATCATAGCCTGCACCTTCACCACAAGCGACATTCATCGCATCATCTTTTTCCTTTTTTATCTTTGCTCCGATTGATTTTGCACTTTCAAGATTCATCGAATTTTTATATTTGTCAGCGTATTTTGCAATTAGACTATAATTCGCACCTTCAAATTCTACTGGTTTTACTGGAGAATCTAATATCTCAACAGTTTCATCCGGCAATTCTCCCAAAAATCTTGATTTCTTATTTACGTTAGGCTTACCATACAAAACTCGGCTCGCGGTATGTGTCAAATATAATACCTTCATTGCTCTTGTAATTCCAACATAGCAAAGCCTTCTTTCTTCTTCAATTTCTGCATCCGACATACTATGAATAGCTCTTGCAATAGGAAAAATATTCTCTTCCATTCCAACAATAAACACAACTGGAAATTCCAATCCCTTTGAAGAATGCATCGTCATAAGAGATACCTTGTCTAGGCTATCATTATCCTCCTCATCAATATCACTAGACAATGATATTCCGGATAAAAACTCTTCAAGATTTTTTTCTTCTCCAGAATTGAGTACTCCAGATTCATATTCAATTGCAATAGAAATAAACTCCATCAAATTATCTATTCTATCTTGTGCTTCCTCTGCCTTACCATTTTGCATGTTTTCATTCTTTTTTATTTGAAATTCAAGCTCACTTTTATACCCAGTTACATCTAAAACTCTTTCAATCAATTCACTCGGTTTATATACCTCATTCAAGGCTCTCAAAAGTCCTACCATATCCAAAAATTCGTTTATTCCCTTTTTCGCTTTCGTGGAAATATCAGAATTATTGTCTACATCTAGCAACACAGAATATAGACTTTCCTTCATCATGCTTGCTCTATCCTCAAGCTTTTCAATTGTTTTTAGTCCTATTCCTCTTCTAGGTATATTAATAATTCGCTTTACTGAAATGTCATCCTGTGGATTCACTATCACTCTTAGAAAAGCCAGCAAATCCTTGATTTCCTTTCTCTCGTAGAATTTTATTCCACCATAGATATTGTATGGAATTTGAAATTTGTTTAAAGCATCTTCAACTGCTCTAGCCTGTGCATTTGCTCTGTACAAAACAGCATATTCGCTAAAGGATCTACCCGTTTTTATAGAGTTTTCATATATTTCATTAGCTACAAAATTCGCTTCCTCGACCTCATTTTTAAGAAGCTTAACCTGAACTCTCTCGCCTCCTTTTTTTTCACTCCAAAGACGCTTTTTCTTCCTCTCGATATTATTAGCTATTAGATAATTTGCAGTATCTAATATTATCTGAGTAGATCTGTAATTTTGCTCAAGCTTTACCACGAAAACATCATCGTAATCTCTTTCAAATTCAAGTATATTTCTAATATCAGCACCTCTCCAGCCATAAATACTTTGGTCGTCATCACCAACAACGCAAATATTTTGATGTCCCATGGCCAGCATTTTTATTAGTTCATACTGTGCTCTTGATGTATCCTGATATTCATCAACCATTATATATTTGAATTTATTCCTGTAAAATTCCAAAACATCCTCAGAGCTTTTCAGCAATTCAACTGTTTTTACAATCAAATCATCAAAGTCAAGTGCACTACTTCTCTTTAATCGTTCTTGATAAACTGCATAGACCTCAGCTACTTTTTTTAACCAAAAATCAGATCCAGCTTGTCTAGCAAACTCTTTCGGATCCATCAGCTTATCTTTTGCAGAGGATATTTTTGAAATTATCAGCTTATGATCGAATTTTTTGTCGTTAATATCTAGCTCTTTCATACATTCTTTGATCAATGTCGCTTGATCTGAGGAATCATAAATGACGAAGCTTCTATTATATCCGATTTTGTTTATATCCTTTCTCAAAATCCTAACGCAACAAGAATGAAACGTCGAGATCCACATATCTCTAGAATTATCGCCTATTATTTTGTCGACTCTTTCTCTCATTTCATTTGCAGCTTTATTTGTGAATGTAATAGCCAAAATATTTCCCGGATTAACATTTTTATCCTCCACCAGGTATGAAATTCTAGTAGTTAAAACCTTTGTTTTTCCAGAGCCTGCACCAGCTAGTATTAGAACTGGTCCCTCAGTTCTTTCAACAGCCTGTCTCTGTGCAATATTTAAATCGTCTAAATTCATTTATTTTCCCTCCTACTAGCAAAATACTCCTCTAGCTGATATTTTATGGCTTTTACCAGCTTCGGATTTTTACCTTGACACGATACGCCAATCAACACCTTCTCATCATCAATCTCACAGTCGAAAATACCCATGTTAATAAACGATGAATTCTCATGATTGTCAACAGAATTTACCAATATTTTTTTTGAATGGCAATGCTCGCTAATCGCCATATTTAAAGCCCTGTCATCAGTCGCAGCATAAACCATATCATATCCGTCCAAATCCGATAGTTCAAAGCCTTTCTCCAATAACTTGACATCAGTGTTATCTTTCAAAAACTCTTCTTTTAAAAAGCTCTCGTCAAAAGATTTTGCGACTATTGTTATGTTATTTGCATACATTGCAACATTATTGTACTTTCTGTAAGCAATTTTCCCCCCACCAACAATCAATATTTTCATTCTTTCTATATCAATCATCATCGGAAAAAACATCTTTATCACCTACCATTTATCAATATACTTCGCCATATCTTTTGCAAAATATGTAATAATAATGTCGGCACCTGCTCTTTTTATCGACATGACAGCTTCATAAATTGCATCCTCATTTAACAAGCCTTTTTTTACTGCAAGCTTCAGCATGGAATATTCACCACTAACATTATACGCAGCGACAGGAACATTAAATCTGTCCTTTACTCCTTTTATTACATCAAGATAAGACAGGGCTGGCTTTACCATAATAATATCTGCTCCCTCTTCAATATCATATTCACATTCAAGAATAGCTTCTCTATAGTTTGAGGGATCCATTTGATATGATTTTCTATCTCCAAATGATGGTGCTGACTCCGCTGCATCTCTAAATGGACCATAGAAATTTGAAGCAAACTTTGCACTATATGCCATGATTCCCGTATTAACAAACCCATTTTCATCTAGTACCTTTCTGATGTACCCTATTCTTCCATCCATCATATCAGAAGGTGCAACCATATCTGCTCCAGCCTTTGCATGACTCAAGGCGATTTTTGCCAGAAACGCCAATGTCTTATCGTTGTTCACATACCCGTCATTATCAAGTATTCCACAATGCCCATGATCTGTATACTCACACATACATACATCCGTAATCACGTTTATATCCTTGTTTATCCTCTTAATCTCTCTAACAGCCTGTTGCACAATACCACCATCATCAAAGCCTGAGCTACCACACCAGTCCTTTGATTTTGTCACTCCAAACAACAATACGCTTTCTATTCCAAGCTCGATAATTTCTTTTATCTCATCTTCTAGCTTATCTATTGAAAAATGAAAAATACCTGGCATACTTGGTATTTCATTCTTTATATTCTCTCCTTCAATTACGAAAATTGGATAGATGAAATCTCTCATTGATAATCTAGTTTCTCTGACCATAGATCTCAAACCATCTGTTTTTCTTAATCGTCTTTGCCTTTTCATGCTTATATCTCCTAGTACCATTTTATTTTTTAACTATCATTCCACTTTTCTATCGTTTTATTGCTTTGCTGTTCTGCCACTATACTTTTTATTTTTAGATTGCTAACATTTTATTATCCTATTTTCATAATTTTACTTTCTTATAGTTTTACTATTTTATTATACAATTATTACAATAATTCAATTATTTTTTCAACCATGGACTCCATGCTCACTTCCTTCGATTGAAATACATTATTATTTATCTTTGACTTTATAGTTTTTGTTGTAATGTCACCTATCGAAATAATCTTACATTTCTCAAGCAGTGATATATTTTCAGCCCCCATCAATTCGACTATGTTTTCAAATGTCGAGGAACTTGTAAATGTTATGAAATCAACAGACGAATTGCTCAATATATCAACAACTCTCTCTCTTTCTGAATAATTGACCCTATTTGAGTATACTTCGATTCTATCTACAGCAAATCCATTATTTCCAAGATATTCCTGCAAGGCTGTGCCAGCTATTTCTGAACAAGGAAAAAGTACCTTACCGACAGAGTGTTTTGATATTTCTACTGCCAAGCTAACAGCATCAAACCTTTCACTTGTAATATCCGGCAATACGCCTTTAGCTTCTAATTCACTCGTAGTCGCTGCTCCAATGCTACAAAGCTTTACATTTGCCAGCTTTCTCAAATCAAAGCTATAGAATTTCAAAATATCAAAAAAATACTTTACCGAATTGTGGCTTGTGAATGCCAGATAATCGTAATCATTTATACCATCTATTTTCTCTTTTATCATTACCTTGGAGGACTCTATAGATTTTATATCAATTGTCGGTATTTCGATTACTTTGGCACCTTTTTCTTCTAATTTTTTTCTCAGCTCACTATTTTTAGCTCTGGATCTTGTTATAGCTATATTTTTTCCAAAAAGAGGCTTTTTCTCAAAAAAATTAAGTTTATCAGCCAGCTTTACAACAGCTCCAACAACAAAAATTGTTGGAGCTTTTATTTTTTCACGCTCAACGCACTCCCTTGCATCCTTCAAGGTCGACAGCGTTGTCTTCTGATTATGCCTTGTCGCCCATGATACAAAAGCCACCGGAGTATTTGGTTCCTTTCCATTTTCAATCAATTGCTTGACAATGTGTCCAATATTTCCTATTCCCATCAGAAAAATCAATGTTCCCTTTTCTTTCGACAAAGAGCTCCAATTTATCTCATTTTGATCATCCTTCTTTGAATGACCAGTAACAATATGGAAGGATGAAGAGTAGTCTCTATGTGTCACCGGTATGCCAGCATAACAGAGACCACCTATAGCAGATGTGACTCCTGGCACAACTTCAAATTCAATACCTTCATCATAAAGAGCTTCTGCCTCTTCACCGCCTCTTCCGAAAACATATGGATCTCCACCCTTCAATCTAACTACTGCTTTACCATCGTTAAATTTATCTATCAATATTCTATTTATCTGATCCTGTGGTACAATATGATTGCTGGATTCCTTGCCAACATATATCACCTCACAGTTATCTTTTTTCAAATTTAAAAAATCAGGATTTACAAGTCTATCATAAACCAAAACATCTGCCTTTTTTATGCACTCTACCGCCTTCAAAGTAATTAATCCATAATCTCCAGGTCCAGCACCTACAATATATACTTTATTACTCATACTAAAGCTCATCCTCCAAGCTCAATTTATCAAGTAGCATTTCCGCCAATTTGCATCCCAATTCCTCGGCATTTTCCAAATCTCCACAAATTTCATCTATAACTATGCTCTTGCCCTTAGAGTCTCCAAAAATACCTCTCAAGCTAAGTGTTTTACCATCTATAGTTGCTATTGCACCCACCGGAGAATGACATCCACCATTAATCGTCTTCATAAAGCTTCTCTCAGCCTTGACCTTTATCGATTCAGGTTTATCTGATATGCTATCAAAAAGTTTTATTAGATCCTTTCTTTCCTTCCTTATTTCAATTGCAAGTGCACCTTGAGCTGGAGATGGTATCATTTCCTCATATGAAAAGTAATATACATTTAAATTATCCTTTCCCAATCGCTTTATACCGGAAGCTGCCAGAATTATTCCATCCAAATCTTCTTTAATCATCTTATCTATTCTAGTTTCTATATTTCCTCTTATTCCTATAGCTTCAATTGACTTATTCATCCTAAGCATCTGTGATTTTCTTCTTATACTACCAATTCCAATCCTCAGACCTTTTGTGTTTATAATCCAATCCTTTAACTCTTGATTTACAAGATTGTATTTTGGATTTATTATTAGAGCATCTCTTGGATCACTTCTATCTGGAGTATCAACAAGCATCAATTTTTCATCTATTTCAGAAGGCATATCCTTATAGCTGTGAACAGCGAAATCAATATTTCCTTCAATTAATTGTTTTTCAATTTCACTCACAAAAATCCCCTTATCGCCAATCTTATTAAGCGCTGTACTTTTATCCTTATCCCCCTTTGTAATTATTATTTTTTTCTCTATGCTCAAATCTGAATATTTTTCAGACAGCTTTCCAATTACTATTTCAGTCTGTGCAATAGCTAAAGTACTCCCTCTAGTACCGACAATTAGCTTCATTTAATACCTCCCAAAAAAATTCTTACCTTAATATTTTAACACTAGTTTATACACTGTTCAATATACATAAATTAATAAAAGATTCATAACTGTAGTGTTACAATTGATGTGATACAAAAAATGAAAAAAGAGAATAACTATATTGGCATAACAATAATATTACAGTCTTGTAATAATCTTTCTCTATGTCTTTGATTTGCCATTGAATTATGTAATAATAGAATGGGAGGTATTTATGAACATTATTTGCAAAATAGGATACTATACAAAAAATTTAATACCTGTTGCCCTTTTAATATCCATAATTGTATTTATCTTTAGCTTTAGACAGATATACTACCTTGATATTGATAATTTAAACATTCCACAAAAATCTGGGCTGTCAAGAGAAATAATAAAAGAAAGCTATGATTATTTAATAGACTATAGTATTTCTTTTGAAGATACTAAATTTGAAATACCGAGGCTACCATCATCTGAAAATGGAATAATTCATTTTGTTGAGGTTAGAAATATTATACAAATGCTTATTAGGATTAAGATTGCAATTTGGTTGATTTCCTTATTCGGAGTAATTTATTGCTGGAAAAATAAATACCACAAAATATTTCTGAGTATTTTTAGACAATTAATTCTTATTCCAGTGACTTTAAGCATACCTTTTGTAGTAAATTTTTCAGGTAGCTTTGTAGCCTTTCACAAAATATTGTTTAGAAATGATTACTGGATATTTGATGAGAGGATTGATCCCGTAATAAAAATATTGCCGGAGAAATTTTTTTTTCATGAAGCTATCTTTATGCTATCAATAATCCTAGGCGTTTCATTTACAGCTATCGCCATATATAAATACATTGATTTCAAAAAACTAAGGCCTTCAAAGCATTAGAATTGGGTGCGAAAATTTTAATAGCAAAAGATAAAGAGAAGCCTCTATTTCTTATAGATAGCTTCTCTTTATCGATAAAATTAAAAATATTTTTATTTATATTATTGTATTAATATTTATAATTTAGTTTTTATTACATAATATTTATACAACAGAATTTTTATGTCATCAATCAGATATTTCTCTACCTATTTTTTCGCCCCTTTCTATCATAATTTTCCTTGTTTTTTCATCTATATTAATAATTTGTGTTCCACTATCAATTATAGTCTGAATCCTTTCTTTTAAAAGAGAATCTGTTTTATGTCTTGCCCATACAACAGACTCATGTATCGAAGCCTCAATAATTTTCCTACATTCTGTTGAAAGATTATCCATCAGTTCCTTTGATGCTACACAGGTAACAGGGTGTAAAAGATGATTTGTCATTATCAAATAATCCTGCTGCTCATAAAATCTCGGTGTAATAATCGCCTCCAATGGATTTTCCTGTGCATCTATCGTTCCTTGCTGCAGTCCAATATATACCTCCGAATATGACATTGGTGTTGGATTTGCTCCCAGGCTTTTCCAAAATTTAATATGGTTATTATTTTCCATTGTCCTTATTTTAACACCTTTAAAATCCTCAAAGCTACTTATTTTTTTATTTGATGTCATCTCTCTAAACCCTTGATCTGCAATTCCCAAAAGCTCCAAGCTTTTTTCTCTATAAAACGGCTTCAATTTATCGAGAATTTTCTCATCAATCTCTCTTCTAGCACCATCCAAGCTCTCAAATTTCATCGGTATATCAAATATTGCAGTTTCTGTAATTAGTGAAAACTGAGGGGCTGTCGTCTGGAACACGAAGCTTATATTTCCAGATTGACAGGCTTCCAATAATTCACTATCACCACCTATTTTAGAATTACTATATGTGTCTATCACAATTTTTCCATTTGATTTTTCCTTCACTCGCCTTGCGAAATCATTCATAAACATTGCTGTAACAGTACTTTCTCCTGAATCACAGCCAGCATACAGCTCCAATACGTCTTCATTTTTTATATATTCACGCCTTCTGTCATGAACATTATTTTCACTTAATTTGATAGCTCCAATAACAAAGAGTACCAGTGATATCAATATAATGATATTATAATTTTTTCTAATCATCCATACCTCCACAACTCTATATAGCTATCATGCTCAAGGTTGGAACAAATGTTATCGCCAGCAAAGCAACTAAAAAAGAAATTATAAACGGCGCTGACCTACTGACTATATCAGACATTTTTACACCTGAAATTGTACTAGCCACAAAAAGATTTACCCCAAGCGGTGGTGTTACAAAACCAATTGCAAGATTCACAACCATAATTATACCAAATTGAATAGGATCAACTCCAAATCTCGAGACTATTGGTAGTAAAATTGGTGTTAATACCAAAATTGCTGGCGTAGTATCCATTATCATTCCAACCATCAATAGCAAAAAATTCACCAAAAGTAGCAATGCAATCTTGCTTGATACTACTGCCGTTATCTGAGCAGAAATAATATCTGGAGCCTTTAAAAATATAAGAACTCTTGAAAAAGCAATAGCCGCAGCTATAATAAATAGTATTGTAGAGTAAGTTCTTACTGTCTCGACCATTATCTCCCACAAATCTTTTATTCCAATCGACTTATACACAATCAATGACAATATAATCGAATAAAATACTGAAATCACAGCTGCTTCTGTAGGTGATGCAATTCCTGTGTAAATTGAGCCTAACACTATTATCGGACAAAGTAAAGACAAGATACTATCGAAAAATATTCTTTTTAAACCTAGCTCTGTCAATTCTTTTTTATATTTCAAAATAAGCTCCTTATCCTCTCCATTCTTCTTGCAGTATATCCACGAATAAACCATCAGAAAAAAGCCTATAAGCAATCCTGGAATTATTCCTGCTATAAAGAGCTTTGAAATGGATACACCAGAGGCTTGTCCATAGAAAATAAACGGAATTGATGGAGGTATAATTACTCCAATTCCACCAGCCACTGCTACAAGTGCAGTAGAAAAATCCTTTTTATATCCAGCCTTTGCCAATATTGGAATGGTCATCGTTCCAACTGCAGCGGTTGTTGCTGGTCCGGATCCAGATATGGCACCATAAAACATACAAGTAATAATTACTGCAATCGGAAGTCCTGCAGTCCTAGCTACTACAAAATATGAGAAAAGGTCAAAAATCTTTTCTGATATTTTCCCTTTTGCCATAATATTTCCAGAAAAAATAAACATAGGAACCGCCAATATCGGAAAACTATTTACCCCACTGATCATCGCTCTAATCAGATACTGTGGATCTGCTGGAAATAGAGGGTTAATAAAATTTGGAACCATACTTGTGATACATAATACAACTCCGATTGGTATTCCAATTATTAAAAAAATAACGAATAAAATCGACACAATTTGCAAATTCATAATCAACGTCCTTTTCTAAATTAAAAGCTATCTGCTTTTGAATCAACATTATTTGCAGATTCAATAATCTTTTCCAGCACTCTACATACCGACAAAAAAGAACCGACAACAACAGATAGATATACCAACCAAATTGGTACCCCCAAAGCCGGACTAGTTTGCCCAGATACAAAGCTTTCCCTTACAACCATAATTGAAAAATATAACATGAATATAAAGAATAAAATCAATATTATTCTATCAATAAATAATATTGATTTTTGTAATCTCTTTGGTAAAAATTCGATAAATTTCAACACCTTTAATGATAAGCCTAGCTTTATACAGTAGGGTACACCAATAAAAGCTGACCAAATGAACAAATACCTAACCAGTTCTTCAGACCAGCTCAAAGAATTACCTACAATATATCTTGATACAATCTGCATACCAAGAACAATTGTCATCATTCCAAGAAAAAACACCAAAAGCAATTCTTCAAGCTTATCAGGCAATATCTTTTTCATAACCATACCTCATCAATCAAATTAACCTATTCAACACATTTTTATATGTGAAAATAGCTATCCTCAAATAGATAAAGCTACATAATTATCAACTAAGAGGCTAGCTATTTTCAAATGTATATTAAAGACTGTCGTGAATAATATCCATTGCTGTAGACAGATTTTCAACGTCTATCTGTCCTGGAGCAGACGCCTTTCCTACTGTTCCAAACGTTATAGAGGAACCAAAAACTTCTCCACAGATTCTACTGATAGATCCCATACCCTTCATTGACATTGTAACGATCGGTCTATCTGCCTTGTCAGAAGCCATTTCTTCCGTTGCCATAAGAAGCGTTAATACATCTCTTTTTGAATTTGGCATTACTGCAATCTTTGGAATATCAACATCTAACTCCTGCATTTTTTCCAGCCTGGAAATGATATCATTTTTTCCCGGAGTCCTATCAAAATCGTGATTTGAGCCAACTACGAAAACACCATTTTCATGAGCCACCTTGACTATCATCCTTACCTCAGCATCTCCTGTAAAGACTTCAACATCAACAAGATCAACCACTTTAGATGAAGCTACCTTGCAATTAAGACTCACATAATCATCTGCTGCAATTTCTTTTTCCCCACCTTCTTTTGAAGTTCTAAATGTGAAAAGAATTGGAGTCTCTCCTAATACTTCTTTAAGCTTCTTCGCAGTTTCAATTGTCCTCTCAATATCAAAAATATTTTCGTACCAGTCTACTCTCCATTCAACCAAATCAGCACCAGTACCAGCTATATTCTTCGCTGAGTCAATTATTTCATCGAATGTTTTGCCCACAATCGGTACACAAATCTTTGGCCTTCCAGATCCTATTTCTATATTTCTAACCTTTACTGTTTTCATTTTTTACCTCTCTATAACTACATTTTAACAGAGTTTTCCAATTTTGAGTATCTTAAATTTACCAAAAGTGCCAATAATACACCAATTACTGTAATTACAATATTCAGTAGCATTACAGACTGTGGTCCACTAGCTTCACCAATTTTACCAGCCAATGTCAAAATAGTGTAATTTGATAAACTCGATGCTATCATTATTATACTTGTTATTGTACCCTTTATATTTGGGAACAAATTGTTTACTGTGGCAGTAGCCAACTGAAGAACGCCACCAGAAGCAGCATAACCTATAACAAATGAACCTATAATACAAATAACTGGAGTCTTAACTAGCAATACTATTATCAGCATACACAAAGAAATCAATGGGTATACAAATAGGAATCTAACTTCTTTGATTTTGTTTACCAATACAGATGTCAATCCTATTGCAACCAACGTACCCACAGAATACCATATCTGCATTTGACCAACATTTTGCATTCCTGCAACTTCAGTACCGAATTTCTGTGCACAGTTTAACCAAAGCTGGAAGGTTGCAGTACAAGTAAATCCTATAGCAACAAGCGCTAAGCTTTCCTTTGTGAATTTTGTATTCTTTATATTTTCAATCAATGATGCCTTTGCAGTAGCAACAGAATTATTACTATTTGGTAGTTTAATTCTTGTAACCAATACTCCTATTACAAGCAACGCAATTGAACATCCATACATCAATGAAGAATATGGAATCTTGTTAAGTGTTAAATACCCGATTGTTATCGGCAACAGCAGCTGTGATATGGAAATAAATAATTTTGTCAGCATTGTTGCTAGCCCAGATTTTGGCTCGAATATTTCCACACAAGCCGGTATAACACCTGTATCCAAGAATGAGTTCGCCACACCACCCAATATTGCAGCTGCATAAGCAACCTTAATATTTGGAGAAAGTGCCAACCCAAGGAAGAAAATAATGTATGACGAAATACCTATCAAGGTAGATGCTCTCCTTCCTAGCTTATCTGATAAAGGTCCTGAAAATGGAAGTGTAATCAAACGACCCAAGCCCAAAGCCGCAGCTATTATTGTTACCGCATCATC
Organism: Peptostreptococcus sp. D1; assembly: GCF_900112955.1. Lineage (GTDB taxonomy): Bacteria > Bacillota > Clostridia > Peptostreptococcales > Peptostreptococcaceae > Peptostreptococcus. The sequence continues at coordinate 425,371 of NZ_FONP01000001.1, forward strand.
AGTTGTTCCCCACTGTGCTGCAAGCGACATTTTTACAACTTGCTGCCCTAATATAGAAACACCTATACCATGAATAAAGAAATTCAAATATAGTATAAAAGCACTTGAGTACAATTTTTTTCTTTTGCTGTCGAAATCGTGTTTTCCATGATTATTCTCCTACTCTAAAATTAATATTTAATATCTAAGGCTTCCTTCATATATTCTATTGGCATCGGTTGACCTGTCCATAGCTCAAATGCAGCTGATCCCTGAAATAGCATCATACCTAATCCATTCATAGTCTTACATCCAACTTCTTTTGCCATTCTCAAAAATTCCGTTTCTCTTGGATAGTATACAACATCTGTTACTATTAGATCCTTTCTAAAGAAGGATTTATCGGGTACGTATGTCTGACCTTCTAGTGGCTTCATTCCCATTCCTGTTGCGTTTGCAAATAGATAAGATCCTTCAACCTCTTCCTTCAGCTTATCTAGATCCTGTAAATCAAATAATTGAGCCTTACATTTTGTATTATTATTTATTTTTTCAACAGTCTTTACAGCATTATCCCAGAACTCGTCTTTTCTATTAAATATAGAAATTTCGGCTACTCCGTCCAAGGCTGCCTGAATTTCGATAGCTGTTGCAGCACCACCGGCACCAACTATTGTCATCTTCTTACCTATAACATCAATATCATTATCCTTTAATGCTTGCATATAACCAATTCCATCTGTAATATGTCCTGTAAGCTTTCCATTATCGTTTACAATAGTATTTACTGCTCCACATAGCTCTGCAGCAGGAGAAACTGCGTCAAGATATTTGTGAACCACTGTTTTATTAGGCATTGACACATTTGAGCCTCTCATTTTTAACGTTCTAATTGCTTTTACGGCATCCTCCAAAGTGTCGTTATCAACCTCAAATGCCAAATATGCGTAATCCAAGCCTAATTTTGCAAATGCCTCATTTTGCATTGCTGGTGAGCTTGAATGTCTGATTGGATATGCTATCAATCCTACTAATTCTGTGTAACCTGTAATTCTTTCTGCCATTTTGGTAACCTCCGATGTTTTTGAATAATTTCTTTTAATAAATTTTTGCTAATTACTTTAGCTTTTTGTTTTTACTTTTTTTAGCTTTTTGCTTTTACTTTTTTTCATAATACGTTTTCATAGAAACTAAACAACCATTGCATGCAACAGACGCATAATAATCGCACCTATTTTTATTAATTAATTATTAAACAACCTCTATGCCCATTATAAATAAACTTAAACAATAAATCCAATACATATTCTTTTCTTTTTTGATAGTAAAAAACTATCAATTAACTTGATATATACTTTTTTTGTAGTATAATTAATATAAATAAAAACGACATTATCAAATTAGTAAATATTTGCCATATGGACAATGTATTTTGTGTTTTTAAGCTATTAAATCGGAGGAAAAATATGACTTTAAATCAATTGATATATTTTCAGACTATCGCCAGATTAGAGCACTTTAGAAAAGCTGCTGAGGAGCTAAATATTTCTCAGCCAAGCTTAAGTCACTCTATGTCATCACTAGAAGACGAGCTTGGATTAAAGCTTTTTAAAAGAAACGGTAGAAATATAACGTTAACTAAGTATGGAAAAGTCTTTTTAGAAAAAATAGATAAGATACTATTTGAACTTGATTTGGCACAGAAACATATGAAGCAGCTGTCAGGAACCCATGGTCACATCGATATAGCATATGTATATCCATTATCATATAGCTACATTCCAAAGCTGGTAAGAGAATTTCTTTCAATAGAGGATAACAAAAACACTACCTTTAGCTTTCATCAACAGATTACAGCCGACATAATAAAGGGTCTTATGATCGAAAGATTTGATGTAGGATTCTGCGCATTTGCCGACAACAACGATGAAATAGAATTTGTTCCATTAATAAAGCAAGAAATGGTAGTTATTACATCTAGAAATCATGAATTATCAAAGCAAGATACGGTTAAGCTAAAAGATATAGAAAAATATCAAGTAATCGGTTATGACAGATCATCCGGTCTTGGAAAGCTTACAAAAAATATATTTTTGGATAATGGTCTTCATCCTGAAATAGTACACGAATGCCCAGACGAAAACTCCATTGCATCTCTGATGGCCGAAGACTTTGGTATCGCCTTAGTTGCCAATATTGATTCACTAAAGAATCACAGTATAAATATATTAAAAATTGATGACTATAACATTGACCATACGGTGTACTTTGCCTATAAAAAAGATAACTACCAATTAAAGGCGATTAAAAAATTTATAGAATTTACCACTAAACATGGCAAGCTTTATTGAGGTAAGCTTTGTCGAGCATAGTCTTTGTTGAACATAGCCTTTGTTAAGCATTGCATTTGTTAAGCATTGCATTTGTTAAGCATAGTCTTTATTGAGCATAACCTTTGTTGAGCGACTATAATTTTATCAACTCCACATAATTAATAGTTTTTTTCTATCAATTGTCAGTATTTTTGGTATTGGTATTTTTTAATTCTTTAGAATATAATTCAGATTATAGATAAATTATTAAACAATATTAATCTAGATTATAAATGATAACCAAGCTTCTATTGTATATGCATTTTAAGTCAGTAAAAATAACCTCTAATATTTTACTATGATAGGAGAAAGCTATGAATACAAAATACAGAAATATTTTTGAGCCATTGACTGTCAGAAGAATGACTATGAAAAATAGAATAATGATGACTCCAATGGGTACAAACTACGGCGAACAGAATGGTGAGATGAGTTACCAGCATATTCAGTATTATGAACAAAGAGCAAAGGGCGGTGTCGGTCTAATAATGGTTGAAAATGCGAGTGTTTCCTCACCAGAAGGCTCAAATGGTACCACTCAATTGAGAATAGACCATGATAGCTATTTGCCTAGACTTTTTAAATTGACTGAAACAGTGCACAAGCATGGAGCTTGCATAGGTATACAGATAAATCATGCAGGTGCTTCTGCGATGTCTACTAGAACAAATTTACAGCCGGTTTCATCATCTAATATTCCATCAAAGGACGGTGGTGAAATTCCAAGACCTTTGGAAATTGAAGAAATATACGAAATTGTAAAGAAATATGGACAGGCGGCAAAAAGAGCACAAATAGCTGGCTTTGATGCAGTTGAAGTCCATGCAGGACATTCTTACCTAATCTGTCAGTTCCTATCTCCAATCTATAACAAGAGAAAGGATGAGTTTGGTGGATCTCCAGAAAACAGAGCAAGATTTGCTAGATTGGTATTAGAAGAAGTTAGAAAGCAGGTCGGACCTTTCTTCCCAATATTTGTAAGAATAAGTGCTGAAGAGTTTATGGAAAATGGAAATACCCTAGAAGATATGTTGGAATTGCTAGAATATTTCCAAGCAGAAGCAGATGTTATTGACGTATCTGCTGGTTTAAATGGTTCTATACAATATCAAATTGATGCCAACTATCTACCAGATGGCTGGAGATCATATATGGCTACTGCCGTTAAGAACAAATTTAACAAGCCTTGTGTAACAACTGGAAATATAAGAGATCCAAAGGTTGCAAATGAAATACTTGAACGTGGAGATGCCGATATCATTGGTATGGGACGTGGTCTTATTGCCGATCCTGAATGGGTAAACAAAGTAGAGTTTGGCGATATCGATCAAATCAGAAAATGTATATCCTGTAACATTGGCTGTGCCGGAAATAGAATTGGCGTAAATAGACCTATTAGATGTACTATTAATCCAGCTGTAATTGATGGAGAAGGCTATAGAAAATATACAAGGATCAACAAGCCCTGCAATGTTGTAGTTGTAGGTGGTGGTACTGCTGGCTTGGAAGCAGCCTGTACAGCCTCAGAGGTTGGATGCACTACTTTTTTGATTGAAAAAGAAAAGCATCTTGGCGGATTGGCATCGAAAATTTCTCAAATTCCTGACAAAAAGAGACTTGGAGATTTTCCAAGCTATCTGATAAACAGAGCCAAGAAAATCAATAACCTATTTATTTTCACTGAAGCAGAAGCAAGTGTTGAATTTATTAAAAATCTAAAGCCTAATATTATTGTAAACGCTACTGGCTCTTCACCATTACTTCCTCCTATCAAAGGATTAATGGACAATATAGATAAACCAAACGGTAAGGTTTCTTCGATATTGAATATGATAAAAAACATAAACGAATATCCAGAGGATCTTCGTGGCAAAAAAGTAGTAGTCATTGGTGGAGGAGCTGTTGGTCTTGATGTTATGGAATTCTTTGCTCCAAAAGGTGCTGATGTTAAAATAGTTGAGATGATGCCAGCTATTGGTGCTGGAATAGACCCTGTTTCAAGGGTTGATTTACAAACATTGATGAAAAAGCATAATGTTGTTCAAATGCCAAATACTGCTCTAAAAGAAGTAAAGGATGATAGATTCATCGTTGAAACTGTTAACGGAATAGAATATTTAGAATTCGACTATGGCTTCGTATGTCTTGGAATGAAGGCTGAGCATCCAGCTTTGGCTGATATCAAGAATGCATTTGAAGATGACAATACAATTGAAATAATAAATATTGGAGATTCTATGAGAGCCAGAAGAATAATCGATGGAACTGAAGAAGGTAGAAATATTATAAATACACTTCTAAAGAGAAACTATATATAATGCTCCTTGTCAAATAATGTTGACAAAGTTAATAGAAAACTACCCACTTATTTATTTTTAAGCGGGTAGTTTTTTATAAAAAAATTAATACCTTTTATCATATCAATCCATTTAGCTTCATAAATATAAAAATAATTATTCCACCTGACACAACAGACAAGCCTATGTTTTTAAATTTATAAGAAATTACACTCACTATCAGTAATGGAATAATTTTAAAGTTCTCAAGCGATAAAAATAACATTCCATCCTTGTAAAAAATATCTTTTACAATTATTGCCACAAATACACCTAAAGGAATATACTTTATAAATCGTTCAAATTCCTCAGAAGTACCTCTCCCGCCAATTAGTACAAACGGAATATATCTCATTGCAAACAAACCTATAAATGATATCAAAATTATTCCGAGCTTCAATACGGAGCTACTCATCATTATCACACATCCTTCCACTGTTTGACTTATACTTTTTGTCAAGGAAATACCCTATAGTCGTCACTATCAAAGCAATTATTACCAAATCTAATCCACCCTGATAAATACTCAATACCACAAAAGAAATTACAATGGATATTAGAAGCATAATCACATCAGCCTTATCCTTTATTCTTAAAGCTGTAAGAACGATAAACATACTAGACATCATAAATAACCCCAAATCAATAGGTATATTTACCATTTGACCAAATATACAGCCAAGAATATTTCCGATTAGTCCGTAAATACAAGCAAAAATATTGACATATAATGCTAAATCACTATCCCAATCAGAATTGCCCTCAAACATCATTTTGTTTATAGCGAAGGTCTCGTCAGTTACATATTGTGCAAAAACGATTTTTCTCCATCCCTTTAAAGCCTTGACATCATTAGCCAATGAGGAGCTATACATTATATTCCTCAAGCTCGTCACTATAATTGTAATAGCAACATAGAGAGATATTTGTGGATATATACCAGCTGCCAGCATATTAGCCGATATAAAGACCGCACTTCCGGAAAATACCAACACCGATAATAAGAAAACATCTAATACGTTAAATCCACTCTTTTGAATTAATGCACCTCCGATAAATCCAAGTGAAATATATCCAAATGCTATCGGAAAAGAAGTCCAAAAAGCTCTTTTAAATTTATTCATAAACCATCCACTTTCCAAATTATAAATAATAAAATAAAAATAAATTATATCTTGAATATTATTTTACACGTTTTGGAAGTATTATTCAATATTATGGTATAATAATATCACTATATTATTGCAATTATTATTAAAGATTAGGAGACAGTATTATTTATGAAAATTTCTGAAATAATATCTATATACAGTAAAAAATTAACAGGAATCAGCCTTACACCTCGTCTTGATGTGGAGGTCTTAATTTCTCATATTTTGAACTTTGATGATAAAACAAAGCTTATTTTAAGCCATGATAAAGAAATGTCAGACAATGATTTTCTAGAATTTGAAAAAATGCTTAACAGAAGGCTGAAATCAGTCCCTGTGGCTTATATTATAAACAACAAGGAATTTATGGGTCATGATTTTTATGTTGATGAAAATGTGCTTATACCAAGACCGGATACTGAAATAGTAGTCGAGGACGTGATTAACACTATTTTTAATAAATATAATAATACAGAAAAATTGAATATCATGGATATGTGTATTGGATCTGGAGCCATATTGCTTAGCATTGCCAGAAGTATGCTCGAATATTCTAGTGATTTTTTCCATCAATGTAAATTCGTGGGAGTTGATATTTCAAAAGGAGCACTGGAGGTTTCAAGCATTAATAGAGAAAGAATACTTGGAAGCATTTCAAGCTATGATAATATCCAGCTGCTGGAATCTAATCTATTTAAATCTCCAGAATTTGATAATATGCATGATATGTTTGACATAATTGTTTCCAATCCTCCATATATACCTGAAGCTGATATACAGACCTTATCTCCTGATGTCAAAAATTATGAGCCAAGCTTGGCTCTATCAGGTGGAAATGATGGAATGAATTTCTATAAAGAAATAATTTTGGAATCATCTAAATACCTAAAAAACAACGGTTTACTTTTTTTTGAGTCCGGTCATGATCAGGCAGATGAAATCAAAAGCTTTATGAAAAACAATGGGTTTGTGGATATTTATTTTAAAAAGGATCTACAGGGATTCAATCGACTGGTTTGCGGAAAATTACGTAAATAAAAAAAGCAACGCTACAGTTGCTTTTTTTATACGTAAATTCGAATTTAAGTACAAATTAATTAAAAAAGATTATTCCATGTTGAATCTCTTTTTAAATTTATCGATTCTTCCGCCCTTTTCAATATTCTTCTGTTTTCCAGTATAGAAAGGATGGCATTCTGAACAGATTTCAACCTTAATTTCGTCTTTTGTCGAACCTGCCATAAAAGTATTACCGCAAGCACATCTTACTTCTACTTCTTTGTAATTTGGCTGTATATCTTTTTGCATTAATGTTTCACCCCTTTTTATTCATTTTATTGGAATATCATAATCCATCTAAATTCAACTTCCTTATTATATCATATTAAGGATTCTATTTCAAGTATTAACAATCGCTAAAAGCTTATTTTTTTAATTAAATCTAGAAATTCTCTATTGGATTTTGTTTTTTTCATCTCTTCTATTATTTTATCCGATGCAATTTGGTTTTCTCCGGCAGTGAATGACCGTCTAAACTTGTATAAAGCATCCATTTCATCAGAAGAAAGCAATAAATCTTCTCTTCTAGTACCAGACTTATACACGTCAATAGCTGGAAATATTCTTTTCTCAGCCATACCCTTATCCAAATGCAGCTCCATATTTCCAGTACCCTTGAATTCTTCAAATATTACATCATCCATTCTCGAGCCTGTATCAACTAACGCAGTCCCAAGAATCGTGAGCGAACCACCTTTTCTAATATTTCTAGCCGCTCCAAAGAATTTTTTAGGTCCATGCAATGCTCCAGGGTCTATACCTCCAGATAGTGTTCTTCCCGTTGGAGATATAGTCAGGTTATATGCTCTAGCCAATCTAGTAATACTATCAAGTAAAATTACTATATCTTTTCCATGTTCAACCAATCTCTGCGCTCTATTCAAAACCATTTCTGCAACCTTTACATGGTGAGATGCAACCTGATCAAACGTAGAATAAATAACTTCTCCATCAATTGATTCCTTCATGTCTGTAACTTCCTCAGGACGTTCGTCAATCAATAAAACTATCAAGGTTATATCAGGATAGTTTTCAGTCAGACTATTTGCAATTTTCTTTAGCAAAACCGTCTTCCCGACCTTTGGTGGAGCTACAATAAGACCTCTTTGACCCATACCTATTGGAGAAAACAAATCTATTATTCTCGTCGAAAGATTATCATATGTAGTTTCAAGCTTCAATTTTACATCTGGATAAATCGGAACGAGCTGCTCAAATGGTGTTCTTCTTTTACCCATAAGAGGATTTTCATCATTTATACTGTAAACAAACATCAATCCTCTAAACTTTTCAGACGGATTTTCTGGTTTTGTAACACCAACAACATAATCACCTGTCTTTAAACCAAATCTTCTAATTTGGTTTGGAGAAACATATATATCATTCTCTGTGGAAAGATAATTACTTCCTCTCAAAAAACCAAACCCTTCCGGCAATATTTCAAGAACACCTTCGACCTTATTCCCATCATTCATCTCAGGTATAACTCTAGGTGTGCCATCTATGTTCTTATCCAGAGTCAATTGAACATCACTTTTATAGTATGTGCTGTAGTCTTTTTTCGGTATAATCTCCGTAGCCCTTTGTTCTACTGTTTTTTGTTCTTCTACTTTTTGCTCCACATTTTTTTGCTCAAGACTCTTGTCGTTCAATTCTAAATTAATGTCCAGTTCACTAGCTATTAACTTAGCATTACTCGGATTTTCTTCCAAATTTTCCAAAATCTTTTCAACCAAATCGTGTTTTTTATAAGTTGTAACTGATTTCATCCCAATGTTTTTTGAGGCTACTCTAAGCTCTAATATATTAGACTTGTTGAGTTCTTTTCTAACAAGATCTATATCAATCATCGTTTACCTTCTTTCTATTACTAATTATTCATCAAAACATATATAGTCGACGCTATGCTTGATAATGCAAACAACAAGGCAATAAATATTGCAATAATTTTTCCTAGTGTATTTTTTTTCTTCCTCGTATTAGACATGTTAATTCTCCAATTTACCCATTATTTTTACACACATTTTCAAGATAATTCAAGAAAGCCTCTCTCAAATCGTCCCTCTTTAGTGCAAAGTCAACTGTTGCTTTTAGGAAACCAAGCTTATCTCCAAGATCGTATCTTTTCCCTTCAAATGTATATGCATACATGCCATCATCCTTTATAAGCTTTTCCAAGGCATCTGTCAACTGTATTTCATCATTCTTTCCAGGTGGTAAATCTCCTAGAATATCAAATACATCTGGTGTTATTATATATCTACCTAAAATAGCTACATTTGATGGTGCAGATTCTGTATTAGGCTTTTCTACCAATGCATCAACCTTATAAACATCATTTTCTATCCTTTTACCATCAATTATTCCATACTTATCAGTATCTTTTTTATCGATTTCTTGAACACCTAGTATAGTAGTCTGATACTTTTCATAAACATCGATCAGCTGCTTCAGACAAGGAGTTCCATTTCCATTATCAACAATGTCATCTCCCAACATAACGGCAAAAGGCTCGTCACCTATAAAGTGTCTCGCACAATAAATTGCATCGCCAAGACCTCTTGGTTCCTTTTGTCTAATGTAATGGATATTTACCATATTAGAAATTCCCCTAACTGTTTCTAATAAATCATGTTTTCCCTTATTTTCTAATTCCAATTCAAGCTCAACAGATTTATCGAAGTGATCTTCAATGGATTTTTTATTTCTACCAGTTATTATTAATATCTCTTCTACACCTGATGCAACGGCTTCCTCAATTATATATTGAAGTGTTGGTTTATCAACTATCGGCAACATTTCCTTAGGCTGTGCCTTTGTCGCTGGCAAAAATCTAGTACCAAGCCCTGCAGCTGGAATTACAGCTTTTCTTACTTTGTTTTTCAATACATTCATCTCCCGTTCAATTACTTATATAATTATATTTTCGAGTGCTTACTTACTAAATAGTATATACCCTTCCAAGCTATCAAATTCACTCACAATTATTTTATTTTTTTGAAGCAATTCCATTATTTCTATCAATATATACTCTCCGGCTAATATTATTTTGGAACGCTTCTTCTGTAAACCCTTGATATTTTCTCTATCATCACTAGTCATCGCTCTTATTTCCTGTACTTGTGATTTTATGTCATCAATTGTTACTTCACTCAAATGAATTTTTTCCATTGAATAATTTTCTAATTTTTGATTTATAGCAGAAACTGATGTGATGGTTCCACCAATGCCAATTAATTTCATTGGTATTCCTAATGATAAAATTTTTGATATTACATTCCTTATTTCGATATTAATGTATTTCCTTAGATCCCTAATCGTTTCATCTGTCTCTGGTACTGATTTTATAAACCTTTCAGTCAATTTCAATGCCCCTATATCGACACTTTCTTTAAACAAAATTTCTTCACTATTTCCAACAATAAATTCAGTTGATCCACCGCCTATATCTATTACGATAAAATTGTCCTCGATGGACTTTAGACCACCTATTACACCCAAATAGCCAAGTAGTGCTTCTCTATCACCTGAAATTATCTCAATATCCAAGCCTGTAGCTTTTTTCGCCAATTTGACAAAGCTCAAACCATTTCTTGCATTTCTTAATGCTGCAGTTCCAATACAATGAATTTTATCACAGCCATAATCAACAGCTATTCTTTTGAGCTTTTGCAGTGCATCTATATTCCTAGAAATTGATTCCTTTGATATCATGCCTTCAGAGTCCACACCCTCACCTAGCCTTGTTGTATCAATTATTTTTTCTCTGTATTCAAAGACATCATCATTGTACTGTGCAAGCAAGAGTCTCATCGAGTTTGTTCCTATATCTATTATACCATACCTCATCACAGAACCTCATAAAGCTCTTTTGCTTGATCCTTTAGCACATGCTCTCTGATTTCAGTAATTCTATATTTTACTTTTTTTTCGCCAAACGTAATTTCGATAATATCTCCTATCTTTACTTCTGAGGATGATTTTCCAACCTTACCATTGATTTCTACCAAACCTTTCTCGCAAGCCTCCTTAGCAATGGTTCTTCTCTTAATTATTCTAGAAACCTTCAAGTATTTATCTAGTCTCATAAGCACCTCCACAACCTTCGTTTATTTATAACCAAAAATGGTATTGACAAGAGTCATTGCCAATACCATTTTATATGACTTATTTATTAACTAGTTCTTTAAGACCTTTTCCTGCTTTAAATACAGGTGCCTTAGAAGCTGGTATTTCAATTACTTCTTCTGGCTTTCTAGGATTTCTACCAGATCTAGCAGCTCTTTCTCTAGTTTCGAATGTTCCAAATCCTACTAGCTGAACTTTATCTCCAGCAACTAGAGTTTCTTCAACAACTTTCATAAAAGCGTTCAAAGCTAATTCACTTTCTTTTTTTGTTAAGTTACTCTTTTCTGCAATTTTTGCAACTAATTCTGCCTTGTTCACAATCATTACCTCCTGATTAATTTTCTTCAATTTAATTAACTAAAAATATACATCTTCCCATAGACATATTTTCTTGTTGACAACACTATTATACAATAAGAATCCCCATTTAGCAACAATAAGTGCTAAATACACTTAAAAATATGTTATTTTTTTACAATTCAATTAACAATTTTATATATTTATGTATTTTTTATGTGTTTTTTGGACTCCTCCCACAGCTTTTCAAGTGTTTCCAGATTTGTTTCATCAATTTTTAATCCATTATTTATCAATGAATCCTCTACAAACTCAAATCTATTCACAAATTTACTTATCGTCATACAAAGGGCACGCTCAGGATCTATATTCAAGCATCTTCCAAGCTTAACAATGGAAAAAATAAGATCTCCAAACTCCTCTGTCATCTTTTCATAATCACACCTATTATATTCTTCAATAAGCTCTTCGTACTCCTCACGTACTTTTTCAAATACATTGTCTATTTCTTTCCAATCAAATCCAGACTCTGAAGCTTTATTTTGAACCTTTATCGCCTTCATCAGAGCTGGAAGATGATTCGGTATTCTTCTCATACCCTCAGATACTTTGGTTTCTCCTTTTTCATTCATCTTACTTATATTCCAGCTACCTTCCTCATATTCTTTATCTCCAAAAACATGAGGATGTCTGAACACCATCTTTTCAACAGATGAATTACAAATCTCGTCATAATCGAAATAGCCCGTATCATATCCAATTTGAGAATGAAGCACAATGTGATATTGCAGATCCCCTAATTCTTCCACAATTCCGTCTATATCATCATTTTCTATCGCATCGATTAATTCATAGCACTCTTCAATCAAATACTTTGTAAGAGTCCTGTGGGTCTGTTTTTTGTCCCATTCACATCCATTATCACTTCTCAATACTCTTGTCACTTCGACCAAGTCCATAATGTCCTTGAAATTCTTTTCTCCACCCTTTGGAATAAATATGCTTGTCAAATGATCAAATTCCATTTCCTGTCTATCAAGCTTGTACAGCTTGATTCTACTCTTAAACTGCATTCCCTTTACACCAGCAGCCCTCACAATCCAAACATCTTGATCATCGGCATAATAGTTCATAAGCTCAATTTTTATGTTTGATGCGATAAATCTATCATAAACCTGTGTGATAATTATGTTTACATCTGTATCCAAATCTTTTTTTCTTATAGAAAATGAATCCAACAGTCTAAATCCCTCTGATGGATCAAAGCCCAAAAAAGCATACATCGCATCTACAAAGCTCATTGAGGCAACCACTTCCACTGACACGCCTTCCTCTTTTGATAAGTTTTCTATGTATGTAACAGATGTTTCAGCCACTCTAGGATGTCCTGGAACTGCATATACTATATCTTCATTTTTACCAATTTCAACAATTTTCTTTGCTATTTCACCATAAACATTTTCAAATTTGTCTGCCCTTTCATAAAGAATATCAAAGCTCTCATAACATATATCTAAATCATTTACCACAGGATGGTTTTCAGTTCTCAAATAAATTTTATTTCCAGATTTTAGTGCCTCAATAGCACCATAGCTGATTTGAGACTTGTCTCCAGGACCTAGTCCGATTATCTTAATGCTCATTTTTCCTCCAATATTTACATCACTCAAAATATTTACATCATTCAAATAAAAAAATAAATTTGATGACCACAATTACGTTTTGCAGCCACCAAATTTAACAAATCTCTATACAGTCAATTATTATCTAACCAATTTTATCCTCATCAATTTCTTCAAAATACTTCTACCCTTTGGCATTGCAAGTATTTCTTCCTTTGTAATTCCACCTATTCCCAGTAAAACTACAATATAGACTATACCTCCCACAGCTATTGCTAAAAGTGTAGAAAATTTTACTCCAAGAATAAAATTAAATCCAACATAAGAGTATTTTGCAGCCACAAACATGACAATTACCGTTATCAAAGGCTTTACAAAATAATCTATCAGGTCAAATTTTATCTTCAAAAATCTCTTTATATATGTATACTCAATTATAGCAGCAATAACATATGACATTATAGTACCAAAAGCCGAGCCTAGAATATTAATTGATGGAATTGCTGTACATACAAAGCTGATGACTATCTTTACCGCAATACCACTAAGCAGTGCATAAACAGGTACATATGGCTTGCCTACACCCTGCAATATTCCGTTAAACGTGTATAATAATCCCAAGAATACACAAGCAGGAGCCATAACGAACAACAGTAAGCCAACTACCATTGGTGGCTGCTTGGGGAATAACAGCATCGATATAGGAACTGATAATGAAGCCAAACCAAACGAACAAGGTAAAACTAATAGCATTGTAATTTTAAAAGCCATTTTTGCATTCTTTCTAGCCTCATCGTACTTCTTTAACGCAAATGCCTCAGATATAGCAGGAACCAAGCTCATTCCGATTGCAGTCGTAAAAATCATAGGCATTGCTATCAAAGGCATTGCCATCCCAGTCAGCTGACCAAACATTCCATTTGCTGCATCAGTTGTAAACCCTGCAGCTTCCAATCTAGAAATCACTATAACTGTATCTACGACATTTACCAAAGGCATTATACAAGCACCAATACTTATAGGTATTACCACTGAAATAATCTTACCCACTATTTCCCCTGTAGTTTGTTTAACGTATCCTTTGCTATTTTCAATCAATGCTTTCCTGTTTTTTGAATCCTTTAAATAAATGAATACCAAAAACATAAATGAAGCGAATGCACCGATTGTTGCACCTGAAATACCACCAGCAGCACCAAATTTAGGCCCCATGCTCTTCATAAAAACAAAAGCCAATGCCAGACCAAACACAACTCTGAATACTTGTTCAACAATTTGAGATGCAGCAATTCTTGACATCTGCTGATACCCCTGATAATATCCTCTATATGCCGACATCGATGGTACGATTAGCAATGCAGGTGCAATTGCTCTCATTGCTGTCAACGCATTCGGATTATGCTGAACGGAAGTAACTATCTGGTTAGATCCGACAAAGAGTATTGTAAACATCACAACTCCAGTTGCGAAAAGCATAATATGTGTAATTTTAAATATCTCATTTGCACCCTTGTGGTTTCCAATGGCAACCTGTTCAGATACCAGCTTTGCAATAGCAGTAGGAAAACCAGCAGTCGCAAGCGTCAAAAATAATGCATAAACTGGATATGCCGTCTGATAATAACCCATTCCCTCTTCACTGATTAAATACGCAAGGGGAATTCTAAAGGCCGCACCTAATATTTTTATCAATACACCTGCAGCACCCAAAATCAAGGTACCCATCAGAAATGTATTTTTTTTATTCTTAAATTCCATATCTTCCTCCAAAACACCAAACTTATATATGATATTATATCACAAAGTGGAGCCTTTTATTTCTTTATTTTTTTATTCTATAGGAATGTCTATTACCAACTTTGTTCCTATATTTTTTTACTATCAGCATACACCCTTACACCCATCATTTCTGAAGCATGCTTGACTACGGCATATATGTAAAATTTACTGTAATAAGCTATAAAAAGATATATAATTTATTATGATGATATTTATTTGTTACAAAATCTTCATTACGTTATGATGGTATTTATTTGCCACAAAATTTTCATTACGCTATAATGATATTATTATATTCTACAAAATTTACACTATGGGAGGTACATATGAAATATTTTAATAGAGATAACGAAAAAATATATTATAATGAATGGAATTGTTCTTCAACACCAAAGGCTGTCCTTTTAATCATTCATGGAATGGCTGAGCATATTTCAAGATATTCTGATTTTGCCAAGTTTATGAATAAAGGAGAAATAAATGTGTTAGGAATGGATTTAAGAGCCCATGGTCAAACCGGAATAGAAATGAATTCACTTGGACACTTTGCTAACGATGATTGGAATAAAATACTTAAAGATATTGAGTATCTTTTGGATATAAAAAAATACGAGTATCACAAAAAATATGGAAAAAATATACCTTTTTTCATATTGGGTCATAGCATGGGATCCTTTATCACGAGAAATTTTATAAACGAATATGATGCCAAATTATCTGGCATAATAATCATGGGAACTGGAAATGTAGATAACCCTGTCCTATACAATATTACCAGATTACTTACCACATTCGGCGAAAAGAAAAAGCTTGCAAAATTTGTACACAAAGCTGCATTTAAAAGCAATAATGACAAAATATCTAACCCTAAAACTACTTTCGATTGGCTGAGTACAGATCCCAATGAAGTAAAGAAGTACATTGATGATTCTTTTTGTGGAATGTACATGACAAATGGTTTTTATAATGAATTTATGAAAGGAATGCAAAAAATTTCAAAGCTTGAAAAGAAGAATTTACATAAAAAAGCTCTAGCTGATACACCTATATTGTTTATTTCAGGAAAAGACGATCCAGTCGGTGGATATGGCAAGCTTGTAAAAAGTGCAAGAGAAAAATATATACGCAATGGAAGCAAAAAAACAAGCTTGATTTTGTATGCTAGCATGAGACATGAGATATTAAATGAAAAAGATAAGCTTAGGGTATACTCAGATATAAAATTATTTATCGAAAATAGTATTGAGCACTTCTTCCTTAGAGAATATCATAGTTAATCGACAATATTAATTATTAATATATTGTTTTTTGTTCGTATTCATACATAAGATAATAAAATAAATAAAACCTCGCTAATCAGCTAATAAATAGCCTTTAACGAGGTTATTTTTTTCATAATAGCTTTAAATTTTTTAAAATCCAAATATTACAAAACATTATTCTAATGTACTACATTTTTTTATCATAGTCACATTATTTAGTATTCACTCTGTCTTATTATTCATATGAATATTATTTTTCACTGTTTATACTTATCGTTACATTATTTGTTTCAATCATCACTTCTTGATTTTATGAAGCTCTAATATTTCATTTACTACATTTTTTGATATTGTCGACTCACCGCCGATGATGTTTATTCTATCAATTTGTCTTTCAGTGATAAATCTAGCAACTCCAGTATTCAGCGTATTTTTTTCAGTCAATAGAACAACCGAACCATATCTTGCTACAATTGGTCCTACAGACAATGCATCAGGAAAGTCCTCGCCTGATGCGATGAATACTGTATTTATTTTATTATTTAGCTTCTTTTCACATTCCTTTGCAATTTCAACAGACGTTGCATATCTATCAGCTCCAGAAAAGCGTGTTGTCATATACTCTGAATTTACGTTTTGTGGAACTGAGTTGATTCCACCAAAGATATACAATGTATTCCCCTTATTGCTTTCATTTTTATATGGAACATACTCAACAATAGGCTTATTATTTTGTGGCAGTATATTCACAACATCATCATAGTAAATAAATGGGGTTGCAGATAGTGCATCAGCAAAATTAACACCACTAGCATAAGCAATTTTTTCACTTGATTTCGAGCCTAGTACTCTAGCTCTGGCATATGATAGCTTTTTTGCAGTTTCAAATCTATCAGAGCCTGATATCCTATCGACAACTATTCCCATATTTTTCACCTTATTTTCAACATCTATAGAAACCGAGCTCAAACCACCTACTATCGTAACCATTTTTACCTTCATTTCTGCAATTTTATTTTCGACAACCTTTGGCAATTCTTCCTTCTTTGTCAAAAGTATTGGAGAATTTGAAACTGACGCAAGTGGTCCCGAAAACAATGCATCAGCGAAATTTTCACCATTTACTAAAAAAATATGCTCTGAGCCTTTAATAGATAACAGATTTGATAATATCGTTGATGTTTCAAATCTATCATTACCATAATATCTAAATATTTGAACAGCAGAATTATTTTTCTCCGCATTTGCTATCAAATAATTTTTTTCCTCACTATTGCCTTTCAATGGGTTTACCATTACTAATACAATTGAAGCCAAAATCAATTTACCTATCTTTTTCATAATACCTCCAAAACAATTTTTTATAAAAATAAGCTTTCATGACAATCTTTTTATGACATTTTTTACTATAACTTTTTATGACAGCTATTTATTACTCGAATTACACCTTGAATAATGATATGCGATTCTTTCTGTACCGTCTTCTACAAATATAACTCCACATTCTAAAAATCCATTTTCGATTAATTTTTTTCTCAATTTAGTATTATTTTTGTGGGTATCAACTCTAATTTCATCCATCATATCAGCACAATGCTTGAATACTTCTTCAAAAATCCCACCTGTTGTTCCAAGACTGGCCAATCTATGTATTGTTCCATATACGTTATTATTAAGCCATTCACCATCGTAAATATCTGCATAGGTCGAATCTTCACCAAGAATAAAAGAAAAACACGCAGCCACCTTGCCATCTCTTTCGACAATATACAAATTTCCATTTAAAATATCAGTTTTTATAATATTGATATTTGGATAATTGTTATCTGGCCATTGAGTTGGATTTCCATTATTTTTCATATAATTTCTAGACACATCAAATATCTTTAGTATTATTTCAATGTCATCATTAATGGCTTTTCTAATCATATGCTATCTCCTTCTCATAAAATTAATAAATATGCTGCCCACATAAAATAATAACATTATATGGTCATTTTTTTAATATATATGGTAATCATTATCTTACTTTTACTAATTATTTTCATCGAAAAATTTGTCGACTCCATTAGCTATCCCTTTAGCTATTTTTTGTTGATACTCATTATTTTGCATCAAAAGATCCTCTTCTGGATTTGACATAAATCCCATTTCTACAATTGTTACAGGAATTTTACACCAATTTATACCTGTCATACTGTTGGTATTTATCACACCTCTGTTTTTCGCTCCAGTTTCTAAAGCCATAGAATCCAAAACATTCTTTGACAGCCTTTGACTATCATTAATATTTTCGTTAGACATAAACTGATTATCCGCTCTAGGTGCTAATGTCAGTGCTCCTCTAATTGAGCTATTTTGATCAGAATTTGCGTGTATCCTTAGAAAAATCCCATCATATTTATTGGCAATCTCTGCTCTTTCTTTATTACTCAACGGACAGTCATTATTTTCTCTTATCATCACAGCCTCATATCCCCTACGATTAAACTCGTCTCTCAGCTTTAATGAAACATCAAGAGTCAGTTGATACTCATTGATTCCAGTCGTTATACCTGAAGCTCCTGATGACAATTTTGGTTTTGTTTCCGATGAACCAGGACCAATGCTCTCATGCTCATCAATCGGATATTGTTGATGCCCTGCATCTATTACTACAATATGTTTTACTCTAGTGATACCATTTTCTGATAGTTTGTCACCATCATTCTTTATTATATCACCATTTTCATTTTTATCTTTATTGATATCAGTTGTTTTAATTTCTGATGATTGCTTGGAGCTCTCGTTTCTACTGCACCCAAATAATCCGATAGCTAAAATACAAATTGTCAATACTATAAAAAATCCTCTTAAATATTTTGTAATCATCAATTCACGCTCCTGTCAATATAATAAAGAATTTAATATAAAAATGTTTTATATAAGAGCTACCACATGAAAAATGTGATAGCTCAATAATAATTAAGTATTATAAAAATTTATGATTTCAAAGATAAAATTATTCCCAAGCATATAGATAGCAATGCTGCAAATATTACTCTATATTCTCCGGGAAGCAAAAAGGTTATCGTATGAGCTGGTACCCAAAAAGTAGGTAGTGTTCCAACCAAAACATTTTTCGCATATGCGTAATAATCAATTCTGCCACATACATCTCTTAAAGTTATCTTTTCAGTTTCGTTTGATAACCTATTTTCATATCTGATATCCAAATATGTATCCGTATGCTTGTGGAAAACCATAAACAGCGGACCAAATGATGTATTCATCAGCACAGATGTTAAAAATGCGAATGCAAGCTTTGAATGTAATATTGGACTACCTGCCTTCGAAAGCTTTGCAGTCATGGATTCAGCAAATATTCCCATCATAAATGCTATCCAAACACCAAGCAAGCCCCAGATAAGCATCCTATATCCAATTGAATGTGGAATCGTCACTTTTTTACTTTTTATACTTGATGCAATAATTTCACCCAAGGTTGCGAGAATAGCAAACTTAATAAATGATAGTACGTAGTGATTTGTTAAAAACGACATGAATACCTCCATTAAAAATATTATTATGATATCGTTAGCATATATATTATACATTATTACTAGAAATTTAACAAGAACTTGACACACTAGGAATATTGTAAAATGCATTCCAACTAAATATTTTCACAAGAAATAGCTTTAAAACGGTTCATTGCATAATCAAAAAGCCCGTAGCATTCACTTTCAACTAAATTGAATGCACGAGCCAATTGTCTAATTTCGCTAATATATAATATATAGCAATCCATCAATATATTCTTACATTGATATTCGATATATTCTTACATTGCTCTTCAATATATTACCATATTATTATATTGTTATTATATTATTATTTTATTACTATGTCATTTTTTTCTAGAATTTTCTGAAGCTCCTCCTCAAATCCTTCGTTAGCATATACTCCCGTGCCTTTTAATTTATACGTAATTTTGCTGCCATTTTCATTTTCGTCTACTGGGAATATAACTACCTCATCCGTTCCTCGATTCGTATTTATTATTGAATAAATTTTGTTTATCAATTCCTTATTTGACATGGAATCTATTCTCAAAAACACTTTTTTCCCTGTTCCAATATTTTGAGTTATGGCAAATTTATTGGTATTATATTTCTTTTGAGTAGAAAATTCACTTTCGTCATCTATAGCCTTTATCTCTGTAATATTCAATGACACGATATCATCGCCTCTAACACTTATTCTACCCTTTACTAGAACAAATTTATCTTCTCGCAACAAATCAGTGTACTTTTCTAGCTCATTTGGAAAAGCAATCAAATCAATCTTTCCGTATAAGTCTTCAAGCTCAAAAAAAGCCATCAATTGGTTTTTCTTAGTAGAAAGTACCTTTTTGGCGACAATTATCCCACCTATTATCTGTTCAGAATTGTTAAGCTCCAATAGCTTTTCTGGCTCCTCCTTTAGGGAATTAATCATCAGTGTATTTATTGAAGCTCTTTTTGTCAATACCTCCTTGTATTCTGACAGAGGATGCCCTGAAACATATATGCCCAAAACTTCTTTTTCCATATCTAACCTAAGCTTATCCTTTAGCTCCTCTCTAAAAGTCAAATTAGAGCTAGTCGAAATCATGCTGCCATCAAGCTCATCTCCTGCAAACAAGTCAAACATCGATATCTGCCCTTCAATATTATTCTTTCTAGATTTTGATACACTTTCCAATACTGACTCGAAGTTGTACAAAAGAGTCGCTCGATTTTGCCCAGTAGTGTCAAATGCTCCACCCTTTATCAAACTCTCGATAATTCTCTTATTTGTATATTTTGCATCAAGTCTTTTTATCATGTCCGATAAATCTGTAAATTCACCATTTTTATTTCTTTCAGAAACAATGTTATCTATCACCGATGCTCCAACATTTTTCACAGCTGCCAAGCCGAATCTTATATTGTCTCCATCAACGGAAAACTTTGAAAATGACTTGTTGATATCAGGTGGCAAAACCCTAATTCCTATAGATTCACATTCTCCAATGTATTCTACAAGCTTATCAGTATTTCCCATGACAGAGGTCATCAAAGCTGCCATAAATTCGACTGGATAATGGACCTTCAAATATGCTGTCTCATATGCCAAAACGCCATAAGCAGCTGCATGAGATTTGTTAAATGCGTATTTTGCAAAATCAATCATCTCGTCAAATATTTGATTTGCAATATACTCAGGTACACCATTTCTAACACATCCCGCAATTTCTATTTCATCATTTTTGTCTAGCTTTCCATGAATAAAATACTGTCTTTCTTCTTCCATAACATCCATTTTCTTTTTACTCATGGCTCTTCTAACCAGGTCACTTCTACCGAAGCTATATCCACCTAGCTCTCTAACAACCTGCATAACCTGCTCCTGATATACCAAGCAACCATATGTTACATCCAAAATAGGCTTTAGCTTTTCGTGCAAATACGTAACTTCACTTGGATTATGCTTGCAATTCACATATTTTGGAATCGATTCCATTGGACCTGGTCTATACAAAGATATTCCGGCAACAATGTCTTCAAAGCTACTTGGCTTCAGCTGCTTCATAAAGCTTCTCATACCAGCACTTTCCAGCTGAAACACACCCATTGTATTCCCCAGCGACAGCTGCTCATACACCTTTGGATCATCGTATTCCATCCTTGAAAAATCAATTTTCTCTGTATACCCCTTAGACTCTCTATTCAGCTCTATCAAATCTAAGGTATCTCTAATCACTGTAAGTGTTCTCAGACCGAGGAAATCCATTTTCAAAAGTCCCAATTCTTCAAGCGTTGTCATTGTAAATTGAGTTGTTATTGAATCTTGATTTCTATAAAGTGGAACATATTCGTAAACAGGATTTTTAGAAATAACAACACCGGCTGCATGAGTGGAAGCATGTCTCAGCATTCCCTCCAGCTGCTTTGATATATCTATTATTCGCTTCACGTCTCCATCATTATCGTATAATTTTTCAAGATTAGGATTTTCATCGAATGCCTTATCTATTGTCATTCCCAAAGAAAATGGTATCTCTTTTGCTATTGAGTCGACTTTATTATATGGGATATCCAAAACTCTACCTACATCTCTAATAGCAAGCTTCGCTCCCATTGTACCGAATGTAATTATCTGAGCTACGTGATCGGAGCCATATTTCTCCTTCACATACTCAATTACCTCCTCTCTTCTTTCGTAACAGAAGTCAATATCTATATCAGGCATAGTTACTCTCTCTGGATTTAAAAATCTCTCAAACAACAAATTGTACTTTATCGGATCGATATCCGTTATTTTCAATGTATAAGCAACTATCGATCCAGCCGCCGATCCTCTTCCAGGACCTACAATTATATTATTGCTCTTTGCGAAGTTTATAAAGTCCCAAACTATCAAAAAATACTCTATATAGCCCATATTTGCAATCACATCAATCTCATAGTCAAGTCTTTCCTTGATTTCATCATCCACATCGGCTCCATATCTATCCTCAAGACCAAGATAACAAAGCTTTCTCATATATTCCAAGGCTGTCATTCCATCTGGAACCTCAAATGAAGGGATATGATATGTATTAAAATCGAATTCTACGTTACATCTTTCAGCTATTTTTAGTGTATTGTCAATTGATTCAGGTGCAAATGAAAACAGCTCCTCCATCTCTGCTCTGGATTTTATGTAAAACTCATCATTTGGAAATTTCATTCTGGTAGGATCATCAACTATCTTTTGCATCTGGATACATAATAATACATCGTGATTCTCAGAGTCCTCTCTTCTAACATAATGTGAATCATTTGTTGCAACCAATGGAATATCAAGCTCTTTTGACAGCTTCAGCAAGCCAGCGTTTACCTCTTTGTCCTCAAACAGATTATGATCCTGTAGCTCTAAAAAGAAATTATCCTTACCAAAAATTTCCCTGTATTCAATTGAAAGTTTTTTTGCCAGGTCATAATCCCTCGCCATCAAAGCCTTTGGAATTTCACCATTTAGACACGCTGATAGACATATTATTCCATCCGAGTATTTTCTCAGCTGCTCTTTATCAGTTCTAGGTTTGTAGTAAAAGCCTTCCGTATAAGAATCAGATACTATTTTTATCAAATTTTTGTATCCATCATTATTTTCAGCTAGTAATATCAGGTGTGATGAGTATTTATCTATCATTGGGTCTTTTTCTGACATAGCTCTTGGAGCTACATACACTTCACAGCCTATAATAGGCTTTATTCCATTTTTCTTGCATTTTTTATAAAAATCGACAACTCCAAACATCGATCCATGATCTGTAATTGCACAGGAGCTCATTCCCAACTCCTTTATCCTTGGAATCAGCCAATCTAGTCTGGAAAAACCATCTAAAAGACTATATTCTGTATGCACATGAAGATGACAAAAATCATTTTTTTCTCCATTGTCTATAGCTTGATATATTTCATTGTTTTTTTCTACATTCACACTATCACCTCCACTATTTTAAAATAGCTGATGCAAAGGGCACCAGCTTAAAATAAATCCTCCAAAGATACTTCATCTCTATGTCTATTGGCAATTTCTTCTATTTTTTTGAACCTGTGATTTACACCAGATTTTCCAAGAGGAGGATGTAACATTTCGCCCAATTCCTTCAAGCTCATATCTTCATATTCTAATCTAAGCATAGCCAACTCTTGAAGATTCTCTGGAAGTCCCCTTATGCCGATAGTTTTTTGTATAATCAATATATTTTCAACTTGCCTAACAGCCGCATCTACAGTTTTAGACAAATTAGCCGTCTCACAATTTACTATTCTATTTACATTATTTCTCATTTCTTTGATTATTTTTATATTTTGTAATGCAAACATTGCATTTGTAGCTCCAATTATTGCCAGTAAATCTGAAATCTGCTCACTTTCCTTCAAATATACCACAAAATTATTCTTTCTCGCTACAATTTTGCTATTAAATCCCATGGAATTTATAAGCTCACTTAATTCATAAGCATAATCTTCGTTATTTGCTACAAATTCCATATGATAGTTTTTTTCTGGATCGTTTATTGATCCACCGCCCAAAAATGCCCCTCTGATATATGCATGGGCGTCCTCTGGCTCTTTTACTATTTTGTTGGAAATATCATTTCTTGTGATAAACGTATTTTCATTATCTAATATTCCCAAGGCTACCAATAGCTTTGATGCTCCCATTTCAGGAGTAATAGTTAACACGTAACTATTATTTTTCTTTAGCATTTGATTTTTATTAACAGTGATACTAGTGTTGATTCCAAATTCTCTATTCAGTATTTTAAAAACTCTTCTCGCTATAGAGTTTAACTCAGTAGTAATTTTTAGCCCTATTTGCATATTTCCCATAAAATGCAAGCTTCCTGAAAGTCTTATTATAGCTGATAATTCGGCTATATCCAAAGCTCTGTTGCCAATATCCATTCTTGAAAGCTCATTTTTTGTCTCAGTTGAAAATGACATAATCTCTCTATTTTTCCTTTTCAAGCTCTTTCAAGGCGACCTTTATTATTTCTTTTTCATCAGTATATCTAGCCATATCAGCAACTCTATTAATATGAATAAATTTGGCTTCTACAAAACCTTCTTCTTTTTGTGGAACAGTATCCATATTTTTGGCACACATCAAATACCAATAAACTATCTTGTGAACATCCTTGCTATCGTCCCAGTTTTCTTTATATGTATAATGTATCTCACCCAAATACCTTCCTATTTTGGCTTTTACTCCAGTTTCTTCTCTAACTTCCCTAAGAGCAGCTTGTTTATGAGTTTCTCCCAATTCTACTTTTCCCTTGGGGAGAACCCAATCACCATTGTACTTTCTCAGCAACAGTATAGAATTACCAAGAACAACAACTCCACCTGCACTTACCTCTTCTCTCATAGTATCACTCCTTAAAAAGAATTAATTATAATTCTTACAAATCAGTATTATAGCTGTGCTTTATTGCAATCTTCATCACGATATTTGATAATAAATCCGCATCGTGCCTAATATAACCACTTCTAATCTCTATCAATTTCTGTTCTAAACAGGCAATTCCAGACAGCCCTAGATATTCCCTCTGTTTTTCATCCAATAAAATCAATTTTGCCCCGTCCTTTGCATATCTCTCAAAAACACCAACTGGCAGCTCTTCGTTATTTACAATTACATAATCAATAAAATTCACACCCGAATGCTCGACCAATACTTTCACATGATCTACAACATCCTTGCCATCAGTTTCTCCTGGCTGTGTCATTATATTGCAAATATATATTTTGGGGGCAGTTGAACTAGATAAAGCATCTACAACGCCATCCACCAAAATATTTGGAAGAATACTCGTATATAGACTGCCAGGACCTATTACTATCGCATCAGCTTCTTTTATAGACGTAATAACTTCATCCAAAGGCTTTGCATTTTCCTTATCTAGGGACATTTTTTTAATCTTGCATTTTGCCCTTCTAGCAGCACTTGGAATATTTGATTCGCCTACTATTTTTTCTCCATTTTCCAGCTCGGCGACAAGATTGATATCCTCCATTGTAACTGGCAATACCTTTCCCGTAATGGCAAAAATTTGACTCATCTTGTAAACAGCAGTTTCAAAATTATCGTATAACCCAGTCATCGCAGCGATAAATAAATTTCCAAAGCTTTGCCCCTTAAGTGCTCCATCAGAAAACCTATACTGCATTACTTCATTCATCGTAGGTTCTATGTTCGCAAGTGCTAACAGACAATTTCTAATGTCTCCAGGTGGTAGCATTCCAAGATCCTCTCTCAATGCACCTGAGCCACCACCATCATCTGCAACAGTCACTATAGCAGTAATATTTTTTGTGGTATGCTTAAGCCCTCTCAAAAAAACAGATTGACCTGTACCGCCTCCAATTACAACTATTTTGGGCTCAAATTTATTTTTCTGAATGGTTTCAATCGTAATCTGATTCTGATCCACTGTCTTTTTGTATAATAAAATAAATCTATAGATAACATAAAATGCAATTATAAAAGAGATCACACCCAAAAATGCAAGCAATGCAAGTATCATCTCAAGTCCTGATAAGTTTATCTGCATAACATCCTCCAATTAGTCTAACTTTGCATCTCTATGCTTCTTCACTACTCTATAACCCTTGTCGTTCAGATAATCAAAAGAATAGTTTGCGATTGTTACAGATCTATGTCTTCCGCCTGTACAGCCTATTCCAATCACTAGATGTTGCTTTCCTTCATTGATATACTGCGGTATTAGAAAATCATACAAATCAAATAGCTTTTCAACAAATGCATTACTCACTTCCGAGTTCATTACAAATGCTCTCACAGCTTCGCTATCTCCAGTTTTAGGTCTCAGATTTAGATCATAGTATGGATTGGGTAGGAACCTTACATCAAATACCAAATCTGCATCTATTGGAATTCCATATTTAAAACCAAATGAAACCACAGAAATTGTTATATTTGGACTGTTTAGACCATCATCTTCATCATATATACTAGCAATTTCCTGCTTCAAATCCTTTGGCTTCATATTGCTAGTATCGATTATCATCCTTGAATATTTTTTTAGCGGTTCCATTATCACTCTTTCTTTTTTTATTCCATCAGAAATTTGAGAATTTGCCGCCAATGGATGATTTCTCCTCGTCATCTTATATCTCTTAACCAATACATCATCATCACAATCCAAATATATCATGTCAAACTTAAAATTAGCAGAATCCAAATGCTCCAAGGCAGAGTTTAATTCTTGAAAGAACTCTCTCCCCCTGATGTCGATTCCCAACGCCACTTTATCTATATTTGAATTTGAATGAAAAAACAATTCTGCAAAATTCACTATTAATGCAGGAGGTAAATTGTCGACACAGTAATACCCCATATCTTCTAATGCTCGCATTGCTTCACTTTTTCCAGAACCAGATAATCCCGTTACTATGACAAATTTCATACCAAAGCCTCCTTTATTTTTTGTTCCACACTTAAACTTCAATATTTTCTATTCTACTGACGTCCAAACCAGCTTCTTCTACAATTTTAAATGCCTTTTCAAAATTCGCAACATTCTCTGGAGAATGTGCATCAGAGCCGATGTAGAACTTTATATTTCTATCGCCGATTTTCTTAATCATCTCAGGACTAAGCTTCCTATGATGACCATTTATTTCAAGCCCTGTACCTGTCTTTTCGGCCATGTCGGCAACCCTCTCAATATCTACTGCCCCTTTATCTCCAGGGTGTGTTATATATAAAATATTATATTTTTGCATGGCATTTACAACGGCTCTGGTGTTATATTCTTTTGAAAAGATTCCACCAAACAAAAGATTGTCTATGTTATGCAATAGAGATCTCAAGGAAGTCGGTTTTGCACCATAATGGTACCCTGCTAGAATATAATCAAACTTGTCTATCAAATCCTCTTCCATATCGATCCTTCCACTATCATCTAGTATATTACATTCCATCCCCATCAAGATTTCAATATTGCTATACTTCTCGTTTAATCTATCTATTTCTTCTCTTTCTTTTAGAGCATTTTTTCTAGATAATCCATAGAAATTATGAGAAAATCCATGCTCTGAAATTCCTATTTTCTTTAGGTCCTTATCAATCGCGACCAGGACATTTTCTTCAATAGTACCCTTTGCGTGTCTTCTTTTTTCATTGTTTCCACAACTGAAAATCGTATGTGTATGAAAGTCTCCAATAATTTTCATAATTAATCTTCACCTAAAATCTTTACTTCCTCTTCAAGTCTTACACCTTGTTGTTCATATACAATGCTTTTGATATGTTCTATCAAATTGATAATGTCAGTGGCTGTTGCATTATTATAATTTATGACAAATCCAGAGTGCTTTTCAGAAACCATCGCTCCACCCACACTCGCACCTTTTAAATTTGAATCTTGAATCAGCTTACCAGCAAAATATCCCTCTGGTCTCTTGAATGTACTACCTGCACTTGGATATTCAAGTGGTTGCTTTGTTCTTCTCTGATAGGCAAGATCCTCCATCGTTTCCTTTATCTCATCAAAATTTCCGTTTTTCAAAGATATAACTGCCGAAATTGCTATCATTTTTCTGTCTGACAATATACTATGTCTGTATCCAAACTCCATCTCTTCATTTGTAAACTCAATTATTTTTCCCTTTTCATCCATCAGTCTCACAGATTTAACAATATTTTTCATCTCACCGCCATATGCGCCTGCATTCATAGCCAAAGCACCACCAAGAGTTCCCGGAATCCCAGAAGCAAACTCAAACCCGGTCAAATTATTTTCCATCGCAGCTCTACCAATTGAAGATAACAATGCCCCAGTCTGAATTATCATATTGTCACCAACAATTTCAAATGAACTGAAATTATCAGCAATTTCAATCACTACACCCCTAAATCCACCATCTTTAATCAATATATTTGAACCATTTCCTTTTACAAGAAAAGGTATTGTATTATCATTTAAAAATCTAAAAATATTCTTTATTTCGTCTTCTGTCTTTGGTCTGACCAAAATATCAGCCGTACCTCCTACTTTGAAGGAAATATGTTTTTTCATTGACTCATCTATAAAAATTGAATTTTCATCTATAATGTCCTTAAGCATTCCATACAATTCATTCTTAGTCATTTCTTCCTCCTATTTTCAATTACATAAAACTATACCACCTTATATAATAACCAAAATATAAAAAAATAACAATACCTTGTAAAAAAATAATTAAATAATGTATGGTTTCAATCATAGCAAAATCAACTTATTTTTTTGCTACAGTTTTTTGACTTATTATTTGTTCCAATTTGCTGGTAAATTCGATAGCCGAATCCATTCCCAATTGTCTTTGTCTATAATTCATGGCAGCAACCTCTAGGACCATGGCAACATTTCTTCCTGGCTTTACAGGTATTACTATTTTTTCGATTTTCTCACCCAAAATGTATTCATAATCTCTATCCAACCCGAGTCTATCGTAATATTTTCCTTCTTTCCAGTTTTCCAGATATGCTACCATATCTATTTTCTTGCTGATGTTAATACTCTTTGCACCATATAGGTTTTTGATATCTACAATACCTATCCCTCTTATTTCAAGATAATTTCTAAGAATCTCCGGTGCCTGTCCGACCAGCAGACCCTCATCTATTTTTTTTATCTCCACAGCATCATCAGCAACTAATCTGTTTCCATTTTGCACAAGCTCAAGTGCAGTTTCCGATTTTCCAATACTACTCTCTCCTTTTATCAAAACTCCAACTCCATTGATATCCACCAACACTCCATGAATGGTTTCCTGTGGTGCCATTTTATCATCCAGATAGGAAGACATCTTGTTCATGAATTTTGTAGTTTCCTTATCAGTTGTACACACAATTTTATCGAATTTTTTTGCCCAGTAATAAAAATCCTCTCTTAGATTTAAGCCTCTAGTGATTATTATTACAGGAATATCATATGAAAAAAGCGTTTTTAAAGTATCCTCTCTATGCTTCTTATCAAAATTCCCAAAAAAAGTATATTCTGTTTTACCAATTATCTGTATTCTCTCAGCAGTAAAATAATCAAAATATCCTGCCAGCTGTATCCCTGGTCTATTTATTTCTTGTTCGGTAATTACCGTCAGCTCCGCCTTACCCTTTGGCGATATTACTTCGGTTAAATTCAAATCATCTATTAAGTTTCTAACTGTAACTTCACTCACTTTTTATCTCACTTTCTTTAAATGCTTCAAAATAGATTTTGCCAATTCCTCATTAATGCCCTTTATAGAAATCAAATCCTCAGCCTTTGAATTTTTGATGGAATCTATATCTCCGAATTTTTCCATCAGTGCTTTTTTCTTCTTCGGTCCCACACCATAAATATCATCCAATGCTGATCTTGTCATTTTATTGTCCCTCAAGCTTCTATGATATGAAACAGCGTAATTATGCACCTCTTCTTGAATACCAGCTACAAATCTATATATTCCAGAGGTATTCTCTAGTTCAATATCCATCTCAGAATTTACCAAGCCCTTAGTTCTATGTCTATTATCCTTATACATACCCCAAAGTGGTATATCTTCACCGTTTTTATCTAAAACTTTTTTAACGGCACTAACCTGTCCCTTTCCACCATCCAGCAGAATCAAATCCGGTAAATTTCCATGCTTTAATCGTCTATCCAGTATTTCAGCCATAGAAGCATAATCATCAGCACCTTCAACCGTTTTTATTTTAAACCTTCTGTATTCTTTTTTGTCTTTTAGTCCGTTGGTGTATACTACCATTGCTCCGATAGAATCTACTCCTTGAATATTAGAAATATCGTATGCCTCTATCCTATTTAGCATCGAATCTAATCCCAACAGCTCCTTTAATTCTTCCAACGCACCCAAACTCTTTTCATATTTACGCTTCTTCAAATCACCGAATTTTATCAAATACTCGTCTGCATTTTTTCTAACCATCAGTATGAGAGCTCTTTTTTCTCCTTTTTGTGGTACTCTAATACTCACATTCGTTCCTCTCTTGGAAGAAAGCATCTCTGTGACAATCTCCAAATCCATAAAGCGTTCTTCAACTATCAGCTCTTTAGGTATATACTCCTGAGACATATAGAATTGCTTCATGAATGAGCCCAATATAACCTCTCTATCGTTACCTTGTACACCTTCTAGCATAAAATTCTCTCTGCCTGAAATTTTACCATTTCTAATGAAAAATATCTGAACACACGCCTCAGCCTCAGTATTTGCCATAGCAATCACATCTTGATCTGAATTATTTTGTACATTTGAAATCTTTTGTTTTTCAATGATATCATTCAGGCTCGATATCTTATCTCTAAATTTTGCAGCCTCTTCAAACATTAGATTATCAGAATAATATTTCATCTTTTGAGTCATAGTATCAATAAGATTTTCCTGCTTACCAGATAGAAACAGCGTTATTTCGTTTACCATATCCATATACTCCGCTCTATCAGCTCTTCCTGTACAAGGACCTATACACCTTTTTATATGATAATTTAGGCACGGTCTGCTCCCTTGTCTAATCGCCTTATCTATATCTATATTGCAAGCTCTAAGCTGATATATGTTTCTTATAATTTCCAAGGTGTCATTTACAGCAGAAACATTCGAGTAAGGTCCAAAATATTTTGCTCCATCCTTTAATATCCTTCTGGTTTTAATCACTCTTGGATAAGATTCGTTAACAGTAACCTTTATGTATGGATAGGTTTTATCATCCCTCAACAATACATTATACTTCGGCTTGTATTTTTTTATTAAATTACATTCCAGTATCAATGCTTCTAATTCAGAGTCAGTCATTATATACTCAAAGCTATTAATATTTTTTACCATCGACTTCACCTTGCCAGCATGATTTTTCGATGACTGAAAATACTGTCTTACTCTATTTTTTAGAGATACTGCTTTTCCAACGTAAATTACATTCTCATATTTATCCTTCATTATGTAAACACCCGGACTATCCGGCAGAGTCTTCAAATGAGCCTTAATATCAAACAAGCTACTTTCCTCCTATTAGTATATATGAATTAAACCTTCGACCATAGTCATCTTTTTCGATAATATCTATTTTTTTATGTTTTATTAATTTAAAATCCTTATCATATATAGAGATACTGTTCTTAGATACTAGTATCAGATTATTTTCATTATCTACGTTTATTGATTGTGGATATTCGTCTACTATAATATTTTTTATTTGCTTTGAGTCTCTATCTAAATATACTATTTCCTTTTTATCTTTAAAAAGCACCATAGTAATATCTTCCTGCAAAATAATATTATTGTTAAACAGTATCAAATCAGAAAACATATATCTATAGGAGTCATTTTTAATAATTGTCTTTGATATTGCTTTCGTCTTCAGATTATACTCTATTAAATCATATTTGCCTATTTGTCCTTTTTCATCAGCTTCAATAAATTTTCCTAAAGCACATATCGTATCACCATCAAGATGTGTATATAGAACTTCATTAATGCCTTCAAGCGTCAATTCAGATTTTTTCTTCGTATGGTTATAAAGAGTTACTTTATTTTTGTCATTCATATAGTAATATAAATCCGAATTATACTCGAATATTGAAGGAGATAATGTATGATTTATTTTCTCATCAGCTATTGAAGTATTTTTTTCTTTGTCATATATATTCAATTTAGCTTTACCCACTAATATTTCAATTGTATAGATATTATTTTTACCAACAAAGAAATAACTAGGGTAGCAATTTATTTTTATATCACTTTGCTTAAAATCTTTTTTATTTACTTTTAATAACTCGTCGGTTTTAGAAGATATACTTGAATCTTTAACAAAGTAAAATGCATTTTTATCTTGCTCTACTTTATTGTAATTGAAAACGGTTAAGAAAGCGTTAGCATCCAATTTGATTTTACCGATATTATTCAAAGATTTATCCATAAAGCTTATCTCCGGCTCAGAGTCACCTTCAACAGTTACTATACCAATATAAAAATCTTTTGTAAAAATATTATTTTTTTTATTAAATAACACTAGTATCGCTAGCATTGTTGATACTATTAACAATATACTAAAAATCGAAATAACACATTTTCTCATAAGAACTACTCCCTTGATAAAATAATAAAAATTTTATTACTTTTTATTATAAACTAATTCATCATACAATCAACCCTTTTTATAAAAAAATAGCAGCACCCAGAATATTATATATTCAAGCTGCTGCCACATATGCTTCAAATTTTATTCATCAACTCTCTAATTGATAACTTGGCATTGAAAATCACAATATTGTCCAAGATTACATCTCATAAATATTTCCGATTTTTAAACACCTATAAATCAATTTCAGTGTAGTTATATCATTATTTCATTATATTATTATTTTCAATATTTCCTTTTATGTCGACAAATTCCCTCGGTCGACCTTTTCTGATATATTAATTATTTTCTGCGGCTTTTGCATCAGCGATTATTGATGCATAATCTACCTTTCTGCCAGCCTTTCTTCTTTCAGCTAATTCTGCTGTTGCTGTAAATAGAACGTCTGAGGAAGAGTTAAGTCCAGTTTCACAAGAGTCCTGGATAACACCTATTATGAAACCAACTCCGACAACCTGCATAGCTATATCGTTTGGTACACCAAATAACGAGCACGCAAGTGGTATCAATAGCAATGATCCTCCTGCGACACCTGACGCTCCACAAGCAGATACAGCAGATAATACAGAAAGAATGATTGCAGTTGGTAAATCAACCTTGATCCCCAAAGTATTAGCAGCTGCCAATGCCAGCACTGCAATTGTAACCGATGCACCAGCCATGTTTATAGTTGCTCCCAAAGGAATAGAAACTGAATATGTATCCTTATCCAATCCAAGGTCCTTACAAAGCTTCATATTAACAGGAATATTTGCAGCAGAACTTCTAGTAAAGAATGCATATAGCCCACTATCTTTAAGTGTTCTAAAAACAAGTGGATAAGGATTTGTTCTCGTGTGTGTCCACACTATTATAGGATTGACTACTAGTGCAACAAAGAACATACAGCCAACAAGAACTAGCAGCAGTTTTCCATAATCGGCAAAAACACCAAGCCCATTTGTCGATACTGTACTATATACCAAGCCCAAAATACCAAATGGTGCAAAGCTTATTACCCATCTAACAGCCTGTGACACTCCTTCAGAAATATTAACCAAAAGTGACTTTGTTCCTTCAGATGAATTTCTCAAAGCGAAGCCAAAAATAATTGCCCATGTTAAAATACCGATATAATTAGCCGACACTAATGCATTGACCGGATTGTCAACTATATTCATTAGTAACGTTTTTAATACTTCTGCAATTCCACCTGGAGCCGTCACATCGGTTGCTCCTTCTGCCAATACCAATTCAATTGGGAAAATAAAACTAGACAAAACTGCTACAAGTGCAGCTGAAAATGTTCCTATCAAATACAACACAATAATGCTTTTCATGTTAGTTTTATGTCCTGATTTATGCTGTGAAATCGCAGCTATAACTAGGAAGAAAACCAACAATGGTGCCACTGCCTTCAACGCACCTACGAATAGAGAGCCCAAAATCCCTATTCCTTCCCATTTCGGGACAACAATTCCAAGAATAGCACCGATAAACATACCAATAATAATACGTTTTACGAGACTTATGCTATTCCACTTACTGAGTAAATCTCTCATAGTAAATACCTCCTATAAAAATTATATTAAAAATAATAACTCTACACCTAATAGAAAACACTGTGCCACAAATTCAGAGCACAGTGTCTCGTATGTATAGATATTATATAATATTTTGCAATTATTATCTATACAATATTCATTTTTTTAATAATTCTTTATATACTAAATCATAGTCTAAAATATATTAATATTAATATATAATAAATGTTTATTGTATTGATTTTCTTGCGTTATTTCATAATTTTACTTAAGTATCTACCTGTATAGCTTTCTTTAAAATCGCATATTTCTCTTGGTGTACCTGTGAAAATTACATTACCTCCGAGATTACCACCTTCCTGACCAAGATCAATTATATGGTCTGCTGTTTTAATCACATCCAAATTGTGTTCAATTACAATTACCGTATTTCCTGTATCAGCAATTCTTTGCAGAACTTCAATCAATTTTCTGACATCTTCCGAGTGTAGCCCTGTCGTCGGCTCGTCTAATATGTACACTGTTTTTCCAGTTGGTCTTTTACTCAACTCAGTAGCAAGCTTAATTCTCTGAGCCTCTCCACCCGAAAGCTGTGTAGATGGCTGTCCCAATTTTATATATGATAAACCAACGTCCATCAAGGTCTCTAATTTCCTCTTGATAGTCGGTATATTTTCAAAAAAGCTCAATGCTTCTTCTACATTCATATCAAGGACATCAGAAATACTTTTATCCTTGTATTTTACCTGTAAGGTTTCTCTATTATATCTCTCACCCTTGCAAACCTCACATGGAACATACACGTCTGGTAAAAAGAACATCTCGATCTTCAATATTCCATCACCCTTACAGGCTTCACACCTTCCACCTTTCACGTTGAAGCTAAATCTTCCTTTTTTGTAGCCTCTAGCCTTCGCTTCATTTGTCGATGCAAAAAGATCTCTAATCATATCAAAAACACCTGTATATGTAGCCGGATTTGACCTAGGAGTCCTCCCAATCGGACTCTGATCAATATTTATTATTTTATCGATGTTTTCAATACCAAGTATTTCCTTATGCTTTCCTGGTCTATACTTCGATTTATTTATCTTCTGAGCGAGCCCCTTATATAGTATTTCATTTACGAGTGTCGATTTCCCAGAGCCTGATACTCCAGTAACACTGATAAACTTGCCCAAGGGAAAGTCAACATCAATATTCTTAAGATTATTTTCCTCTGCTCCAATTACACGAATAAAGTTACCGTTGCCTTCTCTTGTCATTTCGGGAATCGGAATGGAAATCTCACCACTCAAATATTTTCCTGTAATGGAATTCGAATTTTTTATTATTTCTTCCACCGTACCCTGTGCCACGATTTCTCCACCATGAATACCTGCCGCCGGACCTATATCTACAATATGATCTGAGGCTCTCATCGTGTCCTCATCATGCTCAACAACGATAAGTGTGTTTCCAAGATCAGTCAGCTTTTTCAATGTCGAAATCAGCTTATCGTTGTCTCTTTGATGAAGTCCAATACTGGGCTCATCCAATACATACAAAACACCAGTTAGGGCTGAGCCGATTTGAGTCGCAAGCCTTATTCTCTGTGATTCTCCTCCAGAAAGCGTGCCTGCCTTTCTCGATAAGTTGAGATATCCTAGTCCTACATTGTTCAAAAAGCTTGCTCTCTCTATGATTTCTTTTAATATATCCTTTGCTATAAATGAATTTTTTTCACTCAGCTGTAAATTTTTCATAAAATCCACCAAAGCCTCAACAGACAGCTCTGTAACCTGAATAATATCCTTGCCTCCGACTGTCACTGCCAGCACTTCTGGCTTTAGCCTTTTTCCCTTACACCTCGGACATGGTTTTTCCGACATAAATTCTTCAATTCTATCTCTCATTGCATCCGAATACGTCTCTTTATATCTTCTCTCAAGGTTGACGATAACACCCTCATAGTAATTTTTGTACTCCTTATAGCCACCGAATTTCGACTCAAATTCAAATGACACAATCACATTTTCATCGCCATATAGCAATTCTTGTACAAAATCTTCTGGCAAATCTTTAAATGGCGTATCAATAGAAACATTGAACTTGTCGCACAGTGCCAAAATCATCTTCGTATAATAGGTATTGTCGTTAAGTCCATTACTCGACCAAGCTGCAATTGCTCCTTGTTTTAAACTCAGTTCTTTATTCGGAACAACTAAATCTACATCAACTTCTTTACTTTCCCCAAGACCATTACAAGCTTCGCACGCACCAAACGGTGCATTAAAGGAAAACATTCTTGGAGACAGCTCTTCAATTCCCACACCGTGATCAGGGCAGGCAAATTTTGTGGAAAAAAGTGTTTCGTTTCCATTTAAATCTTGAATTACAACTAATCCATCAGACAATTTCACTGCCGCTTCGATAGAATCAGCCAATCTAGCTTCAATGCTACTCTTTACCACTATTCTATCGATAACCACTTCAATGGAGTGTTTCTTATTCTTTTCAAGATCTATATCGTCAGTAATCTCATAGTTCTCGCCATCTACTCTGACCCTTACATAGCCTTCTTTTTGAATAAAATCCAATGTCTTTTTATGAGTTCCTTTTTGACCTCTAACTACTGGAGACAAAATTTGAAGTCTCGATCTCTCATCGTATTCCATAACCTTGTCCACAATTTCCTGTATTGTCATTTGACTTATGACATTTCCACATACTGGACAGTGAACTTCTCCAACTCTTGCAAACAACAATCTAAGATAGTCATATATCTCAGTAACAGTACCTACTGTGGATCTAGGATTTTTCGAAGTCGTCTTCTGATCGATAGAAATTGCAGGAGAAAGACCTTCAATATAGTCCACACTCGGCTTATCCATTTGCCCTAAAAACTGTCTGGCATAGGAGGATAAGCTCTCAACATACCTTCTCTGTCCCTCTGCGTATATCGTATCAAATGCCAAAGAAGACTTTCCCGAACCCGAAAGTCCCGTAAACACTATAAACTTATTTCTCGGAATAACTAAATCTACATTTTTTAAGTTGTTTTCTCTAGCTCCTTTTATCGTAATAAAATCTTTCATCAATTCTCTCTTTCATTAACTACGTTCCTATTTTACAATCAAGTCTTCAAGGACTATCTTTGGAACATGATGTACTTGCTTTTCATCTCTATAATATTTGATATCCTCACCTGGCTTGATATCATCAACAACAGCTTCCTCGACCGGATATCCAATCGACATAACCAAAATAACCTTGTATCTTTCTTTATCCAAGCCCAATATGTCGATAATTGGCTCTCCCTTAAAGCTCTTAAAAATACAAGCCGCCATTCCTTCAGCTCTTGCACCCAATGCTATTGTCTGTGAACATATTCCAACATCCTCATCCATTGGTTTTCCATATTCTTCATCTGTCAAGAATACAATATATCCTGTAGGTCTTTCAGATTCTATTGGTCCCGGCCATTCCTTCAAATATCCAGCCCAACCCAAATTATCATACACCTTTGCATTTGTTTCATAGTCACAAACCACTGCAAATCTCAAGCCTTGCTTATTAATTCCACTTGGAGTGTATCTGGCAAGCTCCACTAAATTAATCAAGCATTCTCTACTTATCTCTTTTGAAGCATCATATCTTCTACAGGTTCTATTTGATATTACCAATTCTTTAAAATTCATAGCAACCTCCATTTTTTTTATATTATTTTATATTGCATTAAAAAATCACTTTAAATTCTTTTCCAAATCTATTATCTTATCTCTAAGCTGAGCTGCTTTTTCAAATTCCAAATTTTCGGCTGCCAGCATCATCTCTGACTTCAATACTATTATTAAATCTGAAATATCGGCTTGATTTTTAACCATTGAGATATCCATATTGCTGTATATTTCAACCTCTTCAGCAACCTTTGTCGCCTCTATACTATCCCTGACATCTTTTTTGATTGTCATCGGAACAATGCCATATTTTTCATTGTATGTCATCTGAATACTTCTACGTCTTTCAGTTTCATCAATTGCTCTCTTCATAGAATCTGTTATCTTGTCAGCATACATTATTACCCTACCATTCGAATTTCTTGCAGCTCTACCGATGGTCTGGATCATCGAAGTTTCAGATCTTAAAAATCCTTCCTTATCGGCATCGAGTATCGCGACTAATGATACCTCAGGAATATCAAGACCCTCTCTAAGCAAATTTATTCCAACTAATACATCGAATTTTCCCAACCTCAAATCTCTTATTATCTCTGTTCTCTCCAAAGTAACGATATCTGAATGAAGGTATTTTACCTTAATCCCTAGCTCCAAAAGATAGTTCGTCAAGTCTTCACTCATCTTCTTAGTAAGTGTTGTTATCAGTACCCTTTCTCCTCTTTCAATATTTTTGTTTATCTCAACCACTAAATCGTCAATCTGATTTTCAACAGGTCTAACGCTAATTAACGGATCCAATAGTCCAGTAGGTCGTATAATCTGTTCAGCAAAAACTTCGGAATTCTGCATTTCGTAAGGTCCTGGTGTAGCTGTTGTAAATAATATTTGGTTTATATTTTCCTCAAATTCTTCAAAGCTCAACGGTCTATTATCATATGCAGATGGAAGTCTGAATCCATTGTCTATCAACGAAGTTTTCCTCGATCTATCGCCTGCATACATCCCTCTTACCTGTGGAATCGTAACATGAGATTCATCTACTATGATTAAAAAATCATCAGGAAAGAAATCCATCAAGGTATATGGCCTCTCACCTACCGCTCTTCCAGTAATATGTCTAGAATAGTTCTCTATCCCTTGACAAAATCCAATTTCTCTAAGCATCTCAATGTCGTAGTTTGTTCTCTGTTCAATCCTCTGAGCCTCAAGTAGCTTATCATTGTCTTTGAAGAATTTAATCCTTTCTTCCAATTCGATTTCTATCGACTTTATAGCCATTTCAACTCTCTCAGGAGTCGTTACGTAATGAGATGCAGGGAAAATAACAGCATGCTTTCTTTCTCCAGATACCTTATTTGTCAAATAGTCAATTTCCGTAATTCTATCAATCTCATCTCCAAAAAATTCAATTCTAATTGCTCTCTCGTCATTTCCAGCTGGAAAAATCTCCAACACATCTCCTCTTACCCTAAAAGTACCTCTGACAAAATTTACATCATTTCTCTCATACTGTATTTCAACCAGTCGTTTGATTACATCGTCTCTGTCCTTTATCATACCCGGTCTGAGTGATAGCATCAGTTCTTTATAGTCCTTTGGATCTCCCAAACCATAAATACACGAAACAGATGAAATAATTATTGTGTCTCTTCTCTCCAATATTGATGCAGTGGCTGAATGCCTCAGCTTATCTATTTCATCGTTTATGCTTGCATCTTTTTCTATATATGTATCACTGTGAGCTACATAAGCCTCCGGCTGATAATAGTCGTAATATGAAACGAAATATTCTACCGCATTGTTTGGAAAAAACTCCTTAAATTCGCTATACAGCTGTGCTGCAAGAGTTTTGTTGTGAGCCAGCACTAATGTTGGTTTATTAATGTTTTGAATTATATTTGCCATTGTAAAGGTTTTGCCCGAACCAGTAACACCAATCAAGGTCTGAAATTTCTTGCCGTTTTTAATAGACTCTGAAATTTTTCCAATAGCTTCAGGTTGGTCGCCAGTCGGCTTGAAATCAGAAACAAGATTAAACTCCATTTTTCCTCCTATCCACATAAAATATATCATTTCTCCAAATGCGTTTGATATATTATTTTTTTAACTTCGCCAAATAAATTCGATAAATGTTAATCTTTTTTAAACTCTCCAAATATATTCGACATATACTAATCCTTTTTAAAATAATCGATAAACTTTGACACTACTCCAATTTTCTCTACAGAATCTATTACGAAATAGTATTCCTTACCCCAATCAGATTTTACATATAAATATTTATCCATTTCCTTGTCAACCAAATCAATTTCTTTTATATCTTCGTTAGGTATGTTTAGCTTTGTTATTTTTTTTGGCTTAACACCGTGCAAGCTGCTCTTGCTATATTCAGCATAAAAAGTTTTTTCAGTAAGAATTAAGGTATATAAATCTGGTATCATACCTGATGTCTTATTTTGTCCCAACAGACAATTTGCGACCATATTTGTTCCTTGGCTCTTTAAATCCAGCTTTCTTTTTGTTTCTAAATTGGCGATAACTTTTTCATCATTATAAAACTCTAACATATAAAATCCTCCTTTGAAGCTTTTAGAATTACTACTGCACAACTCATTATAATAGCTTACTAATATTCTATCATATATTTTAAATATTGTATTTAATTTTTATCTAGGGTAAAATATATAATAATCAGTGTAAAAAAAACACTGAAAGCAAACGAGAACACACTCTATAAATATTTGAGTTTTGTATTTTGTAAAGGAAGAAATAATGATTAAAAAAATTGATAAAAACATTTACAAATTAGTGATATTCATAGGAATCATACTAGCGCTTGTGGTGAAGCTAGATAATGTCACAAAGCTACTGTCGAAGGTATTATCCGTATTTAGTCCTGTAATATTAGGTATAATACTCGCCTTTATTATAAGCATACTTGTCGACTTTTTAGAAAAAAGAATATTTACCGATAGAAAAATAAAAATTAAACCACAAATTAAAAGAGGACTAAGTATATTACTAGCACTTTTGTTGATTATTCTATTTGCAATTTTGGTTTCAAGATTGATAATACCTCAGCTAAAAAACTCCATTGTAATATTTTCGAAATCATTCCCTGATTTTATAAATGCAATTGAGAAAAGCTTGGCAAATAATTTCAGCGAATTCACATCAGTAAGCAAGGAATTATCCAAATTAAATCTTGATGCAAAAGATATAGTTCAAAAACTGCTAAAAATAATCACCTCATGGACTGGTAGCTTGGTATGGTTTTTGGGCTCTATATTTAACATTGCTACCAATCTCGTAATGGGAACAATTATTGCTCTATACATAGTTTCCAGCAAGGAAAAATTAAAAAGTCAATTTGATAAGCTATTTAAGAAGGTTTTATCAGCATCTGTAATAGACAAAACTTACTATGTTCTTGACATAGCAAATGATACATTCAAAGCCTTCATTATCGGTCAATTTACAGAGGCAATAATACTTGGTACCCTTTGTACTATAGGACTGGTAATTCTTGGATTCCCGTATCCCACAATGATTGGTTCGGTTGTAGGATTAACTTCGTTACTTCCAATCGTTGGTGCATATATTGGAGGTGCTTTTGGATTCGTTATGATGCTAACAGTAAATCCTGTAAGAGCCGCCTTCTTTATATTGTTCTTAATAGTACTTCAACAAATTGAAGGAAATGTGATTTATCCTAAAGTCGTTGGAAATTCAGTCGGATTACCCGGACTTTGGGTAATGGTCGCTATTGTCGTCGGAGGTGGACTTTTAGGAATAAACGGAATACTGTTTGGTCTACCTTTAGCAGCCACTGCATATAAAATTTTAAAAAATTATGTAAATAAATAAGCTACATAAATACTGTTGAAAACATAAATATCTTCACACCTGCTAAAAAAACAAACACCATAGGATACCTCACTTGCCTATGGTGTTTGTTCGTGAGCTACAAAACAGCTCCTTGGGTTATAAATTAATTTTTTTGATTTTCAAATTGATTTTGTTTTTGTTGTTGTAAAATAAATTTTACATTTTTGCATTACAATATTTTGTGTTTTTAATACTATTTTTTTCTATATTTTATATAATTAATCTCTAAATTATCCACCATATACTATTTTTATTCCTTACTTGATTGCATTTTGATAGCTTTTTATCATTTACTATGCACATTCCAAACAATATACTAGTAAAAATCTGAGACTAATCGCATGTAATTCTTCTTATTAAAATATAAATTACTTGTATTCTGCCATCAACTTTTCAAATACTGCAAGTGATTTTTCACACTTTTCAGTTTCAACGCAATATGATAATCTCATATGTGCTTTTGATCCAAATCCTGTTCCCGGAACAACTAGCATATCATAAGCTTTTGCCTTTTCAGAGAATTTTTCTGAATCACCATCTGGAGCCTCTATGAATAGATAGAATGCACCTGCTGGCTTGGCAACCTTGTATCCTAACTTAGTAAGACCATCATACAATAAATCTCTGTTCTTTTTATAAACTGTCAGGTCAGGATCAACATCCACACATCTTTCAATTACCATCTGGAATAGCGTTGGAGCACAAACGTATCCCAACACTCTCGCAGCACCAGCGACAGCCGCCATAACCATTTTATCTTCCACTTTGTTTGGAACAAGAACATATCCTATACGTTCACCTGGAAGTGACAAGGATTTTGACCAAGAATAACAAACTACTGTGTTCTCGTACATATTTGGGATAAATGGAACTTCTAGACCATCTATCAATACTAATTCTCTGTATGGTTCATCAGTAATTAGGTAGATAGGATGTCCGTATTCCTTAGATTTTTCAACTAGCAATGCACAAAGCTGTTCAACCTCTTCCTTAGTGTATATAACACCTGATGGGTTATTAGGTGAGTTAACTATAATAGCCTTTGTGTTCGGAGTTAATGCTTCTCTAATTCCTTCAACATTCAACTGCATATCATCTTTGCAAGGAACTAAAACTTGCTTTGCTCCGTGCCCTTCGATCCATACTGTATATTCAGGGAAGAAAGGTGCCAATACCATTATTTCATCATCATTAGAAGCTATTAAAGCCTTGAAAACGATATTTAGTGAAGCAGCTGCACCACAAGTCATCAACAGATTATCCTTTGTGTAGTCTGTTCCAAATCTCTTATTTAAATTATTTGCAATTGCAGTTCTACAAGCGTCATGTCCAGCACCTGAGCTATAGCTGTGATAAACTTTTGGTTCATTATTTTTAATTATATCTGCTATTGCATCCTGAACTTCCTTTGGAGCTGGGACACTTGGATTACCCAAACTGAAATCTAATACATTTTCAGCACCAACTACTGCAGCTCTAGCTGCACCAAAAGCAGCTAATTCTCTGATAACAGACTTAGCTGTACCTAATTTAATCATGTCCTGTGAAACCATTTTTACTACCTCCCATACCATAAAACATTTTTTATGACGCCCTAACAATCCCCATTTTAAGGATGGGGACGTTAAGTCGTATCATTTATTTACTACCTAAAGGGTAATCATTTCAATTTATATATCTTTATTTCCTTTGTAATCTCAAATCGTAGTCTGAAATTTTCTAAAAACACGACTTGTTCATTACAAATATTATTCAATT
Organism: Peptostreptococcus sp. D1; assembly: GCF_900112955.1. Classification (GTDB taxonomy): domain Bacteria; phylum Bacillota; class Clostridia; order Peptostreptococcales; family Peptostreptococcaceae; genus Peptostreptococcus. The sequence continues at coordinate 468,891 of NZ_FONP01000001.1, forward strand.
TACTTATGTTTAATATTTATCGAATTACCTTGTAATATTATTCTAGTGGATCGTTTATTGTCTTTCCAACTTTTCCAACCATACTTATCAATGTTAGAGCGATTGAGCATACTACAGCTGGTAATAACCATTCAAATCCAAACTGTCCTAGTGGAAGTGCTCTTAAAGAATCTGCTGCACCCTGTAACAATGTGCCACCTCTCATCACTGAAGCAAGGTTGATACTTTCAACTAATGCAACAGCAAATGCACCTATAACAGCACCTGTGTAAGTCCAGTTGTACTTAATCTTGTCATCAAATATAGACATGATGATAAGAACTATGTAAACAGGATATATTGCTGATAATATTGGAACAGCAATTGCTATCAATCCACTAACACCTATCAATGACAATGCTAATGCTATAGCAATACAAACATACACTACATTCTTATACTTTAGTTTACCATTTGAAACTGTTTCAAAATAGTTACCACATGTAGAAGAAAGACCTGATGATGTAGTCAAGCATGCCAATGCAACAGCAACACCCATAAATACCTTACCTACATTACCAAGCATCAATTCAACCATACCGATTAGAATTGCAGTTCTTTCACTGTCGGCGTTAAAGTGACCACCTACAGTAGCACCTGCATAAGTCAATCCACCATAAACAAGAGCCAATAGTATGAAAGAAACTATACCAATTTGAACACTCGCTTTAAATTGTACTTCTTTATCTGTATATCCACGTCTAATCAAATCTGTTATAACTATACCTGCCATCAATGGAGATCCCAACGCATCCATAGTCTGATATCCTTCAGAGAAACCTCTTGTAAATAATCCAGTTGCTTCTGTAGTTACCTTTGCATCTGGAGGATTGACAATTGCTATAATTACGATTAAAGTAAGTATTACAATCAATGCAGGAGTAAGGTATTTACCTATAACATCTATAACCTTACCAGGATTCAGGGTTATGTATAATGTGATTGCAAAGAATATTATACAAGTTACCCAGTTAGGAACACTTGGGAACAATGGAGCTACAAATATTTCATGTGTTGTTGCTCCAGTTCTAGGAACCGCAAAGAAAGGTCCGATTGTCAAAATTGCTACCGTACCAATAAACTTAGAAAACTTTGGACTAACTCTTTTTCCTAGATCATCAGCTCTACCACCCAACTTAGCAGTTACAATAACACCAAGTATTGGAAGAACAGGATCTGAAAGCAAGAAAGCAAACATAGCAATATACCATCTATCCCCAGCTACTATACCAAGATATGGAGGGAATATTAGGTTACCTGCACCAAAGAAAATTGCAAATAATGCAAAACCACAAATGATTACGTCTTTTCTCTTAATTTCCATACTAATTCACCTTTTTCTTTAAAATATTCAGCTTTAAGCTGTGTGATTTTACAGACCATTAACTACATTGTTTGGTCTTTCGCCATTCATTACCTTAACCATATCAGAATAAGACCATTCAGACATTCTAATAAACGCATCATCAGTTGTTCCAGCTATATGAGGAGTTATAGAAAGTCTAGCCTTACCAGCCTCAGTTAGGTTGAATAATGGATGATCTGCTGTTGGTGGTTCAGGAGCGATAACGTCAAGTCCTGCAAAAATTCTACCGTTGTTTAGTGCTTCAGCCAAATCTTCGTTATTTACGATTTCACCTCTTGCTACATTAATAATAATCGCATCCTTCTTCATCATTTCTATAGTTTCTTTACGTACCATATCTCTTGTGGAATCAAGAACAGGAACATGGTATGAAATGATGTCACAATTTTTAAGAATTTCTTCATATGTGCAGAATGTCAAATCGTTTTCCAGCTCATATTCTTCTGTAGCTCTGAAAACATCATAGTACATTATTTTGCATCCAAAAGCCTTTAGCATCCTTACTGCAGCCTTACCAATTGCACCCAAACCAACAAGTCCAATAACTCTTGAACCCAATTCGTTTTGACCTTTTACCTGATATTCTCTGAAGCTTTCATTAAATCCATCAACACCTCTAGCCTTGATTTTAGCATCTGCCTCAGGTATTCTTCTCAAACAGCTGATCATATGCCCTACAGCAAGCTCTGCAACTGGAGCAGCATTTACAGCTCTGTTATTACAAACATAGATACCTTTTTCTTTGGCAGCCTCCAAATCGATCTTATCAAAGCCAACTCCTAATGAATGAATTAATTTACAGTTGTCAAGCTGCTCGATAACTCCTCTTCTGAAATAGTCAACTGGTCCACAGAAAACTATATCAGCATCTTTACACTGCTCAACTAATTCTTCATCAGAACAAGGATAGTTGATGTATTTGAAATCCCAGCCTGCTGGTTTTTCAACACCAAATCTTTCAATAATGTTCTTATTGCATGTAACTCTAACCTTTACCATTTTCCTTCCTCCTTAGATATATTTGTTATTTAATTAACTCTTTTTTTTAAAAAAATAGCAGAAAATAATTTTTTAAATTATCAGTTAATTAATTTGCAAATAGAGTCTCATAAATAACTAATAAAATACTATAATTCCTTAAAATGTAGTTATATATCTAGGAATTTCAACAGTCATCCTAGATATATTATACTACATTATTTCAGTCTTTTCTATGAATTATTAAAATAAAATGAATGTTTTTATTAATTTAAACAATTTAATAATAAATTAATACAAACTACACTTTTTGTTGAGATATTTCTCCATTAATAAGTCAACAAACGGTAATTAATTCATCTTATATATCTTTCTTTGACTCGTTTATTGCTTTAACCTTTTCAATAACAAGCGGTATTATCTTATGAACATCACCTACGATTCCAAGATCTGCCACACCAAATATTGGAGCATGAGTATCTTTGTTTATCGCAATGATAAATTCAGAATCTTCCATACCAGCTAAGTGCTGAATAGCTCCTGATATACCACAAGCCATATACAAGTCCGGTCTAACTGTCTTACCAGTCTGTCCTACCTGTCTTTCTCTTCCTATCCAACCTGCATCAACGTTTGCTCTTGAAGAAGTAACTAATCCACCCAATTCATCAGCAAGCACTTTTAATACATCGAAATATTCTGCACTACCAATACCTCTACCACCTGATACCAATACCTTTGATTCAGTTATATCAACCTTTGCATGAGTAGATTTTACAACCTCTCTTATCGTAATATTCATATCCTCTGGCACGAAATCAACTTTGAATTCTTCAACTTCACCAGTTCTTGAAGAATCCTTTGGTAAAGCCTGCATAACCCCAGGTCTAACTGTTGCCATCTGTGGCTTATGCTCTTTACAAATGATAGTAGCCATTATGTTTCCACCAAATGCTGGTCTAGTCATCAATAACAATTTAGTTTCTGGATCTATTTCCAGCTTTGTACAGTCAGCAGTAAGACCAGTGTGCACTCTTGCAGAAACTCTTGGAGCCAAATCTCTACCAATTGAAGTAGCTCCGTAAAGAACTATTTCAGGATTTTTGGCTTCTATTATTGCATTTAATGCCTTTGTATATGGTTCAGTTGCATATACTCCTAGCATTGGATCCTCAACATAAATAACTTTTTCTGCTCCATGTTGAATTAATGTATCTGCTAACCCCTTAACTTTATCTCCTAGTAATACTGCAACTACTTTCTGATCTAAATCTGCAGCTAGCTTTGTTGCAATACCAATTAGCTCGATGCCTACTTTTTGTACGACACCGTCTACCTGTTCAACTACTACATATATATCTCTGTTCATTAGGTAATCTTCCTTTCAATTATTCTATATTAATTTCTAAAATTCACAGTAATTTATATAAAGAACTTTTCTTGAAGCTTTGCAACTATTGCATCAGCAGCTTCTTCTGGAGTCAGTCCTTCCATTTTTATACCCTGGCCTTTAGCTTGCTTAGTGAATGATCTCTTAACGTTTGTAGGAGAACCCTTTAAACCTATGTTAGATATATCCAGCTTGTCTTCTATATCCTTTAATCCCCAAACCTTGATATCTTTCTTGTAAGCATTAAATATTCCACCTATAGACATATATCTAGGAGTTATTTCTTCACTTAATGTTGTAATTAGGCAAGGAGGCTTGATTTCGATTATATGATATCTATCTTCAAACTGTCTCTTAACTATAAACTTACCATCTTCTACACGTAATTCTTCGCAGTAAGAAATCTGAGGTATCTGAAGATGTTCAGCTATCTGTGGTCCAACCTGTGCAGTATCACCATCTATAGCCTGTCTTCCCGCTATAATTATATCATACTCAAGTTTTCTCAAAGCCCCAGCTATTGTTGAAGAAGTAGCCCATGTATCAGCTCCACCGAACGCTCTATCAGAAATTAATATTCCATCGTCACAACCCATTGCCAAAGCTTCTCTCAATGCAACTTCCGCCTGAGGTGGTCCCATTGACACAACTGTCAATGTACTTCCTGGAACTGATTCCTTTATCTGAAGTGCCAATTCAATACCAGCTTTGTCATCAGGGTTTATGATACTTGGCACACCATCACGAATAAGTGTATTTTTAACAGGGTCAAGTTTTACCTCTGTTGTATCTGGTACTTGCTTAATGCAAACTACAATTTTCATCTATTTTTACCTCCCCTTATTTCAATACGCTTGATGCTATAACCATCTTCTGAACTTCTGAAGTTCCTTCATACAATGAAGTTACTCTTATATCTCTATACATTCTTTCAACTGGATATTCTCTTATGTATCCATATCCACCATGTATCTGTAAAGCCTTGTCTATTATCCACTTAGCCTCTTCTGTAGCAAATAATTTTGCCATTGAAGCTTCTTTGTCTGCAGGTAATCCTTGATCCATTTTATATGCAGCATCGTACACTAAATGACGCATTGCTGATAGTTTAGTCTCCATTTCAGCCAATACAAACTGAGTGTTCTGGAACTTAGAAAGTGGCTTACCAAATTGATTTCTTGCCTTTGCATATTTAACAGCTTCATCCATTGCACCCTGTGCCAAGCCTAGAGCCTGACTAGCTATACCAAGTCTACCAACGCTTAGAGTTTTCATTGCATTTATGAAACCTTTTCCTTCTTTTCCTAGCATATCAGATGCTGGAACTCTAACATTTTCAAGTACGACGTCACTTGTTGGGCAACCTATCATACCCATCTTATGCTCAGCTTTACCAAAAGACACACCTTCTGCCTTAGAATCTACAACAAATGTAGATATTCCTTTGGCACCTTCGTCACTTGTCTTAGCAAATACGATTATATAATCAGATACCGGAGCTCCTGTAATGAATGTTTTTCTTCCGTTTAAGATATAGTCATCTCCATCCTTAACTGCTGTAGTTAAGATAGAAGCTGCATCAGAACCAGCGCCTGGTTCAGTAAGACCGAAACAGAATAATTTTTCACCAGTTACCATTGGTCTAAGATATTTTTCTTTTTGTTCTTCTGTACCATCTCTCAATATTGGAGTTGATTGTAGTGAGTTCGGTGATGAAATCCAAATAGTAGATACACCAGATGCTTTTGATAATTCTTCCATTACTATCGCATATGATACGTGATCTCCACCAGATCCACCGTATTCCTGTGGTATTTTAATTCCTAAAAACCCAGCGTCAGCCATTTTTTTGTAAATTTCCATCGGGAATTCACTTGTTTCGTCAACCTCTTCAGCAGTTGGCTTAATTTCTTTTTCAGCGAATTCTCTTGCTAGCTGACGAACTAACTCATGTTCTTTCTTGAAAATCATAGATTGCCTCCTTAAAATTATCTTTAATTAAATCATATCTGCAAATGTCTGCAATGCAGTATTTGCTTGTTCAAAGTTAGTCATTTGTTGATCCACCTCAACTAAAATGTGCATTATACCCTCTCGATTAAGCTCTTTTCTAATAATTGGATAATCAAATTCATCTGAATCACTGAATTTTGTCAACAAGTATACAACTCCGTCTGCACCATGTTTTCTTACCTTATCAATTATTATTTTTCCTCTTAGCTTTTCTGGATCATACAATAATGTACTACCTTCTATATCTGAAATCCATTTAGCCAAAGCTCTTACTGGATTATCAGTACCTTCATCAACTAAATAATCAAACTGTCCAGATTCTTGATTAATATTGTCATCAACTATCGCTAGCTTATGAGCTTCAAATATCTTTAAAATCTCTGGGCTGTTTGCCAATAGGCCTGTTGTAACAACTTTCTTTCCATCAAAGCTTTCTTCAGGCATATTCTTTAGTTCTTCATTTAATGCGCCTACTATTTCCAAATGTTCGGCTTTGTCCATAAAGAATGCACTAGACATAACTCTCGATCTTAGAGATGGAGTTATAGTATTTAGATGCTTTGAAGCAAGCTCATTGAACTCCTTCAATGCTTTTCTGTGGTTATTATACAGAGCTATAGCCTCTTCTACCTTCGAATTTTCAATTTTTACTCCTGCTATTTCTTCTAGCTGTGCTATCAATTTTATATATTGCTTTTCATTATAGTCTAGACCAGCTTTTATTTTTCTGTTCTGTCCATATCCAATATATAGTGCAGGAACATTCTTTATAGCCTTTTTCCAGTTTTGACTTAACCCCTTCAAGCCATCACTTAAACCGGGGATTATCATACCAGATAATTTATCAAGCTTACCCTCAAGCCCCAAGTCCAAAAGCCTTAGAATTGGTGCGGCATAAAAAGCAGGAAAATATTCCTTTGATAGAGTTACTTCGCCCTCTGCGCCCCAAATTCCCATTGGTATCATTCCCAAAGCATATACCAATTCTTCTGGTGTATAAACAGGTGCACAGCCTACCACCTTTTTTCCACTTTCAACATATTTATCTATTTGCTCAAATGGACATACATCAAGTTTTTCCAACAATAATTCTATATTACTCATTAGTCTGCCTCCTTCATTTTAGCTGCTTTATTAGCTTCCATTACTTCTATTAGACCTTGAACTCTTGTGTCATACTGTGCTTCAGAGAAGTTTCTAGGGTCCGCTTGGTCACCATCAAATGTCGCTGTAGGAATACCAGTTCTCTCTCTTATCTCCCTTTCCATTTCGTACATTATACCACTCCACTGCTTGCAGCTTCTGTTAATATGAATCAACATACCATCAATGTTGTTTTCTTTTATAACCTTAAGTCTCATATCCAAAGCTCTTTCGTATGAAATGGCATTTGGAGTTCCACAATATGCTTGCATCAATTCATTAGTATTATTGTAAATATATCCAAATGCATCTGCGTAAACTGTTCCGCAAACGTTTACTCCACTACCTTGAAGCTCTTTATATGTATGTCTTAGGTGAGGCCAGCAAGCTATACCTTCAAATAAGATTCTGTATTTTTCTTCTCCCTTAAAAGTCGATTTACCAGTTTTAACATTTTCCTCAAACTCTTCAATTAGCTTTTCAAATGCTATCGCTGACTCTTCCTTACCTCTTGCGCAAACTGCCACTGCCATGTGATTAAATACGTCAAATCCACTGAATGGAGACGGAGTATACTTTGCATAACCAGTCGCTGCTAGCCATGCTCTACCAGTTCTCTGAGATGTTTCCATAACCCTTTCAAATTTATTTTCATCCCATTTCTTGCCTGATAACTCTTCCAATTGTTTTATAGCGTGGTCGAACTGTCCCTTTAGATATTCAACTCTATCTTCTCCTGCCTCGTAGTCGTTGTTGTAAGGAACATCTATTAATATCAACGGAATATTACGTTCCTTCGCAATATTTTCGTACCATTTAATCATACAGTTACAAATATTGTTACAGCATGCCACAAAATCCGGCTGAGGCATATTCAACTCTGGAGCATCCTGAACGTCTAGATATGCCAAGCTTATTCTCGCATAGGCACATATATCATTTGAATACCCTTCATTTTCGGCAGCTTCACACATTCTTTGACCTCCACCCTTTGCAGAGATTGCCGCCGCCTGATTTTCTGGATAAACAACCTTGATATCCATCGTTTCAAATATTTCCTGTGGGAAATTGGATGCACACCATCCTACTATCTCACCATTATTTTTAGCTTCCCAAGCATCTTTATAATGCTTTGCAACTATTTCACCTAACAATACTTTTGCCGGTTTTTCTTCCACAACTACTGTATTACTCATGATAAGCTCCTTTCTAACCTTTTAGATATTCGTCATAAGCATATAACGCCGCCCCAATGGCACCAGCCATCTGAGAGTCGTCAGATATTTTAATTTCAGCTTCCAATTCCTCACTCAACGCTCTCACTATACCAGCATTTTTAGTAACTCCACCTGTCATTGCCACTGGCTCTGAAAGACCTCCTCTTTTGGCAAGCCCTGCAACTCTCGTAGCGACAGATGCGTGAATTCCATTTACTATATTTGGAATCGGAATTTTTTTAGCCATACATGAAATAACCTCTGATTCAGCGAAAACTGTACAAGTTGAACTTATCGGAGTCTTTTCTGTAGCCTGAGTGTCAAGTTCTCCCAAATCAGTTAGCTTAACGTCTAGAACTCCAGCCATAACCTCTAAAAATCTTCCAGTGCCCGCTGCACACTTGTCATTCATCAAGAAATTCGTAAGCTGACCTCTTTCATTTAGCTTTAGCACCTTTATATCCTGTCCACCGATGTCAATTATTGTTCTAACATCGCCGAAAATAAAAACTCCACCTCTTGCATGACAGCTCAACTCACTCATTGTTTTCTTGGCACCTTCGTAACTGTTTCTACCATATCCGGTAGAAACAATCACGTCAATATCTTCAAATGCTAAATTTATGTTGTTTGTAACTTCTTCTATTACTCTTTCGGCACCCCTTGTACCAGCACCAAGGTTTACTACACCCTTGCTAACTACTTCTTTTCCATTTTTGAGTATCACACATTTAGATGACGTTGATCCTATGTCAATACCCATTGTATATATATCACTCATCTTTTTATCCTCATATTTATATCAATTCACAAACATAATAAATAGTCAGATAGCAATACTCAACTATCTATATTTTTTAACTAAATATTACTATAATTCAATATTCAAGCCCTATACAATGATAGACTTAGCTTTCTTATTTTTCTTTATCTTCCCAGATATACAATGTACCTGATTCTATCATTGCCTTTATTTCGTCATCTGAGTATCCAATTTCCTTAAGAACCTCTGCACCATGTTCACCTATGAATGGTCCTCTATTGTATGGAGTAGGTCCCATTTCATGGTACTTAACAGGCTGTTTAACCAACACTCTTTCACCATTTGGATACTTCATCTTGTAGAAGCAATCATTTGCCCAAGCTTGTTTATCTTCAAGAATTTCTTCCCAGGATTGAGCCTTTGAAAACGGAATATCAGCATCTACTAATACTTTTGCCCATTCATCATAGTTTCTTTCACCAAATCTAGCCATTATTCTATCGTAAATTGTAACACCTAATCCATTTTCAGCTAACTTCTGAACAGGATACAGGTTTTCATCAGCAGCCATTTCATCTAATCCCAAAGCTGTAGTAAATCTCTTGAAATAAGTATTGTAGTCTGGCATACAAGTCTGAACAAATCTTTCGTCTTTTGTCTTCCATGCCGCATTTAGTGGGTTGTTAGCTTCTCTAATATTTATTGGATACTTAACGCCGTAATCAGGATATTGAGCTGCCTGAACCATCATACCCATATTGAATATAGCACTTTCAAACAAACTAGTTTCAACCTTTTCACCTTCACCAGTCAATTTTGCATGATATAATGCAGCAAGAATACCAGCTGCCAAGTTAATACCAACATTATGATCTCCTATACCAGGAACCATATTCATAGGCACATCAGTTTTTTGTCTTAGTGATTCAAGATAGCCTGCTCTTGCAAAGAATGCAGTAAAGTCAAAGCCTGGAAGGTCCTTATCAGGTCCATATTCACCATATCCTGTACAAATACCATAAACTAGGCTTGGAAATCTTTCTTTTAATGTTTCATAATCCAAACCGGCTCTCTGTAAAGCCTGAACTCTCCAGTTAGTTATCATTACATCAGCACCTTCTAAAAGTTTGAAAAATGCCTCCTTACCAGCAGGATCTTTCATGTTAATTGAAATACATCTCTTATTTGCATTTTCCAATTCCCATGTTGTATTTTCATACATATCCAGAGGTCTACCTTCTGTAGGTGCAGTATATCTCAATGGATCTCCCTTTGAACTTTCAACCTTTATTACATCAGCTCCTAAATCTGCTAGGAATCTTCCCGTAGTTGCCGCCGCAATAAAATTAGCTAACTCAATTACTTTTACACCCTCTAATGGTCTTTTTCTTGTGCTCATTACAATACCTCCTAAAAATATTACATTTTCATTAAAATATTACAATTTATTATTTATTATCAAAATGACTCAAAGCTGTTTATCTGCTTCTTGTCAAGACAATCATATTAATTCGGACTCTTCGACCAATTTTTTTAACTCTCGCTCATCAATTTTTTCAGTTTGATTCTTTGGGAAACTATCTATAAACAAATAGTATCTTGGTATTTTGTATTTACTTAAATTTTCACAGAGATATTTCTTTATCTTTTCCACCAATGCATCATCTTTTTTCCCCTCGATGCAAGCAACTATTTCTTCCTGAAGAACCTCTGATTTTTTACCAACTATTTTTACATTTATTCCATTTTTTACTTCTTTTATCACTTTTTCTATTTCGGTAGGAGAAATATTCTCTCCACCTCTTATTATCAAATTCTTTCTTCTTCCAACTATGTACAAATAATCATTTTCGTCGATATAGCCCAAATCTCCAGTTTTCAACCAACCATCCTTTTGCACTGCATCACAAACAATCGGCTCAGTCGTGAGGTATCCCTTCGTTATATTGTAACCTTTGACGAATATTTCTCCAACTTCACCCCTTGCACATTCTTTATTAGACTTTAAATCTACTATTCTTATTTCCACATTATCGATTACCTTTCCAGAAGATGTTGCCTTCAGCTCAAGTGAATCATTATAGCCTGTAATCGACACACAAGGTGATGCCTCAGTCAATCCGTAAGACGTTTGTAGATTTATTCCATTTAATTTTTCACAAATATCATAATAATCTTTTTCATAAATTGGAGAGCCTGCTATTATACCACTTTTTAGACTACTCAAATCAAATTCGTTCATCATTGGATTGTTAATTAAAGCAAGGTACATGCTTGGAACCCCATTCAAAATTGTACATTTATCATTCTGTATAACTCTGCATACATTCGTCGTCTTATATTTTTTCAAAAGAGATATCGTTATACCTCCTAGAATACTGCATAAAAGACTTACATTAACACCAAAGCAATGGAACAATGGAACAGAAAGACACATAATATCAGCTTCTCCCCACTTCATTTGGTCGACTATTTCTCTTGCATTATTTACCAGTGAGTAGTGTGATAGCATTACTCCCTTAGAATCATTAGTAGTTCCAGAAGTGAACAATATACAAGCAAGGTCATGGCAATCATTTTCCAATGCAGTAATCCTATTCATCATGATATCATTGTTCAAGGATATATTTCGCTCAACAAAAGAAATCCATTCTCCAAACGTTCTTTCAATATTAAAGGTTTTAATATATCTTGTGTCTATATTTCTTCTCAGCTTGTTTACAACTGATGAAATATTATCTTCATCTCCACCAATACCTGTGTACAAAATAAATTTTACGTCGGCTATTTTTATACACTTCATCAATTCCTTCTCTTTATAGCAAGAATTTATCAAAACTGCCGTTGCTCCCAGTTTCTGTATGGCTATAAAGGAAATAATCCAACTCGGTGTATTATATCCATAAATGCCTACTTTATCATTTTTTCTTATGCCCTGCTCAAACAAAGCATACGACAATTTTTCAGTAATAGCATCAACATTTTTCCATGAGTATACGTCATTTTTTGTCTTGATAAACACCTTTTCCGGAGTTTTCTCTGCCCTTTCGGCAAAACATTCTTTAATTGTTTTTTCCACTAATTTCATAAATCTTCCTCCAAAACATTAAGCCTACAAGCTCACTAATGTTTTCAAACCATATTTCCGTAAGCTTCATTTTCACCCACAGAAAATGATACCTCTACTACTCTTAAAACAGAATGTTTTAAACAATGCTTCAATATAAATACTCACCCTCGAATTATAGCTCTTTAATTTGCATACTAACCAATTTTTCTTTTGATTTTAAATTTGGCTTTCTAGACTACTTGTATACAAGAATTATCCCACAATTTATTGACTGTTTAACACAAGTACCTCACAAACAAATTTTTAATTTCAACAAATGCCCGCTTGATAATACGACTATTTTTGTTAAATAAAAAATAACAAAGTTTGTTAAACGTATTCGCAAAAGAGCTTATCATCTTTTGCAAATCGTAATCGCTAATTTTTTTTAAAGAAATGACTATATGTCGCACTTGCAGTTACTACATCTGTAACTGTATCTATATGCTCAGACATACATGCCAAAGCACTCTTTATGTCAGATTTTTTTATACAATCTAAAATCCTACTGTGTTCGTCAATAAGCTTTGATAAATTATGCCCAGATTTTACATAAACATTCCTCCATCTATTTATATGAAGTAGATGCTCCTTTAATAAATCTAAAATATCATCATTCTGAACACTCAACATAATATATTCGTGAAACTGCTCATCAAGAACCTTGAATTCAGTAATATATTCATCATACCCATAAAACTTCTTTTGGCTGTCTATATTTGCCTCCATTTTTTTTATTATTTCATACTTATCATCCTTTTTCATGAATCTATAAAGAACTTCCTTTTCTATGGATATCCTAATTAGCAAAGCAGTTTTTATGTAGTTCAAATCTATCAATGTCACATATGTACCTCTCTGAGGATATACATCCAAAAATCCATTTTGAACCAATCTAGCAATAGAATTTCGCACTACAGATCTTGAAACACCAAACTCCTCCGCTATTATGTTCTCACTGATCTTACAACCAGGCTGAAGCTCCAAGCTTATTATTCTATCTAATAGTTCATTATATATCATTTCCGACGACGCAAGCTTTTCCATATAATCAACTCCATTTATCATCCTTTAACACTAGTATACCAGTAAAATATTTTTTTATCAATAGTGAAAATGTTTTTTTGTGTTTTTTAAATGAAATTTTTAAAAAAATTTAAAAAATCTATAATTTTCGATAATAATCTAATTTAAGTTTATGTTTTTTCGAATACATCCCTTTTTTATCCCATTTTCAAAAGATGATATACAACAAATATCCAATTCTCTCAATACCTATTCTCTGTCTCTACCATCAGACAATTCTCTCGGAAATCTAGCACTATGTTCATAATTTAATCATATTATCTTAATTCAGCTCTACATTCTTATTTCTATTTCTCGCTAAAGCATTTAAAATGAATTTGTATATTCTATTATCCATTTAATAACCATCTATAAAATTAAGATTTTTTTATTTATTTAGAGTACAAAAAAGACCCACACTATTCATTTTCATAATGATCAGAATAGGTGAATCTTATATGTTTTAATTCATTTATTAACTATATAAATAGATTTAGATTGCCTTCCTCTGCTTCAGATAGATAGCTTGCTACACCTGCAATTTCAACATCATCAACTAATTCTTCAGCCTTTATCCCCATGATATCCATACTCATTGAGCAAGCGACAAATTTCACGCCCATTTTTTGTGCTCTCGACATCATAAGCTCTAAATCATCAACGTTTTTATTTTTCATTACTAGCTTAATTAGCTTAGTTCCTATGCCACCCATATTCATTTTTGAAATTTTCAGCTTATTTACACCTTTTGGCATCATCATTCCAAACACCCTTTCAATCCCTTTTTTTTCGACTCTAGAACTGCTTTTTCTCAAGATATTAAGCCCCCAGAATGTGAAAAACATTGTTACCTCTTTGCCCATTGATGCAGCTCCAGTTGCAATAATAAACGACGCAATCGCTCTATCTAAATCTCCGCTAAACACCACCATTGTTGCTTTTTTCTTATCTAAGGAATTAGAAAACATGGAATTTGTCGAATTTATCAAGCAGTCTTTTTTGATATCAGTTTTCTCATTTTTTTCAATTTGAGCATTTATGATTCCAGAATCACCTGTCAATCCTATAAGATTGTATCCCATCCTTGCACACCATGATGAAATATCCTTCGAAAATCCTACATCAGTTGCCATTACCTCTACTATATCACCATAATTTGCCTTATCCAATTCTTCAAAAACTCTTGCAATAGGTCCTGGACACTGCAGCCCTCTAGCATCAACGAGTATTCTCTTTGTATTTTCATTAGCTCTCTTTATACCTTCCTTATCTCTATTGATATCTGCTCTTGAAACCTTACAACCATTCAACTCCAAAGCATCTATTTTATCTCTTAATTTTTCTTTTTTTTTAATACATCTGAATTGTCAGTGCAAGCTATCCCTGATAAATTCGATGTATTCTCAGCTTTATATTCTTCAACACCAAATTTCAATTGTCTATATGATTTGTATCCACCGTCCACATTTACTGCATTAATACCATTATTTTTCAATATTCTAACAGCCAGATATCCTCTCAAGCCAACCTGACAATTAATGTAAATTTCTTTATCTTTTGGTATTTCATCCAATCTGTCTCTCAGCTCGTCAAGAGGAATGTTTACAGCACCAGGCATTGAACCTGCCATAAATTCACCTACAGTTCTAACATCTAGCAAATATCCACCTTTTTCAACTATATCTTCTATTTCCATAACTGATATTGTTTCAATTCCATCCAAAATATTTGATGCCACATAACCAGCCATATTAACAGGGTCTTTTGCTGAGGAAAATGGTGGAGCATAGGACAATTCCAGCTCCTGAAGATCTCTTACTGTCAATTTTGCAGCTATTGCAGTCGCAATTACATCTATTCTTTTTTCAACACCTACTTCACCGATTGCCTGTGCACCCAAAACTCGTCCAGAAGGAATTTCAAAAATCAATTTCAAATCAAGTGGTCTGGCAGTTGGATAATAGCCTGCATTTGACAACGGATGTATATGAATTGATTTAAAATCATTTTTACCCATATTTCTCAATCTCTTTTCATTATATCCAGTGGATGAAACCGTCAAATCAAATACCTTTGCAACTGAGGTTCCTAAAACTCCCTTATATTTACTATCTATTCCATTAATTCTATCTGCAACAATTCTCGCCTGTCTATTTGCTGGAGATGCGAGAGCTATACATGATGCTTCGCCATAAATCAAGCCTTGAGTTTCTATCGCATCTCCAACTGCATAAATATGAGGCTTGGAAGTTTCAAAATTTTCGTTCACTTTTATGTGACCTCTGTTACCTAGCTCAAGCCCAGCTGATTTTGCCAGTTCATTTTCTGGTCTTATGCCTATAGACAAAATTGTAATATCGGAATTTATTTTCCTGCCACTCTTTAATTTAACTACTTTGCCATTTTCTTCAAACGAGTCTACTCCATCTCCCAAAATCAAGTCTACACCCTTTTCTACCATATGCTTATGTACAATTTGAGCCATTTCAAAGTCAATTGGAGCCATGACTTGATTAAGCATTTCAACTAAATGAACCTTAACGCCTCTTTCAGCAAGGTTTTCTGCCATTTCAATTCCTATAAATCCACCACCTACAACTACAGCTTCCTTTGGACTTTTTGTGTCAACAAAGCTCTTTATAGCATCAGTATCTGGTATATTTCTCAAAGTAAAAATATTATCGGCATCAGCAATACCTGTTATCGGAGGCTTGATTGGACTCGCACCCGGAGATAAAATCAATTCATCATATTTTTCTACATATGTTTCTCCAGTGCTCAAATTGTTCACTGTTACTTCCATTTTTTCAGCATCTATGGACACAACCTCACTAAAGCTTCTAATGTCCAGATTAAATCTTTTCTTCATTCCTTCAACAGTCTGCACCAAAAGTGCATCTCTGTTTTCAATTACATTCCCAATATAGTATGGCAAACCACAGTTTGCAAAGGATATATACTCTCCTCTTTCGAACATTATTATCTGAGCCTTTTCATCAAGTCTCCTCAAGCGTGCTGCAGCAGTAGCTCCACCAGCCACACCGCCGACAATAAGTATTTTTTTCATAAAATCTTACCTCCTCAAATAGTTCTTTAATTTTCCAAATGTTTTTATATTGCTTTGAATCTTTTATACTACTTTAAATCTTATATGTCGATTTAAAGCTAATAATAATTTTATAAACTAGACTATTACTTTAAATCAAATAGACATCTTATCAGTTTTTCTATTTTTTCGTTATCTACTGAATATGTGATTTCAGTTCCATTTCTTTCCCCTTTAATAATGCCTGCCGATTTCATCTTTGATATATGTTGAGAAATAGTTGACTGAGGTACTCCCAAGCACGAATACATATTCGTAACATTTTTCGGTCCATTTTCAATCAAACCTTTTACTATACACAGCCTAACCGGGTGAGAAATAGCTTTCAACACCTCTGCATATCTCTCATACTCTTCCATTAAAATACTATTTAACATTAATATCCTCCATATTGTTTTATATTTAAGCACCATATTTTTCAGTTGACTACTGGTTTTTCTATCTACGTTATAAAATATTAAAAATAACAATTTTAATTTTTACTAAAACTTGTATTCTATATTTTAATTTATATAATCGTAAAAAGCTTTATCATCTGTATATCTATATATTACGATATATAGATATTTTTGTCAACTCTTTTTTAATATTATTTTTAAAAGCTTTCAAAATATGAACTATTTTCCACAAAACAAAATACCCACCTATAATACTTTGTTTTCATTGTATTACAGATGAGTATTAATTTCGTTCACTACATTTTCGATAAATTTATTTTTTTCTTATCTCGACTACAATCATCCAAGCCCTATAAATTATCAAAATCCACCCTACTATTGTAACTGAATAGAAAACATATTTAGACCAAATTGGTCTTTGCTTTTCCTTGTCAATTTTGTTCTCGATTTCTTTTGTAGTCACTTGCTTCTTATTCTTATCATCTACTCTTTCACAGTTTACTAGCATCCTATATGGACTTGGTGGTCTGATTGGATGACAGGATAATATTGTCAGCATATCCTTACCCTTTATCGGCTTTAGCTTTTCCCATTGTGATGGACTTATTATTTCGATATCGTTGACCTTATACGTCAATATATCTCCATTCCTATCTATAAACACTTTGTCGCCAGGTTGTACCTTACCCAAATTCAACAGCATTATTCCCTTGTACCATCCTCTATGACCTGCAATCACACTTCTTCTATCTTTTCCGCCAATTGGTAATGATGTTCCATAAATATGAGCCACACCGTTGTCTAAGTGCTCATAGGTCGCATCCAATCTAATAGGCTGCTTGACATCAATAGATGGTATCAGCAAATATCCGAAAATTTGATCTTTTTGCCAGTCTTTTATTTGATAATCACTTTTGTAATCATCTACTACAAAAGGATCTACTAAACCAGATCCATCTATGACCGACTCGTCATATTTTGCAAAAGCTTTTGAAATACTGTTTTTTTCATCACTTTCCTTATAATACTGTCTCTGATATTTTTTGTATTCCAGTGATGATGTCATATCTCTTATAGTTATCTGAGTAAATGCCTGTAGCGGAATACATATACCTATCATTATAAGTAAATGTCCTATCATTTTTTTTATCTTCATTTTCACCAAACCTCTCCAATCTAATCCATCGGTTATATAAAGCCACTAACAGCTTTGCTATGAGGGTAATTTTTTATTTTTTACTCATTCCTCTCTTTTATTTGTACTTTCATTTTTGACTACACGTTTGGCTGTGACTTTGATTTTATTGGATTTCAGCCATCTATTAAACAAATAAAGTATCAAAAGTGCTAAAAAAATCATAACCACAATAAACACATATAGGTTCTTCAACCATACAAATGGCGGAACTTCGTCTATAGTTTTTTTAGGTGCTACATATGGAACTCTATGACCCGTAACCAGTAGTCTATGTGAATTTATCATGTAAGGTGTGCAAGTAAGCAGTGTAGCATTGTCACTTCCCGAAGAAACTAAAATAGGCTCAAAATTAGATGGTTTAACTGTAATAACTCTATCTACCTTATATGCAAGTATATCTCTAACATTATGAATGTAGAAAATATCACCCTTAGTTAACCTATCTACATATCTAAACATTATTGCACTAGGAAGACCTCTATGTGCTGTTATTACTGTATGCGTGCTAGATCCACCAACAGGCAATGATGTGCCCTCCATATGTCCAGCTCCTTTTTGAAGCACCTCCTCATTAGTTCCTGCATAAATTGGCAATTTTTGATTTATCTTTGGAATATGAATATAACCTATTTTTTCATGAACCTCAAGCATTCTGGCATATTCTGCTATACCCTCCTTTTGTTTCTTTCTATATGGATCAGCGAAGCTTGTAGGTTTAAGTGATGAATTGTATGCTTTTGCCAATTCAATCTTTTTGTTGATCTCAATTTCAGCCAATTTTTTTCTAGTAGCGTCAAAATCTTCTATCTCTTGAGTGGACTCAACACTATAGTACAGCTGAGATATAATGGGATATACAGCTATCAAAAATCCAAAGATAAAAATCAACCCATACACAATTTTTTGATCAACTTCGTACTTCCATATTTTCATCATTTTCCTTTTAGAGCTATTTTTTGCTTTTCTATTTTCTTGATTAACATTCCTTTTATCACTTATTTTTCTATTTAGAATATTCATATTTTCATCCCACTTCCATTATACGATAAGATACGTTCCTCTTATTACAATAAGTTTTCAACCTATAATTTGTAGCTTTATCATCTTCCATATACTCAAACTATTCCTACATATAGGCTTATATAATTACAATAATACATTATTACAATTATATAAACCTATATAGGGCCGGTAAGTTCCAGCCCCATATCATGTGTTTTTTATTGATTTCCATTTACTTTGTTGTTTATATTGATTTATTGTTTACTTTAAATTTACTATCTGTATTGATTTATTGTTTGTATTAATTCACTCTGTTACTTTGCCTTCTTTTTTATTTTTCTATATAGCCACCATGCTATTAAAATTAGCAATAAAATAAATCCCGCAACCTTTAACCAAAAAACTAGCTTGTTATTCTTGTTCATAGAAACAAACTCATTTGGATTATATGGTACCCTATGACCTCTCACCAATAACCTGTGAGTATTTATCATTATTGGAGTACAAGTAAGAAGTGTTGCTTGATCTCTATTTGAATCTATTAGCAAATCATTAAAGCTTGAAGGCTCAATTGTCTTTATCTGATCTACCTCGTAAGCAAGCACCTGAGATAAGTTATGTATGAAGAATTTATCTCCTACCTTCATTTTTGATAAATCTGTAAAAAGCTTGGCAGTTGGAAGCCCTGAATGAGCTGTTATAACTGTATGGGTACTAGCACCTCCAACTGGAAGGGATGTACCTTCCAAATGCCCAGCTCCCTTTTGAAGCACTTCCTCATTAGTTCCTGCATAAATAGGAATATCAACATCAAGCCTAGGTATTTCTATATGCCCCATTTGCTCGTTGATTTCCAGCATACGACCGTACTCTTTTCTACCAGCCTCCAGCTGTTTTTTTACATATGGATCGGTTGAAATAACATTTATTAACGATCTGTTATATGCACGGGCTAAATCAATTCTACTTTTTATTTCATCTGCTGTCAGCTCCTTCTTTTTATTATCAAAAGCCTTCACCTGCTGCGTAGACTCCACTCTATAATAAAAGCGTGACACCAACGGATAAGATAAAATCAACAATCCCAATATAAAGATCAATATAAATGGCCATTGACTTTTCTTACCTTTTCTTGTTTTTTTAATTGTATGTTTTGTATTTTCATTCATTTTTTCACTTTTTACTCGAAACAGCATATCAAAACCAGTATTTCTCAATAAGATATTTTAATAGCCTTCTTTTTTATCTTTCAGAAGCAAATGGCCCAAAGCTGCCACCAGTACACCTCCAATGGTAAGCAATAGTAGCATTATATCTCCTGTCTTTGGTATGGATATTTTCCCATCACTGTTACCGCGACTATTTCCAGCATTTCTCGAATCATGGTGTTTTCCTCCACCATATGCCATATCTATTTTATTTTTTATCATTAATACATCATCTTGACTATGACCACTGCCTACCTTAAATTCTATCGGAGATGATAGTTGAAGATAGCCCGTCGGAGCCTTTACCTCAAATAAATAGTACGTACCTTGTGGTAGTCCATCGACAATGAATTCACCATTTTCATCAGAGGAAACTACATACTGCACTCCATTTTTTATAACAGCTTTGTAAGAATCTCCTGATTTCTCTTCAACTCTAAATACTGCACCTCTAAGACGCTTGTTTGTATTTTCGAAATCAACCTTTACAAACCTATTTCCAGTGATTCTCGGCTTGTATACAGACTTACTGTAAATATCTAATTCACTTATAGAATTTCTATCTGTGACTATCACAAAATTTGATACAATAGATTTAGTTCGCTCATCAGAAATATATTCCCTTACATAATAAGTCGAACCTTTTTTTAAGGCTTGCTTAATATGTCCATTCTTATCAGAATTATTCGATTTATAGGGCTGTCCATATTTTTCTATTAGCTCATTATTTTTCATCTTCTCCAGCTTATTAGTAAGAGAGATTTTTTGCCTATCTATTTCCTCTTTCGTACCTTCTATATGCTTGTCAATTCTCCAAATAAGAAGACTTCTATTTTCGAGTCTTTTGTATCTTCCATTTGTCGCAGCATCGGTAATAATAGTATCTCCATCTGCTTTAGCTGTACTATCCAGCAACTCTTTGGCCAGATATATGTTAACAATTATTTGATCACTGTCACCACTAGCTGGCCCATAGAGTCTTGTATCAGCCAAAGCTGATGATAAAGTCAATACAAAGCCTAGAACAAATACGAAAGCTATCTTTATAAATTTTTTAAAATGCTTTTTCATAATATTTTCTCCGGCTTTTTCTTCTAATTAATCTTCCTTAGAGTTTCTTTTTATTGCATATGCAGCGAATCCCATAAGGGCAATACCTGCAACGGCGAATATTATAGTACCTATACCACCAGTCTGCGGAATAGTTATTTTTTTATTCTTTATTTGAGTTGCATCACCTGTATTAATTTTGTCTCCTGATAATGGTTCACCTGCTACGTAGTCAATATTTCCATCTGTATTGAATGAGGTTGCAGAAACCATAAATTCAACAGGTTCCTCCTGCTTTGCATAATCTTTTGGTGGATTAACTTCTTTATACTTGTAATTACCGTATGCCAAACCATACACTCCCCATTGACCTTGCTCGTTTGTGATAAATTTGTGTGCTTCGTCTTCTGAATTAACCCATTTCCATTGAATAGCAGCAGTTTTTGCAGCTTCATCTCTTTTTGTTTTTAATTCTGCAATTTTATCAGCAGCCTCTGGTTTTTTTACTGCATTTTGATATTCAGTTTCTGCTAATACTAGGGCTTGTTGATTAGCATCAATCTCGTTATTGGCAAGCTTTGCTAAATATTTACTACCATCTGCATTAGAAATAATAAACTCGGCACCATTTAATCTTTCTTTTCCATCTTCGTTAGTCTTTACAAACTTCTTTCCACCTGTTCTTACTATCACAGGCTCTGGAGTTATTGGCTCAGGATTGTCGTTTTTCTTGTTGACAATTTTTAATATTCCATCTTCTTGTACAGCATAGTTTGGAACCCATCCCTTTACATCTTTTTCTATAACTCTATACTGTTTATTATTGTCAAGTCCAGTCCATTCTCCCGAAGTAGTAGTACTATTTAAAGTCTTATTTTGACTATTCACATCACTCCACTTATTTCCTTGCGGATCGTATACTTGTAAACTTAATGTAATTTCAAGTCCATTTGGCCAACTAACATCTCCACTTGATGCTAAAGGTCCATTTGTAAATGATTTATTTACAGTAATCTTACCATCTTTCGGTGTTACAGGCGGCGGATTATTGTCTCCTGGCTCTGGTGTATAACCTGGGTTGTTACCATAATGTAGCGTATTTGTATTTTGCAACGGATTATTTATAACCGCTTCAGAATTCACTTTTGCTGAATATTTTAATGTGAAAATAACACTAGTATTTTCACCATCTATTTCTTCACCTTGCCCATTTACTCTAAATTTTGAACTATTTGGTGCTGTTTTTTTAGCCAACTTCGTCAAACCTGAATTAGTTAATACAAGAACAAAGCTATCATTTTCTTTAGTTATGGTATAATCATTGTCTTTTTCTAATTGTATATTCGGTTCTGAAGACAATGTAATATCATCGTTCAATGTCAAACCTTTTGACAATTTATCAGACCATGCTAGCTTGTTATAAGTAGATCCAGCTTTAATAGTAGATGTTACTACGTATGGTATCTTATCCCCTATCTTAACAGATTTGTTTTCCAAATTGTCAATAGCAGCTTCACCACTATTTGCATTTTTATCTAATTCCTTTTTATTATCTGGTTTACCAGTCTCTGTATTCTTTGGGTAAACATGAACATTTTTTTGAATTCCATTTTGATTGACTAATGGTAAGGTTATTTCTACAGGAACTGCCTTCATTGCAGAAAGAGTTGCTCCGTCATTTCCAACATATGTAGAAAGCTCTCTTACTTCCACTATTCTATATTCTGTCGGCTTATCCTGTGGTAAATTTGACACATTAAATTCTGCTCCACTTTCTGTAGTCAATTTACCAAAGGCTTCCTTTACATCATCTGTTGATTTAAGCTTGCCGTTTTCTAATTCAGGTGTATCTTTACCCTTAATATACTTCCAAGTCTCGCCGTCTTTATATTGCCATGCAAAATAAACATTAGCTATCTCCTTGGCATTACTGGCACCATTTAGCTTTTTAAATGCCTCTAAATTCTGAGTTCCATCATATCCCTCTGGGCCTTTTACATTCCAGCTCTTCATCGTGTTATCATCTAATAACAGCTTATGAAGCGTTACAGTTTCTGTTTTCGTTGCTTTTTCTTCTGCGGCATATAGGCTCGGAGCCAAAACTCCAACAACCATTACCAATGACAGAATCAATGACAACATCCTTTTAATTTTTTTCATTTCTTTCTCCTTTTCACTTTTAAAACATCGCTATTCATTTTATGCTCAGTTGCATATTTATTTCAAATCAAAGGCACATAAATTAATAATATATCGTAAAGCTCCTATTTTTATATACCTTATCTTATTGAAAATATATTTAGACTTTTTCATTTTTTAAAGGCTTCGCACCCCAAAATCATTGGGGTGCCTAAGCTTTGCTAGATAATCTAATATCAATACCTTTACAAAAATACTTATGAATGTGTTACCTCTTAGCTAATAATCAAACTTCTTCTTTCCGAATCCATACACCGCAAAAAGCATGATTCCGACACCTACTCCAATAAATGGAACACTTCCCATTCCCGAGGTTTGTGGGTATGTAGCCTTGGAATTTTCTATATCCAGCTCATATGTAGGAGTTAAGTCATTTTCAGCAGCTTTAAGAAGCTCTTTTTTTATTTGACTCGTACCAATGTCAACACCTGATATTATTGGATTTTCAGTTTTAATTCTACCTTGATCATCCAATTCCACTTTGTATATCTTGTCATTCTCTACCAAGAATGGTCCAATATCTTCAGGAATTCTCACATACTCCAATGGTGCACTGACTTCTCGTATCCAATATAGACCTTCTTCCAGTTGTTCGAACTTGGCAATTCCTTGATTATCAGTTGTCAATATTTTTCCTACCTTGTCCTTTTCTTCTACTGGTACATAAGTTCCATCCTCATTTTTTACGGCTTTATAAAGTGCAAATTCCGCACCAATAAGTTTCTTTTCTTTTTCGTCAGCATCTATCTTAGTGATTTGTAAATCTGGCTTTTTGAAGTTTTCAAGCTCTATCTCTTGATCATTAGCAATTATCTTGCCGTCTGGTCCATGAATTCCATCTTCATTTACAGTATACGGTCCCATAAAGTAATCTGGTTTTTGATAGCCTTCTTTAGGTTCAATTTCTTTAATGTAATATTTGATTTCAGGAAGCGTCTCATATGTCTGTCGCATCTTATCAAACACAATTTTACCCTCAGAATTCGTAAACCTTGTGACAGGCGTTAAGTCTTCAGGATTCTCAGCTCCAACCAGCTTACCTTCCTTTGCAGCTCTCAAATAAATGGTTTTACCATTTTTCAGCTTTCCATCTATTTCTTTAATAGTTTCATCAACCTCATAATAAAGTCCAAATTTAACACCAGCCAATATTTTTTTATTATCGGAATTATCTACTTTCTTAAAAACAAGTTTATTTGGATTATTGACCACTTGTATTCCAATAGTCTTGCTTGTCGCTTCATCACCATCCTCAACATCTATAATCTCATCGGTTTTAGTTGAATTACCTTTGTTATAAATTTCTGTTCCAGTTGTATCTTCATCGCTTTCATATTTTCTAATCCATGAGATAAATGATGTTTTTTTACCGTTTACATCCTGAATAGATTCTACTTTAAAGGTGTAGTGACCACCGAATCTAATGTAACCTAATGGAGCATGCTCTTCTACAATTTTGTATTCCCCTTCCTTTAACTGCTTGAATACTCCATGAGAACCGGATTGATAATGTATCTCTGGATATGGATTTGGCTCCTTATATGAGTCATTATCTTTTTTATATATCTTAAAAGTAGCACCTGACAATGCATCCAATCCACCATTGGAATTTTTCTCTACTTTCTTTATTCCAATTTCGGCTGTTTTTTCTTTGTAGTTGGCTATATCTAGATTTTCACTTCCACTAAGTAGTACGTTGCCATCCTCTTGAACTATTATTCTTTTCTTATCTTTATATGGTAGATAGCCTGCTGGTGCCGATATTTCTTCCAAATAGTATGTTCCTGCTCTTAATGATCCCAGCTCCAGTCTTCCATCTTGTCCAGAAGTATACTCTTTATTTTGTTCAACCTCTGTATTTTCATCATCCTTATACAGTCTGAATTTTGCTCCTGGCAATGCCAAGCTACTGTCTCCATCAATCTTTTTTAATATTACCTCTACAATTATCGGCTCATTTAAAATTGTTTTAAAGTCTTCTGTTATTTCTCCACCATCTTTTTTCGTTATAACTCCATCTTCACCTACCCTAAATTCTCTTACAGGATTTTCTGGCTTTTTGTATCCAACTGGAGGATGAAGCTCTATCAATTTATATGAACCTGGATGAAGCTTTTTAAATTCTAGCCTACCCTCATCATCAGTGTGTATTTCGTTAATAAAGCTTTCATCATCCTTTAACAATTGGAACTTTACATTAGACAGGGTTTTTCCGTTTTTTGAGTCCTTCTTTACAAAGGTTATTTCGTTAATATTATTTATAACATCTTGCTTTACTCTTTCTCTGTTGATAATTGTGGAAGAATATCCATTCCCTTCATAGAGAATTGTATATGCTCCATCTGGATTGACTTCTAGTATTCTGTATTCATATACATTCCCGTCTTTATCAAAAGGAATAAGATTCTTGTATTCAATCTTCCAATCTGGAGCATTTACTTCCTTTGGAGCTGGATTTTCGATTAGCTCTCCAGAAGAGTCATATTCTGGTACATTTTTATACTCACTATCGTCCTGTCCAACTAGCTTTCTTTGTAGCTGTACTTGTACAGGCTTAGTATTTTCTGGCATAGTTCCATCTGCCTTTTGCCACTGCTTGGATAGCTCCATGGGAACCATTGGCCCTGAAATTTTTGGTATAGGAAGCTGCCATTTTTTATCGTAATCACCATTTGGTTGTAGCGTTGTAGGTCCATTAGTTTCATACATTGTTCCTTGAATATACTTTGGATTTTCCGTATTTAAATGTACCTTGTATGTAAGCTCAATCTCTTGATCCTTACCTATATTTAGATTATCTAACTCAATACCCTTCGTTTTTATGGTATTTCCATTTTTTTCATAGCTCATTTCTTTAATGCTTGTAGAAATCATATTCATAATTTCTATCGGAATTTTTTTGCTACCCACATCTTTTATAGAAGTAACAATTGGTTCATTTTCTGCCAATGCTACCATTTCTCCCATTGGGTCAATTAGCTTTCCGTTGTTTACTGTCGGTGGATTCTGCTCTTCCAATTCAGTTAAAATTTGCTTCAAATAGACATCCAGATAATCTAGATTCTGAGCATCAAAGTAGTGTTCCTTTGATGAGGATATCCCAAACATAACCTCAAGAGCATCCAAGCGTGTAGCATTTAGACTTTGAGTCCCGACTATATTTGAGCTTCCAATTTGTATACCTAATGTATACATTTGATAGCCTTCTTTTTGTATTTGTCCACCAGATTCAATCGTTGCATATCCATGATTTTTTATAAGCTTATAGCCGTATCCATTGTTTGGCAATGGCTTTGTGTATAGATTATACAAGCCTTGAGTGTCTTTGTAATAGTAGTATCCATTATAATATAATGCACCTGGATAATAATTGTAATAAGTTACCGAATAGCTTCCACTATATCCATTATATATAAATGAATATACATCTCCATTTACTATTCTATTTTGAGTCGTATTATAGTAATACTTTTCTCCAAATGATGTTTTTGCGTAATCAGCATTATTATCATATGGCTTAGTCCTGTCTTCAACCCAGTATTCGGAATAGTAAGCCTGATTTGGCTGTTGGTAATTAGTAGCACCATTTATGTTGTAAGTATATGGCTGAATAAATCTATTCCCCGTACCAGTCTTAGTTGTATCAAATACATATTTACCGTTCTCATCAATATATTTTATAGGATTTGAGTATGTAGGCACCCCATCTGTTACTGTAAGAATAACCTTGTTATCAAAGCTTTCATTTTTCAGCAACTCTTTTGCCTTTTCTATTGCACCTTGTGTATACGTACCTCCAAGACCACTAGCATTTCTTTCCGCCGGAATTATTTGTGGAAGTCTATTAATTATTGTATCAGGATTGTTGGTAAACGGACTACTCTCATTATATGTGCTATATTCAGGAAATAATTCTGAGCCATAAGTTACCAAGGCTACTTTTGTTTCTTCATTCCCTGTTGAAACCAACTGCCTAGTAAAATTGGAAATAGCTTGATTCGCCTGAGACAATCTATCTGCATTATTGGAATTATTTCTCATTGAATTTGAATTATCATATACAATGACAACTCCCAAATTAGACTTCGTTCTATTTCCCTTAACTCTCACGTGAACTGTATACTCTCCTGGTCTTCCAGTTGGAACAATATATTTATTTACACCAGCCACTTCTCTAAGTTCCAGGTTTTTATAGGATCCATCAAAGGTATAAAGGCCTCTTGTATCTGTTGGATTTATATACTTTTCCTTGAATCCTGTAAAATTATCTTGCTCAGCAGTATATTCATATGTTTTATCGTCTGCAGAATATAGCTCTCTATGATATTTAGAATCTATCTTTTGTATATTTACATATTCTCCAGATCCCGAAGCCTGTCCACCCGTAGACGCTCCCGCACCAAAGCTTTCCACACTTGCAATCCCTGCAGCTTCCAAATTTGATGCTGGCGATATCCCTAATAATCTCAAGGGTTTGTTAAAGCTATCTATTATAAAGCTTGAACTGAGACTTCTATTTAACGAGCTGCTAGCATTACCTGTTAGAGCCGCCGGCTTCAATATATTATTTTCATTATTTTTCTTATTTGTAACATCCGTTATTTTCGTAATCCCTTCTCCGTCTACATAGACCTGCCAAATAGTATCTGCTTTTACATAGCCAGGAGAAGGCTTTGTTTCTTCAAGTCTATAATACCCCTCTTTTAAAGCCTTGAAAAACACACGCCCATCATCTTCTGAGGTTACAGTTTGATAAACATTCTTTGATGACCAAAAATCATCCCAATTTGACAAAGGATCAACTTTATCGTTCACTCCACCAATCCAATATAGAGTAAATGTAGAGCCCTTCAGAGGTTTATTAACTCCACCATCTAGCTTTTCATCTCCTGCTCTTTTAAATATATCAAGCTCACCCTTGTGATTGATTCTATTATTTTCAATCTGCCATTTATTATTTTCATTATCTTTTTTTACCGTATTGTTATCATTGCCTAAATAATCAACACTTCCATCGTAGTTTATTCTGAAAGGTCCGATTAATTCTCTAGCTTTTTCATATCCATTAGGTGATGACAATTCTTTTAACCAGTAATATGTTTTTCTGGAATTCCCTTTCTTATCATCGAAGTCTCTTTGAAGGTTTTTAAAAAGAATTTGACCATCTGCATTGGTTATAAATTTTTTATTTGTCGTTTTTGCCTTAGTTACATCATTTTCCGACGCCTTATAAAGCTCAAACTGTGCACCTTGCAGACCTACAGTTGCTGTAGTAAACTTCCCATTACTTCCATAGGTTCTTTTTTCTCCAACCTTCCTCATTTCCAAGTTGGCATCTTCCTTGAAATTAATAACGGTAACTGCCATTTCGGTTTGCTTTCCATGAATTATAGGTCTTGCAGATGTTGAAGATAGCTCCTTCTGTTCTCTATAGCTGTTACTATTCAACCAAGAAAAAGAGGTATTTCCTATTTTATAAAAAGTACTTTTATCTAATTCATCAGCCTTTTCAAAATCAAACTTAATATTATATGTCAATTTTATCCAAGCACCTTTGTTTTTGGTTTTAAAATTTAAATTTTCAACGTTTATTTTATCTGTATTCTTATCATAACTAATTTTTGAGCCAGTTAATATTTTGTCCTTGGCAAATGGTTCACCTCCAGCTACAAAGCTTTCGCTATCCGGATTCTCGATATAAAGGAAGGAACCATCAGAGGCTGTCAAAGAATAGTCCTCACGAGCAAATCCGCCATCAACTCCCAAATCAACATTGAAGACACTTCCCATTTGAGCTTCAATTTTTCCACTGTCTATGGTTTGATTTGGATCCACCTTCAACATAACTTCTACCTTATAAGTATTTGCAGACAACCTATCAATAATTCTCTTGCTAACCGTTCCCTTCCTTGTAGAAAAATATCCATTATCTTTAAATTCAACCTCATAGTCTCTTGGATTTCTTACCAAATCAGAATATAGAGACTCATAAGGCTCTGGAAATTCACCAGAAATCCTGGTATTTTCATCTGTCTTTATTTCCATCGGAAAATCTGGACTTGTTATAAATGCCTGATTCTGTTCATCAATATTTATCGTAAATTGCCAATATGTTGATGGTGGCTTGTATCCATCTGGTGTTCTAGTTTCTTCTATAGTATAATTTCCCTTTGGCAATTGCTTAAATTCAAAGCTAGATAGGTTTGCTCCATCTATTTCCCAAGTCTTCCCAGTATCACTTGTCACTTTAAATTTTGCACCCGTTAAGCTTTCACCATTTTCGTTTACTTTTTTTATAGTAAAGTCTACTGACTTATATAGTGGATCACCACCAAATTCAGAAAAATCTAATTGATTAGAATATGTCATCCTTTTATTTAAGCTTCGACCTTCATTTATTTCCGCAACCGGTTTAGTTGGATTTTCCTCATCACTATATTTTGTAATTGTATCATTATTATTGGCAATTACAGCTTCATCATTACCTTCTATATCCTGATTTCCTTCATGCTTCTTCTCAATTCTCGTACGTATAATATCATTGGCTAACAATGAATTTATTGGAACACTTGTAAATAAAAGAATAATTGCCAAAAATAATGTTACAATTCTTTTTATTAATTTCATATTTCTCTCCTCGCATATATTCAATACACTTGCTTTATTAATTTATCTTCTATTAATACTCTATAATTTTCCATAATTTAATATTCTATAATCTTCCATAATTCGTATAACAATTCTCTATAAAGTAAGAAATCAACAAAAATTCACCTAATATCATCTCCCTTCCAAGCTTTAAATTCTTTATGACTGCGATTCTGCCAATCTTTTATTTCTTTTTCAGTGATATCGATAAAAATATTTGAATACATAAAAAATGATTAAGCAAAAATATACAAACGACAACATTGCAATAATCTATATTTTTTCAAACAAATCCTCATTTTCGTGCTCATAATCACCAGCACTCTCTAAGACTTTATTTTTAACAATTTATCATTAGATAATTTTGCCAAACCCTAACTTAACTTAATATAACAAAAAATAATTCATTTGTCTTTTATTTTTTAATCAAATAAGAATATATAATCATAAGCTTCAGAAAATATATTTATTAAATTAAATAAATTATTCATTTCCCACTTTATCATATTAAAGCAAAAAAGTAAATAATGAATATTTTTTTGGTTATTATCGTGTATATATTTAAAAAATATTTATTTTTTTATCAAAAATACATAAAAATATTTATTATTTTTTATATTTTTTATTTAAATATTATTATAAATTTCCATAATAATTTCTAACTATTTTATATTACTATATTTTATAGAAACCTCAATTTATAAAATTGTAAAATAATAAGTTTTTCTAAGTAAATAATATGATATAATAAATTGTTAAATAAATATTTTTTATGCTTATATTTTTTGAAAATGCTACAAATAACTAGTTGTTCCCGAGAATACCATCTCGAAAAAGCTTCTATAAGCTTATATCATAAAATAATTTAAAACAGTTATTTATAAATAAAAAAGCTATTGACGAATTTCATCAATAGCTTTTTTAGACTAATTTTATTTATTTTTTACAAGGTAATAATATTTTACGAAAAATATCATTAACCTAAGGAAGGCTTATTAACCACAAATCAAATTTTCAAGAAAATCATTTGGTGGCACAATAGGGAATACATCATAGTCTGTATTCACTTCACATTCCACAAATAAAGATCCTTCAAAATTATATTCATCAATCACTTTTTTCAACGCTACTAAATTATCTACCCTGACTGAATCAATCCCAAACGAGCTTGCCAAATTTGTGTAATCAATTGTTCTATTAATATCAGTCTCAGAATATCTCTTATCTGAAAATAATTTTTGCCACTGTCTAACCATTCCAAGAGTATGATTATTAAATAGTATAATCAGGATAGGTATATTGTATTCTCTAACAGTGGCAAGCTCATTTAAGTTCATTCTAAAGCTTCCATCACCAGTTACCAACACAGTTTTTTTATCTTTATTACCAACGGCAGTCCCTATCGCTGCACCAAGTCCAAATCCCATAGTACCTAGTCCACCAGATGTAATAAAGCTTCTAGTTGGTTTAAATTGCCAATGTTGTGCAGCCCACATCTGGTGCTGTCCCACATCTGTTACCAAAACATTGCTTCCTTTTAAATCGACAGACTCATTTACCACCTTCAAAATATTTTGTGGATGAAAATCATTTGTGTCTATCCTATTTTTATCTTCAAAGGTTGAAATAGTATGCTTCCATTCAGAATGGTCTAAATTTGGACATACCCTTGTCAATTCCGACAAGATTTCTCTACAGTTTCCGACCAAGGATAGGTCGCATCTGATATTTTTTCCAACCTCGCTTCTATCCAGTTCTATATGAATAATTTTTGCATTTGCCCCAAAGGCAGAGCATAATCCAGTTCCTCTATCGCTAAATCTGACACCAACACCTATTATCAAGTCAGCATTTGCTGCTGCCAGATTACATTCTTTAAAGCCATGCATTCCCATCAGACCAAGAGATAACTCATCTTTTCTGTCAAAGGTTCCAAGCCCCATCAACGTATTTACAACTGGAATATCACATTTTTTTGCAAACTCAAAAAGCTCACTTTCGGCATTACTACTCTTCACACCCCCACCAGAATATATAATTGGCTTTTCGCTTTTCTCTATCAATTTTATTGCACTGGCAATATTCCCCTTTAAATTATCATCCTTTTTAAATTCAAAATTTCTATTGTCAATTTCGTCTAATCTTTCGTCATCAAATGGATCAAAATCAATTTCGCTTGTAAATAGGTCTTTTGGAATATCAATAAGCACCGGTCCTTTACGACCACTTTGAGCAACTCTAAAGGCTTCCTTTATCGTAGGAGCAATATCTCGTACATTTCTCAGTAAATAGTTATGCTTTGTCACTGATAGTGCTATACCTGTAATATCAATTTCCTGAAATGAGTCTCTACCTAGCATTGTAGTACCAACCTGTCCACTTATCATAACTATCGGAGTGGAATCAAGATATGCTGTAGCCAATCCAGTGATAGCATTAGTTGCACCAGGTCCCGATGTTGTAATACACACTCCTGTTTTCCCTGTGCTTCTGGCATAGGCATCTGCTGCGTGCACCAGCCCTTGTTCATGAGAAGTTCTTATGTGAAAAAATTCTTCTCTATAGTCATATAAAGCATCGTACAGTGGTATTACTGCGCCTCCAGGATACCCAAATAGAGTATCAACTCCTTCTTTTTTTAAACATTCCAATACTAATTGTGCTCCATTCATACTCAATTCTCCTATCTACAAATCGCCCCCTCTGCTGCAGATGAAACTAATTTAACATACTTACTCAGATATCCATCTACTTCCTTTTTCTTCGGCGAAAAATTATTTTTTCTATTGATATATTCAGCTTCGTCAATCTCTACATTTATCTCAGAGCTTTCTAAATCAATGCTTATCTTATCTCCATTTTCAATCAAGCCAATCATACCGCCTTCATAGGCTTCAGGTGATATATGACCTATACAAAATCCCCTACTTCCACCAGAGAATCTTCCATCCGTCAATAGACATACATCTTTATCCAAATCCATTCCAGATAGAACCGAAGTAGGAGTCAACATCTCTCTCATCCCGGGACCACCCTTAGGACCTTCGTATCTAATAACGACCACATCACCTTTTACTATCTCTTTTGATAAAATAGCACTTACTGCCTCTTCCTCAGAGTCAAATACCTTTGCAAGGCCTTCAAACCTCTTTATACTAGAATCGACTGCTGATTTCTTTATTACTGCACCATTCGGCGCCAGATTTCCTCTTAATACCTTTATACCTCCATCTTTTGAATATGGGTTATCATAATCTCTAATTACTCTATCTGACTTCTTGTCAACTAATGTTTCGCCTAGTGATTTCCCATAAACCGTCATAACCTCTCTATTAATTACTCCAAGCTTACTCAATTCATTCATCACTGCCTTTACGCCACCCTCTTCTTCAAGATCCTGCATATAGTGACCTCCAGCTGGACTTAGCTTACACAAATTCGGAGTTTTTTTGCTTACTTCATTTATTATATCTAAGTTTAATTCTACTTTCGCTTCGTGTGCTATTGCTGGCAAATGTAAAACAGTATTGGTAGAGCATCCCAAAGCCATATCTACAGCTAGTGAATTTCTAAAAGCTTCCTCTGTCATAATATCTCTAGGCTTTATATCATTTTTCAACAGTTCCATTACCTGCATACCAGCCAATTTCGCCAGTCTTTTTCTCGCTGAATAAACAGCAGGAATACTCGCATTGCCATTTAATGCCATTCCAAGTGCTTCAGTCATACAATTCATTGAATTTGCAGTAAACATTCCAGAACATGATCCGCAGGTCGGACAAGCATTATTTTCAAGTCCAAGTAAATCTTCTTCACACATCTGTCCATTTGTCACCTTTCCAACAGCCTCAAAAACTGTAGTCAAATCCACATTTTTGTCTTGATATCTACCCGCCAACATAGGACCACCACTTATCACTATAGTGGGAATATTGACTCTCGCTGCTGCCATAAGCATACCTGGAACAACCTTGTCACAACTAGGTATTAGTACTAATGCATCAAGGCTATGCGCTCTAGCCATCACCTCAATACTGTCACATATTATCTCCCTGCTGACAAGTGAGTATTTCATTCCTTCATGATTCATGGAAATTCCATCGCAAACTGCAATAGAAGGAAATTCCAGAGGTGTCCCTCCCGAAATCAGAACACCTCGTTTTACTGCCTCAGTTATCTCCCTAAGATTTACGTGTCCTGGCACAATCTCATTGAAGGAATTTACTATCCCCACAAAGGGCTTATTTATTTCTTCATCTGTCAGCCCACTCGCCTTTAATAAAGACCTGTGTGGAGCTTTTGTCAATCCTTGCTTCGCCAATGAACTTTTCATACTCAAAACCTCTTACTTTTTATTTAAAAAACTCATCATACTACGTAATTCTTTACCTACCTGAGTAACCTCTGAGTCCTTTGCTTCTTCTCTAAATCTGTTGAAATTCACCCTACCATTTTCATTTTCTGCTATCCATTCTCTTGCAAACTTCCCACTTTGTATATCATCAAGTACTGCTCTCATAGAAGCCTTGACATGGTCATCTATTACTCTTGCTCCAGATACATAATCTCCGTATTCTGCAGTATCACTTATAGAATATCTCATTCCTTCAAAGCCACCTGCATACAACAAATCTATTACCAGCTTCATTTCATGAAGACATTCAAAATATGCCACTTCTTTCTGATAACCAGCTGCAACCAATGTTTCAAAGCCAGCTTTCATCAAAGCATTTACACCACCACATAATACAGCCTGTTCTCCAAACAAATCGGTTTCAGTTTCCTCTTTAAATGTAGTTTCAAGTACTCCAGCTCTTGTTGCACCAATTCCTTTTGCATACTCCAATACGAATTTTTCTGCATTTTTACTATGGTTGTTATGAATTGCAAACACTGCCGGAACTCCACTTCCCGATTCAAATACACTTCTTACCAAATGTCCTGGTCCTTTTGGAGCAACCATCACAACATCTACAAAATCAGGGGGAACTATCTGACCAAAATGGATATTAAATCCATGAGCAAATACCAACGTCTGACCTTCTCTCAAATTCGGTTCAACATCCTTGTCATATACCACCTTTTGTTTTTCATCAGGTAACAGCATTACTACAACATCGCTATTTTTAACCCCATCTGCAACACTGTATACTTTGAATCCATCTTTTTCTGCCCTTTCTTTTGATTTGCTTCCCTCATATAATGATACACATACGTTCACTCCACTATCTCTCAAATTCTGTGTGTGCGCATGACCCTGACTTCCATACCCTACCACACAAACCTTTAAATTTAACATACTTTCAATACTTACATCTTTATCATAAAACAATTTTGCCATTTTTATTCTCTCCTTTATTTTTTATCAATATTTTCTTATTTTTATAAATATTCTCACTATTATTTCTGTAATTCTTTTTCTGACTTTATTCTGTTCTTATTTATCATTAGTTTTGCTAATAAACTGCCGACAATACTGGTTTAACTTCAAGTGTTACGTCTGACACATCATACATTTTTTCCAGGTGGTTTAGAATTGATTTTGAGCTAGACTCATCTTCATTTACCGTCATCTGCATCATGTTATCTTCTAAGGATAAACTGATGTTTTTCAGCTTAAACTCTCTTCTTCTAAGTGTCATCGACACTCTCATAAAAGAATCCATACCTTGTGTCAATCTCGCATACAATGTTGTTTCCATTTTAATACCTCCAAATACTTCAAATTTTTTAAGAAGATAGAAATATTTCTCATCGGATATTTGTGTAGGACAATTTTTTGTAATAAAAAAACTTTCGCCATAATATATCCAAGGGACATATAAGGACGAAAGCATATTCGCGGTACCACCTTACTTGTGAAATAAATTCACCTCTCATCAGATCGGATAATAGTATTATCTTAATCTTATCCCTATAACGTGGGAATACGGCTATACTTACTAATAATTGTTCGGTACAACAGCTACGAAGTGATCATTACCTATTTACATCTGTGCCATCTCTCATCATTTAGGCTTGCTGTATCAGACTACAAAAATAGCTTTGTCTTCGTCATTGCTTTTCTTATCTTCTTGTATGAAATGATTATACACACTTTAAAATATAATGTCAACAATTTTTAGAAAATTTTTATTCTTTTAAAAATATTGATAACGTTTTATTAATTTTAAGTCTTTTATGTATATTGATTTAATTAACACAATCATTGTCTAATAAATTAAATATTTTTTTGTTTGTTCATGTAATTCCTATGTGATATAATATATAATTAATAGTAAAAATTATTTGGAGGTATAAATGGACATCGAGAAGAGAAAATGGGAAATTATGTTCGACGAAACAAAGCTTGGCGAACGTATTAATGAATTGGGAGAGCAAATAAAATTTGATTACATAGATAAAAATTTACTAATTATCTCACTTTTAAAGGGAAGCTTTATTTTCTGTGCAGATTTGGTAAGATGTATTGATATAAAAACTCTGAGAGTCAATTTTATGACTACATCTAGCTATGGTGATGCCAAAGAATCGTCTGGAAAAGTTAAGGTTCAAGCAGACATTACATTATCTGATATATCAGATTATGATGTTTTGATTGTTGATGATATCGCTGATACTGCAAACACAATGGTACATGTTGTAAATCACATCAGCAAAAAAAATCCAAAAAGCTTAAAAACTTGTGTATTACTTGATAAGCCTAGCAGAAGAGAGGTCGAATTCGTTCCTGATTATTGTGGCTTCGAAATAGAGGACAAATTCGTTGTAGGCTATGGATTTGATTTCCAGGACAGATATAGAAATGTTCCTTATATCTTTAATGTAACTGAGGAGCTTAGATAAAAAAATTATACAGTAAATTATATATAGAACGTACATAAAATAAACATAAAGCATATTTTCAATAAAAAAAGTATCCTAACATTCATTTTCATTTTCAGAACGTAGGATACTTTTTGTATATAGCTTACCTTTAAATCAACCCATATATTTTGTTATTTTACCTTATTCATTTCGTTCATAACATCAAGAATTGTCTCATCTGTCGCACTCATACCAAGATCGCTTACTCTTCCCAAATTTCTAATAGTCTCATCAACATTTAATCCGACTATTCCATTTATTGACTGAGCATAGTTTCCTTGTTTAGCCAACAAAGCATTTCTAACAGCTGCAGAGGCTGCCGTAGATAGCTTCAATGCACACCCAGGCTTTGCACCATCACAAATCATACCGCTTAAATCAGCAATAGCATTCTTTATCGCTCCACCTATTTGCTCTATATTTTCGTCCATCAGCCATGCAATACCAGCTGTTGCTCCAGTTGCAGCAGCTACGCCACAGCCACACATAGCAGAAAGACGACCAGTGAAATTTTTGATATAGGCTGTAGTCAAATGTGAAAGAGCCAACGCTCTACAAAGCCTTTCATCGCTCTGAGGGAATTTTTGATTGTATGCCACAATCGGCAAAATAGCAGTTAAACCATGATTACCACTTCCGTTTGAGCTCATTACAGGCATATCTAGTCCAGCCATTCTAGCATCAGATGCACCAGCTGTCAACATCATTGAATTATTAATTATATCGTCGCCAAGAATTCCATCTTCTATTGATTGCTTGATTCCATATCCAACACCAATACCTATCTTGTGGTCCAATCCAGCTTCTGCCATCTCCAAATTCATTTTAACTCCATCATACAAGAATTTTATATCCTCGTAATCTAAAGATTCAATATTTTTCACTATTTCTTCCAAAGTGGCATCGTCCATAACTGATGTCTTTTTAGGTGCAGCTGCTATTGAATGTGCACCATCTTCAATATTGTTTAAAAGTATATCTTCATTTTTTTGCAAGAATACAAAATTATCATGCTTTGTTCTAATTATTACCTTGGCATAATTATTTTTCCCCCAAAATTCAACCAAAATATACACTTTTTCCTTGGTATCTGCCGGTTCAATGCTCAATGCTCCTTGATCCATCAGAGCCTCTGACTTCTTTATATCTTCTGATGAAGTTCCTTCAAGTACGCTAAGTCCATTTTCTGATCTTCCAGCTACTATACCTATTGCTGAGGCTATCTTCAATCCAAGTCGTTCAGTTCCTGGTATTCCAACGCACATTCCATTTTTGTAAATACTAGGACTGACCAACATTCTGTTTTTTTCGATTTCCTCACCTAACAGCTCCTTACATTTTGCACACGCAAGCGCCAATGACACTGGTTCGGTACAACCAACTGCTGGCTTTACCTCATCCTTTAGCATTTGTACAAACTCATTTCTCAAATCTCTCACAACAATACCTCCACAAATTTCTTTCTTCTAAAATCTATTAAATTTAGAATCGAAGCCGCTTGCTTTTATATTATCCCTTATTTCCTTCAACACCAAAAGAATTTTATTTAGTGTCAAGTGTATTGATATTAGAATAATAAATAGCATCACAACAGCTATCAATTTAAAATTAATCAAATCCATAAAATCACCAACCTATCTCATGAATCACAGCTTAATTACTCTTATTAAGAGTTTTTTATTAATTACTTATATAATTAATTACTTCTGTATTAATAATTTTTTTGATTTTTTATTGATTAATACTTTACTAATCTCTTACTAATTTTTCTAACTCATCAACTAATTCTGAAAAAATAGCCAAAGAGCTATCTACAGCCTCTTTCTTCTCCATATCCACACCAGCTTTTCTCAACTGATCAAGCGGATATTCCGAACCGCCACTTTTCAAAAACTCAATATACCTTTCAACTGACTCTCCGCCTTGAAGAATCTTATTGCTTAGTACAGACGCTGCGGAAAATCCTGTCGCATATTTGTATACATAGAAATTAGAATAAAAATGTGGTATTCTAGCCCATTCAATTCCAACTAATTCATCAACTACGCATGAATTTCCA
The DNA here is from genome assembly GCF_900112955.1 of Peptostreptococcus sp. D1. Classification (GTDB taxonomy): domain Bacteria; phylum Bacillota; class Clostridia; order Peptostreptococcales; family Peptostreptococcaceae; genus Peptostreptococcus. The sequence goes on from NZ_FONP01000001.1 coordinate 507,709, forward strand.
TAGTATAGCTGATTTAGCTCATAATATACCTTCGTAAAATCATCAGCTGTCATAGGATTTCCTTCCTCGACCTTTTCATGGACAATTTTTTCAAACTCTGCAAATAGAGTCTGTCTAAAAACAGTTGTTCTGTACTGCTCTAGATAATAATTTAATAAGTATACCTTTTCATCTATGTCATTCGATTTTTCTAATAAATATTTTATCAAAAGTGTTTCATTGACAGTAGACGCAACCTCTGCTACAAAAATCTTGTATCCAGAATATATGTATGGTTGAGCTTCTCTTGATAAATAGCTATGTATAGAATGGCCTAGCTCATGAATCAGAGTGAAAAGCGAATTCAAATCATCCTTATAGCTCATCAAGATATATGGATGTGAATCATAGCTTCCCCATGAGTACGCTCCCCCTCTTTTTCCTTCATTTTCATATACGTCTATCCATCTTTCAGAAAATGCTCTTTTTATCAGACTAATATAATATTTACCCATCGGCTTTAACGCTTCCAAAATAATGCTTTGGGCTTCCTTATAAGAAATTTCTATCTTAAAATCTCTTGCCATTGGTAAATACAAGTCATACATATGCATTTCTTCCAAACCAAAATATTCTTTTCTCAAATTGTTGTATCTATCAAGCACCGGTATACTATCATGAATGGATGCAATCAAATTGTTATACACCTCTACACTAATATTGTCTGAATAAAGAGACGCAAAAATTGCTGATGGAAATTTTCTAACTCTTGAATTAAATACCTCAGCCTTTATTCCACCAAATAATGTAGAAGCAAATGTATTTGAGTATTTTTTATATGTGCTAAATTCCGCTTCAAAGGCATCCCTTCTAACTCTTCTATCCTTACTTTTGATGAATGTAGAGTAGTTGAAATGTGTCAATCTCACTTTTTCATTTTCTTCATCCATTATCTCTGGAAATTCCATATCTGCATATGTCAGCATTTCATATGTATTCTCCGGAGTAGAAGTCAGCTCAGAAACAGCAGCCATAATCTGTTCCTCTTTTTCGCTCAACGTATAAGGCTTATCTCTCAAAATCTCATCGATCATTTTTTTATAATGAGATATTTTTTCATCCTTCAGGAACTCATTTAGCAACTCTTCATCCATTGATATTATCTCTGGAACAATATAGGCAGTTGCCTTTCCAAGCTCCGTCGACATCATCTCACTCTTTGTTGAAACTGCCTGATTTTCATTTATTCTTGTATCTTCATGATGTCTCATATGAGTGTATACATAGTAATGAGACAATACTCTTGATGTATCCTCCATCAATTTCAAAACCTCATAAAATGCTTCCTTTGATTCAGAAAGTCTACCCTTATACGATTCAAATATCTCAAAAGAGCCTTCAATAAATTCTATATCCTTATTGATCTGTTCACTATCTTTGTACATATCATCTAAATTCCACTTATATTCTAACTGTATATCTTCCCTATTTTTCAACATAACTTCCTCCATTTAAATCAAATATTTTTTCTCTTAGAGCTATATCTGCTCTTTAAAAAATTAATTTTTTACCATATATATTATTATAATACCTAATGTGCAATATAGTAAACCAGGTTTTGATTATTTTATTAATAATTGTTTTAAGATTATTCATATATATGCATTTCCTCATACTATGTTTATGGAATTTATGATATAATAATTATTATCAGTTAAAAGAGAGGATTTAATATGAAAAAAACAAATTCAAATAATTCAAACACTAGAAAATTAATACTGCTTGGGCTGATGACTTCATACAGCTTGGCTCTTTACCTGATAGAAACTCAAATACCAAATCCATTGTTATTTTGGTTCCCAGGAGCAAAATTGGGACTTAGCAATATTATTACACTTTTATGCCTTTTAAGCTTTGGCGAAAGAGATACGTTTAAGATATTAACTGTAAGAATAATTATTTCTTCAATTTTTGCAGGACCTGCCTCCACATTTTTATTCAGTGTGGCTGGAGGCTATTTAAGCTTTATAGGAATGGCAATTGCAATTAGAATCAAAGGACTATCTACAATTGGAATAAGTATTGTTGGAGCAATATTACATAATATCGGTCAGTTGATTATGGCGAGCTTTATAATAGAAAGCATCTCTATAATGGGATATCTTCCATTGATGCTCGGAGCATCATTGGCAACCGGTGTTTTTATCGGTATTGTAGTTAAGTTTTCAGAGCCACTTTTAAAAAAACAAATCTTAAAAATTGGATATTAGTTTTAATATCAGCAATGTATAATGATTACATATAAAATGTAGGTGCATTCAAAATATGCCCCTACATTTCTATGTTTATATAATTTTTTCGTAAATATTATTCTATGTTATACAAATACAAGTCTGATAATAATATGAGTGTTGCATTTTATCTTATCACCAAACTATTACGTTTATTCTTTTCCCATTTGTTTTAGTGTGTCTCCACTTATTCTGTAAACCGTCCAGTCATCCATAGGCTCAGCACCTAACGATAAGTAAAAATCTATACTTGGCTTGTTCCAATCCAAGCACCACCACTCCATTCTTCCACACCCTCTATGAACTGCTATTTTCGCCAATTCCTTGAGAAGAGCTTTTCCGTATCCTTTACCTCTATATTCTGGCATTACATATAAATCTTCTAAATATATACCTGCTCTTCCTAAGAATGTTGAAAAATTATGGAAAAATAACGCAAAACCTACTTCTTTGCCATTATCTAAAACAAAAATAACTTCGGCTTTTTCTTTCACAAATATCCATTCCAAAAGTGTTTTTTCATCTGCAATTACTTCTTCTAGCATACCTTCATATTTTGCCAATTCCTTAATAAAATGTAGAATAAGCGATACATCTTCTTTTTTAGCATATCTAAAACTGCTCGACATTACATCTCCTCCAATCTTTTATTTTAACCAAACCATCAGTTGTCACGAAGACTTTTGGAGTCTCCACCAAAAGTCTTGATTATCGTTTAAAAATTCATTTACTAGAAATATAGTATAACATAAAAATCCATTATATGAAAAAATTATCCACCGAAAGCTTTATTCTTCTGCTTTCAGTGGATATTTTTTAGCTTAATAAAATGTTTACATTAATTTTTTATCTAATACACAAAGATATTGCCTTTATTATTTTCGGACTGCCAAATTTTAGATGAATCTTTTAGTATCATTATTGGTTTTTTGTACTTAACACTTAGGTTCGACAAAACAATACCATCGATTATTCTACTGTCAGCCTTATATATAAATTGCTTAGAATTTGGGTAAAGATACTCTACTATCTTCTTTGATGTATCGTACCTATCAGCACCGGCAATATTTTTAACCTTTATTTCCTTTTGCTTCAGCTGATTGTACACCTTACTATCAATTGTTTTAGATCCACCAATTGACAGTATATTCGAGGCTTTATTAAATAGCTCAAAATTGCTATTAGGTATTCTATTCTTTTCAGTAAGTATAACTGGCATTTTATTTTCACAAGCATATGGAGAAATCGGCGGTACATCATTGAAATTTTCACCACTTGCCAAAATAAATTTATTGTCCTTATTTATCAACTTGGCAATTTTATTCGATGTATCGTATCTGTCTATACCGGAATAATCAAATAGCTTATATCCTTTAGATTTCAATTCATCTCTAGCCTTACTAGATATCATATTTTTACCAGATGTAATATATACGTTCTTAACGTGAAGTCTATCTAGCTCAGAAAGAACCTCCGCATCAATATTGTCTTTACTTGATAGAAGTATAGGTGCATTCAAATAGCCCGCCAACGAAGCTGAGCATAAAGAATCAGGTACACTATCTTTGCCTACCAATATAGCATTCTCACTCCTAGCATGAGTATATTGAGAAGTTTTTATGGAATTGACAACAGAGCTATTTTCCGGAAACACTGGGCAAAGAGTATCAAAGACCTGAACATCAACATTTTCAGAAGAGTTCAAAATATTCATTACTTCAGCGTATACATTCGTTTTTGTTCTATAGGTATTAAAAGAATGCATATTTTTCAAGCTAGAAATTGAGAACAAATAATATCCATCTACATATGGCTTATCAAGAATTCCAATTTCATAATTATCAGTTTCAATAATAAATGAATAGGTTTTTATTCTATCCTTACTAGTATAATAGCTATCCTTCAAAGAATCGATTTTTTCTCCCACTTTTTTCTGAACAGCTTTATCGTTTAGTATATATTTTGCTCCAAAAAAATCTCCGTATATAAATTTATTTGTTTGGTCAAATTCATTCAAAATATTGATAGCTATTCTTTCTTTAGAAATGTCTTTACACACTATTTTATTTTCATATGGGCTGACAACTATAGTAACTCCGTTTTCAAAATTCATAATATACCCTAGTTTCGCATTACCATTATCATCTTTGTATACACCCAATTCAGAATTTTTTATATTATTTGTTTTAGAGTAATTAATTGCAGTTTTTCTAGCCTCCTCTAAAGATATCGTAGGCTCTTTATATTCTACTGGATTAGACACCTTCATAAAACTCACAATATTTTCATTTTGTGTATCATATACAATAGTGTAATTATCAAATCTGTTTGTCAAATCTCCATGGATAATTTTCTCAAATCTATATAGTGTATTGCCATTATAGTAATTATCATCTTTTTCTTTCAAAATATACCCTTTATTTTTGATATTTTCAGAAAGAATATCTATACTACTCTGTGAATCCAAACTCCTAAATCTTACATCAGATTTTGGGACCTTATAAAAAAATGTATCCGCCTCAATTAATTCTCCCTCTTTTGAAAATGAAATATAAGAATCGCCATTATATATGACTTTATAATATTCACGCTCACCACTATGATTATCCTTATCAGTTATTTTATATACTTTCTCTTCATTACCAGTATTTTTTATATTTAACAATAACAATAAAGATTTGGCTTTTTTAAGAATATCAGCTTTATTTGTTCCCTCTAATTCCTCTACAATTTCATTCTCATTGAAAAATGTTTTTTCTTTTTCGTTTAATGTTGATGCATGTGACTTCGAGTTAAACAAAATAATTGAACCTACAACAAAAATGAATAATACTGCCTTAAAAATTTTTTTCATAAGAATCCCCCTACCTTTCTAAATTAACATTATTATTTTTGTAAAATATGTAGATAATTAAACCAATTAACTCTTGAAATTTTTATAGACTTAATCAAGTTTTTAAAAAACCTTTTCCCATATATGATATCATTATCGTTAAATATACTATATTTGATAATAATTATATCATAAGCATCAAAAAAATAATAGAAAAGTAGGATGAAAATCGTTAAAATTTATCATCCTACTTTTCTCCAATCATGTTTTAAAGCTTTATATCCAATATTTTTTCTTTTCCATTTCTTATTATCGTGACTTTATCCTTGGATCCCTTAGAATATGAGTAAAGCTTTTTACTGATATCCCCTTTATTTTTTATCTCTTGATCACCAATTTTTACAATTATGTCTCCGGGCTCAATCCCAGCATTTCTAGCAATTGAGCCGCTGGCAGTTTCTCTCACTATAACACCATAATCAACGCCCAAATCTTTGCCTGTATAACTCTTATATGTTGCAATATCTATAGCTATTACTCCAAGCAGAGGCTTTTCATAGTTATTATCCTCAATTACTCTCTGTAGTATATTTTTTGCAATATTAATCGGAATGGAAAAGCCTAGATTTTCTGCATTTACCTTAACAGTATTGATACCAATAACTTGCCCCTGTTGATTTAGAAGAGGACCACCACTATTCCCAGGATTAATACTTGCATCTGTTTGAATCAACCCAGACATATTGGAGCTAGATGTTGAAACATCCCTGTTTAATCCACTGACAATCCCTTGTGTAACAGATGACATCAGCTCTGTTCCAAGCGGATTTCCTATCGCAATAGCAATATCGCCAACTTTTACGCTGTCGCTATCTCCCAATTCGGCAACTGTCAAGCCAGAAGTATTAACCTTTACAATAGCCAAATCCAAGCTAGTGTCGTTCCAAATCACATTACCATTTACTGTTTTATTTTTATCGATAATGACCTTTACATTCTTAGCCTGCCCATCTGACACCACATGCGAGTTTGTGAGAATATATCCTCTTTTATCAACAACAAACCCAGTACCACTTCCCTGTACTATTTGAGAGCTACTAAAAATACTCTCTTGATTTACCGTTTCAGAAACAATCCCAACAACAGATGGCGATGCCTTTTCAGCAACAGCTTGATATACATTTTGAGTTTTTGTACTTCCAGTTTCAACAACCTTTATACTACTAGTTGAGCTGTTAGAGTTATCAGCCGAATAATTATTCAAATATTTTAAAGCGAACACTCCACCACAAATCGATGAAAAAAATGCAACAAGCACTACCATAATTAATGACTTAAACTTCATTATCACACTTCCTTTCAATTCTTATATGAGTAGAGTATAAAATACTTATCTTAAAATATACTTAAAGGAAATTATTTTTTTATTTCAGTCTCAATTCAAGAGCCTTCTTTTCTTCTTCGTAGCCTGGCTTTCCAAGTAGTGCAAACATATTTTTCTTGTATGCTTCAACGCCTGGCTGGTTAAATGGATTGACTCCTAGCAGGCATCCACTAAGTCCACAGGCTTTTTCAAAGAAAAATACCAGCTGACCAAAATTATACTCATCAAGCCTTTCAACATTTAACACCAAGTTAGGCACCTGACCATCAGTATGTGCCAATAAAGTTCCTTCAAATGCTTTATGATTCACATAATCGACAGTTTTTCCTGCTAGATAATTCAATCCGTCAAGATTCTCGCTATCTAATTTAATTTCAACATCTCTCCTTGGTTTTTCAACATTGATTATTGTTTCAAACAAGAATCTTCTTCCATCCTGTATATATTGCCCCATTGAGTGAAGATCTGTCGAAAAGCTAACTGAAGCGGGGAAAATACCTCTATTATCCTTACCTTCACTTTCACCAAATAATTGCTTCCACCATTCAGCGAAATACTGTAGCTGAGGCTCGTAGCTTACTAGCAACTCAGCTTCTTTTCCCTTTCTTTGAAGAACTGTCCTTGCAACAGCATACTGATAGGCAATATTTTTGCTCAAATCATCAGTTGAAAATTCATCCATCGCATCCTTAGCCCCCTTCATTATTTGATCCACATCAAATCCAGCAGCAGCTATAGGAAGAAGTCCGACTGCTGTCAAAACGGAAAATCTACCACCGACATCATCAGGAATTACAAATGTTTCATAGCCTTCAGCTTCTGCAAGAGCTCTTAAAGCCCCTCTTTTTGCATCAGTTGTCGCATAAATTCTCTTTGATGCTCCCTCTTTTCCGTATCTATTTTCCAGATCCTCCTTGAATATTCTAAATGCCAAAGCTGGCTCCGTAGTAGTACCTGATTTTGAAATTACATTTACTGAATAATCTTTGTCCTTAACCAAATCAAGCAAATCCAATATATATGAGGAACTAATACTATTCCCTGCAAAATAGACTTCCGGTGCATTCCTATCTTCCTTAGATAAGCTATTTTTAAATGTATTCCCAAACATTTCTATTGCAGCCTTTGCACCCAAATATGAACCACCAATGCCTATTATTATTAATACCTCTGAATCTGATTTGATCCTATCAGCTGCCTTTTTGATTCTGTCAAATTCTTCCTTGTCATAGCTCCTTGGAAGCTCCATCCAACCAAGATAATCATTTCCCAACACCTTTTTATCGTGCAGCAATTCGTGAGCAACACTTACGAATGGTTGCATTGCTTCAATTTCTCTCTTTTCTATAAAAAGCTCTGCCTTTGTTAAATCTAGTTTCAAACTACCCATATTTCTTCTCCTTTTCCAAATAATTTCACAAATTAATCACTTCTCTATTCAGTTTTTTATTATACCATATATTCAACACTGAATGTCAAAAACTCCATACTTATTTTACACTAACCCATACTTACTTTATAGTGACATATTTTTTTCATTTATGCTTTCAAATATTACAGCATTAAGGTCCTATTTTCGACTTCCTGTAAAGACCTACTCCAAGCTACTATATTTTTGGATTATTTTCTCTGCACACTTTATTCCATCGACCGCCGCTGTCACAATTCCACCTGCATAGCCAGCTCCTTCTCCACATGGAAATAAGTTCTCTACATTCATAGATTGTAGAGTGTCAAGATTTCTCTTTATTCTAACCGGTGACGAAGACCTAGTTTCCACACCTGTTAAAACTGCATCTCTCATTCCAAAGCCTATTAATTTTTTATCCAGTATTTGAATCGCTTCTCTCATCGCAGCTACCACAAAGGAAGGCAGACATAGAGATAAATCAGTCATAGTAACACCAGGCCTGTAAGATGGTTTCACAGTTCCGATTCTTTCAGATTTTACACCAGCTAAAAAATCACCGACCAATTGGCAGGGCGCTTTATAATTTCTTCCACCAACTTCAAAAGCCAGCTTCTCGTATTTCTCTTGAAATTCAACTCCAGCCAATGGATGCTCTGAGCCAAAATCTGATGTTTCAATGTTGACCAGTAATCCACTGTTAGCATTTTCTTTATCTCTCGCATGCTCACTCATTCCATTTGTAACCAACATTCCTTCACAGCTAGCCGATGCAATTACAGTACCCCCAGGACACATGCAAAACGAATATACACTTCTTCCATTCGTAGTGTGTGCTATTAATTTGTAATCCGCAGCACCCAGCTTTTTATGATTTGAAAAAATTCCATATTGAACCTCATTTATCATCTTTTGAGGATGTTCTATTCTCGCTCCCATTGCAAACGGCTTTTGCTCCATAAAAACCCCATTTTGATTTAATATTCTATATGTATCCCTGGCACTGTGCCCAATTGCAAGTATTATACTATCACTTTCTATTCTTTCGGAATTGTTGACCTCAATAGAAATCGCCCTTCCATTTACAATTTCTATTCCAGTCATACAAGCTCTAAACCTTACATCTCCTCCACATCTTATTATCTCTTCTCTTAATTTTTTAATAACATTCTTCAGTATATCCGTTCCAATATGTGGTTTGTGAGAATATATTATCTCTTCTGGTGCTCCAAAATTCACGAATTCTCTCAGTACTTTTTCTGATCTAATGTCTTTTAATCTTGTCGTCAATTTGCCATCAGAAAAAGTTCCTGCACCACCCTCACCAAATTGAACATTAGAATTTGATTTTAACACACCATTATTCCAAAAATTTTCTATATCATCTGCTCGTGTATCGACATCTTCTCCTCTTTCGATCAATATAGGCTTATAGCCTCTTTGTGCCAATAACAAAGCTGCAAATAATCCTGCTGGACCTGCTCCAATAACTAATGGTCTATTTTTCAAAAGCTCATTTCCCATACTTACATCATCATACTTATTTGTAGAAATGAAAGCAACATCTGACTTTTTTAATTTCATATACTTTTTTTCATTTTTTAAGCTTATATCGACTGTGTACACTAAAGTAATTTTATCCTTTTTTCGTGCATCAATTGATTCCTTGTAAATACTGTACTCCGTTATTTCATCATCATTTATATTTAACTTTTTACATACCTTTTTTCTAACGAGAGATATCTCCTCATCAATATCAATCTTTATGTTTGAAACTCTTAACATAACGCCTCACATTCCACATATTTATATAATAAAAAACACCATCGTTCATTTTATGGATTTAGAACGTGGTGCTATCTTGTCTTAATTCAAAACTATGGTTTACCAAAACTAGTTTGTAATCAAACCTCTAACAACTTTCATATTATTAAAAATTCTCTCAATAAAGCCTTCTGCGACTTCATTATCAAGTAATTTAATTTCAACATCTTCACTGTTATCTATACCTTTTTGAACGCAATAACCTCTTGCAATATTCATTATTTCTTCCTTGTCATTTTCAGAAAGTGAATATTCTTTGTAATCAACTATTATATATTGTTTAACCTCTTGAGCACCATCCTTATTGTATCCAATTTCAATATGATAGATAACCGCGAATAGATTTTCTAATATTTCATTACCTCTGTAAACAGGTACAGCAGGATTAGATTTAATATAATTTGTAGATACAGGTATACTTTCTCCAGCTCTTAAACTCATATTTCACCTCGTTAACTTTCAGAAATCATTCCAGAAATTTCTTTGCTTCTCTTCGATAATGTACTAACACTAACACCAAACAGCTTTGCCACTGAGCTTTGTGTTACATTTTCTCCCAAAGATTTGCTTGAATAGTAAACGATACCTGCTGCCCATCCACTTTCATATCCGTTCACTTTTATCTTTCCTGAAACATCACTCAGTATTTCCAACGATTTGTCCAACACAGCAAGATCCTCCACAGCAGCTTCTATCAGCGGCTTTATTTCATTTTCAATGCTTTCCTTATCATCTTCTTCCTCTATTTCATTTAAAGAATCCTCTAATTCTGAATCCTTATAGTCACTTATCTGCAATAATTGTAGCATATACTTGTAGAAGAACAACGTATTTATTGATACAAAATATTCCATGCTAGGCAATTTATCCTTATTTTCGTTATATGCATCAATAAAAGTAGTCTTTATCATATCAACCATATCTGATTGTATTCTAATTGTTAAATCAATTAGCACGTATACATCATCAATTCTCACTGGTCTTCCCAAGATATGATCTCCAATTGAGAAACCTTCTAAAATTCTGGAATCCAGTGTATAATATTCTTTTTCAGTAAATACATCCTTTATTACAACTACTGTCCTATCGATTTTTGAAATTTCAAAAAGACTCGGATATGAATTTATACAATTTTCAATAACATTCTTTTCTTGCTTTGAAAATTTTTCAGTGTTTATAACGTAAGCTGCTGGAGTAATATTGTTAGTATTAATATAGCAATCATATGAAAAATATGAAGAAAAGAATCTGTTTGCAGCTATATTTTTTATAACCATATCGTCAAAGAAAGTGGCTCTGATTTCTTCTTCCAGCTTTGAAAAAGCATCCTCCCTATCTATTAAATTCTCTAGATATTCGCCTAGCTTTAATACTGCATTTGAATACTTTTTATCAATCAAATTCTTCTTTGCCAATAACTGCTCAAAAACTCTTTCTTTTTTCATTTTTATGGAATCTGTCTCCATACAGCATTTCTTGTATTTCTTACCACTTCCACAGTAACACTTATCATTTCTTTTTAACATGTTCAAAGCTACTCCCTATTTATTTTTTCACATTATTTTATTCTAAATGGTATTATTAATTATCAATAAGACTATACTACTAAGCATAATCACACTACATTATAACAAATTTGCGACTCATTGTCTATCACTATATTGTTTAACTTAGCACTTTTCATAGTCGTAAATGTTATTTACCCTATAATCATCGCTCTTACATTGCATTATAAATACCTAACACTAAAAGGAAATAACGTTTAAAGGGAAGAACTGCAACTCTTCCCTTTTATTGCCCTAGATATATTGAATATCGAACAGTTTTCATTTGTACACCTGTATTATACCACCCTTTTAGGTAGCACTCATTATTTCTTGTATTCTAAATTTTAACCAAGCATATCAAAATGCTAAGGTTTATATTTAAATAATAACAAACTCTTTCTTTATAAAATTCTAACATTAAGGAAATTGAAAATCAATACTTTTCCTTTAATATTTATATAATTATTTTTTCTTTTAGTTTTGTTTGTATTTTCATTTTGATATAACGACATATATCAGAATATCATGAAAAATGAAAAAGTAAAAGCATATTGCTTATTTAATATAAAGCTCGACCTCAAACTCAGAATTAACGCATTTTTTTTGTCCATATGCTTCTCCCTTGTTTTCATAAAGAACCTTTTTCACAAAAAAATTATATTCCATACTTGCCAGAGAACTAATAAATTTTCCAAAACCATCTTCATCTGCAATAAATTTTACCGTAAATAATTGACCATAGTTATCTTTATTAGATTTTATTTCTTTTATATTAATATTTTTTCCTAGCTTTGAAATGACATTTATTTCGTCAATCGTTCTAATACTCCTCTCATTAATACCATCAAATATGTAATCCTCAATCTGCGCCTCAATTTTATTTCTTCTTTTCAACTCAGAAATATTTTTTTCTAGCCTGTCATTATCTTTTTTCAACGGATATATGACAAAGAATTTTACAAGAATAATTGTAATAGCTATTAATACTACCATTAATATATTTTTTTTACCGCTCATGTTAACACCCTTATTATCTTACATAATTTCAAAGCTATCGAATACTTTCACTCTAGCTCAATTTCAATCTTCATTATTTTTTTTACTACTTTGATTTTTTTTATTTCATTGAACAGCTCATCGTTTTTCTTATTATCCTCATTTCTGCTGGCTATATTACCATCATCAGGATTTTGAATTTCTTCGACGGTATTTTCCTCTATAATTTCATCGATATTTATTGACGTTATTTTCACTTTTTTCATAATATCGGAATCAAAAAAAGATTGAAATTTATCAGAATCATCTATGTAAAAAGTGATAACCAGCTTTGAATTATACTCGCCCTTTATACTTAAAATTCTCCCATTTAGATAATTGATAAAGGATATTATTTTTCTAACATCTACACCATATATATTCTCGTATCCTTTAATCTTCTTATTCGATTTTTTATAAATCTTCGTTGTGTTGTCATTTTTTTCCAAAAGCGACTCTGATAATTTAACATTTTCTCTATATGCTAGTGAAAACTCTATAAATAGCAATACAAGTACGATAATCGATATATTAATAAACACCTTATAATACACATTTTCCTTACGTTTCACCCTTTTTAAAATATTTATAGGCTTTAGATTATAGCTATCATAGCTTGAAAATAAACGATCTTTAATGTAATCATCATTTGCTTTATTCTTATTTTGTTCTTTTTTTTCAATTGAGTCTACTTCGTTTAAGTAGGACTTCTCGACTGAATCAACATAATAGTTTAAATACGCATCATCGACCGAATCAGCATTATATATTAAGCCTATATTATCAATCGAACCAGTATTTCCAATAATCGTATCAATTACTATATTCTCGCTATTATTTAGCAATACCTTATGGTCAATTCCTTCTATGATCTCGCACCAAGCATCGCTGATACTTCCAAATATAATTATTCTAGACTGTTCATTTAAGTAATTAATGATTCCATCCGAATAATTTTCAGCATCTATAACCATTGTATTTTTGACAACACCTTCTATAATCGAGTAAATTACTGAATCTGTATTTCTAATTTCCAAAATAGTCATTTCGTCTTTAACCACCAGCATATCATCCCTACCTTGATAACGACTTATTATATATTGAATGACCTGAAAATTTAAATAAACCTCCTTGCAGTATATTTTCCCATATTTTTCAATGTATTTAATTATCTCACTGGTGTTTTTGTCAAAGCTAAATATACCATATTTTACATATCCGTTTTCTTCTTTTTTTATTTTATAGTTTACCAACGAACAAACAAAATCATCACTCGTATTAGCCTCAATTTCATCCTTGCCAACTCGCCTTATTTCCCTCTGCTTTGCCAGTTTTGGAAATTCGATTGTCTTATATGATGAATTTACATTTGATTCGACAATAACTATGTGTTTGACCTTTAGTTTGTTTCTGTCTTCAAATTTTTTTATATTGTCGACTATCGAAATGGAAATATTTTTCGAGTAGCCTTCAGCTCTCTTATCATAGAAAAAGGGAAAGAATTCTTTCTTGCTATCAATTACACCTTTTCTTAATGTAATATAACAAATCTCGTAACCCCTCGACTCAATTGTCAAAAAAATCTTTGTTTTCATGAATTCTTCCCCTTTTCAACCAAATATCCAATCTAAAAATCTATCAATAGATAAATCTATCGTAGCATTTCTCTTAATCAACTATTCCTTTGGGTATAGCTTTTTTTCTCCAATCTTAACCTCCACATTTCCATTACTTAGTGTAATCACAAATTGTCCCTCCGCACTCTGTGGCTTTGGCTCGTTAGATAAATATTTCAGATTTACTAATTTAGCGACTGTATCCAGCTCATCATCAGATTTACCATCACTCTGCCCCATATATATTGCAGTTGCAATACTTGATGCATTGGCATAATCTGCATTCTCTTTTGCTCTTTTTTGAACATCTCCGTATTTTAATGCAACAATTCCCGCTAAAATACCAATTATCGCCACAACCAAAAGCATTTCTATCAATGTAAAGCCTTCTCTTTTCCTAAATTTAGATAAGCTATTTACATCATCATTATATGTCTCTGAACTAACCAATTTTTCCATTAATAAATTATTTTCCATATTATTCTCCTCAATATACTTAACGAATAGTTGAAATTAGCTCAAACATAGGAGATAATATCGCAATCACCATTGCGCCAACCATAATTCCAACTATTACAATCATCAATGGTTCTATCATTTTCACATAATATTCCAGCCTCAAATCAAGCTCATTTGAATAATATTCACTGACAAGCCTAAGACTCTCTTCAAAATTTCCAGATTCCTCTCCAGATAATATCATGGATATAAACATATCTGGAAATAAACCAGTAAGCCTCAAGGATTCTGATATTCCATTTCCTTGTTCTATCCTTGTTTTTGCTGAAATCAATCTTTTTTCCACATATGAATCATTTAATATTTGAACTGCTAGCTCTAAGGATTCTCCTATATACACGCCACTTGACATCAATATGAAAAGAACTCTACTAAGCTTATCAGAAATAATTAATCTAAAGAGTTCTCCAATCTTCGGAATCTCAAATTTTTTTCTATCAAACACAACTTTAAAATAATCGCTCTCAGAAGCAAACCTGTAAAACATAAAAACAGTAATCATTATTGATATTAAGATAAATAATAAATTTCCACGTAGAAATTTAGATAACCAAAAGATAAACCTCGTGACTATCGGTAAATTCATTCCATCAAAGTCAAATGCCATTTCAAAATTGGGTATTACAAACAACAACATAAATAGAAATGTAAAAAGCATAACGATAAGTAGTACTACTGGATAGACCATCGCTGCGATTAGCTTTCTTTTTAGCTTGTTTTCCTTATCATAGTAGTCGCTTAATTGTTCAAACACATAATCAATTCTTCCGCTAACCTCTCCTGCATTTATCATATAGATAAAAAATTTGTTAAAAGAATTTGAATACTTGAAGGAATCTGTAATGTTTTTTCCACTTTCGATCCCATTCTTTGTCCTCATCAAAGCCCTACTCAAATTTTCAGAGGAAGATTTTGCAATTATTTCCAGAATATTAATTATATCACACCCTGAGTTGTACATTATTTTCATTTGTCTACATAATACCGATAATTCTTTTTCAGAAATTTTTTTCGTTGATAGAATCCTCATATGTTATCATCCCATTTTCCAATGCTAATTTCCTTATTTCATCATCTTGTTTGCCATGCTTTATTGCATATTTTATCTTTTCATCTATCACCAAAACCTCATACAACAAGGCTCTGTCTTCTCCATTATAGGTTTTAAATAAGAGCTTCTTCTTGACCAATTTTTGAGAAATAACTCCTGAAAGAGCTGCATTTATCATAAAGGCTTCGATACCCATATCCCTTAACCTCGATATCGTCGATATCGCATCTCTCGTATGAAGTGTAGCAATCACAAAATGTCCTGTTACAGCAGCCCTTATAGCTATCTGAGCAGACTCCAAATCTCTAATTTCACCCAATACAATACAATCTGGATCCTGTCTTAGAATCGCCCTTAAACCATTTTCAAAGGTTATCCCTGCCTTTACATTCACTTGAATTTGATTAATTCCATCCAATCTATATTCAACTGGATCTTCAATAGTAGTAATATTAATATTTCTTTTGTTTAACTCATTGAGTATAGAGTAAACTGTACTCGATTTTCCGCTTCCCGTATTTCCGGACACAATAAGCATCCCACTTCCCTTTGATATAATTTGGTCTATTTTTTCGTTAGCATTATCAGAAAACCCCAAATCCTTTCTAGTTCTAAGAAAATTTCTATGATTTAATAATCTCATAACAACCTTTTCTCCATAAACAGTTGGAATTGTACTAACTCTAATATCTATATCGTATTTTTTAGACGATATACTGAATCTTCCATCCTGAGGAATCCTCTTTTCTGCAATATCACACAAAGCCTTTAGCTTTACTATGGTAATCAGTCCATAGTAGTCCTTGATAGAAATTCTGTTTTCAAATAACAATTCCCCAAAAATCCTGAATCTTATTCTTGCCTCAGCTTCAAATGGCTCAATATGAATGTCACTTGCCATTTTTTCACAGGCTTTTTCAATTATTTCATTAAACAAGTCTTCATTAGAGCCACCATCCATAACTCTCTGTGAATGATAGTTTTCGTCGATAAGAAACATTATCTCCTCTTCTTTTTTTTCGATTATGATTACATCTCTATTCGACATTAGCCTCAGCTTGTTTACTATATTGATATCAAATTTTTTCATATATACAGTCATTTTTTTATCTGAAAGCTCAACAGGAAAAACAGTGTTTTTTCTCGCAAAATCTTCGGAAATAATCGACGTCAAAATTTTTTCCACAACATTCAACTCCTTACTCAAAATATATTAGTCAGATTCAGTTATTTTATAAACCGTTTTTGATAATATTTTTTTAATTTTTTTTATAATATTTAATTAGTCAAATCTGAACATCAAAAATATTGGTAAGCTCACAAAAATATTTGGAATAAAAAAAACCGTAGGCAAATTTTTTACCTACGGCATAGAGATTTTTAATCAAATCAATAGATTATTTAGATCATACCTACTCAGCACAGAGTCAGTCCGAAAATCATTATTTATTACAATGCTATTCGCCATACGTTATGGTATAGCCATGCTCCTCATATTGAGATACTATCTCGTCCCATAATTCATCAATTCCAGTTTTTTTTGATGAAGATGTCACAATTACCTTTTCTTCCTTCGGCATTTCCAGCTTCTTTCTGATGACGCTGATATGTTTTTGATGCTGTCCTCTCGAAATTTTATCCGCTTTTGTTGCGACAACCACACAGTTGTATCCAAAGTATTTGATCCAATCATACATCATTTTATCGTCAGCAGTCGGTTCATGCCTTACATCAACAAGCAGTAATATGGCACATAATTCTTCTCTATCTTCTAGATACCTTTCCATAATACTACCCCATTTTTCCTTTTCGGTTTTTGATACTCTTGCGTATCCGTAACCAGGCAAATCGACAAAATAAAATTCGTTATTTATCAAATAAAAGTTAATTGTTCTCGTTTTTCCAGGAGTTGAAGATGTTCTAGCGAAATTCTTTCTATTTAGTAATCCATTAATTACCGAAGATTTACCAACATTTGATCTTCCTGCAAATGCTATTTCTGGTACACCTTCACTTGGATATTGTTTTTTATTGACAGCACTCATTGTAATTTCTGAGCTTCTAATTTTCATCTTTGTTTCTGACATTTTCTCTCCTACTCAACTATTCGCTTATTTATCATCATCTGATAAGCTTTCTTTTTTACTAGAAGTCTTTTTTGATGTAGACCTACTAGCTACATTCCTTTTCGCTACCTTTGTTGATTTTTTTGTGGTCGTACTTGCCTGATTGCTGCTTCCATCATCCTCCATCAATGCAACCTCAAGAACTTCATTCATATGCTCAACTAGCACAAACTCTATATCTTCTTTTATATTTTCTGGAATTCTGTCCAAATCAGACCTGCAATCTTTTGGTAAAATTATTTTTCTAATACCCATTCTATATGCAGCAAGAACCTTTTCTCTAACGCCTCCAACTGGTAATACTCTACCTCTAAGAGTTATTTCTCCTGTCATTGCAATATTTCCTGGAACAGCTCTATCAGTCAACGCAGAAATAGTCGCCAATGTCATAGTGATACCTGCTGATGGACCGTCTTTAGGCGTTGCACCTTCAGGAATATGTATATGAATATCCTTATCCTTATAGAAATCTGACTCTATGCTTAAAATATCGGCAACAGATCTAATGTATGAAATTCCAGTTTTAGCTGACTCCTTCATAACATCGCCCATCATACCTGTTAAAACAATATTTCCTCTTCCTGGCACGACATTTACCTCAACCTCAAGAGTAACCCCACCAACAGCAGTCCAAGCTAGACCATTTACAACACCAACCTGAGGCTTCAATGCAAGAGGCTCTTCTTTAAATTTTTCTGTTCCCAAATACTTTACAGCCAATTCCTTTGTGATTTTTACAGGCTCTAGTTTTGGATTTTCTACCATCTCCTTGACAACCTTTCTGCAAATTTTACCGATAGTTCTCTCAAGCTGTCTAACTCCTGATTCTCTAGTATATCTGCTTATCACAAATTTTATCACGTCATCGTCCATTATTACGAAGCCTTTTGCTAGTCCATTTTCCTTTAGCTGTTTTCTAAGTATATACCTCTTTACAATTTCAAGCTTTTCTTCTTCAATATACCCTTCAATCTCAATCACTTCCATTCTATCGTAAAGAGGTCTTGGAATTGATCTCAAATCGTTGGCAGTTGTCACAAACAACACCCTTGATAAATCAAATGGTAATTCCAAATAATGATCCACAAAGTATTTGTTCTGCTCTGGATCCAAAACCTCCAGCATCGCAGAGGTCGGATCTCCCTTGAAGTCATTTGACATTTTGTCGATTTCATCCAAAAGAATAACCGGATTTCTAGCCTTTGCTTCTTTCATTGCATTTATTATTCTACCAGGAATTGCACCTATATAAGTTCTTCTGTGCCCTCTTATTTCAGCCTCATCTCTAACTCCACCCAAGGAAATTCTTATAAATGGTCTACCCAAAGATCTTGCTACCGATTTCGCTATTGAAGTCTTACCCACACCTGGAGGCCCTGCCAAGCATATAATTGGCGCCTTTAGATTTTTTGATTGCTTTCTAACTGCCAAATACTCCAAAATTCTTTCCTTTACATCATCTAAACCAAAATGATCTTCATCTAGTATTTTTTCAGATTTTTTAATGTCAAATCTATTTCTAGATTCATTATTCCATGGCAGTGAAAATATTACATCTAGATAATTTTTTGAAACATTATAGTCTGGTGAGCCTATTGGAGTTCTTTCAAATTTATCAATTTCCTTTTCTATCTTTTCATAGGTTTCCTTTGAAACCTTGATTTCTTTTAATTTTTCACGATATTCACCTGTTTCATCATCACCAGCAGATTCACCTAATTCTTTTTGAATTGCCTTCATCTGTTCCCTTAGATAGTAATCTTTTTGAATTTTGTTCATCTGTTTTCTTACATCTTGATTAATCTTCTTGTCAATTTTAATTACTTCAATTTCTTCAAGGAGGTGCTCATACAGCATCTTCATTCTGTCTTCAATGTCAAGAGTTACTAACACCTTCTGTCTATCAGAAAACTTTAAAAATAAGCTTGAAGATACAATATCTGCAAGCATCGAATAGCCCTCTGCATCATTTAACTCCATTGCAGCATCAGAAGGTATATCAACTGCCAAACTTACATACTCATCAAAGCCTTTTATCAGCTTTCTAGAATATGCTTCCAATGTAAATCTCTTCTCGTCTGATAATTGCTCTTCATCAAATGATATTGGACGTATTCTTCCTATCCAAGCATCATTTTCATCAATCCACATTTCATCTAGCTTCGCCCTGCTGACACCTTCAACTAAAACTCTTATTGATGTATCAGAGGTTCTAATAACTTGTTTTATATTACATACTGTACCAATTGTATAAAGCTCTCCAATTGTAGGTTCTTCAATCGCAGAATCAAACTGACTCACCAAGAAAATTTTTTCATCATTAATCATAGAAAGTTCAAAGCTCTCAATGGAGTTTAATCTTCCTATGTCAAAAGACTGTAAAATACTTGGAGATATAGAAATACCTCTCAATGGAATCATAGGCATTTCAACTGATTCACCATAAACTATTATATCCTCTATATTCTTTTCTAAATTATTATGATCCTTAATACCTGTCATTATAACACATCCTTTCTATGTACCATTAAATGGCAAAGTACAACTTTTCTCTATCAGTTATATAAAGTTATAATCTTAATTACTAATTTGATATTATATTCCATTATACTATATACCAAATTTAATTATCATTATAACACAAAATAACACAAAAAAGAATTTTATTCATTTTTTTTGCAATTTTTTGTTTCTTAATAGGATTTAAATGCAAATTTTAGCTTCTTATATGAAAATATTTGCCAAAAAACTAAAAACGTTGATCAATCAGATTATTAAATCTTCTCGACCAACGTTGTATCATAATATGTTAAACTAAATTATTTAAAATTTAAGCACTTAGTCTTTCAACATTTGAAAGCTCCTTTTTACCAGTATTTATAAGCAATCCAGCATAAACTAATGCAAGTACAACACCGATTATATTTGCTATATTCTGAGGTAAACCAAAACCAATCTTAGCACCCAATATATACGCAGATATTATGAATATATAGAACATACCTGGTATCAAGCTTACCAAATATGGTTTCTTAAGTTTGTACAAATACAATGAAATCATTGCAAATGCAAATACAGCGATTGTTTGGTTTGCCCATGCAAAATACTGCCATAAGATGTTGAAGCCTTGTGCATTAACCTTGGCAAACACCAATATAGCTATAACAGGTATAAATATAGCTGTTGTAAGTATAACTCTGTTTCTAGCAACAGACTGATCATATCCAATTGCATCAGCAATCATCAATCTTGCAGCACGTAAAGATGTATCTCCTGATGTGATAGGCAATACGATTACACCTAAAACAGCAATAAATCCACCAATTGATCCAAGCATATCATTTGCAACCATACCGATAACAGCAGGTTTACCTATTAGCTCTGCTGGAACACCTTTATAGTAAATACCCATAGCAGCAGCTGCCCAAATCATAGCGATGAATCCTTCTAATATCATCATATCATAAAATGTATGTCTACCTTCTCTCTCATCACTTACAGATCTACCAATCAATGTAGCCTGAGTTGAATGGAATCCAGAAACTATACCACAAGCAACAGTTACAAAGAACACTGGAAGAAGAGGAGAACCTGCCGGATGAATACCAGCAAAGTTAGCCGCAGTTAAGTTGTCTAATTTGTATCCCTTGATGAATAAGCCAAAGAATATACCAACTGCAGAAAGTAGTAGGATAGCTCCAAATATAGGATAAACTCTACCAATTATCTTATCAATTGGGAATAACGTTGCAGCCAAATAGTAAACAAATATACAACCATAAACTATCCAAACAATTGGATTGTTGACAACAGATTGTTGCTTTAAGATGTTTACAACAATCAAGTCACCAGGTGTGTAGATAAATACCGCACCAACCAATATCATTAGGAAAATTATAAAAATATTATATACCTTATAAACCTTTCCGCCTAGATGATCTTTTATCAAAGCAGGCATCTGCTTTCCATTACTTCTAATAGAAATCATACCACTTAGATAATCATGCATTGCTCCACCCAATACACATCCTATAGGAATAAGAATAAAAGCGATAGGTCCAAATAAAATCCCCTGTATTGGTCCAAGAATAGGTCCAGTACCAGCAATATTTAATAACTCAATAAGTGCATTCTTGCCTTTTTTCATAGGTACATAGTCTACACCATCATTAATGCTTACAGCCGGTGTTGGTCTGTCGTCTGGTCCAAAAATTTTTTCCACGAATTTACCATACAACAATCCGCCACCAAAAAGGATAACTAACCCTATTAAGAAAGTTGCCATAATAATACCTCCAAAAAAATTATTTATTTTTATAAAAATATAAGTAGGATTTCAGCGTAAATTCCCCACGCATTCCATCCTACTCTAAGTATACTATATATTGTTAAATAATAATTGATTTTAATATGAATTTTTTATGAATCAACTTAGTTTCATCATCAAATTATCCTTATTTACTAACCATTTATTTTATTTTACTAATTATTTCTCAGATTTTGCCTGCAATTTATTTATCATGCTAAGACTTGAAATAGCATCCATTTGTTAAATTTACATCTTTTCAGGTGCATTTATTCCAAGTATAGCTAATGCATTTTCTAAAGCTTGTCTAGTGGCTTCAACCAATGCTAATCTCGCATTTCTCACAGCCTCAGCTTCAACAACTATTGGATTGTTATGATAGAACTTGTTAAAAGCCTGAGCCAAATCTAGTGCAAACCTTGTTACGATATGAGGCTCATTTTTACTCATTGCAAGAAGTATTGATTTATTGAAGGTTTCAATAACCTTTAAAACCTCTGAAGAATCTTCATCAGAAATCAAGTCAAAATTTACCTCAGAAGTTACAGCTTGATTTGCCTTTCTAAGAACTGCGCAGCATCTTGCATGAGTATATTGAACATACGGACCAGTTTCACCTTCAAAACTCAAAGTTCTCTCCCATGAAAAAGTATAATCCTTTATCCTACTATTGGAAAGCTCTTGGAATACTATCGCTCCAACACCAACCTCTCTAGCAATCTTATCAATATCTCCTGCTTCTGGATTTTTTTCGATTATGATTTCTCTTGTCTTATCTATTGCCTGATTTAAGACATCTTCTAAAAATACAACCCTTCCTTTTCTAGTAGACATTGTTCCCTCTTCAAGAGCAACCATACCAAATGGAACGTGTACCATATTATTGTACCAATCGTATCCCATCTTCTTAATTACAGCAAAATATTGTCTAAAGTGCAGCTCTTGCTGTGAGCCTACTACATATAAGCATTTTTCAAAATCGTAGGTTTTCTTTCTGTAAAAGCCTGCTGCCAAATCTCTTGTTAAATAAAGAGTAGATCCATCAGTCTTTTGAATCAAAGCAGGTGGTAAATTTTCATCAGATAAATCAACTATCATCGTACCCTCTGATTCCACAAGAAGATTATTTTCCTTTAATTCATCTATTACAGCCTGCATCTTATCTGAATAAAAGCTTTCGCCAGCATAAGAATCAAACTGTATATCAAGAAGATCATATACTCTCTGGAATTCCTTTAAGCTTTCCTCCCTGAACCAGCTCCATAGCTCTGTGGCTTCCTCATCACCATTTTCAAGCTTTGTAAACCATGCTCTCGCCTCAGCTTCCATTTCAGGCTTTACCTCAGCCTCATCATGGAATTTTACATATAGCTTTAATAACTCCTTTATAGGACTTGATTCTACTACATCCTTATTACCCCATAGCTTATAAGCGACAATCAGCTTTCCAAATTGAGTACCATAGTCACCAAGATGATTTATTCTGAATGTATTATATCCCTGTGAAGCATAAATCCTATGCAATGCGTTTCCAATTACAGTGGTTCTGATATGCCCAATATGGAATGGCTTAGCTATATTAGGAGAGGAAAAATCAATTAAAACATTCTTCCCTTCGCCAATATCACTCTTTCCATAATCCTTTTTTTCGCTCAAGACCTGTGTAATAACTTTTTTTGCCAAGGCTTCTTTATTCACAAAAAAATTAACATATCCGCCAACATTTATTACCTTTGAAATTACTTCTCCAGCTGGAATAGACTTTGAAATTTCTTCTGCAATTGCCATTGGAGATTTTCTATATTCCTTTGCCAGCTTAAAGCATGGAAATGCATAGTCTCCCATTTCTTTATTTGGTGGTACCTCTATTAGCGATTTTATTTCGTCATTTTTTAAAACATCTATGTTATTTCCCAATTTCTCAGATATCACTTCTTTAAAATCTATCATTTTTCCTCCTACTACTTCACTCAAATATTACAAAATACCAAACTAATACTATCATATTTGAATATGCTTTGTCAAAGCTGAAATATCAATATTTTATAAAAATTATCGTTCGATCAAGCTACAGCGACTACATACATCCAAATAGTATTATTCTATAGTATTCTAAAGCACATCATACTCACTTATTACCTTGATACCATTTTTTTCAAACAGCTGCGCACAAACACCCTTGCCATTTATTCTTTTCCCCTCAAAATTTCCGTTATATACATAATTTGAGCCACACGAAGGACTTCCATCCTTCAATATTGCCAGCTTACAATCATTTCTCCTTGCGATTTCCAAAGCCATATTCGCTCCATCAACAAAATACTTTGTAACGTCAACACCCTCTATATTCAATACCTTCGCTTCGTTTCTAAATACTTCATCGGCAGTTTTTGAAAATTGTATCTCTGAAGGAGGTCTAGGTGTATTCATTTTTCCCATCTCTTCGGGACAAATAACAATATAATCCTTATTTTCCAGAAATTTAATTACATCTTCATTATAATTATTATCACCGTTATATTTGCAATTATTTCCCAGCAAGCATCCTGAAACTATTATTTTCATTTTAAATCTCCATTGTCTAAATACAGTGCGTTTATATTCCAAATTCCATTATTTTTATTTCATATCCTATTGAGTATTGCGTTATTTTATATTTTATTTAATTGTAACTATTGTCACACCTATTCCACCTTCACCGTATTCACCTTTTCTCATAGATTTAACATGTGGATTTGTCTTTAATATTTCAGCGATACCCTTTTTCAAAACACCTGTCCCTACACCATGAATTACCGTCACTTCCTCATGTCCAGCCATTGTTGCGTCATCTAAGTATTTTTCCACCTCAAAAATTGCCTCTTCAAGCTTCATTCCTCTTAAATCTACCTCCCTTTTAATATTTCCGGATTTGGATTTAATTACTTTTCTTGTAGCCTTGGTCACAGTGCTTTTTTTCTTTTTTGAAATCTTCTTAAGAGATTTGTATGGTAATGTCATTTTCATTACTCCAACCTGAACAACTGCTTCTTTCTTTTTGTCATCAGAAGAAATAATTGTACCCTCTTGTCTAAGGGCTATAATATCTACATCTTCACCAGGCTTCAGATTTTTAATTTCACTTGATGAAAGCTTCGGAACAATCATGCTTTCAACACTCGGCTGTAAGCTTCCCATGGATTGAGAAATCTCTTTTTTTATTTCATCAATTCTCTTATCCTTTTCCTTTGAAGCTCTTTCATTTTCAATTTTTCTCAACTCTTTAATCAGATTATCGGTAGTTTCCTTTGCCTGCCTGATTATTGAAAACGCCTCACTCCGAGCATTTTCTATAGCTTTAGCTTTGGATTTCTCAAATTTCTCCAGCTTTTCAAAAAATTCACTTTTCAATTTTTCGGCTTCTTCTCTATTTTGTTCGGCAATCCTTAGCTCTTCTTCAATTTTCAATCTATTTTTTTCCACACCTTGTAATACTTCTTCCAATTCTATATCTTCAGATGTAAGATATTTTTTTGCCTCTTCAATCGTAAATTCACTCAGACCCAATTTTTTTGAAATTTCAAATGCATTTGATTTGCCTGGAACTCCAATCAACAATCTATACGTAGGCGAAAAGGATTCCATATCAAATTCAACAGCCGCATTTTCAACAGCCTTCTTTGCAAGAGCATATTTTTTCAGCTCACTGTAGTGAGTGGTTGCAATACAAGAGGCTCCAATACTCCTGATTTGCTCCAGAATTGCAATCGCCAACGCAGCACCTTCCTCTGGATCAGTACCAGCTCCTAGCTCATCAAAAATAACCAAGGAATCCTCAGTTGTATTTTTCAAAATATTTACAATTCTAGTCATATGTGATGAAAATGTAGAAAGATTTTGCTCAATACTTTGGTCATCTCCAATATCCGCAAAAATGTGATCATAAACACACATATTACTTCCGTAATCAGCAGGAATATGAAGACCACATTGAGTCATCAATGCAAACAGTCCTATCATTTTAATAGTAACTGTTTTACCGCCTGTATTAGGTCCTGTTATCAGTAGCGTCGAATAATCGTATCCCAATTCAACTGTATTCGCAACGACTGACTTCTTGTCTAATAGAGGATGCCTTCCATTTACAATTTTAAATTTTTTTTCTTCATTAAGTCTTGGTTCAATGCCCTTCATAGCAATAGACAGCTTGCCCTTTGCAAATATAAAGTCTATTTTTGCAAGTATTTCTTGATTATTTATCAATTCTCTACTAGCTTCGCCGACCATTGATGACAGCTCTGAAAGAATTCGCTCTATTTCCTCATTCTCAGAAAGCTTTAGCCGCCTTAGGTCATTATTCATTTCTACAATTGACATCGGTTCAATAAAAAGTGTTGCCCCCGATGATGATTGGTCATGAATGATACCAGATACCATAGACCTATATTCCGCCTTTACCGGAACGACGAATCTATCTCCTCTCACAGAAATAATAGCATCCTGCAAGTACTTTTGATATGTTGCAGAGGAGATAATACCGTTTAATTTAGACCTTATCGATTGATTCTTCTGAACAATTTTTCTTCTGATACTCCTAAGCTCACTAGAAGCATTATCCGATATTTCAATTTCACTAACCACTGCATTTAAAATTGCATCCTCAATATCTCTATGAACATATAGCGAGCTTGCTAAAGAATTCACTATTGGATATTTGTTGTCATCAGAATCCTCATCCTTTGAATTTGCACCATTACCAAAATTATCTACCTTGATATCTCCACTCAAAATATTTGATATAATTCTCGTAGTCCTCATGGTGTCAGCTATCATAATCAGATTTTTAGGATCTAATGTGGCACCTATCTCCGCCCTTTTTACTTGATTGATTATATCATGAATACCTTGAATAGGTACGTGTCCTCTTTTTATCAATATGGATTGAGCCTCAGTCGTTTCCTGAAGAGCATATTTCACAGCATTGTAATCTGAAAATGGATTTAGATTTTCAATTATATTTACGCCCAAAGACGAGGATGCCTTGTCTTTAAGCATACCTAGTATTTTGTCAATTTCTAAAACTCTATAATACTTTTTATCCATATTCACCATCCATTCTTTTATTTATCAATCTACATTATAACATATTTATTTTTCTTGAAATATAAGTTTTGTCAAAATTTCTCTGGAATATTACAGTATTACAATCTATTAAATAAAAAAGCCTTACTCTTGATTCATAAAAAAATAAACATAAAAAAACGGCTTTACCTCTACGTAAAATATATTAAACCTACTTTAATCAGTAGCTTTGATATAAATCATATCGAATTAGCCGTTTCTTTATTATTAATGTCTTGAACAAAAATATCTTTTTTAAATTATTTATTAAAAGCTTATTTATTGAATTGACTAAAATTTATAGCTCCAATGCCTCCTACTATGGTAATATTCTCCATTTTTTCCAAATATTCTTGAAGCACTTTAGGCTTATTAAGCTTGCTTGTTAGCACTATTGGTTGTCTGACTGTCGGCAATATTCCACCTAAAGCTAGAGTATCAGCATACTCATCTCCACTTGAAACGAAAACGGATTTTGAGCTTGGATAAACAAATTTTGAAACCAAAACAGAGGTTTCGTACCTATTTTCTCCAGCGATTCTATTAACTTTTCCTCTAAGTCTATTTTCAACATCTTTTGACACAGATAAATCTCCTCCAACTATTGTTATTTCATCACTAGAAGAAAGTCTATTAAGAGCATCCTTACTAATTTCATTCTTTCTAGCTAATATTATCGGTGTCACCTCTGAAGCTGCTATCGTTGCTGATACCAATGCATCAGAGTAATTTTCACCCGAAACAACTACAGCCTTTTTTCCAATTTTATTAATTGATTTTAACTTGTCAAATACTGCATTCGAGGTTTCAAATCTATCTTTTCCAGAAATTACTTCAACCGAATAATCCTTCTTCATTAAAGAAACCATCTCTGTATTTATTGATGCTTCTCCACCAACAAAGATTATGTTTTTAGCCCCAAGCCTAGAGATTTCGTCTCTGATACTATCATTTATACTGTTTCCGTCAATAAGCAAAATTGGTGCTTTAATAGCAGAGCTTAAAGAAGACGAAACTAGTCCATCAGGGAATTTGAATCCATTTACTATTATTACAGTATCAGATTTTTTATAGTACTTTTTACTAAGCTCAACCGATGTTTGTATTCGGTCCTTTCCGCTTACTCTATCAACATTTGCCTTTGAATTTGATGTATATCCAAAAGCTATATTTTGAGAACTAACAATATTTATTTTATCATTATCTAGCTTTACTCCAGTACCACTATTATTATCTAATTTAGCATCTACTTTTTTCTCAACCCTTACGATAATTTTTGCAGTAATATTTTTCGGATTCGATATGCCTTCAGGAAGCTCTAGAGTTCCATTATAAACATATATCCCATCATCTTCTCTGCTTTCCTCTAAATTCAAAGTCCAATTTACTTTTGTAATTACTTCTGTTAATAGCTCATCGTTCTTATTTGTATTAATAGCTTCATTTAAATCAACACCTAAAATATTTTCTGATGGTTGAGCAGGGCTTGAAGCTACGGATGATATTGCACTTCTGTAAAGACCGGACACCATCAATGGCGGTAGAAAAGGATTACTATCTAAGACACCACCATTTTCATCAAATCTATCTAAAGTAATTGTAAATAGATTTTTATTATCTTCAGTTGCTCTCAATACACCTTCTGTTACATCTTTTCTTTCCAAATCGCCCTTATAAACTCTAGTTATTGAGTTTTTATTACTTGCATATTTTGTATCAAAGCTATGATTAATGTCTATAAAGTAAGGATTTTCTACCTTCACTACATATTTTGCTTCCAGACCCTCATTATCTTCAATTTCCAGATATCCACCTGAGGATTTTTTTTGTTTTTTCCCATAAAAGCCTTCTTCATCCTCAACAGTAAAATTTATTTCATCAGTAATTATTTGACCTTGTTTATCTTTAATCACATATGTAATCCTATTTTTATTTACTCCCATCTTTGACAAATCTTCAACTGATGATTCTGCAATTTTCTCTCTAACAGTTAGTTCCAGTACCTTGTTTTTTCCTTCTGGCAAGCTGACATTTGAGTTTTCATCATAAACTGGTCTTACAACCTCACCATCTCTTTCAAGCTTTGAAATATATTTTACTTTTCCATTATCATAATCATATGTTTCAGTGAATTTATTTTTACTTACTAATTCGTATCTACTATCCTTCAGTTCTATTGTAGCATCTCTCATCATACCCGTTAAATTTATTGAAACTATTCCATCAACTGACGTATATGAACTCTCTGTACCAGCCTCAAGAGTAGTAGCCTCAAATTTCAATGGTATTTTTACAATTTTACCATCGGTATCCCTAACAATATAATTAATTTTTCTATTTTCCAAACTACCTTCAACAGCAATATCTTTTTCATTATCAGCTGATATATCATTTTGATTATCACTAGAACTATCATTTGTATTTCCACTCGACCCATTATTCGTTTCTTCTGATTCAACTTTTTTTATCGATATGTTAACTGTCTTAGGTAATCTATATTTAATTTCATCCTTGTCATTTACTATTATCATTTCTGGATTAACTACATCTTCAACAGTATATTTATCTTGCATCTGAGGTAAATCGCCTTCATAGGTTGAATTTTCATCACCGTTATTTTTAGAAAACTCAACAGGATTTCCTGATGAGAAAACATTTTTTAATTTTGGCAATTTGTTAACAGGTGACCAATCCTTTATCAAATTATTATTCATATAAAGCTCTTCTAAATTTGACATATTTGAAAGAGCCCTAATATCACTAATTTCATTCGACGATGCATCTAAAAACCTCAGCTTTGTGGCCTCTTTTATAGGATCTAGAGATACAACCTTTTTCATATCAGTCAAACTGAACGCTGATTTGGAAATATTCAAGCTCTCTAAATTTTTCATGTTAGAAAGACTTTCAATATTATCAAAAGTATTGCGAGAAATGTCTAAATATTTCAAGTTTGTCAAATTTTTTAAACCTGAAATATCGTTTGACTGACATGAAAATGCGTCCAAATATTTAAGCTTTACTAGCTTTGATAAAAAATCAAAATTATCTACTTTAATAGTATGAATATTAAGACTTTCTAGGCTAGTAATGTTTTCTAGAGGTGACAAATCCTTTAAATTATTGTTATTTCTAATATCTAAAAACTTTAATTTTTTTAATCCTCTTAATGGCTCTATTGAATCCTCTTGTTGGTTTACCAGAGAAAGCCATTCTAGATTTTCAGCATATTCCAAGCCCTTTAGAGAATTTAGCATAAATAATTTTTCATTTAGATTATGTGCTTTACACTGCTCTGGTGACAGAATTCGTAGATTCTGAACCATCTTTGCTGTAACAGGAATTTCTTTTAACTGTTCCTCTGTACCTTCCCTCTTGTACATGATATTAATCATATACCTCAAATTAGCATCTTCAACTACATTCTCTCCCTCAGTATTTTTTGTATCCTTCAAAAATTCAGAAGCTTCGACTATCATTTGGCTATCTGGATAGCTTACTCCCCACATTTCATTTGCAATTGTTTCTGCAAATACTGAAGAGTTGATAGCACTATTAGTTAATATCGCAGCACTCATTAACACTGATACTGATTTTTTCATACTTTTTCTCCTTAAAATAATTATCTAAATTGTTGTTTCACAATTATATATAATATTAATCCATAAAAAAAATAGATTCAATCCCATTTTATGCAACATAGACATAAACAATAATTACAAGATGAGAAATAGATTTTTACTATTGATAAAAACATAATAATTTTTTATTATTCTTTTATTTTAGTTGTTACTTCATCGTGTATATATTATAATTTAAGTATATACATTATTGATTAATAAAAATTCATTATATCAATGTTTAGAGGGGGTGTATGAATTGAAATACGTTACAAATGGACTATATCCAGAAAAGGTATTTAAAAATTTCGAAGATATTTCAAAAATTCCAAGAGGCTCTGGAAACGAAAAAGCAATTAGTGACTACATTGTTGAATTGGCTAAGAAAAACAAGCTTTTCGTGAGACAGGATGAACACAACAATGTTGTCGTTAAGAAGAAAGCCACAAATGACAGCAAAAACACAGTAATGCTACAAGCTCATATAGATATGGTTACAGAAGCTGGTGAGGGATCAAATCACGACTTCATTGTAGATCCAATCGAGCTGATAATTGAAGGCAATAAATTACGTGCCAACAACACTACTCTTGGAGCAGATAATGGAATAGGTGTAGCATACATGATGTCAATTATCGAGAGCTCAGACATATCACACCCAAATCTTGAATTGATATTCACAGCTGATGAAGAGGTCGGGCTTGTAGGAGTTACTAAATTGGATTTTTCAGATCTTGAATCAAGCTATGTACTTAATCTGGATTCTGAAGAGGAAGACTTTATCTTGGTTGGTTGCGCTGGTGCAGTTGACTCGATAGTTTCATTAAAAAAAGAATACAAACCATCCATACCTTCCAATATCGCTCTCGAAATCAATGTAAAGGGTCTAACTGGCGGTCACTCTGGAATGGACATAGATAAAGAAAGAGGAAACTCAAATGTAATACTTGGTAGAATTCTTAGTTCTATCACGTATGACTTTGATTTATTTGCCATAAATGGTGGTTCAAAAAGAAATGTAATTCCGAGAAAAAGCGAAGCAGTCATATCTGTAAATCCTGATGTTCTTGAAAATATTGTAAAAGAAATTCAGAAAATATCTGCAAAGATCCAAAAAGAGCAATATACTGCTGATCCAAATCTAAAAATAGAATTGAGAAGATCTGCACCAACATCTTTTAAGGTATTTACTGAGGATTGCAAGTCAAAAATTATAGGATTGATGTTATTGATTCCAAATGGAGTAATTTCGAGGTCTACTACAATAGAAAATTGTGTGGAAACATCTACTAACTTTGCTATTATAAATGAAACTTCAACCTCAATTGAATTTTTAAATCTCACAAGAAGCTCTATGCAATCAAAAAAGGATTATGTAACTACTTTAATAGAAACCGCTGCAAAATCATTTAATGCTAAGGTTGAAATTACCCCTGGATATCCAGCATGGGAGCACAATGCTAACTCAAGCTTGGAGAAAATATCTGTAGATATTTATAGCAGATTATTCTCAAAAAAACCAGAGGTTGTAGTTATGCACTGTGGGCTTGAAAGTGGAATCTTACTTAGTAAATTAAAACAAAAAGCCGAGTCGATTTCAATCGGTCCTAATACATTTAATGTCCATTCTCCTGATGAATATGTTGAGATATCATCAGTTGGTAAAATATGGGACTACTTAATTGAAATACTAAAAAATTTATAAATCACAAAAATAAACCCTTCCCACATAAAATATTTAGAGTCATCATATCGATCTAAATACTCTATGCTAGAAGGGTTATTATTATTTTTTACTTTTAAAGGCTATTACACCTGTAACACCAGCACCTCCATGTGTTCCTATTCCACAGCCAATTTGGAAGTGCTTTATTTCTTTTGGATTTAATTCTCGAACAACTTTTTCTTCAAGTCTTTCTCTTTCTTTTATATCATCAGTATACCCTATAAACACGGTCTGCTCTGATAAATCAGTTACTCCATTTGCCTTTGCAAGCTCAACAATTTTTGAAGCTAGGTTATTTTTACCTCTTGCATTTAGGACATTCTCAACCAAACCATCCTTTATTATACATATTGGCTTAATGCCCAAAACATTACCTATAATTGCCTTTGTTGATGATATTCTCCCTCCTCTAGTCAAATACTCTAGATCATCACACGCAAAAGATACATACACGTCATCCTTTATGCTCTCTATTTCTTCTACTATTTCATCTATATTTTTACCCTTTCGAACCAGCTCAGCAGCTCTTATAACCAACAATGATATTCCAAAGCACAATGAATTAGAATCTATTATTCTTATGTCACCCTCTTCTATTTCATTTTTTGCTATCATAGCACTTTGTATAGTGCCTGTAGATGCTGAAGATGCTGCAATATAAATTATTTTTGAACCCTCATCTGTATATTTTTTAAATGCTTCATAAAAGTCCGAATAAGTAATTTGAGAAGTTTTGGGTAGTATTTTATCAGACCTTATCATTTTATAAAATTCATCTGGTTGTATATCAATTCTATCCTTATATTGCTTGTCACCTATTATTACATTAAGAGGAATCATTTCAATATCATACTTATCAATGTACTCCTGCGTAATATCAGAAAGACTATCACATATTATTTTTATTTTCTCCATTTAATATATCTCCTCCTCTTTTTACAGTAATGATTATACCATTTCCGGATATCCCAACTGTCTCAAAGCCTCATATACTACAATTGCAACTGAATTTGACAAATTCAAACACCTAGCACCTTCAATTCCCAGCATAGGTATTCTCATACAGTTATCAATATTTGCTTCAATAATCTCCTTTGGCAATCCCTTTGTTTCCTTTCCGAAAACCAAGAAACATCCATCTTCAAAATTCACTTCAGAATGAGCTTTTTTCCCCCTTATTGAAGAGTAATAGTATTTTGCATCTGGAAATTTTCTTTTTAATTCTTCAAAATTCTCGTAATACTGTATGTTCGCTATATCCCAATAGTCCAATCCACATCTTTTTAAATGCTTGTCATCCAATGAAAACCCCAGCGGTTTTATCAGATGTAGAGTTGCACCCGTATTAGCACAGGTTCGGATTATATTTCCGGTATTATGAGGAATCTCTGGTTCATATAAAACTATATTTAAAGCCATAGCTATTTGCTCCTTTTTCACTTATAATTAATACATAGTATATTATTTAAACATTACTCTTAAAAAAATTACAATACTCTGTTATATTACATTTTTCACATTCCGGTTTCCTCGCCCTACAAATTCGTCTTCCATGAAATATAAGCAAATGATGTGAATGTGTCCATCTATCCTTTGGTATTGCTTTCATCAATGCAAACTCTGTCTTCTCAGGAGTATTTTCTTTAACTATTCCAATTCTATTGCTCACTCTAAACACATGTGTATCCACAGCAATTGCCGGAACATCAAAAGCATTGCTCAGAACAACACCCGCAGTCTTTCTACCTACACCAGGTAATTTCACTAGATCGTCCAAATTATTAGGAACATTTCCATTGAACTCATCACATATCATCAGTGAAGTATCTTTAATTTTTTGTGCCTTGCTTTTATATAGTCCACAGGTTTTTATTTCATTCTCTATGGTCTTTATTGGAAGGCTTTTAAAAGCCTCTGGAGTGTTGTATTTTTTAAACAGCTCACTAGTTACAATATTGACTCTGACATCAGTACATTGTGCTGAAAGTATAGTAGCTATCAGTAATTCGAAGGCACTACTATATTCAAGCTCACAGTGGGCATTTGGATGCATAAGCATCAGCCTATCCAAAATTTCAATATTTTCTTTTTTTGTTTTTTTTCTAGCCATTATTAAATATCCTTTGTCATTTTTTCATCGGTTAATTAAACGAGAATCCTACTACCACCAATAAATTCTCTAATAATTGATGTCGGACCTATGTCCTCCAAATCTGTAATCTCATCAAAATACTGAAGCATTTTTCTCAATCTCATGGCCTCTAGGTAGTTAGGACTCTCCGTATCGATGCTTTTTAAAAGATTATCCGCAATTGGCTTGAGTACAGATAGCTCATAAACACTTGCAGAGTTAAACATTATATCAGCTTCTTCTTGATACGGAAAAATATTTTTAATTTCACCAGCTCTAACCGATGGCCAAATTTCAATGGTTTGTTCAGCATTTAATCCTCTGGACGAATTATCTCTAACCATTCTTCTCAACAGCCTTAAATCTGAGGTTGAAATTCTGTTATGGTCATCCAAATTGACCTGAGTAATGACACTAATATATATTTTAAACTTAAATTCGTCATCTATTTTCTTTGTCAAAATAGGATTTAAACAATGAATTCCTTCAAGAATTATCGGCTGTCCTTTTTTTACTGATAATGTTTCTCCAGTATAAACTCTTTTTCCTTCTATAAAATCAAACCTTATTCTTTCTATTTCTTCACCATTAATCAGCTTATCTAAGTCTTCATTAAATTTTTCCAAGTCAATCGAATAAATCGACTCATAATCGTATTTTCCGTACTCATCCAATGGAGTAAGCTTTCTATCAACAAAATAATCATCGAGAGAAATTGGTAATGGATTTAAACCTATCACTTTCAGTTGAATCGATAATCGCTGCGCAAAACTGGTTTTACCAGATGATGACGGAGCAGCTATCAATATCACCTTACTATTTTTTTCTACAATTTTTTCAGCTATTTCAGCTATCTTTTTCTCATGAAGAGCTTCTACAGTTCTAATCATCTCACCATAGCGACCATCCTCAATAATCTGATTGAGATCTACCACATTGAAAATTCCTAGCGTATTTGACCATGCTTCACTTTCATTATATATTTCAGATAATTTTATATGTTCTTTTAGCTCGGTAGTAGTCCCTTTAACTCCATTTTTCGGTCCCAATATTATAAGTCCCTTAGACATTTTTGCTACATCGATATCTGTCAAATAACCAGTTGACGGAAACATATAGCCATAAAAATAATCCATATAGCCATTACATTCATAAACCCTCGTCAAATCATCCTTCCTATATTTTAGAAGCTCTGATTTTTCAATACGACCCAAATTTTCAAATAAATTAATCGCCTGATCATTTGTCATATATTTACAAACAATTGGATAATCATTTTTCACAACATTAATCATTTCCATTTTTATATTAGCTATATCATCCTCTGATAGTAGATGACCATTTTCGATCTCACAATACAATCCATCTCCCAATGAATGCTTTATTGATACCCTACTCTTTCCAAATAAATTTTGGGATGCTATTACCAGCAAAAGGGACAACCCTCTAAAATATAGCCTAGTTCCATCCTCGGTAGTTGTATCCAAAAATTTTATACTACAGCTTTTGTATATTATTCTATTGAGGTCATACAGTCTATTATCAATAATTCCCATACAAATATGACCTTGGTAGTTTTCCTCAACGAGCTTTGCCAGCTCACTCAGCCTTATCTTGCTTTCATCAACCCTTATTTCCATACCATCAATATTAAAAACTA
This sequence comes from Peptostreptococcus sp. D1, assembly GCF_900112955.1. Lineage (GTDB taxonomy): Bacteria > Bacillota > Clostridia > Peptostreptococcales > Peptostreptococcaceae > Peptostreptococcus. The sequence continues at coordinate 543,865 of NZ_FONP01000001.1, forward strand.
ATCCTGACATACTTTTCTCCTCTTATGAAACAAGTTCAAGACACAAAATCTTGAACTCAAAAAACTAATTTACTTTACCTATATTACTGAATGGAAGCAATCTAATTAATACGGTTCCAAGTAATCTTTCTTGTGGTACAAAACCGACCTCCTGATATCTACTATCCAAGCTCCTCATTCTATTGTCACCCATACAGAAATAATGTCCTTCAGGTACTACTGTATCTACTGTACCCTCAGTTACATTGTCAGAGGATATATAGCTTTCTTTCAAGATTTCTCCATTTACCTTTACCACACCATTTTTTATCACGATATGATCTCCTCCAACAGCAATCACTCTCTTTACCAAATCTTTTGTGCTGCTGTCATCTTGTAAAATAAAGTCTATAATCTTTGATACAGAAGATTTTTCAGCACTCGTCGTGTTGATAGGCATCGTACTATCAAATACTACAATTGAACCTCTTTCAACTCCAGTGTATCTACTTATTCTATTTATAATCAAATAATCATTGTTATCTAATGTCGGATACATAGACAACCCATCTACCCTCGTCGGTCTTATAAATTGGACTATTATCATTGCAAGGACTATAGCCATAACAAACATTTTTATCAATTCAAATATTTCATGGAATAATCCTTTACTCTTTTCACTTCTCAACGACTTCTCCTCTCTTCAGAAATTTGCATTCTAAATTTTTATTTTATAATTTTTCTAAGCCCTTTCGGATACTTGTTCTTTAAAACACCATCCGATTCCTTGCACCATCCAATGGAAACGTCATTAACGGCAATTAACACCCAGCCTCTAGATTTCCCAGATTCAATAGATTCACCTGCTATAAATTTCTTTATCTCTTCACTGTCATGACTAAACGATTCAAAGTTTTTCACATCATTGGTTTTAAGTGCCATTGCCAGAGAATGAGATGGCTCAAATCGATTCTTCTTCAATTCACCTAATTGCAACCCCACTCTCAGTGTCTTTACAGCTTCGAGATCTCTAACAGCATCAAATTCCTTTGGGTAAAAATACAACAATGTATTCTTCTTGACAATTCTACCCTTGTCCAAAATTTTGAAAAATGAAGAACCTCTTATAATACTCTGATTTAGAAAATCTAAAAACAATTTCTCCTCATTTCTGGAAATATTTTCACATTGATTTTGGCGTTTACTGTTTTTTGAACCTTTTTTGCTCTCCTTCAATTTGGATTCCTGTAAATATGCGTTTGTATCCCTGTCTAACGCATCATCTAATTCAACACGCTTCATCAATCTGGCACAAAAATGCCCCTCTCCACGGTCTTTATGAGGCCAAATTCTATCCATAGATAATAGCTCTGCATCAGACTCTCTAATAAAATCATCAATAATAGCTTCGTTTTCTCTCCTCGTAAAGGTACATGTTGAATATATTAAAATTCCATTAGGCTTCAGCATTTCATATCCATCTCTAATCAAATATTTTTGAATTTCAACGCACTCATCAACTTTTTGGACTGACCAGTCCTTTATTGCATATTCATCTTTTCTAAACATCCCCTGACCAGAGCAAGGTGCATCTATAAAAACTTTATCAAAATAACCTTTAAAAAACTTTAACAGCTCCTTTGAGTTGGAATTAGTTATTATCGAATTAATAGCTCCAAATCGCTCCAGGTTTTCTCCAAGAGCTCTTATTCTAGTCGTATTTATTTCATTTGAAAACAAAATACCGGTACCATTCAATTTAGACAATATATATGTCGATTTTCCACCAGGTGCAGCACATAAATCAAGTATCTTTTCACCCTGCTTTATTACTGTATTTCCAACCACACTCATTGCAGATGGCTCCTGAATATAGTATGCACCAGCATCATGCAAATAACATTTCCCCGGAATTTCATCTTCACTCACATAATATCCTTCATCAGACCATCCAACAAAATCATCCGATTCATATGAGTAATCAATATTGAAAAGTGAAAGCTTTTTAAACTCATCTGCAGTTATTTTCAATGTATTAATTCTAATTGAATTGGTTTTATTTTTGTCATATGTAGAAATGAAATCACTATATTCATCTCCAAGCAGTGTCTTCATTTCGTCCTTAAATTCTACTGGAAGGATTTCCTTAATGATACTCATACTGACTAGTCGCCTCGCAAATAGTAACTTTTATAGGCTTTTCTGTTGAAGATCTATAATAAGCCAGAGCTCTATTGACACTATCGTCGCTAAAATCTATCTTTTTCTCACTTATCAATGTCACTTTATCATCATCTAACAGCATTCTTATATCATTTACATCATTCTTAATGACTAATTCCAGTATTTTATGCTCTTCAAGGCAATCCTCATATAGATCATAAAATCCTAGCCTGTTCAACATTGCACGGTTTTTTTCTCTCTCATCTTTGTTTAGTGCTCCAATATCACCAATAACTTCGTTATCGGTAAATAGGTGTTCTTTTATGTTATCTTGTATACTATCAATGTCCAGTCCATATCTTAATAGGAGCTGCTTTTCAATCTCATCAAATTTAACGGCTGAAAAGTTATTTTCATTCATATACTTATTTAATCTTCTCGAAACTTCAAACATACTTACTTCACCTATATTGAATCCGTACATCAAATCACTAATAAATTCCTCAAATTTATCCACATCAGACGATTTAACCTTTGATTTTCGTTTATTAAAGCTTATTACCTTATCATCAGACATAACGATTCCTCCAAACTTAATTTGTCAACAATATTAGTATAATAATTCACTAATAATAGCCTTATCCTAAATTATAATTATTACAACGATTATATATTCGTATACTTTATTATAGCTTAAATTGATCTATATCTTAGTCATCAATTATCTTAACTTTCGTCACTTTTTACATCATCAATTTTATCCGTTGTTTCGACATTGTGATTTTCATTGTGACCTTCTTTATAATTTTCATTTTGGTTTTCATTCCCAAATATTTCATCCACGTTGATTTTCCTTATATATATTTCTTTACTGGCATCTATTTCAAGCCTTTCTCTTATTTCATCAATATTGTATAATAGTTTTTCGTAATACACGTTTGAAAAATATGTAACTACTTCTGGAGTAATAAGTGTCAGGTAAGCTACTATCAAACCGTAAAATAAGTAAATGCTTCTTACTTTGTACAAAATTACAGCGCAAATTATGAAAAATATGGTCGACACTATACAAATGCCTAAAAACATTTTTACAATCTTGCCTTTCAACTCCTTTGAAAGATATCTTGAAATCTTCATAGATTTTACAATACCAAGACTTTCAAAATTAGTGACTATAATATACGGAGAAAATACATATCTAGTGGCTATCGTAAATCCTATAAATATAGTTATAACAAATATTACAAGAAGCATTGCAACCAATGAAAATTCATCTACAGAGTTAACAACAAGTAAAATTGAAATCATAAATGATGTAATAATTAGCATGATGATTCCAACGAACAACATTATCAATCCCATTATTATTCCAAACCCAATAATTTTTAAATATATTTTAAAATTAATCCCAATATCTTTAAATTTTAATTTCTGATTGTTACCAGCCTTTAATGCGCAGCTTATGACTACTGCATAGAAGTAGAATTCAATAATAATTATCGACAATAATAAAAACACGTTTATCTTCGGGTGTTGTAGCAACAGTATCATAGGATTTATTACCATCAACATAAATGAATAAAGATAAAATAGAATTCTATTACCTCTAATCTGAGTCCTGCTTAATTTTAATATTTCTTTTCCTGACAGCATAAACATTCCCCCACATTTTTTATTTTATTTCTATGCCATATTTATCTCTTTTCAAATGTTTAATCAGTGGAAGCTGAGCTCTTATACTAGACAATTTTTCCCCTGAAACATTCGCATAAATAATACACTCCTCTGTATGCGCAGAAGCTAATATAGATCCCCAAGGATCAACTATTCTGGAATTTCCATATGAAACATATGATGCGTTTTCATCTCTTGCAGGAGATGCAGCCACCATATATACTTGATTGTCAACTGCTCTCATTCTAACTGATATTTCCCAATGAGCCGGTCCCGTAGTCATGTTAAAGGCTGCAGGCAATACTATTAGCTCAGCCCCTTTTTCCGACAACACTCTAAAATATTCCGGAAATCTAATATCATAACAAATACCAATACCAATTTTCCCAAGCTCCGTATCAAATACTGCAAAGTCGTCACCTGGAGACAGTACATCACTTTCCTTAAAATATTGACCACCTTCAATGTTAATATCGAATAAATGCATTTTTCTGTGTTTTCCTATCAATTCACCATGTCTATCATAGAAATAGGAAGTGTTATAAATTTTTCCACCATCTTTTTCAGGAATAGAACCCGCTACCAAATATACTCCACAATTTCTAGCAGCCTCCATCATAGCTACAGAGGTATCTCCTGGAAATTCTTCCGCATACACAGGAAAACATACGTTATCATACGGACTATTGAAAATTTCCGGCAATACAACTAATGCCGCACCATTCCGAGCAGCTTCCTCAATCAATTGAACGGCTTTACTTATATTTTTTTCTTTGTTATCTGTTGTCAACATCTGACATATTGCGACCTTAAAGTCCTTCATTATAACCACCTCTCAACCTATTAACTCATTTACCATTAGCTTTATTATATTACATTTTGAACTAACAGTCACTTAGATTCTTTATATTAAAGGAAATATTCTGAAAAATATATTATTTCCTCTTTCAAAGCAATAAAAAAACACCAACATTATGCAAATCCTGTCAATAAATTTTCATAATGTCAGTGTAAATTTCTATCCAATAACAAATTATACAGTTATCTCTGCATCATCAATCATTTCAATTCCATCTAACGCCATCTTGACTTCATTTTCCAAAAATTCTACAACCTGCATTGGAGCACATCCAACATAAAGCTCTGGCTTTAACACTTGTAGTATCTCATCCTTTGTTATTCCAAATTCTGAGTCATTTGCTATTCTATCAATCAAGTCGTTTTCTTTGCCTTCTACCTTTACCATTCTAGCAGCTTCCAAGGAGTGTACTCTTATCCTTTCATGAAGCTCCTGTCTATTTCCACCTCTCTTAACGGAATCCATCATTATGTTTTCAGTTGCCATAAAAGGTAGCTCTTTCATCAATCTCTGTTCAATAACCTTTGGATAAACAACTAGTCCATCACTTACATTTGAACACAGATTTAGCACTGCATCAATCGCCAAAAATGCTTCAGGTACAGATATTCTCTTATTTGCAGAATCATCAAGTGTTCTCTCAAACCATTGTCCTGAAACAGTCATTGCAGGATTTATCATGTCTGCTATTACGTATCTTGAAAGTGATGCAATTCTTTCACTTCTCATTGGATTACGCTTATATGCCATAGCAGAGGAGCCAATCTGATTTTTTTCAAATGGCTCTTCGATTTCTTTCAAATGCTGTAGCAATCTGATATCATTAGAGAATTTTGTTGCAGACTGAGCAATACCAGCCAATATATTCACCACCTGGCTGTCTATCTTTCTAGAATACGTCTGACCAGTTATGGCAAATACGTCTTCGTATCCCATCTTGTTTGCTACAGTCTTATCTAGATTTTTAACCTTTTCAAAATCACCATCAAATAATTCCAAAAATGAAGCCTGAGTTCCAGTAGTTCCTTTTGCACCTCTCAGTCTTTTTCTCTGTAAAAAATCATTCAGAGCTTCGAGATCTAACAAAAAATCTTGAATCCATAAAGTAGCCCTTTTTCCAACAGTTGTTGGTTGAGCTGGCTGATAATGAGTAAACCCTAATGTCGGTAATGATTTATATTCATCAGCAAATTTTGATAGTGTCAAAATAACTTTTGCCAATCTCTTCCTTACCAGCTCAAGAGCCTCATACATAATTATCAAGTCAGTGTTATCTCCTACAAAGCAAGATGTAGCGCCCAAATGTATGATTCCTGACGCCTTTGGGCACTGAACACCATAGGCATAAACGTGACTCATGACATCATGTCTAACCTCTTTTTCTCTTGCCTTTGCGACATCATAATTTATATCGTCCTTAAAACTCTTTAACTCGTCTATCTGTTCTTGTGTAATATCAAGACCTAACTCCATTTCGGTTTCTGCCAATGCTATCCACAGCCTTCTCCAAGTCTTAAATTTCTTGTCAGGAGAAAATAATTCCTGCATTTCCTTACTTGCATACCTAGATGTAAGTGGTGATTCATACGTATTTTTCATCAAAAGCCTCCATAATCTACAAAACATATTTCTAAAAGATGCAGATAAAATTGAATATCTGCATCTTTTTATTTTTCTATAATAATTTATGTGCTAACCCATTGACTAAGGCATAACTATATATTGTTCTCTTTCAGGACCAACTGAAACATATTTTATCTTACAGGCTACAGCCTCTTCAATATACTTAATATAGTCTATTGCCTCTTTTGGAAGCTCTTCTAGCTCTCTACAATCAGAAATATCCTTCATCCAACCTTTTCTATACTCATAAACTGGTTCTGCTTTGAATAATTTTTCTCCAATCGGAAATTCTGATAATTTTTCTCCATTGTATGTATATCCCACACAAACAGGAATTTCTTCCAAATATGAAAGAACATCCAATTTAGTGAGTGCTATTTCATCGGAGCCCTGAGCTCTTACACCATATCTTGATGCAAGTATATCAAACCCACCAACTCTTCTCGGTCTTCCTGTAGCAGCACCGTATTCATTTCCAGCTTTTCTAAGCTCCTCTGCTTTTTCTCCAAACATCTCTGCAGTAAATGGTCCTTCACCAACACAAGTTGAATAAGCCTTCATAATACCTATTGATTTTGTCAATTTTAAGTTTGGAACTCCAGCACCTATTGGAGCATACGGAGCAATTGTAGAAGATGACGATGTAAAAGGATAAATTCCAAAATCAATGTCTCTCAATGCGCCCAGCTGTGCCTCGAACATTATATTTTTTCCATTTTTATTAGCCTCATTTAAATATACACCAGTATCACAAACAAATTTCTTAGCTATATCACCATACTCTTTTAGATATGACCACATTTCATCAAAGCATATAGGCTCCTGACCATAGCCCTTTTCAATCATCAAATTCTTCCATTCGATAATTCCTTTAAGTCTAGATTTTAGATCTTCCTCGCTGTCAAGAAGCTCCCCCATTCTCAGACCTTTTTTCATATATTTATCTCCATACACCGGAGCTATACCTCTCTTTGTAGAACCGTACTTAGCATCAGCCAATCTTTCCTCTTCTAAGCAATCTTGCTGTACATGATAAGGCATTACTATTACTGCTCTATCGCTTATCTTTAAGTTATCTGGTGATATTTCAATTCCCGAATCAATAAGCTTATTCATTTCATTTACCAAGTGCTTTATGTCAATTACAACACCATTACCTATTACATTGACAACATCTGAACGTAAAATTCCAGAAGGTAGAAGATTAAGTATAAACCTTCCTCTCTCATTAACTACTGTATGACCTGCGTTGTTTCCTCCTTGATATCTAACTACAATATCATAGTCTTCTGAAAGCAGGTCTACCATTCTTCCCTTACCTTCATCTCCCCAATTTATTCCTGTAATCGCTGTTAACATAATATACGTCCTTTCCATACCTCATGAAAATATTTTGTAACCAAATACTATGATTCATTGAGCTAATCCAATTGAAGCATAGCTATGAGTGCACTAATTTGAATGATCATTTCCACTATTATTTCAAAAAAAATCGTGTCCTATATGGATATGAAATTTTATATTGCAACAAACAAAATTTCCCACAAGAACACTGCCTATTACCAATAAATTATATCACGTCAAGGGTAAATTAGTAAAGAGCAAATTGCGAATAATTTTAAATACGTTAAATTATATGTTCGTATTTTAAAACTCGCACAATCTATTTTAAAGAATGTGCGAGTCAAGAGTAATATATGCTTTAGCCATCTAGCATCAATTCTATTTATTTTCAAGTATATATTTTTCCGCCGCATGAACAGCTATAGCACCGTCTGCAGCTGCTGTTATAACCTGTCTTAAAGATTTTTGTCTTATATCTCCAACAGCATAAATTCCTGGAACACTAGTTTCACAATCCTCATTCGTAATTACATATCCCTGTGGATTTAATTCAACCAAATCCTTAACTAGATCAGAAGTAGGAATACCTCCTATTGCAACGAATAATCCGTCAATGTCTAATCTTCTTTCTTCTCCATTATTTTTATCTACTGTAGTAATATATTCAAGCTTATCTTGACCTGCAATATCCTTGATTGTGCTATTTAATACTGGCTCAACACCTGATTCAAATAATCTAGTCTGTAGAGTTTTATTCGCTCTAAATTCATCTCTTCTGTGAATAATATATACCTTCGATGCGATTCTTGATAAATATAGGGCATCTTCAACCGCAGTATCTCCACCACCGTTTACAGCTACCACCTTATTTCTGTAGAAGCCACCATCACATATAGCACAATATCCAATTCCCCTTCCAGTTAATTTTTCTTCATTATCAATTCCCAATTTTCTCGACGTAGAACCCATCGATAAAATCACAGTTCTAGTTAAAAATTCATCATTTCCAGATATCAATTTTTTTAACCCATTCTCTAATACTTCTATTGAGTCAACTCCTTTATATTCTATCTCTGCACCAAATTTCTTGGCATGCTCAAGCATCTTATTTGATAGCTCTATTCCATTTGTATCTGGTAAGGCAGGGAAGTTTTCAATTTCGCTAGTTGAAACCATCTGACCACCATGAAAATTCTTTTCTAGTATCAACGTCTTCAGCTGCGCTCTTCCACCATATATCCCCGCAGTCATTCCACCTGGTCCACTTCCAACAATAATTATATCATAAATTTGTCTATCACTCATTTTTCTACCTCCAAAGCAACTAATTTTATATTATATAGATCAATATGTTCCACAACTTTTTATATTCTATAACTAAATTATACCCTTTTTTAGCATATAGAACACACTTATTTATAAACTTTCATCAGGTCCCAAGCTGCCCTGCTCATAAATGTATAGCTTGTTTGAGTATTTTTTATAGGCTGATACGATTTCATTTATGTATTTCCAACTTAACTCAATATGATCCCACATTGAAAACAGACTCTTATCAGAATCCATACAAGCTTTTATCAGTCTTTCATAGGCTTCAGGTGTATTCATTCTATTTTCCAAAATACAGCTCTGACAAAAATCCATACTTACCTCTTGAATGCTGTTTTCAGTTCCCGGCTTTTTAATATTAAAATCAAATTTTACACCTTCATCAGGCTGAATTTTTATTACCAATGTATTTCCTTTTTCTCTATTGTCAATAGCTTTGAAATTTATCACTACTTCACTTTCACGTCTTTCCAGCTTTTTTCCAGTTCTCAGAATAAATGGAACACCATTCCACCTATCATTTTGTATTTCAAGCTTCATAGACACAAACGTTTCAGTTTTAGAATCCTTGGATACTTTTGATTCCTCTAAATAGCCTTTATACTGACCCATAACTATACTTTCATCAATTTTACGAAAATCAATTCTTTTCAAGGATTTAAATACTTCGCTCTGAGAAGCCTTTATAGAGGTGCTGGAAAAATCAGCTGGTTTTTCCATTGCCACAATCGACATTATTTGAAACAGGTGGTTTTGAATCATATCTGCCAATGCCCCACTCTTGTCATAATATCCACCTCTGCTATCCACTCCAAGTGTTTCATATGCATTAATTTCAACACTTTCAATAAAATCCTTATTCCATATACCATAAAAAACAGCATTCGAAAATCTCAAAGTCATAATATTTATAATCATCTCTTTCCCAAGATAGTGATCTATATGAAATATGTTTTTGTCTGAAAAATAGGTTTTCAAATTAAAATATAGCTTCTCAGCAAGTTCCAAGGTTTCTCCAAATGGTTTTTCAATCATGACCTTTGCATCGTTCGTCAAATTTGACAATTTCAATCCGTCGGTTATAGGAGTAAACAATTGAGGAGATACAGCATAGTAGTAAATCAAGCTGTCTGTGTTGATATTTGATTTTCCTAAAAATTCTCCCAAACCATCATACATCTCGATATCGTTCATATCCATCTCATAATAATGTATCATATCTAAAAAAAGCTCTACTTTTTCTTCAGTATGACCAACTCTGGAAAATTTAATAATCCAGTCCTTTATTATAGCTCTATATTGGTGATTTGTGAAGCTTCTCCTACCAACACCAACTATTTTAAAGCCGTCTTCCAATTGATTAAGGCTGTATAAATTAAATAGCGAGGGAAATAATTTTCTATATGCCAAATCTCCAGTTCCACCGAATATAATTATTCCTTTAGTTTTCATTATTCCATTCATTATGATGTACCCCCTTTTTGTCGATTCTCTCAAAGGTATGGGCTCCAAAATAATCCCTCTGAGCCTGAATCAAATTGGCACTACTATTTCCATTTGAATAAGAATAAATATATCCCAAAGCCGAATTCATGGCATTTGCTGGAATCCCAAGAGCCACTACTTTAGACATCAATTCTCTAAAATCATCTATTCTTTTTCTTATTTCTTCTGAGAATATATCTGTGAATATCAAATTATCTATATCTCCAGCTCTCAAAAAAGCATCAGAAATATCATTTAAAAATCTTGCTCTAATTATACATCCACCCCTAAATATTTTTGCTATTTCAGAAAAATTCAATCTCCAACCATATTCCTTTTGAGCAGACAGTAGCAATTTAAAGCCTTGAGCGTATGCTACTATCTTTGAGATGTAAAGTGAGTTTTTTACAAGTCTCACAAGTAATTCTCTATCTATTGTACTCGCATCGATATTTTTGAATTGACCATTATAAACACCCAAGCTTCTACCAAATAATTCTTCTCCAATTTTTCTCTCATCCTTTAGATTAGACATAAATCTGGCATTAAGAGCTGATGTTATTACAGAAATATCCACTCCAAGATTGATGGCTTCCAAATTTGTCCACTTACCAGTTCCCTTCTGATACGCCTTATCCAAAATTTTGTCCAGTAAATAGTCATCTCCGTCTTTTTCTCCAAGTATATTTGAAGTTATTTCAATCAAATAACTTTCTAATTCTCCCTTATTCCAATCCTTGAAAGCCTCTTGTATCTCTTTATTATCCATTTTTCCCAAATTTTTAAGAATCCAATATGCCTCACTAATAAGCTGCATATCAGCATATTCTATTCCATTATGTACCATCTTTAAATAATGACCCGCTCCGTCTTCGGAAATGTATCTGCAACAAGGTTCACCATAAGCCTTTGCCGAAATACGTTCAAGCATTTCGCTCACATAATCATACACATCTTTTTTTCCACCTGGCATAATAGCAGGTCCAAACCGTGCGCCTTCTTCTCCTCCAGATATCCCAACTCCAATAAAATTAATCCTTCTTTCGCTCAGCTCCTTCGTTCTTCTGATAGTATCTTTAAAATATGAATTTCCACCATCGATTATTATGTCACCCTCCTCGATATAATCTAATAGCTGTTGAATCATTGAATCAACAGGCTGTCCAGATTTTACCATAATAAAAACTCTTCTAGGTTTTTCAAGAGAGCCTACAAACTCCTCTAGCGAATATGTTGGATATATATTTTCTCCAGAGTATTCTCTTTTTGCCGTATCAACAACTGCTATAGTTCTATTAAATATCGAAACCCTGTATCCATTATCTGCAAAATTGAATGCCAAATTTTTTCCCATTACCGATAATCCAATTACACCTATATTATTTTTCATAATTTTTCTCCTATCTAAACAAATATTTTTTATACGTTATTGTTATTTACATCATGTCATTTTTTAAATTGTATTAAAAAACCTAAAACACATTAAAAGCTTTTCTCAATTATATGATACACTTTTTTATATGCTTTCAATCACAAAACCTATTTTGCAGGTTAATTCATTTTTTTGTAAAAAACATCATTCTTTAAAACAATCCAAAATATAAAAAGAGCTTGCAGCATCCGACAGTATTTTTCACGGAATATGCAAGCTCTTCTGTGTAAGCATCTGCGTAGAAGCTTACATAATAGAGATATCGTTCACTCTATTATATTTGTTTTTAGGCATATCATTATGAACTTAGCTACATTATATCATAATTTTCATTTTATAGCAAAGTGATTGTTATTTTCTACCCGTAGATCCTACTCCACCTAATCTCATATCCGAAGCAGGCATATCATCATCAGCTGTGAGATATTTGATGAATATTCCTTGAATAACTCTTTCTCCAGCCTTTATAACAACCTCTTTATCAGTTAAATTTCTTAGCATAAAGCCAATATTCCCATCATTGTCGGGATTTGAGTAATAATCCGAATCGATAATACCCGTAGTATTAGCCAACACCAAGCCTCTTTTCATACCGATTGAGCTTCTGACATGAGTTGTTAAAACTTCATCTTCCAGCATATATGACTTTATATCTGTAAATATTACACCAGAATTGCCTCTCGGAGGAATAACTATATCGACTGGTGTAACTATATCATATCCTGCCGATTTTGAAGTACCTCTTACAGGTAAATTTATTTCTAAATCTGGATGCTTTCTAAATTTATCATCCACTAATTCAAAGCCTCTAACCATATTTCTACCTTCAATCTATGCTCTTAAAGCCTGAGCCATTTCTTTTGCTAGCTGTCTTAAAGCTTCAATATCTTCATCTTTAGCAGTACCCTTTGTTTCAACTATTGTTGGTAGCACTTCAAAATTACCACCTTCAGAAGCAAATTCAGAAAGCTCCTTAACAGCTCCACCACTCCATCCATAGGAACCAAATATACCAAGTATATGATTATTAATCTTGTTCATCTTCAAAGTATACAACAGCTGATTCATATTAGGATAAACTGAGTTATTATAAGTACAGCTACCAAGAATAACGCCTTTATATTTCCATATTTCACTCAAAATATATGAATCATGTGTCTTTGAAACGTCAAATATTTTTACGTTTTTTATACCTTCTTCAGCAAGGAATCTAGCTAGAATATCTGCCATTTTTTCAGTATTTCCATACATTGAACCATATACGACTACCACACCTTCTTCGTTTATTTGATTGGCATACCTCACATATTCTTCAATTATCCTTTCTGGATTTGTTCTCCACACAATACCGTGAACAGGGCAAATCACCTTTACATCAAGATTTCTTACTTTTTCCAATGCTTTTACAGCTTGCTTTGAGTATTTCCCAACTATATTTGAATAATATCTTCTCATTTCATCTTGGAAGAAATCAAAATTCATTTCGTCATCAAAAATAGTTCCATTCAACGCTCCGAATCCGCCGAAAATATCTTGTGAAAACAATATCTTATCATTTGGCTCATAGCTTACCATAGATTCAGGCCAGTGAACCATTGGAGTATTTACAAAAGTAAGCCTTCGTCTACCTAGCTCTAGTACATCTCCATCTTTGACTTCCAAGAAATTATCCCCTATCTCAATATCAAGATAGTCACTTATCATTCCTCTTGCTTTTTTGTTTCCAACTAAAACGACATCGGGATATAGCTCTCTAACAGTCTTAATGCATCCAGAATGATCTGGCTCCATATGATGAATCACCAAGTAATCCAACTTTTTACCATTTAAATTATCCTTCAACGAATCGATAAATCCATCCACTTTTGTAATCTTTACGGTATCCATAAGTGCTGTTTTTTCATCCACTATCAGGTAAGAGTTGTAAGAAACACCCTGTGGAAGTGGCCACATATTCTCAAATAAATTTGTTTCTCTATCATTTACTCCCATGTAAAATAAATCTTTTAATATTTCTACTGAAACTGTATTCATTAATACTCTCCTTTCAATTCCATGCTCTATAGCTTATGTGAATTAATAAATAAATGCGATCTCACTTAATTTACATTATACAATAGAATGAACACATTATACAACACAAAATATAGATACTCTATATGCTTCTTACTTGCTTAAAACATTGTAATTATAGCAATCTCAACCTCAAGCTGGGATTATCATTGTCAAAATCGGACGAATATATATAACCACATCTCATTCACAAATTTGGATTGCTATAAATCTTTTTTTTCAAGGCATTTGAAGCAGTTAGCTGTATGCAGATGCTGATATTGACAACACCAATGCATAGAATAATAGTATCACTAAACAAATTTAAAATACCAAAATTGATAGTAGATATTATGTATTTTATGTACAGATTTGTTTTTATTTTTTTTAGTACATATACACAAATGAAATATTCAGCCAAATCAAGAAATGGATATAATGGCTTCTTTACATCATGCAAAACATTTGGAAATATCATGAGTAGCCTATTTGTTTCATCACTGCAAAAACTTGAGCTATACAACAGATCAATGGATTCCAGATGCTACACTGGCAGATTGAATTTTTATGAAACAGAAATAAAGGCAGATTTTTCAAGTTTATTATAAAAAAATATTTTAGAATGGAGGTAAAAAATGTATAATAGTAGAGAAAGGAAAGCAATTATTTTTACACTCGCAATTACATTTATATTACTTATGTTTCCTGATTCAAATGCAATGTACATTATGGAGGGATACCTTCTACCAATGTTTTGTATTTCCTGGAGTGTTGTCTGTCTAGCATTTTTGGCACATTGTAGATTGAAGACATTGGGAGCAAGTATATTCTCAATGACTATAGCCGGACCTTTTGTCACATACGGCATTTATTATATCTGCAAAAAAGCAAAAATAAATAATCATATATCAAATTTTTTTGCAGCTGCCCTCGGCGACCTGATTACATATTGCGTAACTAGAAAATCTCCTGTTTTGTGTTCAAACCGGAATTGGAGTTGGAATAATTGCTTTTTTCATGGGTAGATTTGTAGAAAGGACTCATCAAAAGAAACTTTCTGAAGAAAAAATAAAATAAACATAAAGTAAGGTAGAATAACATGAAAATAAACATAGTTTCACACATAGGAGCAGGTGGAAATACAGGGAAAAAAACTCTAAAAAGCCTATTGGAATACTGCGACAAAAAATCCATTTCGTACTCGGTAAATATTTCTGAATATAAGGGTCACACCATTGAGCTGGTAAAAAAGCTATCGACTGAGAATGAAAAGCTTGTGCTAATTGGTGGAGATGGAACTCTCCACGAAGCAGTTAATGCACTTAAAATGATTGACAGCAAAAAACCAATAGCGTATTTACCAAGCGGCATAGGTAATGATTTTGCCAGAGAACTAAAAATAACCTCCAATCCTGAGAAATTTATAGATTCACTTTTAAAGCTAGAAGCGCCTGAAGAATTGGAAATAATCAAATTTACAAATCTTAATTCTGATAATGTTGGCTATTCAATAAACAGTATTGGATTTGGTATTGATGCAATTATAATATATCTAAGTAGTGTCAGCACAGGAAAAAGCCTATTAAAAAAAATGGGTCTTGGCAAACTATCATATTTCCACTATATTGTAAGTGCAGTTAGAAAGCACAAAAATTTTGACGTAGCCTTGGAAATTAATAATAAGGAGTATAGGTTTGACAACTGTATACTCGCTTTAGTAACCAATCATCCATATTTTGGTGGTGGGGTTAAAATAGATCCACACTCAACAAGCAATAACAATGAGCTTGGGTTTGTTGTGGCAAATGAAATAAAGTTTACTGACCTTGTTATGATTCTATATAGAATACTTAAATTTGGAGATCATTTCGAAAGATATGAAAAAATAAATAGGCTTGGTTCAGCCTCGATGATTGTAAAAACAAGAGTTCCACAATATATACAAGCAGACGGAGAATCACAATCACCTGAAATAATAAATATGAAATTCGAACTTGAAAAATATCCGTTTTGGATATGCAGGTAATTTGATATACAAAGTGAAAATAACACTATATGAAAAGTTGATTTCGATCTAAAAATAATTATAAAATTATAACAAAAAAGTTCTATACAAAAAAGTATCCACATTCATTTTCATACCTTAGAATGTAGGATACTTCTTGCATAGAACTACTTTCGAGTCATAAATACTCTCAAATCAAACCTATTTTCTTTCATCATGTATAAATTTATCGTCTAAAATCTTCTCTTGTATATTCTAGGGCTAAACAATATCAGTATAGGAAATATTTCAAGTCTTCCAAGTAGCATATCTATTGACAGCACAATTTTCGAAAAGCTTGAAAACATTGAAAAGCTTCCAACCGGACCAACTAAGCTACCCAATCCAGGACCAACATTATTAATACATGTTATAACAGATGTTATTGATGTCTCAAAATCAAATCCATTTATTGATATCAGCAGAAATGAAAACAAAATAAGCATAAAATATATCATTATATATCCAGATACACTTCTGATTACATTATTTTCAACTATTTTTCCATCTACCTTTACATTTGAAACCGATCTTGGGTGTATTATCTTTTTCAATTCTATTCTCATGTGCTTTGCAATAATAATAATTCTTGAAACCTTTATGCCACCTCCAGTAGAACCAGCACAGGCTCCAACTATCATCAAAATCAAAAGAATTGATTTTGAAAATTGTGGCCATAAATTAAAATCAGTATTCATAAATCCAGTAGTAGTGATAATGGATGCAACTTGAAACGCTGAATATCTCAAGGAATCTGAAATAGAGTTATACATATTGTATACATTGATTGATATCAATAGTGTCGACACTATTATTATCGCCAAATATACTCTCAGCTCTTCACTTCTAACTATCCTATTAAAATTATTTAAAATTGCTAAATAAAATAAATTAAAGTTTATTCCAAACAATACCATAAAAATTGTAACAACCCAGTCTATATATGCACTTTGGTAATAACCTACACTAGCAGATTTTATTGAAAATCCTCCAGTTCCAGCTGTTGCAAAGGCATGAACAATGCTGTCATAGAGAGGCATTTTGCCTATCATCAGCAATACAACCTCCAATCCTGTCAATCCAATATAGATAATGTACAGTAATTTTGCTGTCTGCTTTGCCTTTGGAACTAATTTATCAACAGTTGGACCAGGAACTTCGGCTTTCATAATACTCATTGAGTTTCTACCTGCAAGAGGTATGATTGCCATAACGAACACCAATACCCCCATTCCACCTATCCAATGAGTGAATGCTCTCCAAAACAATATTCCTTTGGAAAGAGATTCTATATCTGTCAATATTGTCGATCCCGTTGTAGTAAACCCTGAAACAGTCTCAAAAAATGCATCTACGAAGCTTGGAATTGAACCCGTTACATAAAAAATGATAGCTCCTATTATCGAAAATATTATCCAAGTTATACCTACGATTATCAATCCATCTTTTGCAAAAATATCTATTTTTTTTGGTTTTTTTCTAGTAAACACCATACCAATAAGAGCAAATGCTATTGCAACTATTGCCATTTTCCCTGCTATTTGATATTCCTTATAAATAATGGATACAAAAACAGGTATGAGCAACAAAAGCCCTTCAATTTTACATATGCTCATCAGAACATATTTCATCATCTCATAATTCATTTTTTTACCTCTACAAAATATTTATCCAAATTTCCACTAAAAACAAAATATAATAAATTCATTTAACTCAATATTTTACAAATATTTTGCTATTTTAGCCATTTTAAAAATACAAAGAATAGGATAAATTTTATTTTATTTGCTCACAATATCGGTAATTTCACTGATATTCAGATTTGAAGTTACTATTATGATATTGTCGCCCTCTTGTATCGTATCATTGCCCTGAGGAATTATCAATGTTCCCTGTCTTACAATACACGCAATCAATAAATCATCTCTTATCTTCATGTCCTTAAGAGGTGTATTTATTATTTTGCATTCTCTACTAACAGTAAATTCGAGAACCTCAATCCTGTTATTTACTATTCTGTATAAATAATTCAATTTACTACCATAAGAATTATTCATTGCTTTTACATATCTTAGTATTATAGCACTAGTCAAATCCTTTGGAGACACGACCGTATCTAGCTGAAAATTATTTGCTAAATCTTTGAACGTTGTGTTACTAACCTTTGTAACGACCTTTGGAATATTTTTTCCATTTGCAAGCATTGAAAGAATGATATTTTCTTCATCTATTCCTGTCAATGAAATAAATGCATCAACATCATCAAACCCTTCTTCTTCCAGTAATTGTATATCTGTTCCATCACCATGTATTACATCGACATTCGGTAATAATTCACCGATTTGTCTACATGATTCTATATCCTTTTCAATTATTTTTATCTTTATATTTATACCTTCCAGACTTTTGCACAAATAGTATGTTATCTTACTTGCACCTATAATCATTACAGTTTTTATTTTTCTTTTCAATCCACCGATTCGCTTTAAAAACAACTCCAAATCCTCGTGTGATGCTGCAATACTTATTTTGTCACCCACCTCTAGCTCTATGTTTCCTTTTGGAATTATCACTGCATCCTTTCTCTGGATTGCACAGATAAGAAATTTGATTTTGTATTCGTTCCTTATCTCATTTAGATTTTTGCCCACAAGTGGTGAGCTTTGATAAATTTTAAATTCCAATAGCTCTATCTTACCCTTTGCAAAGGTTTCTACCTTCAGCGCCGATGGAAATCTGATAATTCTCGATATTTCGTTTGCCGCCACAAATTCTGGATTTATTACCATGCTCAATCCCAAATCATTTTTAATATGATTTAATTGATTGTAATAAAGTGGATTTCTAACTCTGGCAATTGTATTTTTAGCCCCAAATTTCTTTGCAAAAAGACACGAAAACATATTTATTTCATCAGAAGATGTGCAGCCTATAACCAAATCCGCACTATCTATACCAGCTTCCTTTTGTACTTCGTAGTCTATAGCATTACCATTGAAGCAGGCTACATCTTGAAAAGAGTTAATTTTATTAATTACATCCATATTTTGATCTATAACAGTCACATCATGCATATCTTGAGACAGCTCTTCAGAAATTTTTCTTCCGACCTTTCCTCCACCTATAACTACTATCTTCAAAACAAATCCTCCTCAAATATTTTTTAAAAAACAAATTCACAAATATTATTATTTCAATATTTATATCTAATCGTAACCATACTTAATTCTTTCATTAGTGATTATACCATGTAAAGCATATGTTGTATATTAATATCTCTAAATAATTGTTATTTTGTGATTATATCGTTTTTGAGTTTAAAATAATAAATTAATCCATGCAATTCGAAACAAAGTAAATAAAATACTTAAAAATAATCGCTTGGATTTAGAATTTTGAGACCAAAGGTATTGTTATGAAATAAATAAAATATGCTACAGATCAAGCTCAAATGGGCTTGAAACCATAGCATTAAAAATTTTATCAAAGTTTTCCTATAAAGGAGCTCTTTTCCAATTATATTTTATTTTATTACCACAACTATCTCTTTTTGTAAAATTTATCTGATTTTTAAATACGTGATTAACTATTATAGCTATCCTTTTATCAGCATATATCTTAAGAAAATACAGCTAAAAACAAGCAAAGACAAACCTATACATATCTTAATTTTTTTCTCTATATTAGTCAGATAAATATATCCAAAGAAGCTTGTAGCTTGCAAAATATAAATCATAAAAGCTAAACTCTTGTTGTTAGTTATTTTGTTGTTAAATATTAGTGCCATCATGATTGTAGCAATTAAATATAGTAAACCTAAAATTTTTTGAATCATAAACACCTCTTTCCTAGTAACGGCTAACTGATGTAATATATTTATCTATTCTATACACATGTCTCTTCCCTAATCTGTATCTATAACGTTTAACTGTTTCAATCCCAAACTTCAGTCCATGTTTAGAATCATTAGGAATAAATAATGAGCCACCACCCACTAGTGTACTAATAGTTCCGATTACACCACCAGCTGCCTGTGCCCCTGGAACTTTAGCTAATATTAATCCTAGAACACCCCCAACTGTTGCAGTATTTCCTATAGAGTTTTTAAATTCTGCATAAGAAATAAACACCGTACTATAATGCCTGTCTGCATACGTAGTTATATTTGAATCTTGTTCTTCGATAAAAGTTGTTTTATCTGTAATTGACGAATAAATTGAATTATCTGCTTTATTAAAAATCAGATAATTTTCCCCTCCAGTGTTCGTATTATAAATCGTTATTTTTCTCATATTATTATTTTCAATGACTGTGATTTTTTCGGTTATATTTCCAGAATTAACGACTATACTACTATCATCTACTGAAGTTATTTCATAATTTTTTAATTTTTTGTAATAATAATTATCAACTGCATACACCGATGTTGACAGAGTTGTTGACATAATTATCCCTGTAAGTGCGACTACTCTCATTTTTGTTTTTAATTTTTTTCTCATAATCTACAATACCCCTATTATTTTTTTTATTAATAATACTGAATTTAAGTAAAGTACAGATCTAAGTCTCCCTCCTTAGATTTTTTATGTTTCTTATAAATTGCGTCTCACTTAATGTATCTTAACAAAAAATCGAAAAAGCTTATCTAATAGCTTAATTTGAGTCAACTCTTGCTTCTTTAATCTTACTTCTATGAATTTGTTACTCACATTATGTTGATATAGCTTTTTATTTGTTTTATTATATCATTCAAAATAAATATTGGTCAATTTTTTCGTATTTGATATGTTGTTATTTTGTGATAGTGTCAACTTTTTATGGAGTTTTTTCATACTAATTATCAAAGTAGTTAATTTTCATGCTTCCTCTTTTTTATTAGGCTTATGAGTGTGTACGTAATCTTTATCTGCAAATATATAGCTCTTTAACAGCCTTTTGTTCCCTATTTTCGCAAATTGATATATTCTCTTTTCAAGATACTATTCAAAATTTCAGCTTAATTATAAAAAAACATTGTTCAATAACATTCAATTATTTCATAATTTATTGTATAATCTTATATAGTGATAATTTTTTTCGAGGGGGAAGAAATATGAATATAAAAAACAAAATTTCAAATAAGGCTATAGTATTTACAGTTTGTTTATTGATTGGAGGCTCGTTGATGGGATGCTCCAGCAATAACAATGAAGAAAAGGAGGTAAACACTCCAAAGCTTGAAAATTTCATGGATGTTAGAACTGCAAAGATCATTTCAATGCAATCTGCAATGCTGAAATTCACCACAGAAAACAAGGCTGGAAGCATATGCTCTGTCAAGCTTGAGCCTGTAAACGGAAAGTATGTATATACGATTGATGCAATATCGAAAAAGAAAAAAAATGTAATTCTAACAATTGATGCATCAACAGGCAAAATTACAAATACAGAAGAAGCTACATTGGATAGTAGTAAAAAACGTAATTTAATAGATTTCGTTCCAGTCTTAGATCTTGATAAGGCAGCAAAATTCGCTATCTCAAAATCTAAAAACGAAAATGTACAAGTAATATCTTACAAGCTATATTCAAAAAATGGTCAAAATCTATATGAATTTGAGCTTGCCGATGGTACTGTGAAATTCGAAAATGATACTAAAACCGAAAACAAAAATGACAATTCTGAAAAGCAAACTAAAAGCTTCGAAAAAATAACAATTGATGCTGAAACTGGAAAAGTTGTAGATCCAAGCACACTTCAGTCATCATCTGATACATCAATAAATTCAGACACTACACAAGATTCTGGTTCGACATCTACTAGTAGTGATACAAGCTCTCAGGCAGAATAAACAATAATATGAGCTTTTTCAACTTAATCAGTATTGGAGTGGGACTAAGCATGGATGCATTTGCTGTGTCCGTCTGTAAGGGTCTCTGTCAAAAGAAAATGAACTGGAAAAATTCCATCATAATCGGTCTGTTTTTTGGATTTTTTCAAGCTGCAATGCCGATAATAGGATATTTTATAGGTAGTCATTTTTATTCCCTAGTCAGCGGAATAAGCAATTGGATAGCATTTATTTTGCTGACTATCATTGGAATCCAAATGCTTAGAGAATCAAAGGAATCTGTCCAAGAGGAGGTCTGTTGCAATATTTCTGGAATTATGGAAATTGATATCAGGGATATGATAATGCTATCGGTGGCAACCAGCATAGACGCACTAGCAGTTGGATTCTCCTTTGCTCTACTAAATATTAATATTATAAAAGCAGCCTCTGTCATTGGGATACTAACATTTTTCATTTCATCTGCTGGAGTATATATTGGACACAAATTCGGTTCGAGGTACAAAAATACTTCAGAAAAACTTGGTGGAATAATTCTAATAATAATTGGAATAAAAATCTTATTGGAAGGTTTACTTTAAAAAACATACAAGCAAAGACAGCTCGCAATATTTATTTGGGAAATTACCCAAATTTGCGAGCTTCTTCGCTTGTAGCTTATTAATCTGCAACATCATCCTTATCATCTAATACTTCAGCGTTCACTTCTTCTACATAAAGATATTTTGCCCTCAAGTCTACTATTTTGACTTTGGCTCCGCAACGATTCCTTTATCCACAAGAAATACATAGTACGATAATACTATATTCTATTCTCACATTTTGTATAATCATATCCGTAAAAATCATCAATTATCTTTTTTGAGGCTTCCATTATCATAATGTTTTCAACCTCTTTGTCAGAAAAGCTTTGATATCTGTCCTTTCTATCCTCCCATAATTTCAAAACACTATCAAAATCCTTTAAAAGTGGTCTGCCTTCTAGCTCAAGCTCTTCCAAATTTCTCTTCAAAAGATATATTTTACCATTTTGCTTTAAATGCTCATAATTTTCCATTTGAGTAACCACGCCTCCACCTGTAGCTATTACCAAATTATTCATTTTCCCAAATTCTCTACACATTTCACTTTCTAGCTTCCTAAAATATGCTTCTCCATCTTCTAAAAAAATTCGTTCAATACTCTTACCAGTTTTTCTTACAATCTCCTCATCAAAATCCACTAGGTGTTTATCTGTATTTTCTGATATTATCCTTCCAATGGTAGATTTGCCTGTACTAGGCATTCCAATCAACACTATATTCCCTTCAACCGAAAGCTTTTCTATTATCCTCTCCATTTTTCTATCCTCAACCTTATTTCCACAAAATACATTATATGCCTCAGCAGCCTGTGCAACCAACATAGTAAGTCCATTGCAGCATTTTATGTTCTTTTCCTTTGCGTCAAAAAGCAGCCTTGTACACATTGGATTATAAATCACGTCTATAACTCCTTTTAGATTATTGAACTCACTTATATCTATTAGCCTTTCTCCATTATTTGGATACATACCGACAGGAGTGGCATTTATCAGCAATTCGACATCCTTGTAATCCAAGTACCTCGAATAGTAGGGCTCTGTTTTTCTAGATAGCTTGGTGTACGTTATACCTCTATCATCTAGCACTGCCCCCACTGTCATGGATGTTGCACCATCTCCAAGAATTAAAGCAGATTTTATATCACCGATTTCTAAACTATCTAACATATACTCGAATCCAAAATAATCCGTATTGTCACCTATTACCTTTCCATTTTTTTTGATTACTGTATTTATACATCCTATTTTCTTAGCTCTGTTGGTCATTTCATCAATATATTTCATGACTTCTATCTTGTATGGTATAGTAATGTTGAAGCCTGTTATATCCCCATTAACAAATTGCTCTATTTGATCCAACTCCTTTTCATACAAATCATAGTCGTATCCATCTATCAAATTGTGTATTTTTTTCGAAAAGCTGTGCCCCAGCTTTCTTCCCAACAATCCGTATTTCATATCATACCCCACATAATTACCTAAAAATATACTCACAGTCTTTAAAAATATCTATCAAATCCAGAAGGACAATTGCGCATACAGCTTCAACCACCGGCAATGCTCTAATAGCTATACATGGATCGTGTCTTCCCTCTATTTGCAAATATTTAGATTCCTTTTTCGACATAGAAAATGACCTTTGTCGCTTTCCAATTGATGCCGTTGGTTTCATAGTTACAGTAAAGTTAATCGGCATACCGTTACTTATTCCACCGACTATTCCACCCGCATTATTGGTAACGGTTGATACTCGCTTATCTCTAATTTCAAATTCATCATTGTGCTCAGAGCCTTTCATATGTGCAGCCTCAACACCTAATCCAAACTCTATAGCTCTGACTCCAGGAATGGAAAAAATTCTACTCGACAAAATAGATTCAATACCATCCTGATTTGGCTCTCCCAGACCAATTGGAATTCCGGTTGCAAAGCATTCTATCTTAGCACCGATTGAGTCTTTTTCTTCTCTTACACCTTCTAATAATTTATCTATTCTAGCTTCGACTTCCTTCGAAATAACAGGAATATCTTTTCGACTTATTTCTTCAAGCCTTCCCATATCCGGCTTTGCGATATCAATTTCTTCATCAATCTCAGCTCCAACTTGCTTGAGCCTCGAAGCAATTTGTATTCCTCTCTCTTGAAGAATCTGCTTTGCAATACCACCCACAATACAAATAGGTGCTGTTAATCGCCCAGAAAACGAGCCTGAACCTCTCATATCCATCAATCCATTGTATTTTATATTTGCTACATAATCGGCGTGAGACGGTCTTGGAATATCCTTGAATATTTCGTAGTGAGCAGAATTGTGGTCTTTGTTCTTTATTACAGCACATATTGTATTGGATATTATCGTAGCATTTTCAACCCCAGTGATAAATTCCACATTATCTCCTTCAATTCTCTTTGTCGTATACTTTTTCCCTGGTGCCCTTCTTCGCATAAATTCTTCAAGCTTATCCATATCTATCTTAAAGCCCAGTGGCAATCCGTCAACAACAGCTCCTATATAATGTCCATGTGATTGACCAAAAACTGTAGTTTTAATATTATTTCCAAATGTCGCACTCATATTTTCCCTCCCAAATCTACAAAATCGTCAAAAAAAGTTGGATATGACTTATTTATAGCTTTCGAATTTTTAATAACTATATCATTCTCGCTTATTATAGAAGCTATCGCCGCAGCCATTGCTATTCTATGGTCATTGTGTGAGTCAACAATACCTCCTACTAAACCATTCGTTCCATAAACCAACAGCTCATCATTTCTTTCCTCTACATTTCCACCGAGTGAAGTGATTAAATCAACAGTCGATTTTATTCTGTCGCTCTCTTTTAGCCTCAATCTCGACGCATTATAAAATCGCGATACGCCTCCATCAACACTAGCTGCCAATATCGATAATATAGGCAACATATCTGGTATATCCGCCAAATCGACATCTATTGAATTTCTGCCACATGACGATACCATAATTTCATTAGATATAATAACCTCAGCACCAAAATCATCTAATATTTTTAATATTTTTTTGTCACCTTGACTACTTTCTACATTTAACCCCTTCACCGATACTTTACCGAATGCTCCTGCTACCAAAAAGAAGGAAGAATTCGACCAATCTCCTTCGACTTTGTAGGTCTGCGCTTTCAATTTCGATGTATTTACTAAAAAACCATTTTCATTTTCAATTATATCTGCACCAAAGGCTCTCATTACTTCAACCGTAATATCCACATAGCTCTTGGACTCAAGGTTTGTATTTACAATTACTTCAGAGCTTCCATTCAGATTCAAGGCAGCAAATAACAATCCAGAAATATACTGTGAGCTTACATCGCCTCTTATCTCATACCTACCTGGTGTCAAAAGCCCATTTGTTTTAAATGGCAAACACTCCGAATCAAATTCCACACCTCTATGTCTCATTGCATCCATCAAATCCTTTATTGGTCTTTTTGGCAGCCTGCCCTCACCTTTGAAAATTGCCTGCTCATAAATAGTAGAAGCAAGTGGCAACAAAAATCTAAAGGTAGAGCCACTTTCCTTTGAGTCTATAGTGGGTATATTGTCTAATTTCGATATGCCCTGTACTATAACTCCATATTCAAATTTTTCGATTTTTGCACCTAATGCTCTAAGACAATTTACCGTCGCATCTATATCATCAGATGTTTTATCAAAAATTATTTGCGACACACCGTCTGAAATAGCGGCACAAATAATAGCCCTATGAGCAAATGATTTTGATGGTATTGCTTTGACACTCCCCTCTAATTTCGATGGCTTTACTTTCATTTCACACCTCTGGGATACATTAAATCCCTTCTTTCTTTACCTTCTCTCAACAATAATTCCAAGCCTTTTTCGTCCCTCTTTTCCAAAAGGTCGCTATATTTTTTTAATTCGTCTATCAGAAAATCTAATTCATCTTTTATATAGTCATTCTCCAGCAGCAGCTCTGTCCACATAGATTCATCCAACATTGCTACTCTAGTTAAATCCTTGAGACTATCTGCCGAAAAACCATTATGCTTTAAAGCCACCTTTGATTTTACAAAAGCGTTAGATACAATATGAGATAGCTGTGAGGTGTATGCGATCATTCTATCATGAGTATCCGCATCACAATATTGTACCGAAAATCCCATTTCTGAAAGGATATTCAAAATCTCATTGGGTATATTTCTTTTTGTGAGTATTATAGATGCACCTTCGAATAAATCATCAAGACTGCTTGTATATCCCCCTATCTCTCTTCCTGCCATTGGGTGTGCGCCAATATATTCGAAGTTATTCCTTGATGACAAATATTCAAGCTCTCTCGAAATATTCTTTTTCACTCCACAAAGATCCATCACCCAGCCTCGAATATTTTTATTTTCTCTTACAAATCTCAATGCATCCTTTGGTCTCAATGCCAAAACTACAAGATCAATATTGAGTAGGTCATCGGTATCTAGTTTAAAGTCAATGCTATTATCATTTAGCGCTAGGTCTATCGATTGTCCATCAATATCAAACCCAAACACCATATGCTTCGTATTTTTCTTCAAGGATTTAGCAAAGGAGCCTCCAATCAAACCCAAACCAATTATTCCTATATTCATACTACACCACCATCATCGCTTCCTTTAATCTAAATATTGACCTTGCCATATCATCAAATTCATCTGGTCTCAAAGACTGATTCCCATCACACAATGCATTTTCCGGATCATTATGAACCTCTATTATCAAGCCATCACATGAAGCCCCAACTGATGCCAAGCTAAGCGGCTTCACTAGCCTCGACACTCCAGATGAGTGTGATGGATCAACAATAACTGGAAGATGTGTTTTTTCATGAAGAACGGGAATAGCTGTTATATCAAGAGTATTTCTAACTCCAGTTTCAAAAGTTCTAATACCTCTCTCACAAAGAATTACATCATCATTCCCCTCCGACATTATATACTCTGCAGCCATCAGAAATTCTTCATATGTTGCAGATAACCCTCTTTTCAAAAGGACTGGCTTCGACTGTTTTCCAAGTACCTTCAGCAAATCGAAATTCTGCATATTTCTTGCACCAACCTGTAGTATATCAACACCTTCAAATAGAGGTAATTGTCCAATTTCCATTATTTCTGAAATTATCGGCAGCCCTGTTATTTCTTTTGCCTTTAGCAATAACTTTACACCAGCCTCACCCTTTCCTTGAAAAGAATATGGGGATGTTCTAGGTTTAAAGGCTCCTCCTCTTAATATATTTGCCCCAGCCTCCTTCACTCTTTTTGCAACCGCGATAATTTGTTCTTCTGATTCCACTGAACAAGGTCCAGCTATCAAACAAAAATTACCGCCACCTATTTTTGTTCCATTTTCCAAGGTTACAATAGTGTCCTCTGGATGGAATTTTCTATTGGCTCTCTTATAAGGCTCTTGAATTCTGACAATTTCATCAACAGCTTCAAACGATTTAATAATACTCGAATCAAGTCTAGATGTATCTCCTATTAATCCGAGAAGAGCTGTATTCTCACCAAAAGAACAGTCTACTTCAAATCCCAAGGACTCAATAAATCCTATCAGCTTCTCAATTTGCTCAAGCTTTACGTTTTTTCTAAGTTTGACTATCATACCAAAATCCCTCCATAAAAAATAATAAAAAAAGCCTCTTGGCTAATCCAAGAGGCTAAAATACTAAAATATCAATTGTCTATTATTAAGAATAAGTCAACTGTATCTAGTTTTTGCACATCAGAAAAAGCCTTACCACTGCTAGTAAAGTTAAAATAGTAATAATAGTTGTAAGACTTTAGTTGTGCGTTTAACTTATTCATGACAATTTCTCCCTTCGTTTTTTTAGTATTGTATCATCATTAATTATTAGTGTAAAGCATAAATAAAAAAATAACCAACTTAATAGCGTTTATTTTCATTTTTATTTAAACACTTCATTATCCAAGTAGTTATAAAGATCTTGGTATACCTCGTAATATGCCACATTATCATTATTTGTTACCTGAATAAAATCCTTACCCATCGTTTGTATATCGATTTTATTTCCATTTTTTTCTATTTTTATTGTAAAATTAATCCTTGTCTTATGGAACTCTTTTTGTGGCTGAATCTTGCCAACCTCTCTCTTATACAAAATTTTGTTTATCAAATCATCCTTCTTCCAAGGAAAAATCCCCTTCTCCTCATTCCCCTTATAAACTCTTATATCTCCGACTCCATCTTTATTTTTTATGTAATCTACTGATGTATAGATCATCCTCTTATACATACCTTGAAAATCTTCTTTAACCGAAATCGGAACCTTATAGCTCTCTTTTTTTCCATCACTCTCTACAACAAAGTAATTAAAATTTGTTTCAAACTTAACATTATTATTAGTATTACCTCTATTTTGAGGATTGAAATCACCCTCAATAGCTCTTACCTTTACAAAGGATGTCGATAATCTCTTCAAATTTTCCAGCATTTCACCTTCAATTTTTATATTTTCAACAGAGTCATCAGAAATAAATAGCTTCTTGCTTTGATTAAATTTCTGTAGTGGTTGCATTTTACTCTCTGCCTTGTTTCTAAGCTCGATATCTTCCTCTATTTTGTTTTTCTCACCCCTCGTATCTATAGAAACAACATCTTCCCCAGTTTTACTTTGAATATAGTTTCTAGAAAGCTTAAATGAAAAAAAGTAAATTACAAAGAACAGTATGATGATTAATAGAAGTAACAAAGTTTTGTTTAATTTCGACAGCTTATTAAACATTACTTCCCTCCCTTACAGCTCTATTAATGTTATTAGAAAGAACTGCAAACTCGTCAAGACTAAGAGTCTCTCCTCTTCTTTTCTCGTCAATATTTGACTCTAGCAATATCTGAGATATGACTTTTTTATTCAAGACACCCATGCTAGAAATAGAATTCAAAAGAGTTTTCCTTCTTTGACCGAAAGCTGCTTTGACAACCTTAAAAAACAATTCCTCATTGTCAACATCATATTTTTTTTCACTTCTAACTCTCAACGCTATAACGATTGAATCCACATTTGGCTGTGGAATAAACATATGCCTTGGCACCTTTGCAATTATCTCTGTATCACAGTAATACTGCACAGCAACTGAAAGAGCTCCAAAAGCCTTTCCACCAGGAGCAGCATTCATCCTTTCAGCGACCTCCTTTTGAACCATGACTACTATATCTGTCACATTTATCTCTTCCTCCAAAAATCTCATAATAATCGGAGTAGTTATATAATATGGTAAATTTGCAATCAATTTTACCGGACCACCATCTAGGTATTTTTCTATTAGCCCCTTAATATCCGCTTTGATGATATCTTCATTTACAGCATTGAAATTTTCATAATCCTCCATTGTATCCTTCAAAATTGGAATAAGATTCTTATCTATTTCAACAGCCATAACCTTATCTGCTATAGTCGCAATTTCTTTGGTTAAGGTTCCAATACCAGGACCAACCTCAATAACCTTATCGCCCTCTTTCACGCCAGATCCCGATATTATTTTATCTATAATACTGTCGTCAATTAAAAAATTTTGCCCCAGACTCTTATTAAATCTAAATTCATGTTTTTTCACAATTTCCATAGTAGCTTTATGTGACGAAAGCCTCTTATTCATTAATCTATTCACCTTCTTTATTACATTTCAATACGTCTTTTAATGCCTTTTCAAATTCTTCTCTAGTAACTCCATAATTATTTAGTCTACTCAGAAATTGCTTTGAGTTACCATATCCTATTCCCAATATTTTTCCTATTTCATCTCTCAACACTGAAGCATTTTTGGATCCTACTAGCCCATTTCTCATTAGATCGCCATTGTCAAAGGATTTCTCCTTTTTCACAACCTCGGTCCTCACTTTTGAAAGTGCTAATTTTATACTCTCTGGACTAGCATTTTCAACGCCTATATCTCCATCCTTCAATGCGCTCTCACGTGGTAAAAAAGCGTGTTTACAGCCAGGTACTTCACTTGCTATTTTTTTTCTAATTTTCTCACCTGCAAAATCAGGATCGGTAAAAATTATGATCCCTCTCTTATCATTAGCTGTTTTTATTCGCTCCATAACACCCCTTGGAAATCCAAAGCCACCTGTTGCAATCAGTTCACAGTCAACAGCTCTTTTTACCGCATCTATGTCATCTCTACCCTCGACAACAACTACTTCTTTTATCATTTTTTCCTCACTTATTTTCTACAGAATTCATTTATATCTATTCTCATTTATTTTACTTTTTCTTATTTGTTTTACTTTTTCTTATCTTTCTTAATTTTTCCTATGTATTTTGCTTTACTTAATTTGTCATCCACTCTTATTCATTTTTTTCTTTATTTATTATCAGCCTTGCAGCCTCACTAAGAACATTTGAGTAATAGCACAATAATAAAACATCCATCATCTTTTCTGTCGTATCTCTATCCTCCTCTTTGTTAAATGATTCAATATCATTTGACAAAAAATTCAAAGTTAATTTATTTAAATTTTCCTTTTTTCTTAAAAATCCCTTGTATATTTTCTCATAATTGTCAAAATCATCAAACGCATCCTTTATCTCAGTTAGACTAATTTCCCTCTTAAGCATACAAATGATTATTATCATTAAAATATGCTCTTTATTGTATTTCTTTTTTATTGCAGGCTTGATAATACCAGCTTTTACATAGTTATTTACCATTGTCTTTGTCAAAGCCTGCTCTTGTTCATTATATGGAAAAAATTTATCAAAAATATTCAAAACCTGATCCATGTAAAGATCAATATTTGGAATCTCTTCCACCTTCAAATCCTCTTTTTCCATTATACTTTCTATTATTTCATATATATTATACATAAAAACACTCCACTATACCTTAATTGGTATCTAATATATAGGTCAAAATACAAAAATATCGGCTTACTATCATATTCCACCCTTTGTTACCTTTATCATAAAAATTATTATATCATAAATACCCATGAAAATACATTTTAAAGAAAATTAAATCTATCTGATTTTTTTAAACTACTATTGACAAATGACACAGTGTCACTTATAATTTATACATACTTTATTAATTTTTTGTTGACGGAGGTTATTATGCCAAAAAATACATTTAATAATTTACCACCAGAAAAAAGAGAGAAAATTTACGAGGCTCTTCGTGAGGAGTTCAATTCTAACCCTTTTAATAAGGCTAGTGTAAAGAATATTGTTGAAAATCTGAATATCTCAAGAGGAAGCTTTTATCAATATTTCGAGGACTTGGAGGAAAGTTATTTTACCATTCTCTTAAAGGAAACCACTGATATACATTCGCTATTTATTGAAATATTGAAGGATGATAATTTCGATTTATGTCAATCATTAGAAAAATTTGGCAACAGAATATCCAATCTCATTTTTGATGAAAGAAGATATTCTCTGTACAAATACAGATTTCTTTATTGGAATGAAGATCTTGAAAAGAGATGGATCGAGTTTTACAAAAAACAAGCCATGGAATGTAAACACCATTCAAAAAATTGTATTGACAATATCGACATAAATTATGAAAAAGTAAACTTTGTCAAAGCAGTAATTCACAATATCATAAAAAGGGCTTTTCAAGAGAATTTTAGTAAAGAAGCTTTTTTGGTAAAGTATAATCAATATGTTAATTGGATAATAAAAGGAGTTGATTAGATGGGAGTTTTTGAAAGTATATTTGATATCACATACTTACTTATTGTAATATCATTGGGAATTAACTTGTTGAATAACAAAAAATCAGGAGAAAGACTTTTTGGTATAATGGCAATTCTACTGGGAGCTGGAGACGCCTTTCATTTGGTGCCTCGAATAATTTCTCATTTTACACCAAATGGATTTGAGAAAAACGTTGTGGCTTTATCTTGGGGACAATTTGTAACTAGTATCACAATGACAATCTTTTATGTATTATTCTATCACTACTATAGAAACCTGAGCTGTGATACTGACGATAGAAAAAAATTCACTGTCTATATATTGGCAATGGCTAGAATAATTCTGGTATTACTACCTCAAAATAATTGGGGAGCTACTGATGGAAATTATTTGTTTGGTATATATAGAAATATTCCATTTGCCATACTTGGATTACTTTTGATTGCTTGGACATACAAGAAAAAAAATACTCCAGGCTTGAAACATATGAGCTTACTGATTTTTCTAAGCTTTGCTTTTTATATACCAGTAGTTTTATTTAGTGATTTTATTCCGGCAATCGGAGCCCTAATGTTGCCGAAAACTCTTGCGTATCTTGCAATTGTATGGCTGGGATATAGCTACTTTAGCTCTGGTAAAAAAACTCAATATACCACAATTCGATAAAAAACCTGAGATGTATCTCAGCATCACAACATTGATATATAATGCAGTAAAAAAACGGCTTACTCTTATATGAGTTTGCCGTTTTTTATTCACTATCCACCAATTGGTGTATCATTAACTATATCTCTCACATCCTTATAGATAATGAGTGGTTTTTCGTCCTCGTTTTCGATACTACCCTTAGTCACAATAACTTTTTCAATATTATCTATCGAAGGAACCTCAAACATCGTTTCCATTAAAGAATGTTCAACGATACTTCTTAAACCTCTGGCACCAGTATTCCTTTCGATAGCCTTCTGAGCTATTGAGCGCAATGCACCTTCATCAAATTCGATTTTCACATCATCGTATTCAAATAGCTTGGAATACTGCTTAACAAGAGAATTTTTTGGCTCTGTAAGTATTCTGACCAACGATTCTTCATCCAGTAATTCTAAGGTAGCTATGACAGGGATTCTACCCACAAACTCCGGAATCATACCAAATTTTAGTAAGTCATCAGGAATAACCTTCGAATACAGCTTTCCCAAATCGACATCTGCCTTACTTTCTATTTTTGCTCCAAAGCCCAAAACTTTTTGATTTCCTCTTCTTTTAATGATCTTTTCTATACCGTCAAACGCTCCTCCAAGAATAAATAATATATCAGTTGTATCAACCTTTAAAAATTCTTGATGTGGATGCTTTCTACCTCCCGCTGGAGGAACATTGGCAACAGTACCCTCTAGTATCTTTAACAATGCCTGTTGAACACCTTCCCCGCTAACATCTCTAGTAATTGAAGGATTTTCAGATTTTCTTGATATTTTATCAATTTCATCAATATAGATTATACCTTTTTGAGCTCTTTCTATATCAAAATCTGCAGCCTGAACCAATTTCAATACAATATTCTCTACATCTTCTCCAACATACCCTGCTTCAGTTAGTGTAGTGGCATCAGCTATTGCAAAGGGTACATTTAGTATCTTTGCCAAGGTTTGTGCTAACAGAGTCTTACCAGATCCCGTTGGACCCAAAAGAAGTATATTACTCTTCTGAAGCTCAACATCACTCTTTTTACCCTTAGCAGAGTAAATTCTCTTGTAATGATTATAAACTGCAACAGAAAGTGCTTTTTTCGCCTTACTCTGTCCAATAACATAATCGTCTAGTATTTCCATCATTTCCTTTGGTTTAGGTAAATTACCAGCTTGCATTTCTGCATTTTCATCTATTTCTTCTTTAATTATTTCACCACACAAATCCACGCATTCATCACAGATATATACACCAGGACCTGCTATTATTCTTTTAACTTGATCTTGAGTTTTTCCGCAAAAAGAGCACTTATATTGTTTGTTGTCATCTTGTTTTGGCAATAATTTCACCTCCTATGAAAATACTACTATTTTCTATTTTCTATTACTTCATCTATCAATCCAAAATTCATTGCTTCCTCTGCAGTCATAAAGTTATCACGTTCCGTATTTTCCTTTACAACCTCAATTGATTTTCCAGTTCTTTCTGACAATATTTTGTTTAATTTTTCTTTAGTTTCAAGTAAATATCTAGTATGTATTTCTACATCTGTAGCTTGACCCCTAGATCCACCAAGAGGCTGATGTATCATGATTGTGCTGTTAGGAAGAGCAAATCTCTTTCCCTTTGCTCCAGCTGCCAAAAGAAATGCTCCCATAGATGCTGCCATACCAATACATATAGTATTTACATCTGCCTTGATATACTGCATAGTATCATATATAGCAAGACCAGCCGTTACACTTCCACCAGGAGAATTTATATACAGGTGTATATCTTTATCTGGATCGTCTGCCTCCAAAAATAGCAGCTGTGCCACGACCAAGCTAGCAGTAATATCATTCACTTCATCACCCAAGAAAATAATTCTATCCTTTAGCAGCCTTGAATAAATATCATATGACCTTTCACCTCTACCATCTTGCTCTATTACATAAGGAACTAATGCCATATTTCTACCTCCTCATTTTATTTTAGTAAAGACCACAAAAAATATTGTGGTCCTCATTTCACTATATTAAATTTGCCTTTTCCAACAATAAATCGACTGCTTTTTCAGTTCTGATTCTGTTAGCAATATTTTCTTTTTCTGCATCTCCTATAGAAGATTTTATTTTGTCAATTTCTATCTGATACATTTTTGCAAAGCTTTCCAAATCTTTTTCAATATCTTCTTCAGTAGCTTCAACGTTTTCAAGCTCAACAATCTTTTCAATTACTAGAGCATGCTTAACCATAGCCTTTGCTTCATCTCTTCTTGCTTCCCTTATATCTTCAATCGACTGACCAGATAATTCAGCAAATTTTTCTAATGACCAACCTTGATAACTTAATTGCATATTTATATCTTGTAGCTGTCTATCCAATTGTGCCTCAACCATAGAATTTGGTATATCTATCTCAACACCTTCTGCAATTTTTTCAACTACTTTATTTCTCATTTCAGACTTGGCATTCTGATCTGCTTCTTCTTGCTTCTTTGTTCTTATATCATTTTTCAATTCTTCCAAAGATTCAAATTCAGTAGTGTCCTGAGCAAATGAATCATCTAGATTAGGAAGCTCCTTAACCTTTACTTCATTTATCTTAACCTTAAATACAACAGGCTTTCCAGCTAATTCTTCAGCTGGATAATCTTCTGGGAATGTCACATTGACATCAAATTCATCTCCAGTTGATTTTCCAACCAATTGTTCTTCAAAGCCTGGTATAAATGTTCCAGATCCAACCTCAAGTGAATATCCTTCAGAAGTACCACCTTCAAAAGGCTCTCCATCAAGTGTTCCAGCAAAATCAATTACTGCAACATTACCATTTTCTACTGGTGACTCTACAGTTACCATTCTTGATTGCTTTTCAAGAAGTGCATTAAGCTCCTCGTCGATTATTTCATCAGTAACAGTGCTATCTACCTTCTCTATATCAACTCCAAAATAGTTTTCTATAGTAAATTCAGGCTTTACATCTACTATTACTACTAAAACTAATCCACCATCATCTTTAATTTCCTTTATATCTATATCTGGCTGTGAAACTACATCAAGCTTCAATTCTTCAACTGCTACTGGATATACCTCTGGTAGTAAAATATCCAATGCATCATTGAAGAAAACTCCCTTTCCATAGTTTAATTCTATTATTTTTCTAGGAGCCTTACCTTTTCTAAATCCTGCAATATTATATCTAGATTTAGTTTTTTTGTAAGCCTTATCTATAGCTTTATCAAATTCAACGGCGTCAATAGCCATTTCAAATGTAACAGAATATCCTTCTCTTTTAATTAATTCTGATTTCATAAAATCCTCCCTGTATAATCAATTTTGTACTTATATCATCTATGCAGCTTTGCACACTTTAACATAATGATTATACTACAAAATATGTTCAAATGCACGCATTTTAGTGAAATATATACATATAATATCACAAAAAATTTAAATTAAGCTTAATACTTTAACGTTAAAATATTCAAACGAATATGAACCATTTTCTATTTCCATTATCACATAGCTTCCATCTAATCCATCTCTAGGCTGAGATAAGCTTCCTGGATTTAAAATTTGCACACCAGATACAACCTCATTTGCTTTTATATGGGTATGTCCGAATATTGCAATGTCGGCACCCTTTTCTTTAGCGTGCTCAGCTAAAATGCCAAGATTGTATTTAACTCTATGCCTATGGCCATGAGCTAGAAAAAACCTTACTTTTTCAATCTCAAATTCGACTTCAGCTTCGACATTTTCATAATCACAATTTCCAGCTACGGCTATAACAGGCTTTCCACTTTTCTCAGATAAATAAACAGAATCTCTAAAATGATCACCTGCATGAATTATCAAATCTATACTTTCTTTTATCATCGGAATAATATTATCCATATTTTTCCTTGATCCATGTGTGTCTGATAAAATTATTACCCTCATAATTCTCTCCTACTTCATACTACTCATTACATTGAACTTCTAAATAGTTCTTTCATCCAAAATAGCTTTTAATTTTGTCTTCATATCTTCTAGTGCTCTAGATCTATGACTCATTGAATTCTTTATTTCTAAAGATAATTCACCAAAGGTTTTTTCATAGCCTTCCGGAATAAACATACAGTCATATCCAAATCCATTTTCACCTTTTTCCTCAAAATCTATTTTTCCTTCAACTATTCCTCTTGAAAGCATTTCCTTTCCATCAGGAAATACGACTGCTATTACACAAACGAATCTGGCAGCTCTTTTTTCAAATGGTACTCCTTCCAGCTCTGAAAGCATCTTTTTTCTATTTTCTTCATCAGTTGCATTTTCTCCAGCATATCTAGCCGAAAATATTCCAGGTTTTTTTCCCAGCGCATCAACTTCTATGCCACTATCATCTCCAATTGAAATCTTTCCAGTCGCCCTCGCAATCGTCCTAGCCTTTATCAATGCATTGTGTTCAAAGGTCTTTCCATTTTCTATTATCTCGATATCCTGTAATCCGACATCCTTTAGGGATTTTATTTCAAAATCCAAATCTGAAACCATCGTCCTTATCTCTTCCAATTTGTGCATATTTCCAGTGGCTATTATCGCCTCTCTTTCATATTCACATCCTATTATGCTATCGGCAACTTCTCCCAATACAGCTCTTTGAAGTCTCATTAATTCTCTATTACCCTTTTCTGCGTAATCTAAAATAATTTCAAGCTCTTTTTTTGAAAAAGGTCTTTCTTCTCCAGTTCCCTGTATCTCAATAAATTCACCTCTATTATTCATAACGACATTTATGTCAACCTCTGCGCAGGAGTCTTCCTCGTAACAAACATCTAGCAAAGCTTCTCCATCAACCACGCCCACACTGACCGCTGAAAGAAATGAACTCACAGGCATTTTTTTCAGTTCACCTTTTTTGTATAAAGTATAAAGGGCATCTGCCAAAGCCACAAACGAACCAGTAATTGAGGCAGTTCTAGTTCCTCCATCTGCTTGTATCACATCACAATCAATCCAAATTGTTCTCTCTCCCAATTTTTCCAAATCTACAACAGACCTAATTGATCTACCTATCAATCGCTGTATCTCTTGGCTTCTCCCATCGACCTTTCCCTTATTTACATCTCTTTTTTTTCTTGTAAGAGTAGCACTCGGTATCATAGAATATTCTGCGCTTATCCAACCGCTTCCAGTTCCTTTTATAAATGGTGGCACAGCATCATCTACAAAGGCTGTACAGATGACCTTTGTATTTCCCATTTCTATCAGAACAGAGCCCTGAGCATATTTTGTAAAATTTCTAGTAATATTTACACTTCTGATTTCATCGTTCCTTCTGCCATCAAATCTTAATCTACAATCGTCTATATCATTACTCACTTCAACGATATTTTTCGCTTCATTATAACAAGTATCTTCCATTATTTTAATCCCTCCAAGACATCTTCTTTAGACCTATAATTGATAATTTCATTAAACTTATCTTCATCTATAACTTTTATTCCAAGTGAAACAGCCTTGTCCAGCTTTGAGCCAGCTTCTTTTCCGGCAAGAACAAATGTAGTCGATTTGCTAACACTTGATGTCGCCTTTCCACCTCTTGCCTCTATCATTTCCTTTGCAGCATTACGCTTTAGACTTGGAAGTGTTCCAGTCAATACTATCTTCATACCTTCAAATATTTTTGTAGCCTCCGAATATTTGTTTGCATTAGATTCAAAGTTCAAACCAGCATTTCTCAATTTCTCAATTGTTCTAAGATTTTTATCCTCATCAAAAAATTTAACCACACTGTCAGACATTATCTCTCCAAATTCGTCTATCTCTATCAAATCCTCAAATTTTGCATTTATTATCTCATCCATACTACTAAATCTATTAGCTAACAATTTGGCACCCTTTACGCCTACGAATTTTATTCCCAAACCGTTTATTAATCTCCACAGTTCATTTTTCTTCGAATTTTCTATCGCATTCATTAAATTGGAAACGGACCTTTCTCCCATTCTATCCAAAGTCACAATTTTTTTAAAATCCATGTAATATAAATCGGAAATGTCATTTATAATTCCGTTATCAAGAAGATTTGTTATAATGGATTCACCCATACCATCTATATTCATCGCATCCCTAGATACAAAATGAATAATTCCTCTCCTAATTTGAGCAGGACAAGAAATATTAATGCACTTAACTGCCGCCTCACCTTCTAATCTAACTGTTTCCTCTCCACAGACAGGACATTTATCCGGCATCTTGAATTTTACCTCACTACCATTTCTATCCTCAATAAATGCTTGTATAACCTGTGGAATTATTTCACCAGCCTTTTGAACGATTACCGTATCGCCAATCCTAATATCTCTTTCATTGATATAATCCTCGTTATGTAAGGTAGCTCTACTAACTGTCGTACCAGCCAACCTTACAGGCTCCAAAATTGCAGTCGGAGTGATTGTGCCTGTTCTTCCAACCTCTATCTGTATATCTAATAATTTTGTTTTTTTCTTTTCCGCTGGAAATTTATATGCTATTGCCCATCTAGGACTTTTAGCTGTAAAGCCTAGCTCATCCCTTTGTGAGAATGAATTTACCTTTATTACCATTCCATCTATTTCATATCCAAGTGTGCCTCTATTTTCAGTCCAGTATTCTATATGCCTTACAACATCATCAATGCTATCAAAAACTCTGAAATTCTCATTTATTTTTATACCTTGTTTACTCATATATTCAAATGATTCACTATGATTTTTTAATCCCAAGGCTTCAGCATTTTCAAGGTTAAAAACAAATATATCCAAGGGTCTTTTCGCTGTCAATTTTGAATCCAGCTGTCTAAGTGAGCCCGCAGCCAAATTTCTAGGATTTGCATAAATTTGCAAAGCATGCTCCTCTTGATATCTATTGATATTTTCAAAATCTTGCTTTGAAATATACACCTCACCTCTGACAATCACTTTTCTCTTTTCTTCTATTCTCATAGGTATTGTCTTAACAGTCTTTAAATTCTCTGTCACATTTTCGCCTATATACCCATCGCCTCTAGTCGCCCCCAAAGTGAAATATCCGTCCTCATATGTAAGCCCTACGGACAATCCATCTATCTTAAATTCTACAACATACTCGACTTGTCCAGAGCAACCTTCTCTAACTCGCCTGTCAAAATCTCTCAATTCTCCTTCTGAGAAAGCATTACCCAAGCTCAGCATTGGTATCTCATGAGTATGCTGTTCAAATTTTTCAAGAGCAACGCCACCAACTCTTGAGGATGGTGTATCCTTCCTCTTAAGTAATGGAAATTTGTCCTCCAAAAATATCAAAGCTCTCATTAGCTCATCAAATTCCATATCACTTATCTCGGGATTATCTTCCTTATAATATTTTTCAGAATGATACTCTATAGCCTTAACAAGCTTCTCCATCATATTGTCTACATTATCTGTATTTAATTTATTATTTTCAAATAAATCCATAATCTTACTTAAATCCATATTCATTACATCAAAGTCCATTATTATCACCAATCTATTAATTATTTTTTCTAAATCTAAGCCTTCATTAAATTATATCTTAATATAAGCAAAATAATCAACCCCCACGATAAAACACAGGAATATAGTGTTACAATTGACATGAAACAAAAAAATCCTAAATTGCAATATCAAAATCTATTTCTATTTTATTTTTCTCACAATGTATCCTTATAAACAAAAACAACCTCCGGAATTGATGTCTATCAAATCCGAAGGTAATTATTTTGTTTTTATGCTAGATAGTAGCTTAATTCTCTTTTCTTCTTTTTCTAAGCTCTATGGTAATAAGTAGCGTTCCTAACAATCCCATAAATATGCCATATGGAGATAAGCTTGCTCCAGCTCCTGTTTTTGGCAAGGTATTATTAATGCTTGTGTTTAAAGCTCTCATTTTTTCAATATTTTGTGTTGTCGGTGTGCTCAGATGAGTTATAGGTGTTTTTTTCAGCTTATCTACCATTACTATGGTATTGCCTTTTACTTCAGTTCCTGTTACCAATACCTTTCCAGCCTTTACCTCAAAGCTAATGGCTGTTGCCACTTGATACTTATCAGGGGCTGATACCTCTGTAAATGTATAGCTTCCGTCTTCCAATTCAAACTCTGTTAGCTTTCCATCTGTTACCCACTCTTTTATTACTGTGCCATTTTCTTTTGTTAGCTTGATGGTTGCACCCTTCAATTCTTCTCCATTTGCTGTCAATGCTTTCTTGGAGAATTTTACCTTTGTTTTTTCAG
>NZ_FONP01000011.1 GCF_900112955.1 Peptostreptococcus sp. D1
GCACAGCTTTTCTCCTTGACTTCGAATCCTTTAATTTTTAGATTGAAGATGTAAATTTGGAAAAAACTTTCTTATTAGTGTAACATATGTGTTGACAACTAAGATTAAATATACCTAGTAGATATAATGGGAGTATTGACTTGCTTCATTTCAGAAGAAGTAGATACTCCCATTTGTTTTGATTTTATAAACTACTCATATTTTACAATAGCTATTCACACTATAGGTGAAAAATACTAACCTTTACCAATAGGGTATGCAAAATATAAAAATCCCTTTTTTGTAACACCCCACACATAATCATTTGCTAATGAATTATGCTTTACATCTTCCTTAATTATAAAGAACTTTTTTTCAGCTGATGTATCTTTTTGGTTTATTTCATGAATGTCTGAAAAAACTAATTCGATAGCATTCCCATTAAATAGAGTAATAAGCCGAGTTCTAATTGCAATACTTGGACTTATGTGGGATATTATAAAGGCAAGTATTAAAATCGTAATAATCACAGTGATTTTTTTCTTCATAATTAAAACCTCATTTTCATAAAAATTATATTTAGTTTAGTGTAGCTATATGAATATATGTCCTTTCATAATCATTATTTGTACCTGGTATTTTTCCCGCCTCATTTATTGGTACATTGTATCTGTCTTTAGTATGTGCTGCGACTCCAAAGTTAGGTCCGGGTCTAACTACAATATATGTGTGAAACCAACTTTTTCCGTTATGAAGGAAGCATAAATCACCCAATTTTAAAGTAGATCCATATTGATATCCGTGACCTCCCGGTCCTCTATATCCACCATAATTTCTAACTATAAATGCTCTTAAATAATGAGCTTGTGCCCAAGCATCACCATAGGTTGGTTGAATATGGAATGAATCAGGTTATAATGACCATGTCCTGTATTTGTTATCAATCCATATTTTGTGATTTTTGTCAGCTCTACCACCAGCTTTCCTTAAAGCTTGAGAAGCAAAATTAGCACAATCATTTTCGAAACTCAGATAGTTTGGGTTTCTTTTAAATGCATATTCTTTAGCATAGTCTCTTATAATATTTCTTTGATTATCGGTAACGTTTTCATAGCTTGCTCTCATTGAAACGGGTGTAATCATTTTTCCGATGTATCTTTGTTACTTATACTTATTTTTATTTCATTCATTCTATTATTGATTTTATATAGGTTACTTTCAATAAAAGTATTGCTAATATCATCAGAGTTTATACTTTGTCTAGAGTTATCTGTACCATCGTCTTTTATATAACCTAATTCCTTATTTGCATTGAATTCTCCATCGATAGGATCGGCATCAGTATCAATATTTGCTGACAAAATATAATAAGTATTTCCTTTTTTTTGCAAAATGACTTCATAGTCATTTCTAACCATCGCTTTCTCTCCTTGAGCCGTTGGTATATCATAGGTAAATTCTTCTGTTACTTCAACATTTGCCGTTACAATATCATTTTTTTTCTGTAAATTAGCGAACTTAAATTCGTAGTTATTATTATAAGAGATGTAGTTATCGTTCTTATTATTTAACTCTTTGATTTCATTTCTCATTTTCAGATATTTTTTAAAATTGTCATTACCAACAGTTGAAAAAACATTATTACCGCCATTGAAATTGTAATCTTCAGAAATGAATGTTTTTATTGTTTCTTCAAAATTAGAAGATTGTCAGAGTTTAATTTTTGTTCTTCTTGTTCTTGTATATCAACCGTATCAGAAAATAC
Organism: Peptostreptococcus sp. D1; assembly: GCF_900112955.1. Classification (GTDB taxonomy): domain Bacteria; phylum Bacillota; class Clostridia; order Peptostreptococcales; family Peptostreptococcaceae; genus Peptostreptococcus. The sequence goes on from NZ_FONP01000011.1 coordinate 1,745, forward strand.
ACTGGTAGTTAAAGATAGAATCAAAAATAACGATAAAATAGTTCCACGACCGATTTGCTTGTTTAGCATATAAAAAACCTCCTTTTTAAAAAATTTAAATAAAAAATTAATAAGTTGTAATTTGAGCACAAAATAACACAAAAAATAAATAAAGTCAATACTTTTTTAAAATTTTAATCATTATATTATTAGTGTAACATATGTGTTGACAACTAAGAATAATGATTAAAAAAATAGAAATAATCACTTGAAAAAAGTATTATATTATGATATCCTAATTGAGATATATGCAAGAGGGGTCGTGCTGTGACACGACGGCATAAAAATTAATAGATTAAGTCTTTTAAGCTGGTCCAGAGAGACTGGAAAGGATAAAACTGTAGATTTGTATAAGATATCGTCGTATGGATTTTTTCTATACTTTTTGGCATACTTTATGTAGGTTATTACCGTCCTTACACTCTGGTGTAGGGACATTTTTTTATGTAAATTTGCTAGGCTTAATCGGAATGGAGCAAATATGATAAGTGGCAAGGAAAAATTAATCGTGGCTATAGACACAGATGATTATGAGAAAGCAGTAAAACTAATAGATTCTTTGGAGGATAGCGTTGATATATTCAAGGTTGGTCTTGAAAATTATATTGCCTCTAGGGGCAAAACTGTAGATTATCTTAAATCCAAGGGCAAGAAAATATTCTTGGATTTAAAGTTTCATGATATTCCAAATACGATGAAATCTGCTGTTAAGGCAGTTATTAGAGATGGAGTTTGGTTGATGACCATCCATGTTTCAGATATCGAAGGTATGAGACAATGTGCCGATGTAGCAAGATCAGAATCTGAGAGATTGGGAATAGAGAAACCGTTGATAGTTGGAGTAACTGTTTTGACATCTCTTAGCGATAATGATTTAAAAGATATTGGATGTGATATGAACACTCAAGAGCTGGCAATAAAAAGAGCGAAATTGGCAAAAGAGGCAGGGCTTGACGGGGTAGTTTGCTCTGCAAGGGAAGTGAGCAAGATAGTGGACGCTTGTGGTAAGGATTTTGTTACGGTTTGCCCAGGAATTAGACCAGCTAGTATAGAGGTAGGGGATCAGAAGAGAGTTGTAACCCCTGGTGAGGCAATTTTGAATGGTGCTAGTGTTTTAGTTGTTGGAAGACCGATAACTCGAGCTCAAAATCCAAGCGAATTGGCGGATAAAATAGTAAAAGAAATAGAATCAGTATTATAATCGGGAGGCTTAAATGAAAGGCAGATTAATTTTAGAAGATGGAACTATATTTGTGGGCAAGGTTTTTGGATACGTTGAAGATAGCGTGGGTGAGGTAGTATTCAATACATCTATGACAGGTTATCAGGAAATACTGACGGATCCATCATATTATGGTCAGATAGTAGCTATAACCTATCCGTTGGTAGGAAATTACGGGATAAATTTGGAAGATAAAGAATCTGAAAGCGTAAAAGTCAGTGGCTTTATAGTAAGAGAAAAGAGTGATTTACCTTCAAATTTTAGATGTGAAATGGACTTGGATACATATTTAAAGCAAAGTAAAGTTATAGGCTTAGAGGGAATTGATACAAGAGCATTGACAAAAATACTTAGAAATAAAGGTACTATGAGAGGTATAATCACTACGGAGCATTCAAAGCTAAGAGATATTCAGAGCAGATTGGATGCGTATGACAATACACAAGCAGTTAGAATAGTGGGAAGAAAAAAAATTGAACATATACCAGGAATTGGCAAAAAAGTAGCAATTATGGATTTTGGAGTTAAGGAAAATATAATAAGAAACTTCAAAAAGAGAAGCTGTGATATTACTATTTTCCCTGCAGAAACTACAGCAGATGAGATATTGAATACTAATCCGGATTTGATATTCTTGTCAAATGGACCTGGTGATCCGGCTGATCTTCAAGATATTGTGGACAATGTGAAGAATATGATAGGCAAAAAGCCGATTGTGGGAATTTGCCTAGGTCATCAGATATTGGGGATTGCACTGGGAGGAAAGACTGGTAAATTAAAATTTGGTCATAGAGGAGGAAATCATCCAGTGAAAGATTTTGAAGAAAATAAAATATTTATTACATCTCAAAATCATGGGTATTATGTAAAAAAAATCCCAGAAAATGTGACGATAACGCAGGTGAATTTAAATGATAATACTGTAGAGGGAATGAGACATAATACTTTACCTATCTACAGCGTTCAGTACCATCCAGAAGCGTGTCCTGGACCAAATGATTCTGAATATGTATTTGATAAATTTATGGAATTAGCAGAGTAGAATTAGAGATACAGAAAAGGAGAAAAAATATGCCTAAAATAGATAGTATAAAGAAAACATTAGTACTTGGATCAGGTCCAATAATTATTGGGCAAGCAGCAGAGTTTGATTATTCAGGAACTCAGGCTTGTCAGGCTTTAAAGGAAGAGGGTATAGAGGTTGTATTGATAAATTCAAACCCTGCGACAATAATGACAGATCAGGAAATAGCAGATCACATATATATAGAACCATTGACAATAGACTTTATTGAAAAGATTATTGCTAAAGAAAGACCTGATAGCTTGCTTGCTGGCATGGGTGGGCAAACTGGCTTGAATTTGGCTGTAGAATTGTACGACAAGGGTATTCTGGATAAATATGGCGTAAAGATAATCGGTACTTCTGTTGAATCGATTAAAAAGGGCGAGGATAGAGATACATTTAGAGAAGTGATGAATGAAATAGGTCAGCCGGTAATTGAAAGTGATATTGTTACTACTCTTAAAGACGGTTTGAGCTATGCCAAAAAGATAGGATATCCTGTTGTTGTTAGACCGGCGTATACGTTGGGGGGTACTGGTGGAGGTATTGCTGACAATGAAGATGAACTGAGAGAAACCTTGACTCATGGACTTCAGCTAAGCCCAGTAACTCAGTGCTTGATAGAAAAGAGCATCAAGGGATGGAAAGAAATAGAATACGAGGTTATGAGAGATTCTAACGGCAACTGTATAACTGTCTGTAATATGGAAAATATAGATCCAGTAGGTGTTCATACTGGTGATTCAATAGTAGTTGCACCTAGTCAGACTCTTTCAAATGTTGAGTATCAATTATTGAGAACGGCATCTTTGGATATAATTGATGCCATAGGTGTTGAGGGTGGTTGTAATGTGCAGATAGCTCTTAATCCAGATAGCTTTGAATATGCCATTATAGAAATTAATCCGAGAGTTTCCAGATCATCTGCTCTTGCTTCAAAGGCAACAGGTTATCCAATTGCCAAGGTCGCAGCAAAAATAGCTCTTGGCTATACGCTTGATGAGATTCAAAATGCTGTTACAAAGAAAACTAATGCTTGTTTTGAACCGACTCTTGATTATGTAGTCGTGAAGATTCCCAAATGGCCATTTGATAAATTCAAGCACGCAAACAGAAAGCTTGGAACAAAGATGATGGCAACTGGTGAAATAATGAGTATAGGGGCAAATTTTGAGGCGGCATTTTTAAAGGGGATTAGATCGCTTGAAACTGGAAAATACTCATTGGTACACAAGGCATCTGAGCTTAAAAATTTATCAGAATTAAAGGCGAGTATAGTAGTTCCAGATGATGAGAGAATTTTTGATCTTGCTGAAATGATTAGAAGAGGCTACAAAATAGAAATGATATCTCAAATAACTGGCATGGATGAATGGTTTTTAAATAAGTTTAAATGGATAGTCGAGCAAGAGGAAAAGCTAAAGGTAATGAGTATTGAAGATATTTCAAAGGACTATCTTTTGGAGCTAAAGAAAAAGGGATTTTCTGATAAGGGAATAAGCGATTTGATGAAAATAGATTCTGAAGATATTTTAGAGCTAAGATCATTGTACAAGATTCAACCATCATATAAAATGGTAGATACTTGCGGTGGTGAATTTGAAGCACTGTCACCGTACTATTATTCAACATACGAACAGTTTGATGAGGTTGAAGTATCTGATAAAAAGAAGATAATCGTATTGGGCTCTGGTCCAATCAGAATAGGACAAGGAATAGAGTTCGATTATTGTTCAGTTCACTGCGTAAAATCTCTAAGAAAGCTAGGTGTTGAAACAATAATTATAAACAACAATCCAGAAACAGTTAGTACAGACTTTGATACATCCGACAAGCTGTATTTTGAACCATTAACTGAGGAGGATGTTTACAATATCATCAAAAAAGAAAATCCAGATGGTGTGATATTACAGTTTGGAGGACAGACTGCGATAAAGCTGGCAAAATTCCTTTTTGAAAAAAATGTGAAAATATTTGGAACAGATTTCAAGGATATAGATGCGGCAGAGGACAGAGAAAAGTTTGACGATCTTTTGGAAAGATTAAATATCAATAGACCAAAGGGAAAAGGTGTGTGGTCGGTTTCTGAAGGTGTGGAAGTAGCTACGGAATTAGGTTATCCGGTGTTGGTTAGACCATCTTATGTTCTTGGTGGACAAGGAATGGAAATCACTTATGACGAGGTTAGACTAACTCAATATCTTGAAGATGCATTTGAAAGAGATGCTATAAATCCGGTTCTAATAGATAAGTATCTAACAGGTCGTGAAATAGAAGTCGACGCAATATGCGATGGTCAAGATATACTGATACCTGGAATTATGGAGCATCTTGAAAGAGCAGGTGTTCACTCTGGAGATAGCATCACGATGTACCCAAGTCAGAGAATTTCTGACAAGATAAAGGATAAGATTTATGAATATACAAAAATGATGGCATTAAATCTAAATGTAATAGGAATGGTAAATATTCAGTTTATTGAGTACAAGGATGAGCTGTACATAATAGAGGTAAATCCTAGAGCGAGCCGTACCGTACCGTATATTTCAAAGGTCAGTGGTGTTCCAATCGTGGATTTGGCGACAAGGTGTATGCTAGGCGAAAGACTACAGGACTTGGGGTACGGAGTTGGTGTATATAAAACTCCAAAGCATATATGCGTAAAGGTACCTGTATTCTCAATGTCAAAATTATCAAAGGTAGAGGTGAGTCTTGGACCAGAAATGAAATCAACAGGAGAAGTATTGGGTGTAGGAGAAACTCTAGAAGAGGCTTTATACAAAGGATTTTTGGCATCAGGTCAAAGAGTATCAGATGAAAACAAGAAGGTTTTGGCAACTATAAACAACAACGATAAGGAAGAATTTATCGAAATAGCCAAGGGCATGAGTGAGTTGGGATACCAATTTATTGCCACAGAAGGTACTGCGAAGGCTCTAATAAATGCTGGTGTCAGCTGTGATGTGGTAAATAGGGTTGAAGAACCAAGACCGAATATTTTGGATGTAATTAGAAATAAGCAGGTTGATTTGGTAATAAATACACCTACAAAGGGAAATGATTCAACTAGAGATGGATTTAAAATAAGAAGAACTGCGATAGAATTTCAGACGGAAATTATGACATCATTAGACACATTAAAAGCAATGGTTGCTGTAAACAGAAAACACGTGAGCTCTGAGCTGATGAAGGTTTATAGCTTGAATGATATAAACAATAATAGTATTTGCTAAGATCTATGTGCATATATTGTTTTTTAGGTGTGCATACTATATTTACAGTCTTGACAATCTAAGTGAATATGATATAATGTGGCGGTATAAAGAGCATTTAGGCTTTTTATACCGCTATTTTGTTGGATATATTATTTTTGGAGGGCATTTTATGGATTTTTTTAAGAGACTTTGCAAGCTAATTGTAGGACTATTTTTATATGCGTTGGGAATTATGGTAACCATAAATGCCAATATAGGATACTCTCCATGGGATGTATTTCATGTAGGTGTTTCCAAAGCAACTGGTTTGTCACTAGGGACTATATCAATATCAGTAGGATTTATAATAGTGATAATAACTTCACTTTTGGGAGAAAAATTTGGTATTGGTACAATATTAAACATGATATTGATAGGTGTATTTATCGACATAATTATTAAGCTAGATTTTTTGCCAGTAGGAAAGAGCTTTTTACAAGGTATAGCTATGTTGCTGATCGGTTTGGAAATTATAGCATTTGCAACATATTTTTATATTTCGCCAGGATTTGGTGCTGGACCAAGAGATGGGTTGATGGTTGCTCTATCCAGAAAGTTAGGATTATCAATAGGTATATGTAGAAGCATCATTGAATTTGTCGCAGCTATTGGAGGTTATTTCTTGGGAGGAATGCTAGGAGTCGGAACGGTAATTGCAGTTTTGTCGATAGGTTTTTTGGTTCAAAATACTTTTAAAATAATAGGCTTTGATCCAAAGGCAATAAAGCATGAGAGTGTTAAGACCACAATATCAAATTTAACTAAAAAAAAGTAGTTTGTATTTAAGGGGCTGATTTACAAGCTCCTTTTTTGTTTGTAACATTTGATATTGCTGATATTAGATTAATAAAATTTATTGATAATAAGAGCTTTTTTTCAAAAAAGTCATAAAAAAGTAAAAAAATATAAAAAACATATTGACAAAAGTATTTAATAGGTATAGAATTGTATTTAATTCCTAGTAATTTAATCGGAATTAAAAATAATATTTTACAGTAAGGAGAAGCTGACATGAAGAATATAGTATCGAAAAATTTAATAAGCATTGTTTTCGGAGAATTTTCTTCTTGTTGTTGCTGTTGTTGTAGATAATCTTTTGTATAATTGTTTACCTTGACGATGACAACAAATTGATAAGTTGTCTGAGCTGGGTGAATAGTTATAGTCTTTGAGCATACATTCTATCTATTGAATGTTCTATGTATAAACCCAAATTAGAATTAAAAAATTAAAGTAAAAAATAATTAGGTAAAAATTTGAATATGTGAATTAGTGTTGGATTGCAGCTATGTACTTGTTGCCGTGTTTTTTGGTACATTTATTTGGATTTTCATGTTTAAAAATCCATGCGTACATAGATTGGTTTAAATACTTGAATAATAATTTAATATAATAAAAATTTAAATGTAATTTTGAATATAATTTTGAAAGGAAAAGAATTATGAAAAAGAATGTAGTTGAATTAATAGGAAATACACCAATAGTTAATATAGCAAGAGTAAATGAAAATATATATTTAAAATTGGAAGGAAAGAATCCAGGCGGATCTGTAAAGGATAGAGCAGTATTAGGTATGATTCTTGGGATGGAAGAAAGAGGAGAATTAAAGTCTGGAGATAAAATTGTCGAGGCTACAAGTGGTAACACAGGTATAGCAACAGCGATGATAGGAAGGAACAGAGGCTATGATGTAACAATCATAATGCCAGAATCGATGAGTGTTGAAAGAAGAGCCTTGATAAAAGCATATGGTGCAGAGCTTATTTTGACAGAAGCTGCAAAGGGAATGCAGGGAACGATAGACAAGATGAATGAGCTATTAAAAACTGGAGAATATAAGTCTTTAGGACAGTTTGATAATCAGGATAATCCAAATTATCATTATAAGACAACTGGACCTGAAATACTAAAGGATGTTCCTGATGCAGATATTTTTGTGGCTGGTATAGGAACAGGTGGAACAGTATCTGGAGTTGGAAGATATTTGAAAGAGAAGAATCCAAATATTAAGATTTTTGGTGTTGAGCCGGCAGCATCACCGTTAATAAGCGAAAATAAGTTTGGATCACACAAAATACAAGGTATAGGAGCAAACTTTATTCCGAAGATATACGATGGATCGATTGTAGATGAAGTGTTGACAATAACTGATGATGAAGCATTTGATGCTGCTAGAGAGGTTTCTAATAAAGAAGGTATAATGATAGGTATTTCATCAGGGGCAAATGTGGCAGCGGCTAAGAAGCTGGCTGAAAAATTCCCAGATAAAAAAATAGTAACAATATCACCAGATGGAGCAGAAAAATATTTATCAATGAATCTATTCTAGTATGGTACAAAAAGATTTAAATTAAGAGGTGTTTGTGATGAAACTAATAAAAAATATAGATTACATACTTGAGAATGATGCTGCTGCAAATTTCGGAAAGATAAGGTTTTTTAATAGATTGAAGGTTTTTATACTGTATCCATCAGTGCATGCACTGTTGATACATAGTATTACTCATCCGCTTCACAAGCTGGGGCTTGTGTTTATTGCTAGGCTAATATCTCAAATTGGAAGGTTTTTGACAGGTATAGAGATTCATCCCGGAGCAACAATCGGTCACAGCATAATGATAGATCATGGAATGGGTGTTGTAATTGGTGAGACTGCCGAGGTTGGAAACAGAGTTGTCATCTTTCATGGCGTAACTTTGGGTGGAACTGGAAATCATACAGGTAAAAGGCATCCTACAGTTGGAGATGATGTGTTTATTGGTGCAGGAACAAAGGTTTTGGGACCTATTAATATCGGAAACAATGTAAAAATTGGTGCAAATAGCGTAGTGCTAAAAGATATTCCAGATTGCTCTACAGTAGTTGGTATACCAGCAAAGGTAGTCAGGACAAGAATAGTAGAGGATTCCAAGATTATTAAGCTTAGCGATAAAATGAATATAGCTGAAAATGAAGAACGAATGATGTATTACATTTAAGTTGCTCACACAATATTTCTTTATATAAAACAAAGAGGACCAATCCATAATGGAGGTCCTTTTTGCTTTGTAAGAAAAAATAGATAATCTTGTTAATTTTAATACGTCAAGAAAACGATAATGGCTAGATTATTGTCTCCGTTATCGATTTTTCATAGCCAAATATGATAACTAAAATGAAAGCACTTAAAATTGACACTATCATGGTGTAGTAAATGTATTGACATATAGATTTTATTATGATAAAGTTCGAATTAATAAAGTGCTTTATTTTAAATTGAAACTTTCTGAAATTAAGTATTATTGGAGGGGGGGATTTTTTTGAAGAACAAATTGCTGGCTATTAGCATAGCTTTATCATGTATATTTTCATTATCTGCTTGCAAGCAAGGTAACGTGGCGAATAACAATAGTGAAAAAAGCTTGTATGTAATACAGTCAGATCCGTCACAATCAAATTCAAAAATTATTAAATTGGATTCCGATTTGAATGTGATTGCCGAGAAAAAAGTAGATGTCAAGTCAATTGCCAAAGGTTTTAAAAATATTGATTCTGATGGAAAGAATATTTATATTACGACTGAATTTATGAATGCTTATTCTTCGGAGTATTTAAAAAAGATATTGAAATATGACACGACAAAGAACGATATTAGCTACATCAATACGCCACTTACGCTAACGGACACTGTTAGTTGCGACAAAGATAGTATATACACAACATATAATTGGAGCGGAAAATGTGATTTGTTTAAAATAGGCATGGATGGAAAAATAGAGGCAGCTTTTACCTTTGATGAGTCCGGTTTTTCTCCATATACAAAAGTAATTGGTAATAAGCTATATGCTTCATATTCTAAAATATTAGGTAAAAGTGATCGTAGTGCAATATACTGTTTTGATAAAGATACATTAAAAAAAGAGTATTCATATTATATGGATGAGAGAGATTTTATGAGTGCGAACTCAATAATAAAAAAAGGTAATCGCATCTTTTTGGTTGGGGGATTAAATAACTCACAAAAAGAAAACGGTGTGATGCAAGTATATGATGAAGTAAAAAAAGAATACAAATCATATAAGATGGATTATAAAGCTAATAGTGCATTTTTAGTTGGCGATGACATATATATTTTCACGACTGAAACGAACGATGTTTCTTTTAATAAGGGAATAGTGTATAAATTTGATACAAAAAACGATAAGCTTCAAATGATAAAGACACTAGATAAATCTTTTTATTCAGTCGAAAGGATAGGCGATAGATATGTTTTGGTATTAAGAAATAAACTGTATCTGTTAGATGATAGCTTTAAAATAATTAAGGAAATTGATTTAAAAAATGATTATAATTTGGAAATAATTGCCGTATAATTGAAATGTATTCTTAATTTTATAGCTCCAGTCGAATTTTGCTGGGGCTGTTTTTGCCGTTTGTGACACTTTTTGTACCATTCATAACATATTAATGATTTACTCTAAAAAATATAGTATAATATTTATATCAAAACTTTTTAAAATTAATTTTATTGGGGGCATTTTTTGTTTTAGGATTCTGACAATATAGTGAGGATCTTGTTAGTGGGGGTTACGAATATGTTTATAGGAAAAGATAGAGGGCTTTTTAGACGATTTCAAAAAGAGATATTAAATAAAAATAATCCATTTACGATATACACGTATATTTTTGTATTAATGGCTTTTATAATTTTAGTGATGCTAAAGTTCAATGGATTGAGCTTAATCTATAAGGGGGATGCACTATCTCAGCATTTTCCGAGTCAGTTTTATCTAATAAAGACGATAAATGACTTTTTCTTTGATTTTGCCAGAAATTTAGAATCATTTAATTTCAAGTTGGGATTTGGTAGTGATTCTCTTTTCACATATTATCATTATGGACTATTTGATCCCTTGAATATTTTACTGATTCCGTTAAAAAATATGGATCCAGTAGCTGTATATTCAATCAGGATAATCTTTAGGCTATATGCTTCAGGTGTCTGTTTTATAATTATGTGTAGATATTTTTTGCGTATAAGACATGAGGATAGGTCAATTGCTTCTATTTCTCTAGGTGCGATTATTTACGTTTTTTCAAATTATCCTTTATCAAGTGGAGTGACTCATCCATACTTTGGATATAGTACCATATTGCTACCGTTGATGATAATAGGAGCTTCAAAGCTGATACGTGAGAATAGCAAAAAGATGTTCGTTATAACAAGCTTTTTGTCTATAGTAGTCAATTTTTATTTTGCATATATTATTGCGTTTCAGGTATTAATATACTCTATTGTGTATATAGCTAAGGTTACAAAGGGCAAAAATAAAAGATTTATAATTGGATTTAGATTATTTTTTAGAGGCATATACAGCTATCTTATTGCAGTGCTGTTATCGGCTTGCGTGATATTTCCTATGATATACGGAATAGTAAACAGTATTAGAAATAATTCGATTCGCATAGACCTGCCAATAATCACTCAAAGGCATATAGTTTTGAGGTATTTTTTTGATTTTTTTAAAACTCCAAGAGCAGGTGACGCTGTTACTGCGGGAATTGCTATTATTACTTTGTTTACGATTTCTTTATTATTTTGCAGTAAGGGAAGAACAAAGCTAAAGCTTTTGTGTGCAATTGTAGCTATGGCAGTTTTCGTTCCAAAATTTCAAAGTGCAATGACCGGTTTTTCATATGCCAATTACAGGTGGACCTTTGCTGTTGCATTATTGGTTTCTTACATATTTGTTGAAATGTTTGATGAGCTGACGAGATTGAATAATAAAGAAAATAAAAAGACGCTGTATGTCTGTTATGTATATATGTTTTTGTATATAATATATGCCATTTATTTGTTTTTCAAAAAGAGCTATCCAGAGTCGCTTGCTTTGGCGATGCTGGATGTAAGTGGTTTAATAGTTTTTCTATCGTATACATATGTACTAATATATAAAAACAATGATAAAAAAAGAAGGTATTTGATCGCCATAACAGTTGTGACAATATGTATGTCTATGTGTGTATATGTTGAAAAAGCTTCAATCGCAGGGGTATTGGCAAAAACGAAATCCGTTAGAAATATGATAACAAGCAGGGAACTGATAGAGCTATCAAAAGTGAGTGGTAGTATTTTTGAGAGAGTAGATAACAGTGATTCAAGAAGCATGAATTTTTCTGATATTTATGGCTATGGTAGCTCGTCAATCTATTATAGTATTGAGAATAAAAATTTGTCGATGTTTAACTTGATTATGAAAAATTCAAAGGCAGCTCCGGTAACTCTTATGAACAATATGGATTCAAGAGTGGCGCTAGATAATCTGATGTCAGTCAAATTCTATGTTGGAAGGAAAAAGATTCCTTATGGATACGAGCAAACCTATATGAAGGATGTGTATGTGAATAGCAATTATATACCATTCGGATTTACATATGATAGCTTTGTTGATTATAATCAGGTTAGAGATTATTCTAGTCTTGATTTGCAGGAGCTGATGTTGAGAAGCTGTGTTGTTGAAGATGTGGATAAAAATATCAAAAATAAAATAAAAAATGGCAATATTGCTAAGAATGTTGAAAAAATAGAAGATAATTTATCTGTAAAGCTAAGCTTATCAGGAAAGATAAAAACAAGTAAAAAAATAAACCTTGTGGCTGATTTGATGGCAAATAAAAATGGTGAACTGTACTTACATTTGCCTAGTCAGGATAGCTTCAAAAATATGGATAAGCTAGAGGCAAGGGTAAATGGAGAATCCAATAGGACAAATTTTACAAAAAAGAATACTAGATGGTACTCGGGAGAAACGGATTCGTTAATTAATTTGGGCTATCTGAAAAAAGGAGCTCATAAGGTCGAAATAAGTATTCCGAGTGGAGTTGAATTTGATACGAAAGATATATCTTTTGAAATTAGAGATGTAAAATATGTTGAAGAAGCATCTAAAGCTTTATCGAAGGAATATTTGAAAAAAATTTCAACAAATTCACGTGGGTTTGAAGGTGAAATAGATGTGTCAAAGGATAAATTGATGTTTGTTTCCATACCTTATGGCGATTCTTGGAGAGCATTTGTGGATGGAAGAGAAGCTGAGATAAAGAAAGCGAATATTGGATTTATGGCGATTCATCTTGGAAAAGGAAGGCATAGAGTGAGATTTGTTTATGACAGACCTTATCAAAAAATTGGATTGATAGTTTCGATGGGTACATTGCTTTTATTAGGTATTTTCAAGCTGTACAGCCTAATAAGTAAGAAATCTGTGTAGAATATCAGCACATAGCAACAAAAAATATACCATAATGTTTGCTTTTGGTGTATAATGTAGAGAAATATTATAGACAGGAGTGATTCAAATGGGAAAAATACCTTCATATAGTGAAGCATTGGAGATATTAAAGAAGTATAACAAGGAGGCTTTTCATATTCAGCATGGTGAAACTGTTGGGTATGTAATGAGGTATTTTGCGAAGAAATACGATCCAGACAATGTAGATTTTTGGCAAATCGTGGGATTATTACATGATTTGGATTTTGAAATGTATCCATCAGAGCATTGTGTAAAGCAGGTTGAATTGATGGAAGCTGAGGGGCTGGATGAAAGTATAATATACTCGACAACTAGTCATGGTTACGGATTGACTGGTACGGAGTCAAAGCCGGAAAAACAAATGGAAAAAATTCTATTTGCAGCTGATGAATTGACAGGTATAGTTGGAGCAGCAGCTCTTATGAGACCTTCGAAGAGTACTCTGGACATGGAGCTAAAATCTTTGAAAAAGAAATTTAAGGATAAAAAATTTGCTGCTGGATGTTCAAGAGATGTAATTAAGCATGGTGCAGAAAATCTAGGCTGGGAATTGGATGAGCTGTTAAATGAAACTCTTGAAGCTATGAAGGAAATGGAAAGAGGACAATAAAAATAATCTTGGGGCTGACTTATAAGAGTCCCAAATAAAAGGCATACCCACATTATCAATGTAATAAAGTAGGGTATGCCTTTTGTTTGTGCTTTCTTTATGAGTTTTGTAAGTAGAATTCGATCTATTGAGTGCCATGTTTATTATATTATGTGCTATTGCAAGTAATCCAAATTCAACTTTTACTTTTTTATTGCCTCTCAAATGAAATTTTGTGAATGACAAATTAGATTTATTTGCATCTGCTTCTATATTTGTTCCGTCAGCATAATATATATCAGTACCTTCAAGTTATTTATTAACTATATATTGCTAGTGTTTCAAATACATGAAAAAACAACATTAAAATAAACTTATTATATTTTTTTTGTTTTTGTCATGATATAATTAAAATAGATAGAAAAGATTTGAAATGTATTTTAAAAGGAGGTATTTAAATGTATAAGAAATTGTTAATGGGTGTCATATGTTTTAGTTTTTTAGCAAGTGTTTTTTTTAATCCATATATTTCATTTTCAGATGGAGTTTTGCTAGAAAACGTAGATTTACAAACACAAAAAACTGAATTTTCGGAAAATGTTTTTAACGACCTCAGATCTAAAAGAGATAAATTGTTAGAAGAAAATTTATCTCTCCATAATATAGATGCTGAAATAAGAGATAATTTAAAATATTATACCTTTAATGACGAAAAAGGTCTAATTAAATACATTGATAATAAATTTCCTAATATATCTGAAATTAAAAAATTAGAAATGCAGAATAAAGTATTGAATTATCTTAACAAAAATAATACCACTGTTGATTCTGAGCCACTTTTTATTGAGTGTATTTTTAAAGAAACTGAACTAAGTGTTTTTTAATGAATGAGAAATCTGATGATGATTTATCAAAAAAAAGATAATCTTATCGAATTAGTAAAAAAAGAAGAAAAGGTATTTCAAAATTCAAATTTTGAAAATAGAGAAGAGCTTGCATCGTATATTAGTGCTCTGATTAATACTAATCTAACTAAAGAAGAAATACGATATTTAAATGAATCCCTTGCTTCTATTTTTTAATTAAAATTATAGGGCTGACTAATAAGAGCCCCAAATAAAATGCATACCCACATTCTCCACGTGTAAGAAAATGAATGTAGGGTATGCATTTTTGTTTGTGCTTTCTTTATGAGTTTTGTAAAAAGAATTATTTTAAGCATATTCTATTCCTTCAAAATAAAATATTTATTATTCTCTATTTAATTTAAAAAAGTTTTTTGAAAAAATATCCAATATTATTTTAATATGACAAGTAATGAAAATCAATATACTTTGTAGAATTTTCAATAATTATAAAAAATCTATGGGATGTATTAAAAGAAAAGATGTATTTGAAATCTTATTTTTAGCGAAATATATCACTTTTTTAATCATGAATCGTGATTATATGATATAATTATTTTTAATTTGTATAAGGTAAATAAGTGTATGCTTTAAAGCAAATACAATACAGAATAGATTGTTAAAGAGAAAGGAATAAATAATGATACTATTATCGGATAAATGGAAAGATTATGAGCTGATAGATATGGGAAATGGTGAAAAATTGGAAAAATGGGGAGATGTTGTTTTGAGAAGACCTGATCCACAGGTTATATGGCCCATAAATAAGGAATGGCCTCTATGGAAAAATCCTCATGGACATTATCACAGAAGCAATAGAGGTGGAGGAAGCTGGGAAGTAAAGAAAAAATACCCTGAGCAATGGAATATAAATTACGGTCCATTGAAGTTTAAAATAAAGCCTACCGGATTCAAGCATACTGGTTTATTTCCTGAGCAAGCGGCGAACTGGGATTGGATGATAGATAAGATTAAATCATCAAAGAGACCTATTAAGGTTCTCAATTTATTCGCATATACAGGAGGGGCATCAGTGGCTTGTGCCTATGCGGGTGCAGAGGTTTGCCATGTAGATGCTGCAAAGGGTATGGTAAATTGGGCAAAAGAGAATATTGAGCTTTCAGGACTAAGGGATAGAACAGTAAGATTTATTGTAGACGATGTTTTCAAATTTGTCGAAAGAGAGGTCAGAAGAGGAAATAAATACGATGCTATTATTATGGACCCACCTTCATATGGAAGAGGACCAAAGGGAGAGGTATGGAAAATAGAGGATAAGCTGTATGAGTTTCTTGAGCTTTGTTTGAAGGTGCTGTCTGATAAGCCTCTTTTTGTATTAATCAACTCATATACAACAGGATTTTCTCCAATAGTGCTTGAGAATATTTTGCAGACTACTGTTAGAAGGCAGGTTAAATCTGGTAAGGTTTATGCTGGAGAAATTGGTATTCCAGCGTCAAGAACAGGAATGATTCTTCCTTGTGGAATATTCGGACGTTGGGAAGCATAATACGGAGGCGATCGATGTCAAGGATAAAGCTAAACGTGATTTATGAGGATAATCATCTTTTGTTGGTTGAAAAGGTGAGAAATATATTGTCACAGGCTGATAACACTGAAGATTTGGATATGATCAATATCTGTAAGGATTACATAAAAGAAAAATATAATAAGCCGGGAAATGTATATTTAGGCTTGGTTCATAGGCTGGATAGACCAGTGGGTGGAGTGATGGTTTTTGCAAAAACCTCAAAGGCTGCCTCTAGGCTATCGGATCAAATAAGACGTGGATTAATGAATAAGACATATAGGGCAGTAGTCGTTGGGAATGTAGAAAAAGAAGGATATTACGAGGATTATCTTCAAAAAAATAAAAAGACAAATATTGTAAGGGTGGTAGACAAAAATACGAAAGATGCAAAGCTAGCAAAATTGTCATTTAAAAAAATTTCCAGCTGTAAAAATAATGAAAAAGAGGTCTATTCACTTGTTGAAATTGATTTACTGACTGGTAGGCCTCATCAAATAAGGGTGCAGTTTTCTAGTAGAGGAATTCCTTTGTATGGCGATCAGAGATACTCAAAATACTCATCGGTGGGTCAGCAGATAGCTCTGTGGTCTACAAGGCTAGAGCTTATTCATCCTACTACAAAGGAGAAGATGATTTTTGAGTTGTTGCCTCCAAATGAATATCCGTGGAATATTTTCTAGTAGATATAGATAGATTAAATATAGTTTGGGCTAAATTCAAGCTGGAGTAGATTTAAATAAGAGCAAATTTAAATTAGAACGGATTTAAATTAGAACAGATTTAGATTAGAGTATATTTGAACTGGATTAAACACGAATTGGAATAAAGTTTTGTTTTTTATGGGGAGGGTAGATTATGAGCTATGGTGGGTTTTATTTAAGTGATCCGATTGGAAATAATGAGTTTTCATTTAACGAGAGAGAAAACAGAAAAATATATGTGCCAAGCTTGATAAAAAAAGAGATTCATATTGATAATTTCAACTTAGATTTTGTCAAGTTTGGTAAGGCTCCGAGCTTTATTGAGATTGAAGATGGCGTAGAGCGTGTTTGTTATGGTCTTGAGCATATGTACGAAATTGATCTTATTATCGATGCAGAGAAAAAGAAGAAAATATTTTTGTTTGATAATCACAATCATGCATTTTACTTTTGGTGTAGATCAATAATCAGTGGGCATTTAAAAAGGGGGAGGTCATTACTACATGTTGATCAGCATAAGGATACGAGGCTTCCACCTAATTTTGATGTAGACATCAGAGATATTGACGCTGTGGTAAATTATACAAATAGAGTGTTAAATGTTGGTAATTTTATTAAGCCAGCTATGAATTTTGGTATATTTTCGGAGCTTGTAATAGTAGATTCGGAATACGGTATGTGTTTGGATATGCCTTCTGATTATATACTTGATTTAGATTTGGATTTTTTTTCGAAGGACATGGACTATATAGATCTGGATTTTCGAATGAGCAGGGTAAAAGACTATATACAAGGTACGGATTTGATTACAGTAGCTACAAGCCCATATTTTATTGAACAGGAAAGAGCAATTGATATGCTTGAACGATTGCTAAAATAATGTGGAAATTGGCTATTATTTGTGATAAAATAGTGTAGCTAGAATTATTAGATATGGAAAAATGGTTAAAATGAATTTTTAATTTTTAGTTTTAAAATTAACATTATATTGATAAAGAGAGGTAAAATTTATGTTATTTGAGGCATGGAGAAGCATGAGCGAAAATCATCAAAGCGAAGAGGCTGAAGTAAAGTTCTGGGAAGCCTTTTTGAAGGATGAAACAACAATATATGATGAAGTATTAAGAGAAAAAACACAGATTATTGCTGGAAAATTGAGTGATTTGGCAAGTCAGTACAAAACTACGCCGGAATTCTTTATGGGATTTTTGGATGGTATAAATGAAAGTATAGAAATGCCTTTGGAGCTTGAAAGGATTGAAAAAGATACTCAAATCAGCATTAAGATCGACTGGGAAAAATTATATTTCAACATGGTTAATGTAGAAGCACATTGGTTATATGGGCTAAAAGGCTGGGAAGATATACTACCTGAGGATTTGAGAAAAAAAATTCAGAAGGAATTTAAGAAAACAAAAATTGTTGTTAAGGAAGAAAAAATCAAAAGAAACGACCCATGTCCATGTGGAAGTGGTAAAAAGTATAAAAAATGTTGTGGCAAATAATTGACAAATTTATTGAGATATTGTAAAATATTATGTTATCTTGACAAAATTACATCTTTATGGTATTATATTATAGTATAATACAAAAGGATGGTGATATTTTTGGCAACAACAGCTACGCTAGATAATATTAGACATACGTTGGAAAAGTATGTTGGGAACAAAATATTACTAAAGGCAGATCAAGGAAGAAAACATATTGTTACTAAAAAAGGCATACTTGAAAATTTATATCCAAGTGTTTTCGTTATTAAAATTGGCGATGCTGAAAGTGGGTTCGAGAGAGTGGCGTACAGCTATTCTGACTTACTTACTGAGACTGTAAAAATTAAGGTTTTTAAAAGTAACAATGCAAGTTAATAAAATTGGATACTAATATTTAGGGGCTGTAGCATTTATTTTCGCAACGGCTCTTTTTTATGTTATAATTATGATATGTGGAATTTTGTACATTTTCTGTGGAATCTATGTACTTTAAGTAATTCCTTTATGCGGAGGTTTATTATTGATGAAAACAATTAAATTGAGGGCAAGAGCGAAAATCAATTTATCAATTAATATTAATGGAGTTTTTGAAGATGGATATCATGATGTGCAAATGGTAATGCAGTCAATAGACCTGTCTGACTATATACTAATTAGAAAGAAGCCCTCAGGCTATAAATTGACAATATCAAATTCGAATTTGATTTCTGATAAAAGAAATATAATATACAGGACATGGCAATATATGAAGGAAAAATATGAAATTGAAGAGGGTGTAGAGGTTTTTCTGGAAAAGAATATACCGATAGCAGCGGGCATGGCAGGTGGAAGTGCAGATTCTGCTGCGATGTTTGTTGGAATTAATAAATTATTTGATTTGGGGCTTGATGAAAAAGAATTAATTGAGGACTCAAAGGCATTGGGATCTGATATTGCATTTTGTATTTCTGGTGGCACTGCATTGGCTTGTGGAAAAGGTACGGACATACAAAAGCTTAAAGCTTTGAATAAAGATATCAACATTTTGGTATGCAAGCCGAATCAGTCCGCATCCACGAGTAAAATATATAGCAAATTTGATATAATGTTCTTGGACGAAAAAAATAAAATTTCACTTACCGATAATAGGCTGATGAATTATGTTCCAAATAACGAGAGGCTAGTTGAATCTATAAGCAATGGAAAATGTATCTGTGACATTGTTGAAGCGATGGGGAATATGTTGGAGCCTGTTACTAGAACTTTATGCTCTGATATAGATATAATAAAAAAAATCATGGATGCTTCAGGCTCCATAAAAAGCATGATGAGTGGAAGTGGACCGACTGTTTTTGGTTTCTTTTCGGACAATAAAGCTTTAAAAAAATGCAGTAAAATATTGAGAAATGAATATATAAATACATATGTGACCAAACCTTCTAGTAAGGGTGTGGAAATATGTGTATTTAATTAAGGGGAAAATATATGGATAGAAGACCGATAGGAGTTTTTGACTCCGGCTTGGGTGGTTTGACTGTTCTAAAAGAGATAAACAGATACCTTCCCAATGAAGATACAATATATTTTGGTGATACAGCCAGAGTGCCTTATGGACCGAGGTCAAAGGAAACAATAATAAAATATACTTTTCAAGCGATTAATTTCTTAAAGTCGAAGGAGGTTAAGGCTATAGTTATTGCGTGTAATACAGCCACAGCTAGAGCCTTGGTGGAGGCAAAAGAAAGCTATGACATCCCAATCATTGGAGTAATAGATGCGGGGGCAAGAGCTGCAGTCAAAACTACGAAAAATAAAAAGGTTGGAATTATTGGTACTGCTGGTACAATAAATTCAAAGGCATATAATAAAGCAGTGAAGAGTATAGACAAGAAAATACAGGTGATAGGTAAAGCCTGCCCACTATTTGTACCTTTGGTTGAAGAAGGATGGGCAAACAAAGAAATTTCATCGACTGCTGCACACATGTACTTGGATTCGTTGATTGAAAGGGGTGTCGATTCACTGGTTTTGGGATGCACTCATTATCCGATACTCAAGAGAACTATCGGTGAAGCAGTTGGAGCTGATATAAAATTAATAAATCCTGCGAAAGAGACGGCTTTGGATTTAAAGAAAAAATTGGAGGACAATAATTTGCTGAACACCTCAGAAAAAAAGGGTAGTTGCAAGTATTTTGTTTCTGATATCAACGAACAGTTTTCAAAAGTCGCAGGCGAGTTTTTGAAGAGAAAGATAACAGACTTGGAAAAAGTTGAGATTCATAGATATTGATTAGGATTTGAAAGGGATTCGAATAGAATTTGGGTGTGATATGGATGTTAAGATTACAATAAAGACTTCTCAAATTTTAGAAGCTGGTGATATACAAACTATTGAGAGCTTTTACAATGGAAAAAAAACTCTTAAAAGCACTGGGATATTTTTAGCTTTTGAAGAAAATGGCAATATGAAGAAATACCATAGAGTCATAAAGATAGGTGACAAAGAGGTTGCAATTATCAACTCAGGTGATTCTAGCTCAAAAATGAAATTTGTGGAAAATGAGAGTCATAATTCCATTTATAGAACACCTTATGGCAGCTTTGATATGTCTATTTACACGTACAAGATAAAGAAAAAAATTCTGGAAAATGAAGTAAAGCTAAATTTAGATTATAAAATAGAAATAAAGGGATTGATGAAGGCTAATAATAGAATAGAAATAAAGGCTATTGCGGAGGAGTAATATGATATTTGACTCTGTTTTAAAAACTATTACTGAGAAAAGCATGATAGAAACAGGTGACCAAATAGTAGTGGCAGTTTCAGGTGGTCCAGATTCTGTGTGTTTGCTGCATATTTTGCATAAGCTATCAAATCAAATGGACATAAGGCTATTTGTTGCTCACTTAAATCATCAAATTAGAGGACTCGAAGCTCATCTAGATTCCCTGTACGTTATGAAGCTTTGTGATAGCTTAGATATACCATGCTTTATAAAGTCAATTGATGTTCCAAAATATTGCGAGGATAATAAGCTTGGACTTGAAGATGGTGCAAGGATACTAAGATATAAAATGTTCAACGAAATAAAAGCAAGGGTTGGTGCGAATAAGGTTGCAATTGGTCATAATAAAAATGATCAGGCTGAGACTGTTTTGATGAGAATAATGAGAGGGACAGGGCTTCAGGGCTTGAGAGG
The DNA here is from genome assembly GCF_900112955.1 of Peptostreptococcus sp. D1. GTDB lineage: Bacteria > Bacillota > Clostridia > Peptostreptococcales > Peptostreptococcaceae > Peptostreptococcus. The sequence goes on from NZ_FONP01000011.1 coordinate 23,015, forward strand.
AATCGAATATAAAAGAAAAGATGGTATTATTAGACCTATTTTGGATTTGAATAGAAAAGATATTGAAAAGTATTGTGTTGAGCATGAGCTGTATCCAAGGATTGATAGGACAAACCTTGAATCAATATATTCTAGAAACAAGATTAGACTGGAATTGATACCTTATATTCAAAAAGAGTTTAATGATAATTTTATAGATAGTGTAATCAGAATGGTTCAAAATCTAAGAAGCGATAGCGACTACATTCTTAATGAAGTAGATAAAGAGTATGCCGAGCTGGCAAGAGCTTATGAGGATGGGGTGTATTTATTTGTAGAAAGGTTTAATACATTACATAGTGCTGTCAAATCCAGGCTTATAATTAGAGGTATAAGAGCTTTGGTTGGAGACGTAAACGGAATAGAAAAAAAGCATATTGACGAAGTGCTGGAAATGTCGAAAGATGGCAAATTGAATAAAAAAATCAATCTTCCAAGAGGTATTTTCGTTTATAGAAAGCAAGGATATATCTTGCTGACTAAATCCATATTAGAGGAGAGCAATATTGAGTATGAGTACGCGATTGAGCCTGGAAAGGACGTTTTCATATCTGAATTAGGAAAGACATTTAAGTCAGAAATTGTACCTTTGGAAAATTTTAACAGTGATGAATTAAAAAAAGGCTTACAATTTCTAGATTTGGGTAAAATAAGAAGTAGCATTAGATTGAGAAATAGAAGACAAGGTGATAAAATAAGATTATCGGGTGGATCTAAAAAGATAAAAGAGCTTTTCATAGGCTTAAAAATCCCGAGGGAAAATAGAGATAAAGTACCAATTTTGGTTGATGGAGAGAGTGTGGTTGCAGTTTGTGACTATAGGATGAGCATAGATTACAAGATCGAAGAAAAAACCGAAAAGATTTTGATGTTTACGCTTGAATAATAATAAGGAGGTAGGTATATTGCATAAGACACTGAGAGGTGCCGGAATTTATTTGATAATGTTGCTATTAATCGTAGGAATCGTTCGGTACACTGGAAATCAAAAAGAAAAATACACTGATATGGAGTTTTCAACTTTGTATCAAACCTTGAAAAATGGAAATATTAAAGACATAAAAATTGTCGATGATACGAGTATTTCTGGAACATTAAAGGATGGAACTAAGTTTAAGTCTTATATTCCTAGTGAAATTAAGAGTGATAAATTGGCACAGGATTTTTTGACTAGCATTGAAAAAGATAAGGTGAAATTAACTGCTGAACCGACCCCTAAAACTCCTTGGCTGATAGAACTATTGCCGACATTACTACTTTTGGCATTCATGGTTATTGCTTTCTTTGTTATTATGAATCAGTCACAGGGTGGTGGAGGAAAGGTTATGAGCTTTGCCAAATCAAAAGCAAAGCAGCATAAATCAGGTAAAGATAAAGTATTATTTAAAGATGTTGCTGGGTTAAAAGAGGAAAAAGAAGAGCTACAGGAAATTGTTGATTTCTTGAAAAATCCAAAGAAATATATAGATTTGGGAGCTAGAATTCCAAAGGGGATTTTGATGGTAGGACCTCCAGGAACAGGTAAGACATACTTATCAAGAGCTGTTGCTGGTGAAGCTGGAGTACCATTCTTTACTATTAGTGGTTCAGATTTTGTTGAGATGTTTGTCGGTGTGGGTGCCTCAAGAGTAAGAGATTTATTCGAGCAGGCAAAAAAAGAATCGCCAGCAATTATTTTTATCGATGAAATAGATGCTGTTGGTAGAAAAAGGGGTGCAGGTCTTGGTGGCGGACATGACGAAAGAGAGCAGACATTAAATCAGCTTCTTGTTGAAATGGATGGATTCGGTGTAAATCAAGGGATTATTATAATGGCTGCTACTAATAGACCTGATATTCTCGACCCAGCGCTTTTGAGACCTGGACGCTTTGATAGACAAGTTGTTGTCGGAAGACCAGATGTAAAGGGGAGGGAGGAAATTTTCAAGGTTCACTCAAAAAATAAACCTTTGTCAGATGACATTGATTTGAATGTTTTAGCAAAGAGTACACCTGGATTTACTCCAGCCGATATAGAAAATATTATGAATGAAGCTGCTATATTAACTGCGAGAAATGGCAAGGATAAAATATCCATGGAATATATTGAGGAAGCAATTACCAAGGTGATTGTTGGTGTTGCTAAAAAATCAAGAGTTATAAGTGAAAAGGAAAGAATTTTGACAGCCTATCACGAAGGAGGACACGCAGTATGTGCTCACTTGTTAGATTTGATGGATCCAGTTCATCAGGTTACTATTATTCCAAGAGGTATGGCTGGTGGATTTACACTACAGTTACCAACGGAAGATAAATATTATGCTACTAAGGGAGAAATGATGCAGGAGTTGATAGTACTTCTTGCAGGAAGAGTATCTGAAGAGTTAAACTTGGATGATATTTCTACCGGAGCATCAAACGACCTTCAAAGAGTTACTCAATTAGCTAGAGATATGGTCGCTAAGTATGGTATGAGCGAAAAGCTTGGACCAATAAATTTCGCTTCACAGGATGAAGTATTTATAGGTAATAGCTTTGGTCATGCAAAGGAGTATTCTGAAGAAGTAGCTGCTGAGATAGATGTTGAGGTTAGAGCTATAGTATCTGATGCATATGAAAAAACTAAGATTATGTTGAGAGAAAATCAAGAACGATTGGATTATATAGCAAAGGCGTTGCTTGAGTTTGAAACACTAAATGAAAGTCAGTTTGTAGAAGCTTTTGAGATGAGGCTTCCTTTAAATAGAGAGGAAAAAATTGATGAGGAAATTGATCAGGTAAAAATCGATAATGAAAAAATTGATGATGAGATTTCGACTGCCGACAAAAATAAAGCTGATGTAGAATAAATAAAATATTAAATACTTGTTAATAAATCTCGAATGCTTATTACTAATATTGCAGTATTTAACCACCAAAAACAAATTTGTATTTGGTGGTTAATTTTTTTTATTATATTTACATAATAATTTATGCGTGATATAATTAAAGAGCGTTAGCTAATAAAAAAACGAACGATAGATAATAGTTTGAAGGTGGCGTATTATGAAAAAAACTGGAGCTGTTATAGTAGCTGCTGGACTATCTTCCAGAATGAAGGCTTTTAAACCTTCTCTGCCATTTGGAGATTCTACGGTAGCGAATTGTACGATTAGTAAACTGAAAAAACTGGATGTTTATCCTATTACGGTTGTTGTCGGACATAAGTCGGATGAATTGAAAAAAAGTATTTTTTTCGATGATATAAGGTATGTTGAAAATGAAAAATACTCAGAAACACAAATGTTTGATTCTGTTGTCCTTGGTGTTGAAGATATAATGAATTTGTGCGATCGGATTTTAATAATGCCTATGGATTTACCTGCCATTTTAGAAGAAACATTGGAAAAGGTTTTGAGTATTGATGCCGAACTAGTGAGAACGACATATAATGGACAACCAGGACATCCTATAATAGTGAGCAATGAATTTGCAAAATCTCTTGGAAATTACTGTGGAGAGGATGGGCTTAGAGGTGCAATGGAATCATATGGATCTCATATTACCAATGTAGATGTTGATGATGAGGCTGTATATTTCGATATAGATACGCCAGAGGAATATTCTGAGCTTATTGAGTGGAACTATCAAAGAGGTAAAGGATATCCTATAGGACCTCAAATTGAAGTCAAATTAAAAGCTAGAGAAGTTTTTTTTGATGAAACAGCTTATAGATTACTGAAGAGTATAGACTCCCAAAAATCTATACAGCAAGCGTGTGTTAGCGTGGGCATTTCATATTCAAAGGGAAGTAAGATTATTAAGGATATTGAGAGAGAGCTTGGATTTCCGGTTGTTGAAAAATGGACCGGAGGAACAGGTGGAGGAGGGTCTTCACTTACCAAAGAGGGCTTGAGATTGGTTGATAGCTATTCTAAGCTAATGAGTGAAATGTATAAAGATCTAGAAAAAAAGTATAAAAAATATTTTGCCATGGGATTGAGAGGGTAGTGAGTTTATGAGAAAATTATATCTTGTTAGACATGCGACACCTAATTTCAAGGACGATATCAGACTGTGTATCGGAAAAACCGATATAGATATCGGCAACAAGGGAATAGATGAAAGCAAAAAATTGAGAGACTTTTTTTCGAAAAAGCAAATAAATAGTATTTTTTCAAGTCCGCTAAGTAGGTGTGTAAGTACTGCTGAAATAATTTCTGATGGTAAGCTAGAAATAAATATTGACGCAGGGCTTATGGAAATTGACATGGGCGAATGGGAAGGTATACCTCTTAAGGATATCGTCAAAGAGCTTGGAGATGAACCTTCGAATGGCGAAAGGCGTGTAGATGCCTTGAAACGCATGGAAAATGCTATTATAGAGATAATGAATAATACAGCTGGAGATGTTATTTGTGTTGCTCATGCTGGTGTTAATTGTGCATTTATTGCAAAGGTGATAGGTGCAGATATTAAGACCTCTAGGGCTATAAGGCAGCCATACGCATCTTACAGCTGTTTTGAGTATGAAAATTTCGAGTTTAAGTGTCTGGAAATTGGAATTTTACCTGAAAAGGAGTCTGAATTGAAATAATATGAAAACGTTTTTTAAGTTATTGGATGAGGAATTAAATAGTGGTAGAGATGTTACTATGGTTAGCATTACTGCCAGCTCTGGCTCCACGCCTAGAGGTGCTGGTGCTAGAATGATTGTAGGAGAAAAAGGAAGGATTTATGGAACTATTGGCGGTGGTGCAGTTGAGTATCTCTGTCAACAGAAGGCGCAGGAAGTTCTAAGTACAAAGAGATCGTTTAATGAAAAATATATTCTGAGACAAAACGAGGTTCAGGATTTAGGTATGATCTGTGGTGGAGATGTGGCGTGTTTCTTTCAGTATATATCGAGCGAGGATGAAAATACGAAAAAATTGGTTCGTGCCATTTTAGATTCTTTTGAAAGAAATGAAGACATATGGTTGATACTGGATATTACAGATGGTGTTCAAGCTTCGATGGGAGTCGTATGTGGAAGTAACCATTGTGTTGGAATAGATATACCAGAAGAAATAATCAATAGCTTGGATGGAAAATCGAGAAAGTACACTATAGGCGAAAGAATATATTATGTCGAACAAATAAATAGAAATTCAAAGGTATATATTTTTGGCGGTGGTCATGTGGCTCAGCAATTGGTGCCGACATTACATAGGATAGGATTTAATTGTATTGTGGTGGAGGATAGAGAAGATTTCGCCAAAAAGGAATTATTCGATGGCGTTTTGTCTACAAGAATAGTGAATATGGAAAACTTATCTGAGCTTTGTGATGAGATTACGAAAAATGACTATATTTGTATTATGACTAGAGGACACAAGGACGATTATATCGTTCAACGTCAAGTTTTAAAGTCTCCTGCCAGATATATTGGAGTAATTGGAAGTAGGAAAAAGACTGCGAGTGTGATGGAAAGGCTAAGAAATGATGGGTATGGTGACGAGGATCTAGCTAGAATAACGGCACCTATAGGTATATCCATTGCGTGTGAAACACCTGCAGAAATAGCGATTAGTATTGCTGGACAATTGATAAATGAAAGGGCGAAAGATAGACATGAAAATAATTAAAACAGTTGATGCAGAGGGGGCTGTCCTTTGCCATGATATAACGCAGATAATAAAGGGCGTAACAAAGGACACAGTTTTTAGAAAGGGTCATGTTGTTACAAAAGAAGATATACCAGTATTGTTGAGTGTTGGAAAAGACCACATATACATTTGGGAGAATGACGAAAATATGCTTCATGAAAATGAAGCTGCGGAGGTGCTATGTTCTCTCTGTCTAAATGATAATATGAAAAGATCTGAACCAAAGGAAGGTAAAATAAATCTATTTGCTGATTGCCATGGGCTGCTAAAAATAAACAGAGAGGCATTAAAGGCTGTAAATAGCTTTGGGCAGATGATGATTGCAAGTATTCATGGGAACTTTTCTGTGAAGGAGGGAGAGAAGCTTGCAGGTACTAGAATAATTCCATTGGTAATTGAGAAAGATAAGATGGAAAAGGTAAAGGAACAAGTCTTGAATATTACTTCTGGAAAACCGATCTTTGAAATAAAGGAATTTAAGGGGAAAAAGGTAGGAGTTGTAACTACAGGTAACGAGGTTTTCTATGGGAGAATAAAAGATACATTTACGCCTGTTATCATTGACAAGATAGCAGAATTTGGAGGAGAGTTATTTGAAAATATAGTTCTAGAGGATAATGATAAAAAAGTCACAAATGCAATACTAGAGCTGATTGAAAAAGGTGCAGATATGGTGGTTTGTACTGGTGGAATGAGTGTAGATCCTGATGATAAAACTCCTTTGGCTATCAAGAATACAGGTGCAAATATCATTTCATATGGTGCACCAGTGTTACCAGGAGCGATGTTTTTGCTGGCTTATTATAGTAAAAAAGACGAGGATAGAGCTATTCCAATACTAGGCTTGCCGGGGTGTGTCATGTATGCGAAGAGAACTATATTTGATTTGGTTCTTCCAAGAGTTATGGCTGATGATGTAATAACAGCAGAGGATATGGCAGAGCTCGGTGAAGGAGGATTATGCCTGGAGTGCGATGTTTGTATATTCCCTAAATGTAGCTTTGGAAGATAGTTAATATAAATACTAGAATTATTTTAAGTTTGAAATGGAGACGATATGAGTAATTTTACACATTTTGATAAAAACGGCAATGCCATTATGGTAGATGTCAGCCATAAAGATGAAACTATAAGGGAGGCAGTTGCAGTAGGTAGTATCAAGATGTCAAAAGAATGTTTTGATAAAGTCAAGGCTGGTGGAATGAAAAAGGGTGATGTGCTAGGCATAGCAAGAGTAGCTGGTATTATGGGGGCGAAGAAAACTGCTGAGTTAATACCTCTTTGCCATATTCTAAATCTAAGCAAAGTGGAGATTGATTTTGACCTTGATGATAATGAGAACAAAATTATGGCTTCTTGTACGGTAAAGACAGTTGGAAAAACCGGAGTAGAGATGGAGGCATTGACAGGCGTAAATATATGTCTTTTGACGATTTACGATATGTGCAAGGCTGTAGATAAAGGCATGGAAATATTGGAAATTAAGCTGATGAAAAAGACCGGCGGTAAGAGTGGAGTTTGGGAAAGGTAGAGATTATCGTGATTGATTCATATAACAGAAATATTGACTATATGAGGATTTCTATTACGGATAGATGTAATTTGCGTTGCAGATACTGTATGCCAGATGGAATAAAATTGTGTTCTCATGATGATATTTTGTCATTTGATGAAATTGTGATGGTGTGTAGGGAAGCAATAAAGCTAGGTATAGTTAACTTTAAAATTACGGGTGGAGAACCGTTAGTCAGAAAAAATTGTCACGAACTGATAAAAAAAATATATGAGTTGGATGGTGTAAAAGAGGTTACACTTACTACAAATGGAATACTTCTTGTAGATCAGCTCGATGATCTTATGAAAGCGGGTATAAAGTCTATAAATATCAGTCTTGATAGCCTAGATAGAAATAAATATAGAGAAATTACCGGATTCAACAAGCTTGACAGAGTGCTTGAAGCAATAGAAAAATCAATAGAAAAGGGATTGAAGGTAAAGATAAACGCCGTTTTACATGATAAGGACTTTGCAAATGATTTTTTGAGCTTGATTACACTAGCTCAAAAATATACCATTGATGTGAGGTTTATTGAGATGATGCCGATTGGTTTAGGAGCGAAATCGATGCTGGTGTCAAATGAGGATTTGATCAAAATATTATTTGACTCTTTTTCAAATGTGACAATTGATAAATCAAAGCATGGGAATGGACCAGCTCAATACTATAAGGTTGGTGGATTTTTAGGCTGTGTCGGATTTATAAGTGCCATTCATGGAAAATTCTGTGATTCATGTAATAGAATTAGATTGACCTCGACAGGTGATATAAAATCCTGCTTGTGCTTTGATAAATCAACAACCATAAAGAATTTTCTAAAAATGGAAGATGCAGAAGGTGTTTATGAAGCACTTTCAAAAAGTATTCTTGAAAAGCCTGAAAAGCACTGCTTTGAGGATATGAAAAACATCACAGAAACGAAGAAGATGACGCAAATTGGTGGTTAGATATGGGGAAGGAATTGCAAGATGGCAAAAATAATTGGAATATGTATAAGTGAAAAAAAGGGTACTCAAAAAAAGGAAGTGCCTAGTGTGAAATTGATTGAAAATTTTGGAATAGAAAATGATGCTCATGCTGGAAAATGGCATAGACAGGTAAGTATTCTTTCCTATGAAAGAATAAATGAGTTTAGAGCAAAGGGTGCTGATGTTGATTTTGGCGCATTTGGAGAAAATCTAATAATAGATGAATATGATTTTAGAAGTATGCCAGTCGGTACAAGATTTAAAATAGGTGAAGCTGTGTTAGAGCTGAGTCAAATAGGTAAGGAGTGTCATTCTCATTGTGCGATATTTCATTCAGTTGGAGATTGCATAATGCCAAGAGAGGGTGTTTTTACTGAGGTAATAGTAGGTGGAGATATAAAAATAGGGGATGAAGTAGAGCTTATTGAAGTTAATCTGGATGTACCACTGACAGCAGCAGTAATAACTGTTAGCGATAAGGGATCGGTTGGTCAACGAAAGGATGAGAGTGGTCCTATAATTACAGAAGGATTGGTAGAAAATGGCTTTGTAGTCAAGGAAGAGATAATAATACCAGATGAACAGAAAATAATTGAACAGCAATTAAAGAGACTTGCAGATCAGAGACAGGTAAATCTGATAATTACGACTGGAGGGACTGGATTTGCTATGCGAGATGTGACTCCGGAGGCTACAAATGCCGTATGCGATAGAATGGCGAATGGAATTTCCGAAGCGATTCGAGCCTATTCAATGAACTACACGAAAAGGGCTATGTTTAGCAGAGCTGTGAGTGGTCTTAGAAATAGTACTCTGATAATAAACTTGCCGGGCAGTCCAAGAGCTGTAAAAGAGTCATTGGAATTTCTATTGCCAAATTTGGAGCACGGATTAAAGATTTTAAAGGGCACATCTTCAGAGTGCGCTAGAAAATAAATATTTTTAACTGTATTAATTTAAGGGAGGAAAAGACGTATGAAATTAGGTCACAAATTTAAAGTATTATGTTTGTTATTGGCATTGATTGCAGGGACAACACTTACAGCCTGTACAAAGAAGAATACTACAGATGAAAAGGCAACGGAAGCCAAAAAAGAAGTAAGCCTTTTTATTGCAGCAAGTCTTTCTGATGCAGCTGGCGAGCTGGTAAAGGATTTTGAAGCACAAAATGCCGATGTAAAGGTTGTGGTAAATGCGGATAGCTCTGGAAAGCTTAAATCCCAGATTATGGAAGGTTTTGACTGTGACATCTTTTTAAGTGCATCAACTAAGGAAATTAAAGAATTAGATGAAAAGGGAATGTTAGTCGACAACAGCACTATGGATCTTTTGCAAAACCAATTAGCTATCATAGCTTACAAGGATTATGATGGATCTGTAAAAGGATTGGATAGTGTTAAGGAGGCCAATAGTATAGCTTTACCATATGGAAGTGTTCCAGCAGGCTTTTATGCTAGAAAAGCACTGATTGCAGAGGGGATATTGAAGGTCGAAAATCAAGACAATGAGACTGTAAAGGCAATTACAGGAAAGACTGTATCTGAGGCATTGGGTGGAATTACGATTAGTGAAAAAGAGAATGTTAGCGTGGCTTTGAGCTCTGTTGCAGAAAAATCAGCAGAAATTGGATTTGCTTACGTTAGTGATGTAAAGAGAAATGAGAATGTGAAAATAGTAAGTACAATAGATGTAGAAAAAACTGGAAAAATAACATATCCGATTGCCAAGGTAAAATCAAAGAATAATACTGAGGACAAAGCTGAGATTACCGACAAATTATATAAAGCTTTGTCAGATGATAAGGCGAAAAAAGTGTACGAAAAATATGGATTTAAGGTGAATTAACACATCGTTTCGCATTGGAATGTCATTTTAAATCGAGGAGTGGGAATACATTGAATGAATCACTTGAAATAATTAAAAATCTGGACTGGAGTCCTTTAATAATATCAATAAAAACTGCTATTGTTGCCACTATAATCTCATTTTTTATAGGTGTACTGTTAGCAAAAAAGGCGATGACGTGTAATAAGAAAAAGAAAGCTTTTTTGGATGGAATAATGTCTTTGCCGATAGTTTTGCCACCAACTGTAGCAGGCTTCATTTTGCTTATTGTATTTAGTAAAAGGAGATTTTTTGGAAGCTTTTTATTGGATAACTTCAATATTTCGGTACTACAAACGTGGATGGGATGCATTCTTGCAGCAACTGTGATTGCATTACCTCTAATGTATCAAAATGCAAGAGCAGCATTTGAACAGGTTGACGAAAGCTTGATTTATGCAGCTAGAACACTTGGTATGAGTGAAAGAAAGATATTTTATAGGATACTTTTGCCGGTATCAAGACCGGGGCTAATTGCGGGATCAATTTTGTGTTTTGCCAGGGCTATGGGAGAATATGGAGCGACTTCAATGATCGCTGGGAATATACCTGGAAAGACGGGGACAATTTCACAAACTATTGCAATGGTAATTAATGATGGCGATTATTTGAAGGCGGGCATCTGGGTTGTAATAGTTTTGATGATATCCTTCGTGATAATATACTCAGTGAATGTAGCCTTGAGTAAAAGATAGTCTGTAGATATTTAAAAGATAATATTTAAAAAAATTTGAATGGAATTGGAAAAATGGGCCTATCAGTTGAAATAAAATCAAAACTGAATATTTTTGAAATGGATATTTCATTAAAAACCACATCGAATAGGATTGGTATTCTCGGTGCATCAGGTTCAGGTAAAAGTATGCTGCTAAAATATATCTCTGGAATAATAACTCCGGATGAAGGCGTTATTGAGCTGAATGACGAGCTTCTATTTGACTCGTCGAAAAAAATAAATATAAAGCCACAGAAGAGAAATGTGGCTTATATGTTCCAAAATTATGCACTATTTCCGACTATGAGTGTCAGAGAGAATATAGAGATAATTATTGAGGGTAGCAAAAAATACAAGGCAAAAAAAGCATCTGAGCTTATGAAAAGATTCTGTATAGATAATATTGCAAGCAAAATGCCGAGAGATCTTTCAGGGGGACAACAGCAGCGTGTTGCATTGGCTAGAATTATGGCTTATGAGCCCAAGCTTATATTGTTGGATGAACCGTTTTCGGCTATGGACAACGATTTGAAAGACAAGCTACAGATGGAGCTAGAGGAGATGGTTGCAGATTATGATGGTATAATCATCATGGTATCTCATAGTAGGGATGAAATATATAGGTTTAGCGATGAGCTGATAATTATTGATAACGGTGGGATTGTGGAGCATGGAACAACAAAAAAAACATTTAATCATCCCAAAACAATTCAAGGTGCAAAGATGGTTGGAGTGAGCAATATACTGCCAGCTAGTATAGATAATGAGTCAATGCTATTTATTCCGGAAATGGATTTAAAAATTGCTTTAGATGATGCTGACGAAATTTGCAAAAATAAAATTAGATATGTTGGTATAAGGGATGTAGATTTTAAAATTTTGTCAAGCAACGAGAATGTAGAAAATGTTGTAGATGTGAAAATTGAGAAAATTTATGAAGGAATAGAGAACATCAAAGTATTTTTTTCATTTAAGAAAAATAGTGATTACAGCTATATGTATGATCGCTCAGATAAAGTATACTGTATTAGAATAAATAAATTGCAAGATAGATATGATATATTAGAAGGCTCGTCACTAACTCTTTCAATCGATAAAAGGGATTTGATTTTCATTGAATGATGAACAATTACTGTTTTTTAGCCTATTTTTGATACAGGTGAGGCTTTATATGCAATAAAAATAATTTAAATGGCTAGATTTCAACATTTTATTTGTTGTATTTGGCCATTTTTATATTTTTGGTTTCAGCTTATATTTTATATAATAACATGCTTTTATCAACATAAATCACGTTTTGTGCATTTTTTATCATCCTTTTATTTTTTATCAATTTATTTTAATGATTTTAATAAAACACAATTGTAATATTTACTGTAATATTATATAATGATAGTGAATTATTGGCACAAATTCATTTTAATGAAAAAATAATTCATTCAAAAAATCTAAGGCGTAAAGTTTTAAAGGAGGCTTAAGAATGAGTATTTTAAGTGATTTTCAGTACCATGCACCTAAAACTAAGGCAGAGGTTTTAGCGTTGTTGGCTGAAATTGGTGAAAAATCAAAGATCCTTGCTGGAGGCACTGATTTAATTATCATGCTAAAAGAAAAGATGATCGAAACGGAAAACCTTATCAACATCGCTGATGTTAAAGAATTGTCAGGCATTGAGTTCACAGAAAATGGCGTGGAGATTGGTGCCTGTACAAGGATTGCAGAAATCGAAAATTCAAAAGAGCTAACAGAAAAAGGCTATAATGCATTGGTTCATGCGGCAGGTGAACTAGGATCTTATCAGGTAAGGTCGATGGCTACATTGGGAGGAAATATTTCACATTCTTCTCCAGCTGGTGAAACACCAACACCTTTGGCTGCATTGAATGCAAGTGTAGTTATTGAAAGTGTGAGAGGAGAAAGAGTTGTAAAGGCAGAAGACTTTATTCTTGGTAACCGTAAAAATGTGTTAGAAAAGGATGAAATGCTTACAAAGTTCATAATTCCTACTCCAGCTAAAAATTCGGCAGCGACTTATGGATACATAGGTTTGAGAAATGCAATGGAAATTGATGCTGTAAATATGGCAGTAAATATTGAACTAGAAGCAGACAAAAAGACTATTAAGAGTGTTAAGCTCGTAATGGGTTCGGTATCTCCAAAGCCGATTGTTTCTGAGGCTGTGCCTGCATTGCTTGTAGGTAAAGAATTGAATGATGAGTTGATTGAAAGCGTTGGCGAAGCTGCAATGGGTGAAGCAAAGCCGATTTCTGACATCAGAGCATCTGCTGAATACAGAAAAGATGTTGTCGGAGCATTAGCTAGAAGATTGACGAAAGAAGCATATGATTTGGCAATGGAGGTGTAAAAATGAAACAAGTAATCACATTAAATATTAATAATCAAAATTATGATGTCATTGTTACATCAAAGGATCTTTTGTTGGATGTTATTAGAAAGACTGTTGGTTTAACAGGCACAAAAAAAGGCTGTGGTCAGGGTGACTGTGGAGCCTGTACAGTATTGATTGATGGTCATCCTGAATTGGCTTGTTTGAAGCTTGCAATCGCTTGTGTTGATAAAAAAATAGTTACAATTGAAGGTATAGCAAATGAAGATGGTTCATTGCATCCAATTCAGGATGCATTCTTGGATCATGGTGCAGTTCAGTGTGGATTCTGTACTCCAGGGATGATTTTATCAGCAAAGGCTTTAATTGATAGAAACCCAAATCCAACTCAGAAAGAGATAAAGACTGCTATATCTGGAAATACTTGTAGATGTACTGGGTACATCAATATCATTAAAGCTATTGAGTCTTATGCGAATTTAGTTGCAGAAAAGGGGGCTAAGTAAGATGGGAAAGATGTACGAAGTATCTAACAGATATAACAACTATAAAGATTATACAAAAGAGTTTACTGAAGTAGGTAGAAGTATTCGTAGACCAGACGGTCCAGATAAAGTAAAAGGTGCTGTTCGTTATACTGATGATATCACTTTGCCAAGAATGGCTTATGGTAAGCTGTTGAGAAGCAAGCATGCCCATGCTAAAATATTGAAAATTGACTATAGTAAGGCATTGGAGCTGGATGGTGTATTGGGCGTTATCACTGGAGAAGACTGCCCGATTCCTTATGGTATAGTACCTCATAATGCAAACGAACATGCATTGGCAGTTGGAAAGGTTAGGAACTGGGGAGAACCAGTAGCAGCAGTAGCTGCGATAACAGAAGAAATTGCTGAAAAAGCCTTGGAATTGATAGAAGTTGAGTATGATGTTTTAGAAGCCCTTGTAGATCCTAGAGAGGCTGTGAAGAGAGATGATTTAAGGATTCATGAGGATTGTCCTAACAATATAAGCTATGAAGGTGTTCAGGTTTATGGAGACCCCGATAAAGCATTTGAAGAAGCTGATTATGTTTTGGAGCAAGATTATTATTCTTCATATGTGAATCATGGATTTATTGAACCTCAATCTGCAATAGCTGATTTTGATGTTGCAACTGGAAAGCTTCATCTATATGCTACTTGTCAGGTCCCACATTATACTCATCAGCAGTTAGCCAAGGTTCTTGAAATGCCACTAAACAAAATAAGAATTACAGTTCCTCTAATAGGTGGTGGATTTGGTGGTAAAGGAGTTGCTTCTCAGGCAGATTTCTGTTCAGCATTATTATCTAGAAAGATAGGTAGACCTGTAAAGATAACTTACGAAAGAAGCGAAGTATTTGCTACAAACAATGGTAGACATCCTTGTTATATGAAGATGAAGCTAGGCTTTGATAAGACTGGTAAAATTACAGCTTGTGAATTCAATAACTTGATGGACGGTGGAGCATATGCTGGTTGGGGGATAGTTGTTTTATTCTATACTGCATCAATGGTACACATTCCATATATGATTCCAAACGTAAAATTTGATGGAAAGAGAATCTATACTAACAAACCTACTTGCGGAGCTTTCAGAGGTCTGGGTGGAGTTCAACCAAGATTTGCAATGGAACAGATGTTGGATCAAGCTGCGGCACACTTCGGTATGGATCCATATGAAATAAGAATGCTCAATGCTGCTGAATCTGGATATACAGCCATGAGTAAGATGTATATTCCTCATACAGAATACAAAAAATGTTTAACTGAATGTGTTGAAAAATCAGGATATAAAGAAAAGCATGGAAAATTACCTTTTGGTAAGGGTATTGGTCTGTCTGGAGGATATTACATTTCAGGAACTTCATATACGTTATACCTATCATATAAACCACATACTGTTGCAACAATAAAAGTCGATGAAGAAAATGATGTAACAGTATACTGTGGAGCTACAGATATTGGTCAAGGTGTTGATATGGTAATGGCTCAGATGGCAGCCGAAACATTGGGTGTTAAGACAGAAGACGTTACTGTTGTTCCAAGAGATACAAAGATTTCAACGTTTGATTTGGGAACATTTGCCAGTCGTTTGACATTTGCTACAGGCTGGGCTATTAGGCAGGCAGCAGAAAAAATAAATGCAGAGCTTAGACCAGTTGCTGCTGGAATGCTTGGAATTCGTGGTGATGAAGTTGAGGCTCAAGGTGGAGAATTCTACAATATTTACAAGCCTAATAAGAGAGTTCCTTGGAGAGATGTTGTATCAGCATATATTCAAACAAATGGACCATTGACTAAGACTGGTCAGTTTACTCCTCCAAGAAGAAAGGGAATTCAGCAAGGTGGTAACATTGGACACTCTCCAACATTTGGATTTAGTGCCCAGATTGCAGAGGTAGATGTAGATTTAGAAACAGGAAAGGTAAACGTAGTTAAGATCACAGAAGCAGGAGACTGTGGTGTAGCTATTAATCCACAGAGTGTTGAAGGTCAGGTTCATGGATCTATACAAATGGGTATGGGACAAGCCTTATATGAAGAAATGAAGATTGCTCCAGATGGAACTTTCTTAAATCCTTCATTACATGACTACAAGATACCGACTGCACTAGATATGCCTGAAATAGATGCCAATATCGTCGATGCATATGATCCGTCAGCACCATATGGAGCGAAGGAATCAGGTGAAGGACCAATTCAGCCGACTATTCCAGCTATATTCAATGCTGTTTATGATGCAATAGGTGTCAGATTTACTGAAATGCCTTTGACTCCTGAAAAGGTGCTTAATGCAATTAAAGAACAAAAAGCAAAGGGTGTATTTTAATACGAAGGCATTTAGAGATCTACAATAAAATTTTTTAAATCCTTTTATGCGTTTAGGTAAGAAATGTGTAAATATTTAGAATTTAAATTAATAAATGGTTATGTCGGTGTCACTGTAATGGTGGCACCGGTATATGTTAGATGAGAGGTAATTTGATGCGTGAAATAAAATTTAAAGCATGGGATGATGAAAACAAAATAATGTATTCGCCAGACGAACTTGAGCAACAAGGTGCTTCGGAACTAGAAAAGACTATCTATGGGTATCTTTCGTTTGGTACAGTTTTGATTTATGATTTTAAGAATCCTGATGAGCCAGTAGAATTAGTCCCACTACAAAGTACTGGTTGGTACGATAATGAGCAAAATGAAATATTTGAAGCTGATATTGTAGAGGGAGATAATGGGATTTACCAGATAATGTGGAGCGAAGAAATTGCAGGATTTGTACTAATTGGTAATGATGGCTCTATTGCAATGGGTGGTCCGTATATGTCAGAAACATTTAAGTTAAAGGGAAATATATACCAGAATCCGGAACTTTTGGATTTTAGTATATAATGTGAAGCGTATGATATTGGATATAAAAGACAAGAATTTTTTTGAAAAAGCAAATGGGAAATCTGTGGATTTCTATTTGGAAGATGATATGTTTGAAATAGAAGGCAAAATATCAGTTGAGGGGGATGACAGATTTATTATGGTTATAGATGCTGTCAGCCATATGCTGAAAATTGCCGGTGAAAAATTAAAAATTGGAGAAAAATATGGAAGACTTACTGCGGCGAGGATAGAGGACGGTAAGGTTTTCGATTTGGAGATAAATAGAGTGTTTGTACCATTGGTTAATCCAAATAAAGAGGATTTTGAAAAAGAATTTGCTAATGGTATTACTCAATTTTTTAATAAGCCAGACGATACTTTGATTTGGTATGATTCACAAACAGAAAAATGGAATATGGAAGTCAATAAGATAAATATGTTTTGTAGTGGAGATAGATATGAATACAATTCCATTGGCGAAATGTTTGAGGGGGCAGAAGAGTATTTGAATGGTAAGTGGCAGTGCATTTATTTCAGTGCTGAAGTAGAAGAAGATGAAGGAGAGTTTTATAATGGGTAAGCATATTGTAGAAAAAAACTATCATCGTTTGGATCCAGTTGGTCAAGATGATATGTGTGCAAATTGCTCAACAGCATGTAAAACTAGTTGTAGCAGGAAGCTGGCACAGTCAGTGGGAAATGATATTAGCTATATAATTGACGAACCTACTGATAAAGAGGTAGTTATCGATAGGCTATATGATGTAATCATTAAAGACGTCGACAGTATACCATGCGATCTAAAAAATCAAAAATTAGTTTTTGATGTAAATGGGAATTTGATTGAGGGCGAACTAAAAACACCTTGGAGAATGGATTGGATTTATTCTGTAATTTCAAATTTCCTATCTGAGGATTCTCATTTGTCTGGAACGAAGAGTGTGAGATTTAATAACCCTGAGGAAGATGATCAGATTATTGTCTGTGATGTGGTTAGCTATATTCATAGAAAATAGTATGGTTTGGAAAAGGTAGTCGATATGAACAAGGATTTTATTTTTCCAAAGGATTACTGTCCTACAAAATATGAATGTATGGATATACTTAATAGGTATCAAACTCCTGAACACGTGCAATTACATTGCTTTGCTGTGGGTGAAGCCGCAAAATCTATAGCGATTGAATTGAATAAAAAAGGCTTGAAAATAAATTCTCAGCTGGTAGCAGCTGCTGGATACTTGCACGATGTAGCCAGAGTTCATAAAAATCATGAGAAGGTTGGTGCTAAATATCTACATTCAATTGGCTTGGAGAATGTAGCGAAGGTAATAAATGACCACACGAAACACAAAATCAACACAGATATATGCTCTTTAGACGAAGAAGATGTATTGTGTATTGCAGATAGAGTGGTTTTGCAAAGCAATTTTGTTGGACCACAAAGGCGAATGGAATACATTAAGAGCAAGGCTTTGAAGAAATACGGACCGGAAAGCGAGGATTTTTTGGACAGCATTATAGCAAAGTTTGTGAGATTTATAGTAGAATTGGAAGAATTTATAGGTGATGAATTGTATAATATTATTCCTGATGAAATTAAATGATAAATTTATATTTGAAAATAATACTACTAAAAACTGCCATATTTCTGTGAAAACAGAAATTTGACAGTTTTTTGCTAATGATACTTATTTATTATTTGTATACCAAGTATTTTCTTAGACCTATGAGCTTGAAGACTGAATTAATTTTATCGTAAGAGGTATAAATAAAAAATTTATATATAACCATTTAACCCACGAATTGATATTTCTCCAGAAAAAATTGTTCTGATAATACCCATCTGATCTCTAACAATTAGATTTCCATTTTCATCTATGTTTTCAGCAAATACTTTTTCTTTTTCGCCATTATTTATTAAGTATATTTCTTTTCCTAAAACTGCTGAGTAATCTCTCAATGTTTTTCTTGTTTCTACTATAGAATTTTTTTTGAATTTTGAATATAGTTTCTCAAATATTTCAAAGAAATCCTTTAATAATTTTTCTCTTCCTATTTTATATCCCTCATTTTCAATTGAGGTCGCGATATTAGGTAGTTCGTCAAAGCTCGTTTTGTAGAGGTTAATGCCAATTCCTACAACAATAAAGTTGATTCTGTCTATCTCGGCATTCATTTCAGTTAGAATTCCGGAAATTTTCTTTCCGTCTACAATAATGTCATTAGGCCACTTTATTTTTGCTGGAATATCGTTTTTATTCAGTGCGAGGCATAATGAAGCACCAGCTATTTGTGTCAAAAAACTAGCTTTTGAAAGGGGGATTTCTGGTTTTAATATCATACTGAAATAAACTCCAACATTTTCATCGGAAATCCATTTTTTACCTGTTCTTCCTTTGCCGTTTGTTTGTTCGTTAGCCAGAACAACAGTACCCTCCTCTGATTTTTCTGCAATTTTGTTGGCATGGGTGTTTGTAGAATCTATGGTTTGAAAAAAGATAATGCTCTGAGCAAGATATTTTGTATTTAGATTATGAATAAATTCGTAAGTCGAAAAACCACGTTCTTCCTCTGATTTTATCAGTTTATAGCCAGAGCCAGATTTCGATTCAATCACATAGCCTTCTTTTTTTAGAGAGTTAATGCCTTTCCAAACTGAAGCTCTTGAAACTCCAATTTCATCTGAAAGGGATTCTCCAGAAATATATTTATCCGAATTTTTGAGTAGTGCTTCCATTATCAGGTCTTTGGTATTTTTCATTTAGTAATCAGCTCCTTTAAATAAATATTAATCTAGTGTAAAAATGTTAGTAGATACTTTATTTTAGTCTATTTAATTGATAAAAAAATCATAAATATTTTTTATATCATTTTCTTTATTATATCATATTAGTTTGACAATTATAACTTTATTAAAATACCATATTAAAGAATTTGTGTTTGAAATGAAAATTTATAAAAATTGAGTAAAAATATTATCGTGTCAAAAATCTGAACAAATAAGTCAAGATGCTTGCTATTGTTAGGTTATGATGATAAAATAATACTGTTATAGGTTATTTTGAAATAATTTGAGAGGAATTGAAATAAATATGTTATTAGTATTAGATGTCGGAAACACAAATATGGTTCTTGGCGTATATCATGATAAAAAGCTTATTAGGGATTGGAGAATAAATACTGATTTGAATAAGACTTCTGATGAATACGGAGTTATAATAAAAAGCTTGTTTGATGCGAGTGAATTGTCTTTGGGTGTAGTTACAGATGTTATTATTTCTTCAGTGGTTCCTGCTGTGATGCATTCTTTGGAAAATTTTTGTAGAAAATACTTCAATATTATTCCATTGATAGTTGGACCTGGAATAAAGACGGGTCTTAATATTAAATATTATGATCCCAAAATGGTAGGGGCAGATCGGATAATAAATGCAGTGGCTGGAATATCTAAATATGGAAGTCCGCTGATATTAATCGACTTTGGAACTGCTACTACTTATTGTGCAATTTCTGAAAAAGGAGAGTACCTTGGAGGTGCGATTTCCCCTGGAGTGAAGATATCGAGTGAAGCATTGTTCCAAAAAGCATCAAAGCTTCCTAGAGTTGAGCTAGTAAAACCAGAGACGATAATATGCAAAGATACTGTATCATCAATTCAGGCTGGTGTGATTTATGGTTATGCTGGTCAGGTTGAAAAAATTGTCAAGATGATGAAGAGTGAATTGGGTAATGAGGA
Organism: Peptostreptococcus sp. D1; assembly: GCF_900112955.1. Lineage (GTDB taxonomy): Bacteria > Bacillota > Clostridia > Peptostreptococcales > Peptostreptococcaceae > Peptostreptococcus. The sequence goes on from NZ_FONP01000011.1 coordinate 43,263, forward strand.
TACATTTGTGGTTGCTACTGGTGGACTTGCTAATTTTATGGCATCTGAGACGAATGTGATAAACGTGGTTGATCCATATCTTTCACTGGATGGATTGAGATTGATTCATAAAAAAAACAAATAAATTGATATATGATTTTATTCGTGATAATCGTTAATGTAGAAATAGAAAACATTGTTAATGTATAGAATAGGAAAATTCATTATTAATGATTGCTAATGCAGAAATAGAAAATTTTATTGATGATGATTGCTAATGTAAAATATAAAAATTATAAGAAAGAGGTATTGATGAAATTTAGAGATTTTGAAGTATCGAATGAGGTATTTTTGGCACCAATGGCTGGAGTAACTGATTTGCCCTTCAGATTAATCTGTAAGAGATTTGGCTGTGGATTGTTGTATACTGAGATGATAAATGCAAAAGCTCTATGCTACGATGATGCAAACACAAAAAAAATGCTGAATATAATGGCTGAGGAGCATCCTGTAGCAGTGCAAATATTTGGCTCTGAGCCTGAATTTATGGGAAAGGCAGCAAAAATACTCAATCACTATCCGAATGAGATATTAGACATAAATATGGGATGTCCTGCTCCAAAAGTAGTTAAAAATGGAGATGGTTCTGCACTGATGAGAAGCCCTGAATTAGCCAAAAAAGTATTGAGTAGTGTGGTTGAAAGCTCCTCCAAGCCAGTGACCCTGAAAATAAGGAAGGGATGGGATGATAACTCTGTAAATGCTCTCGAAATTGCTCTTATAGCTCAGGAGGTAGGTGTGGATGCGATAACGATTCATGGTAGAACTCGTGAACAATATTACGGAGGAAATGCTGATTGGGATATAATAAAGCTGATAAAAGATAATTTGAATATACCTGTTATTGGAAATGGTGATGTCACAAGTATAGAAGATGCAATTAAAATAAAGAACGACACCAATTGTGATGCAATTATGATTGGAAGAGGTGCTCAAGGAAATCCTTGGATTTTTGAAAGGATAAATCATTATCTAAAAACAGGCGAAATATTGCCGCAGCCTACTATAGATGAGAAAATTGGAGTGGCTATTGACCATATGGAATTAGCTATAGAGGAGCATGGTGAGTATGTAGCAGTTAGAGAGATGAGAAAGCATATTGGCTGGTATTTAAAAGGTATGAAAAATTCCGCTAGAGTGAGGGATAAAATAAATAAGCTGGAGGATCCAGAAGAAGTGATAAAAACGTTAAAAATATTGACAAATAGTTAATTTTAGCATATAATATATCGGATATTTTAGTATAGGTACGGAGGTATAGCATGGAGGAAAATAAAAGCAAAGAGTTTATTCTTACTCAAGAGGGCTTTGATAAATTAGAAGAAGAATTAGAAATATTAAAAACGACTAGAAGAAAGGAAGTTGCGGAGAGATTGAAAGAAGCAATTTCTTTTGGTGACCTTTCTGAAAATGCAGAATATGATGAAGCCAAAAAGGAACAGGCTACACTTGAAGAAAGAATAATAGTTCTTGAAAATATGATTAGAAATGCTGTTATTATAGATGAAAACAGCGTAGACTTAGACGTAATAACAATAGGGTCGATTGTAAAAATTTACGATGAAGAGTTTGATGAAGAGATAGAATATACAATTGTTGGCAGTGCAGAAGCAGAGCCATATGAATTTAAAATTTCAAACGAATCTCCAGTTGGAAGAGCCTTGTTGAATAGAAGTGTTGGAGATCTAGTTGAAGTTACTGTTCCTGACGGAATAATAAAGTTAAAAGTACTAGAAATAAAGAGATAGTATTATGGAGGGAAAAATGGAAAATAGCAAGCCAGAAAATATAGAAGAAATTAATCTGAGTGAAGTATTACAGGTAAGAAGAGACAAGCTAAAAAATCTTCAAGAATCAGGTAATGATCCATATAAGATAAGTAAATATAACGTTACGCATTATTCAGATGAAATAAAGAATAATTTTGAAGAATTTGAAGGAAAGCAAGTTTGTGTGGCTGGTCGTATTATGTCAAAGAGAATAATGGGTAAGGCTTCATTTATGCATCTTCAGGATCAGAATGGAAGAATACAGGTTTATGTAAAAAGAGATGACGTTGGTGTTGATGATTATAAACTGTTCAAGACTTATGATATGGGTGATATAGTTGGAATAGAAGGCTTTGTGTTCAAAACAAAAACTGAAGAGGTTTCTATTCACGCCGAGAAGATAGTTCTTTTGTCTAAATCACTTCAAGTATTACCTGAAAAATATCATGGATTGAAAGATATAGATTTAAGATATAGACAAAGATATGTTGATTTGATAGTGAATCCAGAAGTAAAGGAAGCATTCTTAACAAGAACAAAGGCATTGAAAGCGTTGAGAAGTTATTTGGATAATTTGGGATTCTTAGAGGTTGAAACCCCTATACTAAATACTATTGCAGGTGGTGCAAACGCAAGACCCTTTATAACTCATCACAATACACTGGATATACCGATGTATTTGAGAATTGCAAACGAGCTATATCTAAAGAGATTGATAGTAGGTGGATTCGACAAGGTATATGAAATGGGAAGAATGTTCAGAAATGAAGGTATGGACATGAAGCATAATCCAGAGTACACTGCGATTGAGTTATACCAGGCATATGCTGATTATAAAGATATGATGGAAATCACAGAAAATGTAATATCTCATATGGCAGAGGTTGCAACAGGTAGTATGAAGGTTAATTATCAGGGGACTGAAATTGATTTTACTCCTCCATGGAAGAGAATGACTATGGAGGAATGTGTTCTTGAATATGCTGGAGTGGATTTTTCAAAAATAGATACTGATGAAGATGCTTTGGCTGTTGCCAGAGAAAATGGAATTGAAATTACTCCTGGAATGAGACGTGGAGAGGTAATCAATGCTTTCTTTGAAGAATTTGGAGAAGATAAATTGATACAGCCGACTTTTATAACTCATCACCCAGTGGAAGTGTCTCCATTGGCAAAGAGAAATGTAGAAGATCCGAGAAGAACTGATAGATTTGAGGCTTTTGCAAATAAATGGGAGCTGGCTAATGCATTCTCAGAGTTAAATGACCCAATCGATCAAAGAGGTAGATTTGAAGATCAGGAAAGAAAGAGAAAGCTTGGGGATGATGAAGCATTTGAAATGGATGAAGATTTCTTGAATGCATTGGAGGTTGGATTACCTCCAACTGGTGGTCTTGGAATAGGAATTGACAGAGTGATAATGCTGCTTACAGATTCTCCATCTATTAGGGATGTATTGTTATTCCCAACGATGAAGCCCATAGGCAAAAAAGATGAGGAAAATCAAGGATTGTAGGATTTCGTAAATCAAAAAGACAACAAAAAGTGATGTGACCCCCAAAAGTTAGACTTTATTAGCGAGACAGCTTCGGCTGCCTCGCTATTTTTTATGCAGCCAAGGCAAAGAGCCTATTCCAATGCATAAGAGATTCTTTTGAAATTTTATATTTTCTGAATACGAATTTAATGGAGAGTCCTGTTCTATACGTTTTCACGGCGTGATATTTTGTTTCAACGGCGTGTTGTAAGTATATTTGTTTTTGTACGAAAAATTACCATAGGTAAAACCTACGGCAATTTAGAGATTTTGGATTATCATCTTATTTATGGTAAATTATACTAACTAATTTTAGCTCATATATTAATCACTGTATTTTTTTTAGACAGTGTGAATTGTGTTATTTTTTCTCCACCTGAAAAACTGCCACTAGTATTTAGCTTCGAATTAGTTGAGGAGTCTTCACCCGAAGTATTTTTTGAGCTATTTTCTGAAATAGTTCCGCCACTGTAAAGTGCATATATTTCACCCTCCTTTAGTTTGTCAGAGCTTATCAATAATGCTTGATAAGACTTTTGAGCTTTGAAGGATGTAATTACATTGTTATTGGAGTCTACCAATGTCAAGGCTTGATTTTCACTTTGTGTAGAGCTAAATCCGAATGTAACTGTATTTTGTGTAGAACTATCATCGAATCCTTGATACATATCTGCAGTACCGATAGCTACAAAAGTTCCATTTGTTATTTTCGCTGTTCCTGTGTAATCAAGGCTTCCGTTTCCCCCATTGGAAGGTCCGTATACAATTGTTTTTCCTCCTGTTATATTGATATCGGCATTTGAATCCAGACCATCTCCTTGTGCGTTCACAGTAAGAGAACCACCTGAGATATTTACAGATACACCGTTCTGTGCACTTTCTCTACCACCTCTCATTCCTTGGAAATCAGAGTTACCTGAAGCTCCGTTTATTCCATCGTCACTAGAAACAATAGAAATTGTTCCTCCTTTAATATTGATTACCTTAGATTCAATTCCTTCGTAGCTATTTGAAATGGTTACCTTAGATTCGTTCGTGATATTCAAAATTTCTTCACTATGTATTCCGTCATCTCCGGCTTTTACATTCAGATTTCCTCCATTTATATTAATGTTTTTGTTGCTATGAAGAGCATCTTCTTCGGCATTTACAGTAATGCTACCATTATTGACAATGAGATCAGTTCCTGCCTTCAAACCCTTGCTGCTTTCGCTTGAATTTGAATTTTCAACATGTGTGCTTAAATCACCAGCTTGAATAGTCTGGTTATTTTGATTTTTTATTCTTGAACTAGTTGTAGTTGTAATTTTATTATCTGAAAAAGCCTTGGGGCTTGATCTCTGGGCTGGATTATTCTGAGTGGCACTACTATTGGAATCTGGTTTATTAGGAGGTGCCATCATATTTCCTTGATTGTCAAATTTTGAATTCGATTGTGGAATCCTGTTTTGCTGGTCAATATCTAATCTCATATCATTTTTACGTCTGCCTCCTAATGAGTTTTCTTGTGATTGCTTGGATACGGCTTCTCCACCGTTTCCTGTGGTAATATCGAAATCTCCAGCATTTATTTCAAGTATTGTTTCTGCGTCAATACCATCATTTGCAGCAGATATTTTAAATGTTCCTCCATCTATAGAAATCCATCCCTTCGATGTATCTGTTGAATTGGATGACTTGATTCCATCTTTACTAGAGTTGAGATCGAAACTTCCACCTTTTATCGCGATTGAATCTTTTCCTGTTAGGGCATCGCCTTTGGAATCAACTTTGATATTTCCACCTGTTATTACTAGCTCGTCCTTTGATTTGATTCCTTCATTGTTATTGCTGTTGACTGTTAGTGAGCCATTTCCATTGATTGTCAAATTGCATTTTGAGTAAATGGCAGCATCGGGTAAATCGGTTTTATTGGTCGTTGAAGAATTATTATCGGTGCTATTTGTAGCTGTGCTTTCAGAATTTGCTGTATTAGTTGAAGTGTTGCTTACAGAGCTTGTATTTGAATTATTCGAGGTTGCAGCACCAGAATTGTCCACTATTTTATTTGTGGTATTGTCTGCCAATGTAAGGAATACTTTGTCTGCAGTCTTTATATTTAGTGGTATACTGTCTTTATTGGTGATGCTCACATTATTGAAAACTATCTGAACTTTATCGGTGTCAGGAGCTTCAACAATTATTTGGGCACTGTCTAGTGTTCCTGACAAAACATATGTTCCTCCAGACTGTATTATCAAGCTTCCATTTTTTTCTTGAGCACCGTATCCAGAAGTTGTGATTGAGTTACCTGAAAGTGTGATTTTTGTGGCAGTGCTTTCATCCCATGAGGGATCCAAATCCCTGTCAGAGTATTTATCTGTTATAGATGTTACTGCTGTGGTAGCTGTAGAGGTCGAGCTTGACTTTGTTTGAGCATTGCTACAGCCAGATGCGATAAATGATATGGCTATTAGAGCCAGGGCTAATTTATTTTTTATTTTATAGTTTTTCATATTTCTCCTCCAATTTAATAAAAATGTATTATGTATATAGTCAATGTGTGTCTAAAAATAGATTTAAATATTTAACCATATTTTAAGTCGTTTTTGAACTAAAGCTCTTCTTTTTTCTTTAATCTTCCACACATGATGTTTAGATTTCCGTTTCTGCAACGAAGATCATCAATAAATTTCTTTTCATCCTTTATGTTTTTTAATTTGATTTGATAGTAAAGCTCGTATAAGCTTCCCATATTAGTTGTTTTTGCTGTTATTAAATCTGATTTCGTTGTATATTTCTCAAAAATATCATCAAAAACCTCTGTATAATCAAGGCTTTCAGGTATTACTATTTTCAGATCCTTTTCTGAGTTTTTTTGATCTGCAAAATTGCTGGATAAAAGTATTAGGTTTACAATTCCAATTATCAATACAAAAAGTACGGCTATTGCAATATATCCCATACCAGCAGCCAAGCCTATTGCCATAGATAGAAATATGCTTCCGATTTCTCTGGCTCCGCCTGGTATTGATCTAAATCTTACCAAGCTAAAGGCTCCCATCACTGCAACTCCTGTTCCCAGGTTTCCATTTACCAGTAGTATAACTCCTTGTACTATAGCCGGCAGTAGAGCTAAAGTAACGACGAAATTTTTTGAATAAGAGTTTTTATACATATAGATAAATGTAGAAATTATTCCTAGTACGATTGACACAATTGAGCAAATTAAGAAATTATGAACAGTTATTCCATTACTGACAATCGACGTTGTTAATATCTCATTAATCATGATTTACTACCCCCTCCTCTAACAAATATCTTCTGAGTATTGTCTTGTATGCGACACCATATTTTGAAAAGGAGGAAGGCATTATTTTTAATTCATCAAGTGTTTTTGATAACCAAAGAGGCATTCCACCTATTGTTTTTATTTCCATTATGTATTTACCTTTTTCTAATAAATACTGTCCGTAGGATCCACTAGAAAGTGAGAGATCATAATCTCTGAAAAGTAGATTGCTATCAAGCGTTATTCTTAGATTTTTATCTCCAATTCCTTTCATAGCAAATCTATGATAGCCAATGAATACTTTTGGTTCTGGCTTATAGTAATCAAGTGACCACTGAATTTCTTTTCCGATTTGGGTATTATCCATACATTTATTTTTCAGCATACATACTTTTGCAGTGCTATAAGGCATTTGTAGTCTTCTTTTGTATACTATTCCATCATGCTTTTTCTTGATTTCTAGGAAAACATCATCGTATGCCTTAGGTATTCCATAGCTCCTCAATCTGATTTTTTCTTTATATACGGGCTTTTCAATAGATGCTCTAATCATTTTGAAATCATGAGTATCATAGTATATATTATTAATTTGTGATTCTGAGTATTCATCGAGCTGCATTTGCTTTTTGAACAGTAGCATTAGTTTGTTATACTGATCGCTATTGATAATATATTTTTTCTCGTATCTTTTAAAAGTATTTATTGTTTTTTTCATGTTTCTACCTCCGTAAAATTTTTTGATTTATGTTTGGTTTATTAGTTGTTTTGCTTTATCCTGAGTACAGTATAGTTTTGTTCACTGAAACGAATCTTAAAATTATATTTCAGGATATTTTAAGCTTGTAATTACAAAATACTTCATATATATTTAATGTAAGAAAGGATATTATCAATGAAACAAAAATATACATTAATAAAATAAAAAAAAATGAAAATAAAAAAAGTAAATATATAAAAATAGAAAGAAGGTAGTTAATATGAGAATATTAGTGGTAGAAGATGAGGTAAGATTATCTGAAGCGATTGGTCAGATTCTTGAGAATGAAAAGTATGAAGTTGATATTTCAAATGATGGTGAAGATGGGCTTGACTATGCTATGTCAGGTATATATGATGCAATTATTCTTGATGTTATGCTTCCTAAAATTAATGGCTTTGATGTCGTGAGAAATCTTAGAAAAAATAAGATTGCAACTCCAGTGATTATGTTGACTGCAAAAGATGAGATAATAGACAAGGTGACAGGATTGGATTTTGGAGCTGACGACTATATGACAAAGCCGTTTGTGTCAGAGGAATTATTAGCTAGGATTAGAGCATTAACTAGAAGACAAGGTGAAGTTATATTTGAAGAATTGGAGTACGAGGATATAAAATTAAATCTATCTACATATACTCTACAATGTGGCGTGAAATCTGTACACCTATCTCATAAAGAGCTTGAAATAATGAAGCTGATGCTTTCAAATCCGGCTTTAATAGTTTCGAAGGAGATGATAATAACAAAGGTTTGGGGATATGATTCTGATGCTGAGGATAATAATGTTGAGGTATATATATCCTTTCTGAGAAAAAAATTGTTTTTTGTCAAATCTAAGGTAAATATTGGAACAGTCAGAAAGGTTGGATATAGATTGGAGTATTCTAATGATTAAGCAATTAAAAAGAAAATTTATTATGATAACAATGTCTCTGATTACAATTGTTTTGGTTGCAGTATTCATTGCTATATCTGTAATTCACTATAGTAGATTGACTAATGATAGTTATAGAGCAATGGATAGGGTTGTAATGGGGAAAATGAATGGATCATTCCAAAAGCCTAAAATCGATGAAAAAGGAGAGAGAAGAGATTTTCAATTTGCACCGATTTTCTTTGTGGATTTGGACTCCGGTGGTAGTATTGTTTCTACGACTACCGATTATGTAAATATCACCAAAGACACTATTAAGACAGCGGTAGAAGAGGTTATAAAAAATGAAAATGTTAGAGGGAGCCTATCAAAGCTGAACCTATTATATCTAATACATAGAAATAATGATGGAAGCATGAGAATTGTTTTTGCAGATCAAATACACAATAGAGAATCGTTATTTATTTTGATGAGAAATTTGTTAATAGTTGAAATATTTGCTCTTGCTGTTTTTTGGTGGATGAGTGTTTATCTAGCTGGAGTGGCATTAAAGCCAGTTGAAAAAGCATGGGCTAATGAAAAGCAATTTTTGGGGGATGCATCGCACGAGCTGAAAACACCACTAACTGTAATATTGACAAATCTTAGTATTTTGGAGTCAAATTCGGATTTATTTGATAAGTCACAATTGAAGTGGATTAGGAACAGCAATTTTGAAGCAATGAGAATGAAGGAATTGATCGAACAAATGTTATTTTTGGCAAAATATGATTCATATCAGCTACCAATAGTAGCAGAAGAAATAAATTTGAGTGAATTAACTATGGAGAGCATATTGACAATGGAGTCAATAGCATTTGAAAAAAATGTAGAGTTTAAAAATAAAATAGAAGATGATGTAATAGTTATCGGAAATTCGGCACAGTTAAAACAGCTAGTCAATATTTTACTTGATAATGCTTGCAAATACTCAGAAGAAAAAACAGAGATTAAGGTTAGTCTAAAGAATGACAGAGATAGAAGTATTTTGGAAGTAAATAACAAAGGGAATGTGATACCGAAAGAGGATATAGAAAAATTATTTGATAGATTTTATAGATCGGAAAAATCCAGAGTTCGGAAAGAAGGTGGATATGGATTGGGATTGTCCATTGCAAGGAGTATTGTCAAGGCTCATAATGGAAAGATAGAGGTTTGTAGTAATCTGGAAGATGGAACTACATTTAGGGTGATGATATAGGTAGCCATCTCTGGCGATTTGAATAAATTTTTATTTGAACTCGTAGTATAATTTTATATGGTACCTAAATAAAATAGTAAAGCAATACTCGGTATGCTTGTTTGATAGCGGTGAAATGTAAATTAGTTATATATTTAGTAGCATAAATCATATACATCTGTTATAATTGAATCATAGTTAAATGTAAATTGAAAAGTCATATCCTTAAAAATGGGTAAGTAGAAAATCATCATTGAATTACAGTGAGACGTGAATTCTGTTGTCATTTCTAAAGCATATATTAATATGCTTTTTATCATAATGTAGTATTACTTACAAAAGTAAAGTAGTTTGCAAATATATAAAACAGGAATGAAAATTTTGGTATTATTAGTGAAATAAAAAAGATAAATTAAGACTTATTTTTTGAAAATTCACAATTTAATAGGAATGGAGGTTGATTAAATGAGTGATTTTATTAGTGATATTAAAGAAAATTATTTAAAAATGGAAAGGGAATTAGTAACTCAATTAAATTATGATGTTACTAATCAATATTTGATTGCAGGTTCATATCGTGAAGAAATCTGGGCTGATTTTTTTAGAAAAATAGTACCTAAGAAATTCAACATAGCTCGTTCCGTATTCATAATGGATTCAAATAAGAATATTTCCAAGGAAGTGGATATAGCCATATATGATGAGCAATATACACCATATATTTTTAATCGTGGAATAATAAAATTTATACCTGTGGAGGCTGTAGCCGCGGTAGTTCAATGCAAGAGTAGGAATCTAGATTCAGGTGTTTTAGAAAAATGGGCTGATTCCATTGACAAATTACAAACTTCAAATGATTCTATTGTTAGGTTGGCTACGAATATTCATATTGGAAATGAGAGTAATAGAGTTACTCAAACTGCAACAAAACCGATTAAGATATTATGTTATATACCGGAAAATAAAACTGGCAAGGATGATACTGGAGGAAGAAGCAAATTTGATATTGTTATTGAGGCCTATAAAAATAATTGTTCAAGAGAATATAATGCGGAAGAAAACTCGTCGAGTGGAAATTTAAAAATAACTTTTTCGGATGAAAATCTACGTGAAATATTATTTAAATATAATCGAGTGGGAGAAAAAGATGAATATGAAAACGATCCTAAATACCCGAAAATACTAAGGGAAAGGAAAATAAGTGACTACGAAATAACTGACGAATCAGTGGAATATACGTTGCTTTCATTTATATTTCAGTTCAATCAAATGCTTATGATGATTAACAATCCGATGTTTTTCCCTCATAAGGCATATGTAAATATGCTCAATAAATAATTGAAAGAAGGTGATATGAATGGCATATGTCGTAGCCATCTCTGTTGAAAAGGTCCAAAAATATATTTTTCATGCAATTGATCAAAATCAAGTAGATGAGAAAACACTTAAAAATATTATTTTATCATCTGAACATGTAGCAAAGAATTTTTTGGAAGAAGTTGAGAATAAGTTTAAGTTATGCGATGGAACAATGCAAGACAAGATTCTTTGGATATCGGGTAAAGTTATTTTTTATAGTAAAATGACAGAAAATGAAATAAAAAACAACTTAAAAGAGCTATTTCAAAAAGTTTATATAGAATATTGTGGGAATATCTTTTTAAATTATGTATTTTTTCCAGCGAGAAATATTAGAAATACGAGTAAAATGTATTTCTTGAAAGAGGCAGAGCGTCTACTTGCAAGTGATTATACGAAATCAAAGGTAATAAGTGAGAATAGTGAAATATTATTTAGATTCGAAGAACTTGAAAGCAAAAAAATAAATCTTGAGTATGAGAGAAAAAAATCTAAGGAAAATGTATTCCCAGATAGCATGGATGAATTAGTTGTGTTAGATGAAAAACATGTTACAGATAGTAGTAACGGTAAAATTGCAGTTGTTAAGGCAGATTTTAATAATCTTGGACAAATTATGAAGGAAATAAATGATTATGATGAATATATAAAATTAAGTAGTCTGCTGGAAAATAAAATTTCACTGAAAAAATTTGAGATAGAAGTTAGCAAAATTAAAAAATTAATTAATAAGATAGTTCCATTTTATGTAGCAGGAGACGATATTTTTTATGCTACGCGTATTGAGACTTTATTTGATTCTATTAAATTGCTGAAGAATATAATAAAAGAGATCAATCAAGATATTGAAAACATACTAGCTAGAGACAATAAAACGGAATTATCTGTTGCTGTGGGGGTGAGTTTTGTCAATAATCATCAGCCAGTTCGTTATTATAGACAAATAGTTGAAAAAGAACTACTCAAAATTAAGAAAAAGATGAAAACAGAAAAAGCCTTTAATTCAATATTAGGAATATGTATGGAAAATAACTTTTTTTATATATATAAAGAAAAACTTGGCTTTTGGGAAAATGATGGATTTAATCGTTTTTGTGATGAGATTAGTGAGTTGCAGAAAATGATGGACGAAAAAGTATTTACTAGAACCTCATTACATAATTTCTTGATAAATTTGGAAATAGAAAAAGATAATGATAGGCGCATGCTTTATTGCCTTTATTTTTTGAAACCAAATATTCAAGACATAGATATATATAATACTGAACAATATAAAGAACTGCATTTTAAATATTACTGGCTGTCTCATTTGGTTGAAGGCAAAAGAGATACACCTGGCAAAGAAGAGAGAGAATTTGTACCTGAAAAAATTGAAGAAGTTTTGATTCCTAAATTGAAATTAGTATTACTTTTCTTAAAGGAGCGATATTGCGTTCCGTCGGAGTGTTCAAGCTATAAATACATCATTTCTTCAGCCAGAAGTTCATTGTTTGACCAAAAAAGGAGAATACGTTCTGTTATGTTTCATAAACCGATTAATTATTTATTGAATAAATTAGAGCCTAATAGTATTGAATTGTTGTTTATAAAAAGAATATCAGTAAATAGGAAATATTTCTATGTTACGTCCAACTTTGAACCAGCAGTATTTTATAGAGCAAAGAAACTAATTGAATCTGGAAAATCGAAACAAGTGGAAACGATATTCGAAAATTATAATTGTTGTTTTAATGAAGTAGATTCTGCTAGATCAAAAAGCATTCATACTATGAGTCTGGATAAAGAAAAGATCAAGAAAAAATTGAATGAAGTATTAAATGGAAAAAGTGATACGAAGTGGCTAGATAGACTTATTCTTCTTCATGAGTACAATTATCAAAGAATAATATTAAAAACAATAGAGAAAAAAGGGGGAAAACTATGATTGAAATAAATGTATATTTAACGACTGTATCTAGTTGCTTAATTGGTAATCAAACAGAAAGCTTTTCTATAGGGGGTGTAGATCAGTCTACAACAATTGATGAAAATAATAAACCAATAATACATGGATCTGCTTTTAAAGGTGCCTTAAGAAATATTATAAGAGAACAAGAGAAAGAAGGGAAGATGAATGAAACAAAGATTTTTGTTAAGTTGCTTTTAGAAAAAACTTTAGAAAAATATAAAAATATAAGTAAAAATGAAAAAATTGAAAGAATAATTTCAATTATTGAGGAAAAATATAATAATTGTAAAGCGGAATACATATTTGGTATTGAGGGAATTAATGGTTTTCCAAGGCTCTATTGTTCAGATTTTCTATTTTCAGAATGTAAAAACATGAACATGGATGATTATTTTTTTATAGAAACAAAAAACTGTTTGGTAGAAAATAATGGTGAGATATTAAGTAATCCTAGAACTTATCGCGTTGTAAGACCTAAAGTTGTGTTTAAAGGTATGATTTGGCTAAATGATATGTTCTTGGTAGGTATTGAAGAAAATAAAGCGAAATTGATGAAGGTTGAAAGTGAGATTAGAGAAGCATTGTTAAAGTTTAATGACGGATTACATAGAATAGGTAATTCGAAGTCTAGAGGATATGGGCAAATAGAAATAAATCTTGATTAGAAATAAGAATGGTGGTAGTAATGATAACATATCAGGTTAAATTAAGAAAAATTGGCGATATGACTACTTTACCGGACTCTCAAAGACTGTTCGGTTTTTTAGTTAACAACTCTAAGAAGTATTGTTCTGAAGATGATATTAGTTCCTTCGTAAGAGATGTAAGGGTGCAAAATCAAAAATGTATGATTTCAAGTTTAATGCCTTTAGGGTATTGTCCAACTCCAAAAAAATTCATAATGCAAAAGTTAGAAAAAGTATTAAGTGAAAATCAAAAATCCATAAAGTTATCTGAAAAAAAACAGAGGAAATTGATGAATCAAAGTAAACAAATTGTTAATAAAATAAAGAAAGATGATAATAATCACAAAAATAAGAAAAGAACAAAAGTGGAGTTGGAGAAAATAAAAAATGAATTTAATGAATTAGCTATTCAAATAAATAACTTGTCTGTAAAGAATATTTATGAAAGTATTAAATCTATGGACTTTGTAGAAATAGATGGACTTAAAGAAATCTTGAAATTGGCGGAAAGAGGAAAAGTTGTTAGGGTAGAGGATTTAAAAAAAATTAGGCATATAAAAAAAACAAAAAACTTCATTCAAAAATTTCGTTTAGAAAGTCAAATTAAGGGGGTGCCCGGTATACCGAATATCGCTTATTCGCTACCAATTTTGTATTTTATTGACAATATGGGCAATATCCAAAATGAGTTTAGTTTTTTTGTAAGAGTAGAAGAAGAAAGTTGCATTTCAAAGTGTTTAGAAGAAATTAAAAAGAATATTATTGTTCGTGAAATGCCATGTTTTTTGGGAAATAAGGGGAGTTCCGGATATAATGAATATAGAATTTATAATATAGAAAAACAAAATAATAAAAATTTTGAAAAGAGTTCAGATAATGGAGAGGTATTAATTAATTTAGGCGTACTATTGCCAAATATTGATAATATTGATGTGGAAAATTCAATTTTGGACATACACACGTCTGATAGAAAACCTTTTGAGATAGAAAATGAAATACCCAAAGTAATTAGTTTCATATCTGAAGGAAGTATCATCAAAGCGAAGGAAGGAAATGAAAATTTATTTAAGATAGGAAAGAGCATTGATAATAGTAAATACAACCCACTATATAATAATGCAATTATTTTTGGGAATTCTTATCTTGTTGAGTTGGAGGTGAAATAATGAATCTTAAACTTAAAACTATTTCTCCTGTGATTTTATCTCCAAGAATAGAGAACGCCTTGTATAAAGGTGTAGATTTTAAAGAAATTAATGGTGCTGCAGATGACTTAGGAATAAAAGATATAGCAAATGTTAAGGTTGTTTATCCTTTTTATAGTCACGAAAGTAGAGATTTATTATCCATATTTAATTTTTCATATGCAAAAGAATATTATATTCCAGCCTCTACATTAAAAGGGGCTTTGCTGGGCTATAAAAAAAATGGAAAACAAGACAGTATTAGAAGAAAAGTTTTCTTTCAAGATATTAAGATTAGTAATTCATATATAAAATTAAAAAATTTGTATAAGTTCCAGTATTTGTATCAAAAAACTGAAGAAATTAATGGCGGAAATATACATAGTGAATATAAAATTCCAAAACTTGAACCATTCTTTCCTAGAGTAGTAATAGAAATGATGGAGAGTAATATAATTTTCGATTGTGAAGTACTACTAAGAAAATCAGAAGAAATGGAATTTAGTTCTAAAATAAAAGAAAATTTTTGTATAACAAAAAATAAACTTTACAATTATGTTAAAGAAACTGAAAATAGGATTAATGATATTAAATCGTGGATAAAAGATGGAAAAATAAAAGAGCAAACAAATATAGAGTGTATAAATAAACTGGAAAAAATTAAATTTAATATTCAAGCTGAAATTGATAGTGACAAGAATATTATTTTTATGGGAGGATATAAGGGGCTCATTGCTAGTTTATCAAAATTTAATGAAACTCAAGAGATTAAAAATGGTTTCTATATTGATTACAGTACATTGTTGCCATATGGCTTGGTAGAAGTAGTTGAAGTATAAAAGGAAAGCATAATATTAAGTATATTTGTAAATGATGTGACGCCTTTTTTAGAGAGAAAATATCATTGATTCTATAATTGAAGAATACGATATAGAGACTGCAGACGATATCCAAGAAGCCATTAAAGAACTTTTAGGAGAAATTAATACTATGATGGAAGCAGAAATGGATAATCATCTTGGATACAAAAACTACGAATGTAGCTCAAATAGCAACTATCGTAATGATACTAAGAGTAAAAGAGTTCGTAGTAGTTATGGTGAATTTTTAGAATAATGTATGAAGGCAGAATGCCATTTTAAATACAATACACAAAAAATTACCGCTCGAATAAGAACGGTAATTGACATGCATTAATTTATGCGTTATATTTAAGTTAATAGTAGAATTTACTAATTTTGGCAAGATTTTTCTAAAAAATCTATAGAAGGTTAATTTACAGAAAAAAATTTCACACACTCAAATTTTATGCTACAGCATCACCACAATATTGATATGAGCTGTAGCATATTTTATTTATTATAAATTACGGCTGTATAATATTTTGTGTTTATGGTAAAGTTTTCATAAACTCACTCATCATACAAACACCATTCGCTCCTGATTGAAGTATCTTGCTTGTATTTTCCTGAGTTATTCCACCTATTGCATAAACTGGTATGTATACTGTGTCGCAAATTTCACTCAAAAACTTCAAACCTTTTCCAGGCAGTCCTTTTTTGCAATCCGTCTCAAAAATATGACCAGCAATTATATATGTGCATCCTAGCCTTTGAGCTTCTAGTGCTTCTTCAAGGCTATGACAAGAAGCTCCTATAATTGAAAATTTATTTTTCTCTTCATTTGATAGTTTTTTTAATATATGTAGTGGTAGGTGTATTGCATTGATATTTGATTCAATTGCAACATCTGCGAATGAATGAAGTATACATCTGACATCATTTTTTTCGCATATTTTCATTACATCTATTGCAAGCCTTTTATATTCTTCTTTAGTGAGATCTTTTTCTCGAAGAATTATTGCGGATGGCTTTTTCAATACTATTTTTTCAATTTGTGTCAAAAAATCGATACTACATAGTTTTCTGTTTGTCACACAAATTATTTCATAATTAACTTTTCGTATTTGGTCAGATGTATTATTGGTTGTATTGTTGAAAATTTTTTTTCTCATTTAATGCCCCTCACGTCTACAGCTATTTAATCTTATGTTTATAATTTAATACATTTGCTCTTATATTATACATAAACGTAGTCATTTAATACAGGCTGGAGACCTTTTTCTGACATATCCCTGTACATGGATTCAAGGCTTCTTGAATCGTTTATTTCAAACTGCTCGTCTCCACATTCTTGTTCGTTGCAATTATGTTCTTTATTGTTATCGCTATATTTAGTTTCATGATCACCTATTCCAGTTGAGACTCCGGCAGATACTTTTGTGGCGGCAATCTTTACTATTCCGTTTCTAAATTCTGCACTTTCTCTTGAAGATACTGTTATTCCTACGAAAGGTAGAAAAATTCTATATGCACATATAATCTGGCATAATTGCCTTTCTCCAACATCCAGCGGGTTTATTTTGTCATTGTTGATGATCGGTCTAAGCCTAGGACATGAAAGTGACATTTCGGCATGAGGATATTTCCTTTGGAGATAGTAAACGTGTAGGGCAGTTGCCAATGCATCCTTTCTAAAATCTGACAATCCAAGGAGAGCAGAAAAACCAACACCTCTCATACCACCCATAAGGGCTCGTTCCTGTGAATCGAACCTATAAGGCCAAACTCTTTTGTGACCGAAAAGGTGAAGTCTTTCATAGTTTTTATCATCATACGTTTCTTGAAATACCGTAACATAGTCAGCGCCACATTCATGCAGGTATTTATACTCGTCGGTGTTTACAGGGTATATTTCAAGTCCTACCATTTTAAAATATTTTCTGGCTAGCTTGCAGGCTTCTCCAATGTATCCTACATCGCTGTGTGAACGACTTTCTCCAGTTAGTATCAATATTTCTTCCATTCCAGATTGAGAAATGATTTGCATTTCGTGTTCAATTTGCTTTATATCAAGCTTCATTCTTTTTATCTGATTGTAGCAGTTAAATCCGCAGTATACACAGTAATTTTCACAATAATTAGCGATATATAAAGGGGTAAATAAATAAACTGTGTTGCCGAAATGCTTGTTAGTTTCAAGCTTTGCTTTATGAGCCATTTCCTCGATAAATGGTTCGGCAGCCGGTGATATTAGGGCTTTAAAATTTTCAATAGTACAGGTGCTGTTATCAAGTGCAATTTTCACATCTTTTTCAGTATATTTACTGTAATCATAGCTTTCCATGTGATTGATGACATTTTTGCAAATGTCCGACTCAATAATTTCCATATCATCTAGATATTCCATATGATTTGTTCTGCTAGAAGGATCAGCTTCCAGTCTATGTTTTTTTTCTAAAGCCGATTTTGAAAGCTTTTCTGAGTCGATAAAAAAATTATTTTCCATTCTTAAACCTCCCTAATCTCTAAGAAATCCTGTTAAAGGATCTGATGAGGAGCCACCACGAGATAGCACTCTTCCCAAGCCTGATAGATATGCCATTCTTCCTGCTTTTATGGCTTGCTTAAATGCAGAAGCCATCAGTGGAAGGTTTCCGGCAGTAGCTAGCGCTGTGTTTGCCATGATTGCTGCAGCACCCATTTCCATTGCCTCACAGGCCTGTGATGGCTTTCCAATACCGGCGTCAACTATTATTGGAAGGTCTATTTCATCAATTAGAATTTGAATGAATTCTTTTGTTGAGAGTCCTTTGTTTGAACCAATAGGGGATGCTAATGGCATTATTGAAGCTGCTCCGGCATTTAGCATATCTCTGGCAGAATTTAAATCAGGATACATATATGGCATTACCACAAAGCCTTCCTTTGCAAGTATCTCCGTTGCTTTTGTTGTTTCATAATTATCTGGAAGTAAATATTTTGTATCTCTCATTATTTCGACTTTTACGAAATCTCCACACCCGAGTTCTCTTGCTAATCTTGCTATCCTGACAGCTTCATCTGCATTTCTAGCTCCAGAGGTGTTAGGAAGAAGTGTGATATTTTTTGGTATATAGTCAAGTATATTTTCTTGTTCTTTTGAATTTGCACGTCTAACTGCTAATGTTATCATTTCAGCACCTGCATCTCTTATGGCTGATTCTATTAATTTCATAGAGTATTTTCCCGAGCCTAGAATGAATCTCGAGTTAAACTCGTGCCCACCTATTACTAGCTTGTCTTCGTTCATATTAATTGATACCTTCTTTCATAAAAAAATAAATCGAGCATTTTCCTGTACTTTAGCTATATTATGATTACAAATCAAAATTCTTCAGCAATTATTCTTAACGCTGTGAGAGCTTGATGTGCGGCACATATCATAACTCTTGGTGATACAAGTCCGATGGATTTTTTGACATCACTGACTCCATCACCAGAAATATATAATTTTTTTGTAATTTTTCTTGTGACGATTTCGTTTGGATTTCCAATACCTGCCATACCGGAAGCTGCAACTAAATATTTATCTGACATACGAGTGAGTACCTCATTTGTTATCATCGCCTTTGTTTCTGCATCATCAACAGCTTCACATACTATGTCGGCTCCAAGCAGGAGTTCCTTTAGATTTTCCTCATCAATTTTTGTATTTCTTATTTCTAATGATATATATGGAGCTATTTCGCGTAAATTATTATAAAGCGCAGTCGTTTTTGGTTCTCCAATCTGATTAGCTTTGTACTGTTGTCTGTGAAGATTTGTTATATCTACAACATCAAAATCTATTAGAATCAATTTTCCAATGCCAGCTCTTGCAAGTGAAATGGCGATATTGGAGCCTAGACCACCAAGTCCACATATTGCGACCGTCGATTTTGAAAATTTTTCATTTAATGATTTTCCATGCCTTATTTCAAGTGCTTTTGTCCAATCCGATTTAGATGGAATCATTTAACCACCTCCAACAAAATTTACGATTTCCAAGCTATCACCATCCTGTAAAACTATTTCTTCGTACATAGCTTTAATTACGATTTCTCCGTTTCTTTCGATGGCTATTTGCTTTGGATTGTATTCAGCTGAAGAAAGGTATTCAGAAATAGTTTGACCGGAAGCTTCCACTTCGATTCCGTTGATTTTTACCATTATTTTACCTCCCAACAAAAAAGGGAATCTCCAATTTGGAAATTCCCCGTATATTAAATCTCAGCATTATGACTTCCTACGGCGGCATTATCCGCATCAGGTAAAGGGTCGAAGTTGGATTACTTCCTCTCAGCCTGCAAGCACAAGCTCCCCTGTATTTATTTGTCATGTACATTATACATTAATTATAGACACAATTCAATACCAATAGTTAATTTTCGTTTTAACTAGTAAATTGCACATATTTACTTATTATTGTCAATATGTTAAAATAGTATGGGAAAAAATCAAATCAAGTGATTATAATTATATAGAGGTTATTTAATAAAAAATAGTATTAAGGAGTGTTATTTTATGGGACGTATTCATAATATAGAAGCTAGAAAAGGAAAACAAGATGCTGCGAGATCAAATGTGTTTACAAAGCACGCAAGGGCGATTTCTGTTGCTGCCAGACAAGGTGGAGGAGATCCAGAATATAATGCAGCACTGAAAACTGCAATTGTTAAGGCAAAAGCAGACAATATGCCGAATGACAATATTGACAGAGCAATAAAAAAAGGTATTGGTGGTGGCGAAGGAGATAACTTCGAGCCGATTGTATATGAAGGCTACGGACCAGGTGGAGTGGCTGTAATCGTGGAAACCTTGACTGATAATAAGAACAGAACAGCTGGAAATGTTAGATATTACTTTGATAAAAATAATGGTAACTTGGGTACTCAAGGCTGTGTATCCTTTATGTTTGATAGAAAGGGTCAGATATTTATCTCAAATGAAGATGCTGAGGAAGATAAATTGATGGAAGATTCATTGGAATTAGGAGCAGAGGATTTTATTCCAGATGAAGACGGTTTTGAGATAATTACTGCTCCAGAAGACTTTAATACAGTTAGAGATGGATTGGAAGAAAAGGGATACAAGTTTATATTTGCAGATGTGAAGCTAATACCACAAACTACTTCTGTTTTGGAGGAAGAAGGTCAGATAAAGTCTATGGAAAAACTTCTAGATGTACTGGAAGCAGACGACGATGTTCAAAATGTTCATCACAATTGGGAATTTTAGGTGAACAATATGGAAAATATCGGAGTTGAATTTGAAGTTAGAAAAAAATACGTAGAGGGCTACGAAATAGGTACATTTTTCTTTAACTATAGGGAGCTAGAGGAAAATGGAGAAAAAGTAATTGAGGTTGATGTTTATAAAGTGAGCGATACTGTAATACTTTATATAAAAACATATAGAGCGCCGTATATTCCGGAAGCATCTGCAGTTGAGATGTGTGAGGCTTTGTACGAAGAATTTTATTTGGAAAGTGAAGACAAATAAGATTCAGAAAAGGCTGAATGGAATGTATATAGGGGAAGTCTAGAAGGTCAATCTAGCAGTTTGGTTAATCTATAAAGTAATATATGAATATGGAATTAAGAATAATAGCTATTTGATATATAGGTACTGTTCTTAATTCTTTTTTATAATACTTAAAATATTGATATAAAAATATTAATCTGAAAAGAGGTGTTTTATGAGGAAAAATATGAAAAAGAAAAATTCAAATTCAATTTTTGCTACATTGATGTTTATTTCAATAGGAGGGATTGTAGGCTTGTTTGCTGGAAAGCATTTAGGCAAAATGATTGCTTCAACAAAGCTGACAGGTAGCTTTGGACTAGATATTGCATTATTTGGAATAGCTACGATAATAGTAGTTTTTTCACAGATTATTATTCATGAGCTAGGTCATATGATGTTTGGTCTGCTTACAGGATATAAATTTCTTTCGTTTAGAGTAGGAAATATTACGCTTATTAGAAAGGAAAATGGATATAAGTTGGCTAGTTTTTCTTTTCCGGGAACGGCTGGTCAATGCATAATGTCTCCTGAAAGACTAGATGACGATATGCCTTTTCTTCTATATAATTTGGGAGGAGGTTTATTTAATTTATTTGCTGCAGCAATATCGTTATTATTTTTGAATTTATTTCCGAATATGCACGTACTTTTAACGATATTTTTGAGTGAAACAATTTTTTTTGGAGTGTTTTTTGCTATAATAAATTTATTCCCTCTAAATTTTGGTATATCAAATGATGGATACAATATAATGACGATGATTAGGAATAAAAAATCAAGAAAATATTTTTTTATGCAGTTAAAGCTGATGGAGTATTTGACATTTGACAAGAGAGTTAGAGATATACCGAATGAATTGATTGAAATGCCATCAGATAGTGATCTGAATAATGTTATGGGAGCTGCGAATGCAGTATTGTATTGTGGAAAATTGATGGATGAACAAAGGTTTGATGAAGCAAAAGAAAAAATTGATTATTTGCTGGAATCAGATTTCAATATCATAAATGTTCATAGAGAAGTAATTAGAGCTGACAGGATTTACTTGGAGCTGATATCGGAAAATCCTTCAATGGAGCTGGTGAAGGAGTTATATGATAAAGATTTGAAGAAAATGATGAAGGCATTAAAAAACAATATCTCAACGCCAAGATTTAACTATGCAGTTGAACTACTTTATAGCGAGAATATAGAGAAGGCAAAGCTTGCTATTTCTAATTTTAATAAAATAAAGAGCAAATATCCTTATGCAGGAGAAATAGAATCAGAAATTGAGCTTTTAGAGATTGCAAAAAATAAATACGAAAAAACAAATCTTATTAATAATCATTAATAATAAAATATATGAACATAAAGATATATATTAATTTATTGTAAAGATATATATTAAATTAACAGTATGATATGTGTTAATATAGCATAATATTATGTATTAATTTGATATAATATAATATTATATATTAATTTGATATAATACTATGTATTGATATGACATAATTATACAGATAAAATTTATAAATTATAAAAGGAGGAAAATGATGAATATTGGAGATAAAGCAATAGACTTTACATTGGAAGACAAGGATGGAAATAAGGTAAGTCTTTCTGATTTTAGAGGTAAAAAGGTAATATTATATTTTTATCCAAAGGACAATACTCCTGGATGCACAAAACAGGCTTGTAATTTTAGAGACAACTATCCGCATTTTGTGGAGAAAGGTGCAGTCGTAATAGGAATTAGTAAGGATGGCTTGAAGTCACATACTAATTTTGCTGCTAAGCATGAGCTTCCATTTATTTTATTATCAGACCCAGATATAGAAGTTATCCAAAAATACGGTATTTGGAAAGAGAAAAAGTTGTACGGAAAAACTTTCCTTGGAGTAGTTAGAACTACGTTTTTGATAGATGAAGAAGGAACTATAGTAGATATTATGGATGGAAAAAGGCTAAAGGCTTCAACCAATGCAGAAGATATATTGAACGGTGACTTTTTGAAGTAGATTTTTAAGATGTCAACTATCGAGGTAGATTGATACAGCTGGAAATTTTTTATTATCCACTTTTTTTACATCACTGAAATATAAAAATATAACCCTCTAGTATTAGAAAAATAGTCTATTACTAGAGGGTATTTTAGTTTTTAAGTTAATTTGTATCTGCTTTTTGAGTGTATAAAAGACAGTTTAATGTATTTTGTACAATAAAAAATCCAATATATGAATATAGTTTGATTAAAGAGTACCTTCCATCATCAATCGGTTTTCTAACAGCAAAAGCCATACCAGATTCAAATAAAAATGCCGACAGGAAGTGAATTCCTATTATTATCGACATAGAAATTATAAATGTGAAAATTCTTTTTTTATAACCCAAATACTCAACTGTAAAAAAACAAGAAATGACTATATTTGATATTATTATAAGTATAAGTACCAATTTGTTAAACGCCACATAGTTAATCAGTATGTTTAAAAATAGATATAAAAATGTAGTCATTGATATGAATATTTTACCATTCCTCATATTATCCCCCTCATAAAAAATCTAAAATACTTATTATAAGAATCGATTTCCCCCTACTAATTAATTTTATTTGAAATATTGCAATTGGTCAAGATGGTAAGCTATTACATTTATTCGGTAATTTATTACATACTCATATATTTTATAAGGAACATATGATATACTTTTAATTAAGCTAAATATGTAGATATTACCACTGGTTTTATCGGACTTAAATAGTTTTAAATATATTAGATAAGGGGTGAATGCATATGGATAAAGTATTTTTAAAAGAACTCTTTTTAATAGTAATATTTCTTAATATTGTGATATTAGTTGTTAATAAGATTATTCCGAAAGAAAAGAAGAAAAATAATGTGATTAATATCGCTATAAAAATCATTGCTTTATTGCTTGTTTGTGTATATGCATACTTTAGACTTATGAAATGATATACTAAGATATATCAGAATATTAAAAATTAATATATAATTAGATAATAATCTATATTTGGTATGGGAGGTAATTTTATGGCAGTATATAAATGTAGGGTTTGTAATATGGTTTTTGACGAGGAAAAAGAAGGTAAAAAATTATCGGATCTAGATAAATGTCCAGTCTGTAAGCAGGATATTTCCAAATTTGAGCTTGTGGAAGAATCTAATATGGAAGCATCTGATATTCAGGAAAATATTTACTCAGATAATCATGAGTTATCATATGATCCTCAGTACGTCAGAGTTGATAAAAATGACAGATATATGGCAGAAATTCATCAGATGGCTGTTTCTGGAAAATCGATCGATGGTGCGATGGGGACTCAAATGAAGCTGACAAGCTGGGATGACATACTATTTATGGGTGCGCAGTTAAACCCACCACCAATGAATGATGAGGATTTTGTTGAAACAAAAACAGTGATAGGTAAAAAGGCAAAAAAACCAATGGTAATAGAGACTCCAGTATATATTTCTCATATGTCATTTGGAGCATTATCAAAGGAGGTGAAAATTGCTTTATCAAAGGGTAGCTCAATGGCAAGGACTGCGATGTGCAGTGGTGAGGGTGGTATTCTTCAAGAGGAAAAGGAATCCGCATATAAGTATATATTTGAATATATACCAAACAAATATAGTGCTACAGATGAAAATCTAAAATCCTCAGATGCTATAGAAATAAAAATTGGTCAGGGGACTAAGCCTGGAATGGGTGGGCATCTTCCTGGTGAAAAAGTAACTCCTGAGATTGCTGCTATCAGAGGAAAAAAAGCAGGAGAAGATATTCAGAGTCCAAGTAAATTTCCAGAAATTAACAGTAAAGAAGATCTAAAGGAAATGGTTGATATGCTTAGAGAAAAATCTGGAGGTAGACCGATTGGAATAAAAATTGCAGCGGGAAGGATAGAGAATGATCTTGAGCATTGTGTTTTTGCAGAACCGGATTTTATAACTATTGATGGAAGAGGTGGTGCGACAGGCTCCAGCCCATTTTTATTAAGAGAATCGACCTCTGTTCCTACGATATACGCACTTTCTAGAGCAAGAAAGTATTTGGATTCAATAAATTCAGATATTAGCTTGGTAATTACTGGCGGCTTGAGAGTATCTAGTGATTTTGCAAAAGCAATTGCAATGGGTGCAGATGCTGTTGCCATTGCAACCTCAGGCTTGGTTGCTGCTGCGTGTCAGCAGTATAGAATATGTGGAAGTGGAAGCTGTCCTGTAGGTGTTGCAACTCAGAATCCAGAATTGAGAAAGCGACTAAATATTGATGCAGCAGCAAAGAGAGTGGCAAATTTTTTAAATGTTTCTAATGAGGAATTAAGAATGTTTGCAAGAATTACTGGTCATAATTCAATTCATGGTATTGATATTAATGATTTGATAACTACGGATAGTGATATTGCCATGTATACTGGGATAAGACATGCTGGTCAAAGGTCACAAGGCTTTGGTATTTAATTAAATTAGTGAGTAAAATAGTCAATTCCTGTGTTTTATCGTGATAGTTGATGTGTATTTGTAAATGATGTGAGACATTTTTTAGAGAAAAAATAATACCGGCTTGGTATAATAGTTCTAAAGTATGAGGTAAATATCTTTGTTTTTGTGTTATAGTACTATTCATAGAGAGAATTCCTTTAGTTTTTGATTTGTAGCTACTTCAATTATACAGGATTTTCTCTCTTTTTTTATTATTTCTCTCACTTCAATTGTAACACTATATTTTAAGTAACAAATATTATAAATAACGCTAGAAAAAATCAAATGAATTTGATATAATAAACAAATATTATAAATAACACTAGAAAAAATCAAATGAATTTGATATAATAAACAAATAGAAATTTATTTGAAAAGAGTAGACAAGGATGGATTATTTGAACACAATCGTTAGACAGACAGACAGACAGACAGACAGACAGACAGACAGACAGACATATATTTTAAAAAATAAAAATATAAATATAAAAAACAAGCAAAAGTATATACCTGATGACGGATAGGTGTGTGTTTTTGCTTGTTTTTGTGTGAAAATTTAAAATATAAGGAGGTATACATATAAATATGAATAAATTAAATAAATTTTTATCAATTTTTATATCCATATTGACAGTTTGTTCAGGCTTG
>NZ_FONP01000030.1 GCF_900112955.1 Peptostreptococcus sp. D1
CGGAGCAAGTACAACTAAAAAAGCAACAGTTACTGTAATAGAAAAGGATAAGCCGAAACCAAATCCTGATGACAATAAACCGAAACCAAATCCTGACGACAATAAACCGAAACCAAATCCTGACAATAATAAACCACAAGCACCAGATAATAAGACATTGCCAAAGACAGGAGACGGATCTGATTTGTCATTGTACGCTATGTTGGCTGGATTATCAGGATTGATGCTTATTGCTGTGGGAGTTAGAGAAAGAAGAAAGAAACTTTAGTAAATTCTGCATGTTTTACAAAGAATATGAGAATGAAAAAGAACAACGAAGAAAAAGGGAGTTTGTGGTTTGTTATAACTGTTTTTATTATAGGAGCTATAGTTATAACTTCTATACCAACGATTATTAAAACAATACAAAATATTTTCTTTTAGCTTAAATAATGTAAAGGGCAGTGAATTGAATCGACTGCCCTTTCATGTTTTGAATTAAATTACTAAATTATCCCGTAAAACATTAATCACTGCATATCCCATTACGGTACTTAAATGGTGTTGTTCCGTATTCACGCAGAAATAGACGGTTGAAATAGCTCTGATCTGAAAAACCACAGCGTTGTGCTATATCAGCTATAGAATGGTCGGTACTGCGTAGTAGGTTCAATGAGATTTCAAGCCGATGACGATTTAGGTATGAAATCGGAGAAAGTCCTGTGTATTTCTTAAATAGCTTAGAGGCTTGGCTTTTACTGACATTGCCTGATTGTGCAATGGTTTCTAACGTCAAACTTTCTGAAAAATGTGCATAGATATATTCTGCCATTTTTTGCTGAATCAAGACATTGTTATCGAGGTAATCGTGGACATCTTTCTTAGCGTATGCAATATATAGATATCTTCCGATACGGAATATCGAAGATAGTATATCCAGTTCATAGCCACAATCTTTTTCTTGTAGTGATTTTTCTATTGCAAGAATATCTTCCTTTATTTTTGCTGCACATGAGTCTTTCCCGGTAAAATGTATGTGAGAAAAGGAAGAATCCTCCAGCATCGAACGAAAGAATTTATCATATATTTGAGGATTTTCCATAAGTAGTTTCGTTCCGATGATAAGGACATTATGGCTTTCATGAATATCGGTGGTATGAATGCGATGTAACTGTTTACGGTTAATGAAGCAAACATCTCCGGATAATAATTCGAATTCTGCATTTCCTGTTTTACAAAGAATTGATCCTTTTATGACAACGATAATTTCAAGTTCATCATGCCAATGAGAAATTTCGCTATGTGTTGAACGCTTTGATATACTTTCAGTGCAGTAATATACCGGCAAAAGTGAATTTTCAAAAACAATAGTATCCATACAATATTCTCCTATTTTTATAGCGATTTGTTCAATATTTTGTTGTATTTGTGTTATATTATATCATTAAAGCAAACAAAAAATCAATTTGCTTTTAGGAAAGGAGTTTGAATTATGGAAGAAATCAGAAATACTATGCCGTTAATTGGAGAAGATGCCCCTGCTTTTGAGGCTGTTACAACACAAGGAACGATTCGTTTTCCTGAAGATTATAAAGGGAAATGGGTCATTTTATTTTCACACCCGGCAGACTTTACACCTGTGTGTACAACAGAGTTTATGACATTTGGCTCTATGATTGATGAATTCAAGGAGTTAAACACAGAGTTGATCGGTTTATCCGTTGATTCTCTTTATGCACATATTGCTTGGTTACGTAAGATTCAGGAGTTGGAGTGGAACGGGAAAAAGGACATACAAGTTACTTTCCCTCTGATCGAAGATATTCGTATGGAAGTAGCAAATAAGTACGGTATGATTCAACCTGGAGCATCTAATACTCAAGCAGTGCGTGCAGTCTTTGTGATTGATCCGAACGGAAAGATTCGTACGATTCTTTATTATCCGCTTACAACAGGTAGAAACTTTGATGAAATCAAACGTATTATTTTGGCATTGCAGAAAGCTGATGAAGAAAGCTGTGCCACTCCAGCAGATTGGAGACCGGGAGATGATGTTATTGTTCCGACAGCTGGAAGCTGCGGTACTGCAAAAGAACGAATGGATAATCAAACAGATAAGCAATATTGCCTTGACTGGTTTATGTGCTTCCGTAAAGAAAAGTAATAAACAAATGGGACTGGCTAAATATAAAATGACTTTGTCCTAAGTAGAGAAATAAAAAATATAAATTTTTTCTGTCCGTAGATTATCTATGGACAGTTTTTATGAGGAGTGTATATCTTTTGCTTTTACAGATGTTAATATCTGAATCTTTCTTTTGAAGAGATGTTATTAGAATTTGTACTATTCAAAGGCAAAAAACAGCAATAAGTGTCAAATGCATTTTATTGCATTTTCACTTAAATTATAGTATAATATTTATGAAAAATTTTCAAAAGGGTTGACATACGATGGAAGGTAAGAACATAATAATTAGACAGACAGACAGACAGACAGACAGACAGACAGACAGACAGACAGACAGACAGACAGACAGACAGACAGATGAATTAACTATCTGTAAATTAAAATATAATAGTTTAAAAAGCGAACAAAAAACACGTTCTGATACATTTAGTACGTGTTGTTTTTGTTCGCTTTTTTTGTTGCGTGTAGAAAGAAGGTGTCTGACAATGTAAAATTACATACTTTATTGCAGACATTTTCAAAAATTTTTATTGATTAGCGGATTTAGATTTTGACAAATAAGAGAAAAGAT
>NZ_FONP01000014.1 GCF_900112955.1 Peptostreptococcus sp. D1
TGTATAACTATATTATACAATATATAACACCATAATGGTATATTAAAGTTTTTTTTGTTGATTTATCAAGTGTTATAATGTCGCTAGTGTCCAATAGGGTATATTATATAAATAAAAGTTGTCCCTTATTTGTCCCCCGGGGATTAATGTAAAATTAAATTTATTTTACCATTGACAGTCGCCCCGATTAATGGTATAATATAAATATAGAAAGGAGGAAATGTGATGGAAAAAATAATAGCTTTAACAATCTCAGTTCTAACAATTAGACAACTGGTTCTCCTAAATCAAAAGTCTAAGCTAGAAATAAAAAAGCTAAAGCTAGAAATAAAGAACTTGAAGAGAAGGGAATAACCCTTCTCCGGTTCTATACTTAAATTTTATCACATAAAATAATTATGTTCAAGTATGTAATATTAGCGATACTTATTTGTATAGTTGTTTTATCTATACAGCTTTTACTAAAAAAGAGAATCATTAAAAAATTAAAAAAGGAGAAAAAAGAATTATGCAAAACGAAGAACGATTAGCTAAAGTACAATTTTCTAAAAATGGTCAAGGCTATAGAACCACACGCATAGCCTTACCTATACCGTGGATTGATGCACTTGGTATATCAATCGATGATAGAGATATACGTCTATTATTTGATAGAGAAAACAAAAAAATTGTAATTAGAAAAAAATAATGAAAGGAGGAAAAATAATGAAATACTATAATAGGAATACAGACACACTTTTAGATGAAACTGAATATATTGAGCTAATTGAAAAAGAAGCAAAAGAATTATATCCGGAGTATTTAGAAAATACTCCGGAAGATGAAGATCCTATGGATTTCGATACGTACAAAATGAAACTTATCGAAATGGAAAGCGACTTTGAAGTTATAGAAGAGTAGGCAAACGCCTACTCTTTTTTTTCTGCAAATTTGTAAAAAAAATAAGGGTGGCATTTAGCCACCCTTTACTATTTATATCTTCCATCCGAGAAACTGCTTACAAGCTTCTTTGGCTGTATCTGCTCTTTCTTTACCTAAATCGCCAATATAGACAATATCCCAATCTTTGTGTTGTTCGTTTGGTAAATCTTTGTTGTTGTCTTTAAAGCAAGGAACATTTAATTGTTGAGCTATGAATTTAGCTGTAAGCTCATTGCCGTCTTTGTAATACATTACACACTTCTTTTTATTTGCCACTGGTTTACTCTCTCCTTTCACTTCCTTAGCTACACTGTCTTCAGATAAGTCTAGTATCAATCTTCTAGGTTTTTTAATCTCTTCTAGGAAGCTGTTCCATTTTGCGTTATTTGATCCAGCCATCATACCCGGACAAGATTTTCTGGATACATCATAATGTCTGCACACTCTAGCTTGCGGGTACAACCTTAACAGCTCTTTAGTTAACTCTATAGTATTAAATAGTGTCTTACTGAAATCGCCATCAGAATTAACACACATTTCAACGCTTATTGAATTCTGATTCGTGCAGCCATTTAAAGCTGTACCACGTCCTTGATTATCGCCTACAGCCCAAGCTACTTGACTATCTCCAATTACTTGAATAATTTCGTGGTCATCCACGAAATAATGAGCTGAGCCGTAACGTGTTGCATTTTGAAGATATCTATAGTGAGCCATTGCATTTGCCCTTTCACCTGTATTTCCTGTATAGTGAATTACAATAAACTTAATGTTGCTCTTTGGTCTTGACCCACCTATCTGCCTGTGGTTACTTATCTGCTTATACTTAAATGCTACCATGTTTTTTACCTCGCTTTCTTTATTCTTAGCCACTGTATCATATTTATCTAGCTTATACATCTCAATCAATCCTACTAACTGATTAACATATCTCTCCCTTGCGGTCGCATATGGATACTTACCTGATATCAATCCCTTACAAGCTTTCTTATAGTCAGTTTCGCCGATGGTTCCTTTATAATTTTCTTCTCGCCAACCCTCGTGAAAAAATTTAGCATGATCAACAAGAGATTCTTGCCAAGTACGGTACTTCCTGAAAGCTGCATCGATATAATATTTCTTACCTGAATCATCATATTCAGCAGTTTTAACTGTGTATCTTTCACCTTTCCAGTCATCTTTTGCTTTAATTCCAAATAGGTTATTGGCTTTCGTGGCTAACTCGGATTTACCCCAACCGCTTTCTAAGCAAGCCTGAGCAATAGTCACAGAGGGTAAAATTTTCCCCTCATACCACCCAGCAATTGCACCATCTTTGACTTTTTCAATAAATAGTTCTTGTTCTGTCATTTTCTATCACATCCTTTCAGCATTAAAATAAAAGCAAGGAGGTAGCAAATCGCTACCCCCATTATTTCCCTATTCATTTTTATCCCTCAACTGTTCCAGCGTTTTAGCCAAAATTGATGGATATTTAACTCCTAATTTACCACCATTTTCTAATATACTAAGACCTTCGTTAGCTATATAAAAAAAACACGTTGCCATTCTAATCACTTGATTGTCTATACCTACTAATCTGTCAAGTTGTACAGCTAATGCTACCATTAAAAATATTATTATTTTCTTGGCAATTCCTCTAAATCCAACTTTTGAGTTTAATTTATTGTTATATGCGGCCGATAACATTCCACTTGCATAATCAACTATTATAAATATTAATAGCACCTGAAAGGTTTTATCCCAACCACCGAACAGAAATCCAGTTAAACCACCGCACCCAGCAGCACCAACCTTTAAAAATTCCATTGCTTTATTCATTTTAAACACACCCTTTCTATATTCGAATATAAGAAAAGCATTGATATCTAGTACCTTAAAACGCTTAAAATCGATTTTAGAGCGTCTATTTTTCTAGTAATTTCAATGCTTTTGATAACTTTTTTTCTAAATCATCTATTTTTTTATTAAGCTTCACATTTTCATCTTTAAGTAGATTTATTTCAGATTCAATATTGTCATTTCTTTTGATTTCTTCTTGTAAAGCAACGTGAAGCATTGACATATAAGAATAAATATTAACGCCATATTTACCGCCATATTTATTTACAAGATATTTTTCAACTTTTTCAAACTTTAATAAATTTTGTGCAACAACTGAAATGCTATCAATTCCAAAATCTTTATAATCATATGTCGCTATTCTAGCATTTTTTACAAAATTCATGATATCGTCAACATTTAAGTGTTCAATCTCATGTTTTTTATTTTCACGAAAAACAAAATCTGAATCTAAATATTTAACATTTTCTTTTAAGCTAATATCTGATAACGGAGACATAGCAACTGTTTTAACCCACCCGGCGGTTATCAGTGCGTTTGATGCCTCTAATCTGTATGTTCCAGAATTAGACGTTGAACCGGCTGGGTGCGTTTCATACCACGAATCTTTGTAAATCGCAGCTGCGAATCCGTCAGTATAAAAATCAATTCGATTTGATTTTCTAACATTAATATACGTATCCGCATCGGCTTTTAGTCTAACCCCGTCATAGTTGGTGTCAATCTGTTTGCAGTTATTTGAGCCGGCCGTATAACCCCTCTCTAAAACAATTCTTTCATTTGTTCCAGGAGTAAGTATATCCGTGTTGATTGCTCCGGTTTCAATCATATTTGATTTTATAGTAGGTATTATCGCCCTGCCATCTGCACCAAGCTCTATTCGTTCACCAAACTTATGACCTAATACAAATCGCCCATCTGTTGTGAACATCCAATATACCTTACCCTCATTTAACCCAATTAACCCACTGAGATTCGTCCAATAGCCGTTGAAATTTACCCTTACGTTTTTGCCTACATACACACCGGTTTTACTGCTTGATGTTACCGAACTTTCGCCAACGAAAAGTTCAGGAGTATATACATATTTCCCTGATATTTCTGTAGCGTTATTACTCCACTGTTTTAGCGATTCCGGAAGTTCGGCAAGTGTACCATCTTTACCAGGCGCTCCCCTGTCACCTTTAGGGCCTAGCATATCCTTGCCGGTTGCAGGCACCCAATCAGTGTCATCAGATATCGGCTCTTCTGATATTATAAGATTTTTGATACAAAATGGGATAGAGTCACTATAATTAAAGAGTGAAATACTTGTGTAATCTGGTGTATACGTTACAGTAAAGTCCCCCTTAAATGTTTTCCAATCGTCAGATTTCGCATCAAGTTTATTAGTCATTTTTAGAGGAATAGTTGTACTGACAGCATTTGGGTGCTTGAGGTAAACAAAAACATCGCAATGCCCTTTAGCAGTGAATTTAAAATAATATTTTTTCTGTTTATTAATTTTTTTTGTGATATATTTAGCGGGAGTGCCGAAGGCAGTTATTTCAAAATACTTTTCATCGGTTCCAACAACTTTACTTTTCGACACATCCTCAATCAACCATGTGTTATAAATTGGTTCTTCTGTATCCGTAAAACGACCGTTATGCTGTTTATTAAATCCCTCTTGCCTTGTAAAATCCCCATATTCTATTAGATTGGGTACAAAGCTTTTACCATCTTTGCCATCCTTTCCAGCAGCCCCAATTAAATCCTCACGAGATGGAAACCACTCGTCGTATTCCGTCAATTGAGTGTCTGATATTATAATATGATCTATAACAGCCGACTTTGGATTGTTGCAATCAATTTGAAACGAATAGTGGTCAACATTTGAAGTAGTTGTAAATGAAAATATCTTTGTTTTAAAATCGTCGTCATCAAAGCTTATTAAATTCTTGTAAGAACTGAATGAGTTTTCTGTTTCGTAATCCATCCTATAAATAGTAAATTTACCCTTCGCTCTAATTTTGAGATAATACTTTTTGTTGGATTCAAGCATTATGTGTTGATTTAGTTCGGGTCTACCATTTAATGTCAGTGTTTTTGATTTTTCATCTATTACCACATTCGATGCATCTCCGGAATCGGGAACCCAAACATTATATTTTTTCTCTGTGCTAAAATCTTTATTTGATACGCATTTTTTGCTGCTAAAATCTGAGCACGATATTAAATTATATCTAAAGCTTTTACCGTCTTTGCCATCCTTACCTTTTAAAGCATCTAGTAACTCTTTTTCAAGTGCATCTTTGCTAAGTGTTCCATTACCAAATTGCAACTTTTCACCGTCAAACTTAAGTAAAAAATCTTGGTCATTTCGTCCAATTAAAAAAGTGCCTCGTGTTAAGTCAAACTTAACAAAGCCACCTTTTAAAATTCCTGTTGTTATCCTATTAGCCACTATAGAACCATCCATAGTTATTGCAGTTTCGTACGGACCAATATATCCGTTATTGCTATAAGCTAGTCCATTGAGATTCCAACGCCATACTTTTTTAGCTGTTTTCATATCGGCTGTATCCATTATTAACAATTCATCCTTGCGTTTTACTACATGACCATTCAAGGCGTTGTTAATCATTTCAGTGGCATTTTTAACAGCTTCGTTTATAGCATCATCAACGGGTGGTATACTATCTATTTTTTTCATAATTTCATTGTTCGATGAAACAGCTGACCCACTCATGGCTTGTATACCATTCTGACCCAGCGTTATAGTATTGGCTTGTGGATTCATCATATCGATTACTAGTTCGCTAACTGGAAACACCTTGTCAAGTCCATTAGGTTTAGATATAACTCTTACTTCATCGAGCAACTCTATTTGTTCAATGTCGACATTAACCATATGTAAATCTATGGCTTTCACTTTCAAAATGACATTCTCGAACTGAATACTTTTTAAGTACTCCTCACCTTTATTCTTTAGTATTATTGGTTTATGCACATTATCCCAAGTTACAGTTTTAAAAATCCAACCGTATGTATCTACTGCTGATTTGCTTGCGACATAATCAAGATTGTTATTGACCGACTTTATAGTCAATCTCTCTTCTAGCTTTTTTATACTACTTTCTTCTAATCTTGCACCCAGTGGAATTACAGCTGTTACAATCTGTGTAGCATCTATATTTTTAGTAAAGTCGAGTAAATTCGTACCAAATTCTATCACCTGTTTATTAGTTCTAGGATAGTCTTTTAAGTAGTCTAAGTACTTGGTATCTCCCTCAAACCTAACCCTTAGATGTCCTCCGTATTTATCTACCAAATCTGTCTTAATGACCTGTAATGTTGTTTCCCAGTTGGTATATTTGTATATGCTGTCATTGTCATCGTGAACAGTAACCATGCCTATTTTGAATTGTAATCTAGGGTCTGACACCTGTTGATTGTGGTAGTTAATCAGTGTTTCAAGATAGGATCTAATCGTCAAATTATGATATTCAGCTGGTCTTTGAATACTATCATTTAAGTATGCCAATGCTCCTTCACACATCACTTTTTTACAGTTTTTGAAATCTATAGTTTCATCAATCGGCCTACTTGCAAATATAGTTTTTTCACCCGACGTAACTTTTATCTCCGATTTCATTTTTCTTATTTTGTTATATATGAAATGGTCCGGTAGTATTGAAAATTCAATAGTACCAGCGTTATTATCCTGGAGTTTTAGAACAGGTGATACTAGAGTTGTATCACCCGACAAGTCAAATATTAACTCATTGTCACAATATATTTTATACACATTACTCCCCCTCTCTTCTTATATAGATTCATTTCTGTAGGTAAAGGTCGCTACACCTTCACCATAAATAATAAAGTCGTTATAACCAGGGTCTAATTTGATGTGTCCATACTGTGTATCAGTGGATGTAAGATTATACTTAACTAAATCACCAGTGGCGTTTATCGTTCCTACCCCAGTGAACTTAACCAAAGGGCAAACGGGTACACGACCGTCATACTTAATACGTATACTATGTTCTTTACTACCCGATAAATTATGAGTTGATTTTTTTGTATCAACGCTCAAATAGTAAGGATATGTTTTTTTACAACTTATATTAAACGCAAATATCGTACCATCTACCATAGTTGGCTCGCTTACTGACCATCTTCCACGTAAAACCTCATTAGGTCTATCTGGTTCTTCAACTTCACGAATTTGACCATGTAGATACGATACAATATAATGGTATTTTTTAATTCTATCTTCGTATGTCCCATTTACCCCCATAAGTGTAAATTTAACTTCTCTATCACTATATCTAATCCCACCCATGGACTCGATGAGATCTAAACTACCGTTATGCCCTGGTATTTCAATCGTATACTCCTTAATCTCAGGTGGTGATATTTCTTTATGATTTAAGACCAAGCCCCAAGTGTCATATGTTCTATATTCACCAATTTTTAATTGTCTCACATCTTATACCCCCCTAGTTCTTAGATTATATCTGTGCCCTAATTGTGCGTCGATTTCATCTATCGTTTCACCTATCAACGTTTGTTTGTCGATATATAAATCTTTATTACAAGCCTTGACCACCTTGTCACAAGCTAACTCGATAGACTTAATAACATCGGATAGTGTAATACTTCCTACTGGTGATTGGTTATCAAATGTAGCTGTTAATTTACGGTCTAACGTCAAGCCATTTTGACCTGCTCCAACTAAATCTCCTACCAGTGCGTCCATAGGGTCTAAGGCATCATCGATATTATCAGATATACCTACACCTATACCAGCTGGAATATACTGTCCTACTTGATTAGCCATTACCCTTGATGGTGAGAATATTCCCAGTGCTTCTTTAGCCCTATCAACCAGTCCACCTAGTGCATCTTCTATCGTGCCGTATAAATAATCCACTGCATTACCTATACCGTTAGCAATACCATGAATTATATCTCGACCGATACTTAGCATCTTACCAGGTATACTTTTTACAGCTCCTACAATAGCATTTGCGACTTCTCTCATCTTACGACCCGCAATATTAATCATATCGCTACCCCAGCGTCCTAAATTGCTTATAGCACCCTTGATTGCATTCCAAACATTACTAGGTATTTTGGATAATATTCCAATAATACTGGACACAATTCTCTTAGCACTATTCATTCCGCTTTCTAGCATCTTGGAGCCCCATTGACCAAACTTTAATATTGATCCAGCTATCGCAGTCCAAAATTTTATAGGCAATTCGACAAATATAAATATTAGAGCGTCGATAATTGTCTTACCAATTTTCTTACCGGACTCTAACATATCCGCTCCCCATTTGGTGAATTTTTCACCCATCTCAGTGAAGAACTTACCTATCTTAGCTGGTATCTCGCTTATCCATTTGAATACTGCATCGACAGCATTTCTGAACCCATCGCAATTCTGATATAGCTTATATATTGCAACTCCTATACCTACTATTAATCCCACGATTAGGACAAATGGATTTGTCAATAATAGAGAGAATAAAGAACCAAATGCTCCTCCGACTGCACTAAGTCCATTCATTATGGCTGGCCATAATGTCACTAAATTACCTACCAACACTAGCATATTACCAATTCCCATAAGTAAAGGACCAATGGCTGTTACAATTGCTAAAATGCCTATTATAACTTTTTGCGTGTGAGGATCTAATTCGCCAAACCATTTAGCTAAGCCTTGTAGCTTTTCAGCTAAATCTTTCAGCAGTGGTCCTAACGAAGTTAAAAGTGTCTCACCCAGTGATATACCTGTATTCTTCAATGCGTTAAAGGCTTTTTTAGCTTTTGCACTTGGTGTATCTAGTGTTTCCAGTGCCTTAACTGTATTACCTGTTGAATTTCCCATTTTAGCAAGCTCATCATTGAATTCTTTAGTTCCCTTGCTCGCTAAAGTCAGTGCACCTGTTCCAGCTTCTGTAGAACCCCACAAGTTAGCAAATGCTGTAGTATCATTGTTAACTGATTCCATCAATATACCAAGTACGTCACCCAGTGATTTACCGCTAGCCATCAGTTCCCCAAAGCTCTTACCTGTTTTTTCTTTTAACACATTTGAGACCTCAGAACCATTTTTTCCAAGTTCATTAAGCATAGATTTTAAATAAGTACCTGATTCTCGAGTAGCTATACCGTTTTTAGTAAGGTTCGCATATGCGGCCGATAAGTTATCTATATTAACGTTATAGGCACTCGCAATAGGAATTACTTTACCCATACTTGACGATAATTCATTAACTGTTGTCTTACCGTCATTCTGTGTCTGAATAAGTTTGTCCGCAACATCTTGGGCGTCCTTGGCCTCTAGACCATATGCATTAATTATTGTCGTTAGTACGTCAACAGCATCTGATGTTTCCAAGAAACCAGCTTTAGCCAGCTTTGTGGCTGTACCTACGAAGTCGACAGCACTAGCGGTATCCACTGATGCAGATATCGCCTGATAAGTAGCTTCTGTAATCTCAGTCGCACTACGCCCTGTATCAGTTGAAAGTTGTAACATATCTTTACTTAATTTTTCCAACGATACCTTGGATGTATCTGCTACAGTTCCAACCTTAGCTACCCCATCTTGAAAGTCTGATGCTAATTTAGCTGAACCCGTAAGAACAGCACCGGTAACAGTTGATAACTTAGAAAATTCACGTCCTACATCTTGAACCTTGCTACCTACACCTTTCAACTTTTCTCCAAATGCAGCCACTTTTTGATAACCAACAGAGCCAAAATTTTTCTGTTCTTCAACTAACCCTTTTAGTTTCTGCTCAGTATTAACTATCTCTCGTTGTAAATCTCTATATTGTTCTTCAGTAGCCTTAGTTTCTCCACTATCAATTTGCTTCATAGCTGTTTTTAACGTGTCTAGCTTTTCTTTAGTTTGACCAATTGACTTAGTCAATAAGTCTTGTTTTTGTTTCAATAACGTAACATTACCAGAGTCTAACCTTAAGAGTGAGTTTACACCCTTTAACTCGCTCTGTAATGTTTTAGTTTTACTATTAACATCACCCAACGCCTTACTTAATTTTGTAGTATCACCTCCGATTTGTATTGTGATACCTTTAAGTTGTCCAGCCATTAGCTCGCTCCTTTCTTAAAGTGTGAACTTAATGCGTTCCTATCCGGCGTTGTTTGTTCAAGTCTAAAAGCATTATCAAGATATTCTCTTCCTTTCTCACTCTGATTCATAGAATATATAAACGCATCACGTCTATATATTAGATAGTCAACTATGCTTAATTCTTGAACTTCTACCATGTTCAAACCTGTGTATTCACTTACAAGATGGTCATCCCATGTTTCTATTCTGTAGTTATGTCCCGCACTATCTTCTAACGGATAGTACGGGATTTTAAGTTTTTTGAGTCTTGTATTTCACTAACAAATTCAATATAAGCTTGTAAAAATATAACTAAATCTTCCATGTCAAATATACTTTCTAATTTTTCGCCAGTTATATGTATATTTTGTTTATTTCTACTCATAACCTTAGCACATATTTCATACAAAGTGTTAATATCTTCAATGTCTGACTCGCCATTTTCTATATCGGTTAAGGTCCTAGATACGTTAACAATTTCGGTAAGTAGCTTCTTACTAGGTGTATATATGTTTAATTTTGTATTTCTTTTATCATTTAATATAATTTCTAAACTTGATTTTTTTAAACTATTAAAATTTAATGCCATCTTTATTTAATCCTCCATTTTTTTAAAAAAGCGGGTAACAATGTACCCGCCTATTACCTATATTTATGATTTTTCCATTTCTTCTACAAATGTGACTAATGTCCCTTGCTTATCTCCTGGTAGTGCCTTAAATTCAGCATCTATAACCGTTTCCTTATCTTTTACAAAAGCCATACTAAAGCCGTTCTGATTTTTACCAACAATTGTGACCCATATATCACCGTCAATTTTATCTTGATGATGGAAACAAATAACATACCTCTTGCCATCAATATTTCCTATACCACCTATCTTTACAGTCCTTAATTTCTTACTCTTATCCTCTGTAACTCTTGCAGTACTACAAAGTTTCCCCAATGTCTTGCCGTTCCATGTAAGAACTCCCGACTTAAGAGTAACCTCTTCTTCTGTAAGTATTGTTTTACTTATAAAACCAAGGTCATCTTTAACCTCGTAGAACGAAGGTTTATATTCGAGAGTTGCACCTCCCTGTATCCTTCCCAGTCTATTATTTTCTGTACAAATTGTAGCGTTGTCAGGTATCACATCACCCGTAAATTCTGTGCAATATAATGTACCTGATCCTAATCTAATCTTGTCAACATTTTCAGCCATATTATTCTCCTCTCTTATCGTAATACTCAAATGTATATATTGTTTGGTATATATTTTCGCTGTCTATCCAATAGCGTTCTTCTTTCTTCCACCCGTCAACCATATATTGGTAAGAATCATCTAATGTTTTTTCCAACTTTTCTATAACTTCACTGTCTATTGTAGGTTCGTATAATTCAAACGTAACCACGTGATACTTTAAAACCGGAACATCATCTGCCCCTTGTCTATCGTAATTATCGTGATAAACCACGTATGTACTCGTAGGTGGCTTTATAAATCTAGTCTCTTTGTACGTTTTATTTTTTGCAAAACCTGCCGATTTTAATATCTTATCGACCATGTTCTATCGCCTCCTTAAGAGCTTTCACATACTTATTTTCAACATCAGTGTATGCTTTTTTAACGAAATTAAAAGCTCTTGACCTTTTACCATTTCTCAACTGGTGACCATGCTCTAAAAGGTGTGTTAACCTGTAATCAGGACCATCAACATACCATACTTCTCCGTAAGATAATCCTACCGCACTATCTTTATCCAAATATTTTTTGGATTTGATATTATCTTTGTAATGCTTTTTACGCTTTCCCACTGGTGCAGTTGCCTTTGTCACTCGTACCAGTTCTTTCATTGCCTTTTTAGTTTCTTTCTTTACAGCGTTACCTACTACTTTTTTATTATAGTCATTCAATACTTTTTCCATTGTATCAACCAGTTCACTAGGATTTATTATAAAATTTGTCATTATTGGGCAACTCCTAGTAGTCTGACATTTTTATGCTTAAACATAAAGTCGTCATAATCTGATATATCGTATATATGGCCGTTGTAAAGTACTCTATAAAGCTGTGTATTTAAAGATATATCTTCTATATTCTTAAAATATCTAATATCAAAAGTTAATGTCTGCTTAGATTGAATGGCTCCTGCACTTAGGAATTCGTCACCTTTTTTAGATTTATTGATGTGTGCGTGTAAGGTATATATCGACCTCCATCTCTCTGTTTCTTCATCAACTTTTTGTATGATTATAGGTTTGTCGTAAATTTTATTCACGTTTACGCCTCCTTAGTTCCATTCGTAATTGTAGACTCATATCATCAACCAGTCGTCTAGTTGTTCCTTTAATAGTATTTGATTCAGCATTTCTGTTCTCATATAAGTCATTGATAATTATAAGCCCTAACTCCTTAGCTCTAGGATCGTCAACTGGATACTTCTCACCTATTGAGCCTTTTAAAATAGCATCGGCTGTTTTAATAGCTCGATGTAAGTTATCCTCGATTGTACTGTCCATATAATCAATTCCTATATAATTACAAGCTTCATCGATTGTTATATCTATCATCTTTTCAACTCCTTATATAAGCTGTTGGAGGCCCTATAAGGTACCTCCAAACAACATATTATTACTCTGCTGATGTAATGAATCCTCTTACAAAGGCATCCTTATCCCTTAAAGTAACATCTTCTCTCTCGATTGCTCTGTATAATGTTAGGTCTTCTTCAAAAGCATTTAAATCCCCTATTACAGCTGTTGTCGAGATATTAATAGATATAAGCTGTCTATCCCAGTAAACGATACCCTCTTCTAGATCTCCGACAAGAAATGGTATCTTCTTTTTGTCAGTTGGCATATCTGCATTAGGTATAACCTCAACAGGAATAGTGTTAGCTCCTACCTGTAATCCCATCTTCATTGTATCTCCTGGCATCGGTGCTAATAGATATCTATTAGTTGAGTCCTTAAGGGTATCTAGGTACTGTAGACCGTCATCATTAGTGATTATCCTAGCCGTTGGTTTAAATGCCTGACCAAGTGTTACGTTTAGAGCCTTCTTAATACCATCCAAGTTCTTAAGGTCTGTCTCTTCCTTCTTCTTAACTTCTTCTAGTATCAACTTATTAGCTGTTACTCTTGACTCATCACCCAACCATTCAATTATAGTGTTAGCTACATTCTGGTCGCTATCCGCCAACAATTCATTAGTAACTGGTAGATATCCTGCGTACTTTTCGATTTCGTAGCTTAGTCTTTCAAACTGAGGTGTTGATTTAGCTGTTATTTTTCCACCTTCACCAACTTTAGTGAATCCTGTCTGCTGTGCTCTCTTTTTAAAAGTTCTCTGACCTTTATTTGTTGTAACTTTTTCAACTGTGACAATGTCAAGTAGTGAGGCCTTAGCTGTCTTATATTCGTTTATTTTAGTCTGTATATCTTCCGGAACTATATAGCCACCGTCCGCTGGAACTCCTTCTGCTAACTTCCCAGCTTTCACAATGAAACCATTTCTAGCATCCTCTGCGAATTTTTCAATCGCTGATTTTTCAATCTTTTCTGTCTTAGCTGTCTTCATCTCTTCTTCGTTCGGTGTATTATCATTCTTAGATAAATTAAATAACCTTTCTTCTGCGTCATATTCCTTCTTCAATGCGTCGACCTCATCAAGTAAT
Source organism: Peptostreptococcus sp. D1 (assembly GCF_900112955.1). Taxonomy (GTDB): domain Bacteria; phylum Bacillota; class Clostridia; order Peptostreptococcales; family Peptostreptococcaceae; genus Peptostreptococcus. Next base: position 13,558 of record NZ_FONP01000014.1, read on the forward strand.
GCACTGGCTTTATCTAAATCCTTATTTTCTTCTCCCATAAAGAATTTAGCCTGTATTGTTTTTTCGTTAATTGCATTTAAAAGCTCTCTCATTTTCTTATTCATGTTAAATCTCCTCCTTAAAATTTGCATTTAAAAAAGATACTGCCCTTTCTAATCTCTTAGAAACATTAGTATCTTCATTAGTATTTTTATTTTCCTCTGTCGATTCTCCTGTTGATTCTTTAACTGGCTTTGTAAATCCTACGCTCTTAGTTGTACCAGCTCTTGGCTGTGCTGGAACTGCTACAAAAGATACTTCAAAAGCGTCTTTTGCTCCATCTAGTAGCATATTGCACCTTTTTTTACTGGTCTTGCCCTCTAGGTCTACATATTCGTATTCTCTTCCAGGCCAATGCCTACAATAGTCTTTCATATTGTCACATCCGCATATGCTACAAATCATCTTGTTAGCTACTGTCGATGTTGATACTTCTTTCTTAATACCACCTTTAATCTCAGCTATCAAGTCTTTGTTTGATTCAGTGACTACCATGTATATCTTAGCTACTAACTCTGTGTGTAATTCTCCTAAATCTGTAGTTTTATTAGGATTTTGCACTAACTCGGTGTCGTAGACTCTACCTATCTGATTATCTGCGTTACGCTTGTGGTCTTTTAACATAGTCTTACCGGGATATAATTTTTTCAAATCCTGTAGAGCCTTCAAGTTAAAAGGCATGTTGTTTCTGTCATCCTGCTCATTATCCGCCATAGTTACCTTGAATATAAAGACTTCCTCGGCCGTTAACTTAGTAAGAGTATATTTGTTAATCTTCTTCAAGTCGTCATCTGTAATCTCTAATGGCGATATACTTGACACCTTAGTAATGACTCCTGGTATAGCATCCGGATCATTGAAATTTAACTTTTCCTTATCCATTGTCTTCCTCCTCTCCTTCTTTTTTTGCGTCCTTCTTAGGGTCTTCACCCTCACTCGTATCCGTCTTAATATATTGAGTACCAGCAAGTTCAACCGGTATACTCGCACCATTTCCAAGTAGTTTATCCCCACCTGGTTTACTCTCCAAGTCTAGCATTGCCCTAGCCTCGTTAGGCGTATATATAAAGCCTGCTACACCTTTAGAAAGCGTATCAATTTGAGTAGATAAATCTGCTCTTAAGATTACATTAACATTAAATTTGACGTATAATCCACTCTCTATTTCTTCATGTGATAGTAACTTATACGTTATTTCTTCCTCATACTGTTTAATTATGTAAAGTAAAGTATCGACATAAAAACTCAACTGCTGTATCTCAGTGCTGGCATATGATGACTTTGTATAGTCACCTATTTGATATGGTTTAATTCCAAATGCACTAGCAATTTGTAAGGCTGTGTATTGTTTCACTTCGATAAATTGATTATCTGCGAGTTTTACATTAAGTGGTGTTAGCTGTGACCCTAACGGAATAGGTATAATATTTTCTATCCCTTCTTCTGATAGCTCACCCTTACTATACGACTCAATACCCTTTACAAATGCCTTGACGTTCTCGTCATTTAAATTACCTGTGTACTGTAATACCGCCTTAGCTGTAAATCCAGATTCGTACATCTTTTCAAGCAATTTCTGCGACTTAACTGCACCTGTAAGAGTTGTTTTTAGCTGGTCTTGAATTGGTACTCCCATCAAACCATCGAATGTGTTGCTTGTTCTGAAATGTAATATTTCTTCTGAGCCAAATTTAAAAGTCTTACCTCCACCAGTGTAAATATAGTATACATCCGGTTGAGCAGATAGAATTTTACCATCATCATACCAAACTTGAACATCTGTACTCGGTAAAATCCAAAGGCTTAGATTGTCTCCTGCACCTTGTATCCAAACGTAGGCGTTGCCGTAGTGATTGCGATTAAACTCCACAGTTGACCAGAATGTCGAAGCTGTCATATATGGATTAGGTCTATCGTGTAAAACTGTATATAAAGCATGGTCACGTACTGTAAATACACCGTTTTTATCAGTGTGTTTCAGTATTTTAAGTGGCAACTTACCGACTGATTCTGATAGCACTTTTAAACATGAAAAATATGTCGCCTCGCTAAGTGTATCTTTATTTGCACCATTATCAATTCCCAAGAACTTGTAAAGTTGATTTAACTCATTAGTACGCCTGGCGTTTTTATTTCTGATTCCTAATTTTAGAAATGTTTTTTTTAGTAAATTCAAAATATATGAGTCCTCCTTTCTGCGTTTATTATTCACGCTTATTTTGTTTTCCAACCCATCATTTCGAGATAATTATCCATTTCACTAGGTATATCGACAATAACTTCTTGCTTGTTTTTAAGTCTGCAAGCGTGGGCATCTACTATAGCATCGACTGGGTCAATACGTGCACATCTAGCCCCTGGTTTCTTATCGACTTTTACCTCGTCAAATGAGTTTCTAACAATAGTGGCATTTAAAAAAGACCAGCTCAAAAGCTCGTCATTCTTGTTATATTCTATATCTCCACTTTTAACTAATAGTTGTATATCCACTGTTGCATCATTTAGACTCTTACACGATTGAGTTATTAATACCACTGGACACCCAAATCCTTCCAAATCGGATAAGATGCCGTCTGCATTATGAGGGTCTATTCCTATACCTAAAAAAGTCAAATCATACTCTTCTTGAACTCGTTTAAGGTCTCTAATAATAAACTTATAGTCGTTTTTAAAGTCATTCAATCCACCTGTAACGGTGATTAACTCCATCTGCTCCCATATATCATATGGTGCTAGGTCTGTTGCAATATGTTCTTCTAATCGTCCTCTAGGCATGAATGAATGTGAGTATATATAATACTTCTCCTTGCCATCCTGGGTCGGTTCTGCAAACTCTAATGCGTAAGTTGTTAAGTCCCCGCCACTCGATAGGTCGAGGCCAACGAAACACGATTGACCCCTAAAATCTTCAAGGGTCCTATCTCCTGCACATTCTGACCACTTGCCAGCGTGAATGAATTGAATATCGGCATTTTGTACCCACATATTAAGACACTTGGTAATAAAGTCTCTTAAGTCACTCCCGCCCATATCCTTAGCTGTCTGAGCGTCGATTTTAAGAGTCTCAAATCGTTCAGGGTCTGCACTGATAAATGGATTAGCTTTAGACCAATTATTAGGGTCCCATATATCATCATCAGGATCTAAACAATAAATATCTACGAAAAAATCCTCTGCTGTTGCTGTTCCACGCAATATATTAATACAATAATCATCCATTTCTTTGCAAAACGAATTTAAATTATCACCCCTGGTCGTAATCATGGATACTAATGTTTCGGGTAGTGACCTAGTACCATTATACAGAGCCTTGTATATCTTGTTATCTCGGTGCTGGTGGATTTCATCAATGGATGAATATATACTTCTAAAACCATCTTCCAAACCTGCCTCACGACTCAATGCTTCAATGGTACAATTTGTATTTACCGCTACAACGGTTGACTTATAATCCTTGACCTCGAAATAGTCGCCCAAGTCATCATCGATTGTAATGAACTTACTCATTTCCTCCCAAGCTAATCTAGCCTGCCTTTTCTTCGTAGCCACTGTAAATAATTTACCATAATGATAACCACCGAATCCTGCTATATAGGTTCCAATAATACCATTCTCAAAAGTCTTACCATTCTGTCTTGCCATTGATTTATAACGTCTTCTAAACCGCCTCTTATCATTACTACACTTAAACCAACCAAATGTACATCCTAAATCAAACGCCTGTGAATCCAGTAGTTTAAGAGGTTTTGGTTCTTCACCTTCTGCAATGGTTAGGGTCTCTGCGAAGTCGATTATTTCATTTGCCTTAGCTGGGTTATAGTAATATGGGAACTTATCCGTTCTCTGATTATCCAGGTTATTTAGATGTCGCTTACAGGCTAGCCTGTGAAGTTCACCGCTTGGAACTTTTCCAGAAACAACGTCTCGTGCATATCGAGTAACACGGTCATTCAAAACTGCACTGCTCATTAAGTACCAGATGTCTTTTCAAACTTTTTAAATTTATTTTCTTTCGGTGCTTCTTTGTTGATTTCTGGAACTACCAGCTTACAGCGACTTGATATGGTTAATCCTAAATCGCTAGCACTTGTTCGACACTGTTTGAAATACCTATCCATCATGGCCGACCACTTCCAGCTTTTATCGGCATCATTCATTACTTCTTTTTTTCTAAGCTGCTTAACTACGTTCAAATAAAAATCATTGGATATAATATATCTAGCGAGTGCGTCGATATCGGTTTCGCCCATAATTTTTAATTTACCTAACTTCTCAGCTAGTTTGTCAAACTGCTCCTTTTGCTTTTTTGTTAAATAACTAGGTGCCTCAATTCCATCTGTAATTGGTTTTATTTCAGAGTCACGTCTGAATTTGATTTCATCTTTGGTAAGGTGTTTATTTCCCTTAGCTATAACTAATTCAATCGGCTGTTTATTTCTTCCCATATTCTCACCCCCTTACTATTAGTGTCATAAATAAAAAAAGGGACTTTTTGCCACGCTGTCCCCCCCTGTACCGTTATCCCCTAGAAACCTCTATAGAATTTATACCACCCCCTACCATCTTAGATGTTCATATCGCGACTTATAGCACGTTCGAACATAATCACCGATACTTTTATTGTGCAATGTGTCAATCTCTCTTAAAATGTCTTTTACGGCGTTTAAATCTATCATGCTTATCGTTGTGACATTGTTTACATAACAATTCAAGGTTATCATAATCAAGTCGTCTGTTCCAACCATCGTCCGTTTGAATAGGTTTAATATGATGAACTTCCGTTGCTATCTGTCCACAGACTTCACACTTGTATCCTTTATCCTGCATATAAGATTGAGATAGCACACGCCAGTCCTTAGAATTATAGAACTTAGTATACTTTGGTTCTCGCGTTTTATTATACTTTCTATTACTTCGCTTAACTGACTCTTGTCGTCTTAGCTCATTCTCCTTGGCTACCACATCACTACATACCCTGCAATAGGTACCCCCATATTGAATTAAAGCTCCACACCTGGCACATGACTTTAATAACACATCAATCCCTCCAATCCATATTTTCCACTAAATCTATAACCAACGATAAAAGGACCCATATATACAGGTCCTTCACGTTGATTATAATTTGTTGGGTGATGTTTGTTTATAGTGAACAACTTTCCCAATCGTCCACAATATCATTCTATCTCAATTTATAAGTTTTGTTAATGGCTAATTAGTATCAATTTACTGGCATTTTACTGTCATATATTACAAGTCTTGTTATAGCTTCTGAATACAATTTATACACGTGTCTTTTACCATATCCCATTTCATCAGCTATAGTATCCATATCTAGGCAATCTATAAAATATGATTCCAATATCTCGCAATATCTAGGATCATCTATCATATCTATTTGATTTATTATTTCACATTTTATACGCTCGCCCTTTTTAGTTAGTTTCTCAATCCTGTTTTCAAGATCATATTTATCTGCTATGATATCTTCTGTTGTTATAGGATTACCTTTTGGCATACTAGAATATGATGGTGATTTTGGATTTTTTAATCGTGATTCAGTCACATATAATTTATTTTTTAATCTTAATATACAAGCATTATTTTTTCGATAACGTTTAAGAAATATTTTTTTACTTTTAACTTTTTTTTGGATATCATCCACGTTTATCACCTCACTCTTAGCGAAAATATAAAGTATATCTAATTCCGTCAAAAATAACAAAATAACACAAAAAAACGCAACTCCTATATATATTTTTATTTATACTATATTTTTGCTTATATATACTATATATATTAAATATTATATTAAGTTAGTAAATATTATGTTATTATGTTATATTTAGAACAATAATGTAGTATTTACAAGGCTTATAGCATTTTTAAATATAACAAAAACTATAACAAAATCATAACAAAAACTATATTTTTTGTTATATATGTTTGTTTTATTTTTTTCATAAGTCAAAACGCTACCTTTAATTTTTGTTATATAACAAAAACTAAACACCTGTTTTTGTTATATTTTATCAGTTTTTGTTATCCACATTTCTATATCACCTGTAGATTTTGTTGCCTTTATATCTATAATTCTCTGATTTTTTGAGCCTCTAAATTGTAAAGAGATATCTTTTTGAGATTCTATAAATTTACCATCTACCACTACATCTACATATTTTAGCAACTCTATATCCTTAAAATTTTCATATGTATATCCAGTATAAATCCATATTGTTTTATCGCAATTTATAGTCTTTATAATTTTACAAATTTGAGTAACTACTCCCAAATTTTCAGGCTCTAACGGATCACCACCTAGTATCGTCAACCCCGATATATAACTTTTATCTAGTGCGGATAATAAATTAGATATAGTAGATAACGTGAATTTTTCACCATGATTAAAGTCCCACGTCTCCGGATTAAAGCATCCAGGGCACCGATTACGGCACCCAGATACAAATAGACTCACCCTAACACCTGGACCATTAGCTATGTCAGTGATGTTAATTTTGCTATAATTCATAGAGCTTATTCCTTATTTTATAAGTGTAAGACCCTATCGTCTATCTCTTGAGTACGCCCTTGATTCCAGAAATTTGACCCTAAGTACCCACAAGTACGACGCGTTACTGTCATCTCTTTTTGGTCAGTGTTACGACAATTAGGGCACTGCCAAATCAATTTCCCATGATGATCCTTGATGATTTTAATTTCTCCCTCAAATCCACACTTGTGGCAATAGTCAAATTTTGTATTGATTTCTGCGTACATTATGGTTTCATATATGTACCTTATCACTTCTAATACAGCTTCTAAATTATTTGTCATGTTAGGGACCTCAACATAACTTATTGCTCCTCCTGGGCTTAATGGCTGAAACTCTGACTCTAATCTTAGCTTATCAAATGCGTTAATCTCCTCTCTGACGTTCACATGATATGAATTAGTTATGTAATTTTTATCTGTGATACCTTCGATTATTCCATGGCGTTTTTGTAAACACTTTGCAAATTTATAAGTTGTTGACTCTAATGGTGTACCATACAAGCTAAAATCTATATTGGTAGCTTTTCTCCATTGCTCTGTAACTAGATTCAAAGTTTTCATTAATGCTATGGCAAATGGCTTACCTTTAATATCCTCTGTGTGACTCTTTCCTGTCATGTACTTAGTACACTCATATAATCCGGCGTACCCTAACGATATTGTAGAGTATCCATCATATAGCAACTTATCTATAGTTTCTCCTTTTTCAAGCCTTGCTAGTGCCCCATATTGCCATAGTATCGGTGCTACGTCCGACGGTGTACCTAATAATCTCTTATGTCTAGCCATAAGAGCCTTAAAGCATATTTCTAACCTATCCCCCAGTATATCCCAGAATTTGACAGTATCTCTATTTGAACTTAACGCTACGTCAACTAGATTAATTGTAACTACACCTTGATTAAATCTTCCATAATACTTCTTACCATACTTGTAATTTTTAGCATTAGCCAAATTCTTCGGTGTCCTATCTGGTGTAAGAAACGACCTACACCCCATACACGTATATACATCACCCTTAAGATTTCGCATTACTTTAGATGATATATAATCAGGAACCATTCTCTTGGCTGTGCATTCAGCAGCTAATTTTGTAATATGATAATATTCACCACTCGGATAAGCATTATTTTCATCCAAGCAATATATAAGTTTTGGAAATGCTGGTGCTATCCACTGTCCTACTTCATTTTTGACGCCCTTAATCCTTTGCCTTAGTACTTCGGCTATAATACAAGCTAAATCATCTCTAAGAGGACCAGGTGGAACCTCGTTTATATCCATGTATATGGTTACAAATGGAGCCTGACCATTAGTAGTCATCAAAGTCACCACCTGATATTGAATAGTCTGTACTCCGCGTCGTATATCATCGTCCACTAAATCTTCTATAAATCCATACCACTCTTCCGGAGACATTGTATTTTTTACATTCTCAAATTTTCTCAAATATTTTAGCCTCGTTTCTTGTACAAACGGTGCTAGATGTGCCAATGTTATACTCTGACCACCATACTGACTGCTTGCAACTTGGGCAATTATTTGCGTAGCTATATTACACGCTGTTGAAAAACAATGAGGTCTTTCAATCGTTGTACCCGATATAACTGTACCATTTTGTAACATATCCTCGAGATTTACCAAGCAACAATTATGAGTATGTTGTGCAAAATAATCCATGTCATGAAAATGTATTAATCCAGTGTCATGAGCATCTATTATATCCTTAGATAAAAACTTTCTACGCGATAAATCCTTGCTAATAGCACCAGCCATATAATCACGCTGTGTTGATATTATAGTAGGATTTTTATTACTATTTTCTTGTATAATATCTTCATTTTCACACTCTATAAGAGTTAATACTTCATCATCGATATTATTAGTTGCTCTTATCTTTTCCCTGTCATATCTATATCTAACGTAAGCTCTCGACAGTTCTGCTGTGCTAAATTGCATTAATACTTCTTCAACTACATCTTGTATATCTTCTACATTTAAAGAACTACCTATTTTATCAAATTTGTTACACTTATCTATAACTATGTCTACTAGTCCATCTATGTATGACTCACTTAGTTTTTCACTCTCTGATAGTGTGGTATTGGCTTTTAATATAGCTTGTTTTATTTTGCCATTATTAAATTCTACCTCTTTACCATTTCGCTTGATTACCAACATCTATTATTTCCTCCTTTATCTATAGAATGTAAGACGCCCATATTGATTTAATTATAGCTATCATTACAGACACAAATGCTATTGTACCTGCTCCAGCTATTAATAACAAAAGCATTGTTGATATTTTTTCACTTAGATTTCTCATGGTTACTCCTCCCGCTCTGTTTATACTTTTAAAAGCTCTTTTCTTAACTCATCTAAATCTCTTAAGAATCCTCTACCTTTCGATAAAGCTAAAACTAAACCATATAGATACTGATTGATTGACCAAGACCTTCTATCTGATTTCTCCGGTATATCTGTACGCCTTATATCGTCATAAAGAAAGAAACACTTCTTATCCATACTATTATTATTGAGACCCCACACTTGCCCTAACTCTGCAATAGTACCCAACGCATGGGATTTAATATTGAATATTATTATGTCAGCTTTTTTAATTCTATCCGTATCTTGCTTTACTATTTTCTCCGCTAGTTTATTATTCTCCTCAACACTAACATTGGATTTATCATTTATCTCGGTATTCTTTCTAGCCGAATAATAATCAAATCCCAAATCGTCAAGAACGTCCTCTATCAATGATATTTCATGTTGAGCACCTGTGCTCATTATGTCGCTTGCTATGTATACAAATTTATTTTTCATTTTTTAATCTCCTTATTCAAATTCATTACAACAAAAACTATTTATGTTCACGTTTAATTTTGCCTCTAAACTACCTCTTAAAATATTTTCGATCCTATCGTTAATATATCGTACATCATCCATATTTATGTTACTTTCTAATAACATCTCGTGTATATATCCGTCTTCAAATACAAAGTCTAGATTGGTGCCTAGTTTATCGGCGAGATATATACAACCTGACTCTTTATCATAATTTTTACACCATCTACAACAATTATAAGAATCTGCCATCTACGTCCTCCGTTATAGTTTTTCTATAAAATACCTTTTGCCGTCACCCTTCTGAGTGGCTTTTTCTTCAAATCCAAACTTGTCAACAACTTCTCTATAGAATCCTTTTTTACCCGTTATATTACTCGTCTTTATTCCCGATAATTTACACCAATCTACAAATTCACTATACAAAACATCTTTAGGTTTATCCAACATATAATATTCAGTTAAATCTTGGTCTTCAATATATGTTAAAACTGTGGAATTATCTGTTTTATATTTATTAAGTGCCGATTTTACTCTTGCTGGCTCTGTAAATTTACCCTTAGTAATTAATCTCTTAACCCCTCTTATTGCCAAATTCAATAAGTAACTCAATGCTTCTTCGGTAGTTATTTTTTCACCTATAAGCGGATCATAATCTTCATCATCTGCCGTAAATCTAGCATCGAATGGTATCAAAATCCAACGTCTATAAAATCCGTCTGACTTATCAAACGACCTAGGAATAGCATTACAACTGTATATATGAGTTGCATACGGCTCTATTGTGTAGGGTCTTTCTCCCTTACGCTCAACCATAATTGAATTTCCTGAAAACAGTTTTTTTAACGTCCCCGTATCTTTGATAGTCACGTTATCTATATCATCACCAATATTAGCCAACTTATTTTCTAATTCTACAGTGTTAAATCTATCTGTTACTTTCTCTAGTGCTATTGCTGAAAAATTCCTAGCTCCTAAAAAAGTTTTTATTAAATCTAGTATTGTACTTTTACCATTAGATCCCCCACCATAGAATAAAAATGCTTTTTGGTATCTATTATGTTTAAGTAATGTGGCACCCAACATTTCTTCAAATAGGTTGATTACTTCTCTATCTGCAAGAAACACTCTATTTAACATCTTGTCTAAGTCAGCACAGTATGCAGATGGGTCATATACCACTGGTATCTGTGCAAAATCTATAATCGATTTATCAAAAGGTAAGCACTCACCAGTTTTTAGATTATACCTAGTATTTTTTGTAGTTATTATATAAGGGTACACTTTTAAATTCCTCCCGTTTATTTTTTCCATATCGTTTATGTATGCCACTATTTCGTTCCTCTGATTATTTTTAATCGCATATACTTTTTTGCGAATATATCTACCTAGCATTTCACACGGTATATAACAACCATCTTTATACTCATGAATACAATTATTATAGTTAATCAACGTATACTCTTCTATTAATTCTTCAGCTATTTCCACGTGGTTAAAATTGGCTTTTTTGATTTGTGCATTAATTTCTTCATCTGGTTTAAAAGCCTCATCTCTACAAATTGTCGCAATCTCTAACTCACTAAGAGGGTCGTCAAATATATAGTCGTTTATAATGGGTATAGTATCCCTTATTTCATCACGATTGAAACCTTTAGCCTGTAAATATACAATGTAATCAAACAGTTCTTGATTACGCCCCGAACCGTCACCCATACCTTTAAAGTTAAATTTGTTTGATGGCGATGATACAGCCGTTAGCCATTTAGGTACCTCTTGAATGTCTTTCATCTTGACAGGACGTATCCACTCCCTGACTTTTCCGTCTTGCTTTATTTTTACATATGCATTACGCCCGCCACTCTTACGGTCGCAATATAAACCTATGGCTAGTCGCTGTTTTATAAAATTTTTAGGGTCCTTATCAGATGCTTTAAACCAGCAGTGAATCCCCCTAGTGGTTTTCATAACCTTAGTTTTGAGTTGTAATGCGTCTATTATTTTTAACATTAACTCAGCGTCGCTAGTAGTATCAAAGTCTAACACAATGTAGCCCTTAGGTACCATCACTGCCACGTTATCAAACTCCATAGCCTCTTCCTTGGTATACGTACCCTCTCCGTTCTTAAAATCGTGAGTGGGCGTTTTACCATTTAATATGATATACTGCATTGTATCACCTCTTATTTGTGATTCTTAACCTGCTCTAACTCTATCACATCAAACGGTGATATATTAGTATTGTTATAATAATTTGGTTTAATATTTTCTACTTTTTCCATACTTACCTCCAAATTTTACCTGTACGCTTATCCTTCAATGCTATACGTCCTTCAACGTGAAAACCTGCCAATTCACATATACAAAATATAGCTGTTAATAGCTTCTGTAGTCTTTCCTCTGATCTAGCATCACTATCTACTTTTCTAATAGCCTCATATGCTGTTATGTCTTTACACCCCGACGCATTCAATTTATTCTTGTCCATATAGTCACCTTTAAATACCTATAATTTTACTAGCAATCATATCGGCTGTATGTGTAAATAATACATTGTGATATTTCTTGATAGCCCTATCATAATAATCCCACATTTTGGTTTCATATGCTCCCATGTGCCATCTTATACAAGCTACTTCTTCGTCTGTAAGTCTTAGGTGATGTTGCAGCATAATAATTGACTTTTCAGCATGACCTGGCATTATCTGATCATCATTATAAATATATTGTAATTGTTCAAAATCCCACTCATAATTATCACACTTACAAATATCATGGTACATTCCTATGATATAAGGGCTTTCTGGTCTTTCCCATTCAAGACTCAACTTCTCTGTCAATTCCACCAGCATCTCTGTTACTTTTAAGCTATGGTCAAATAATCCTCCCTCATAGTTTCCATGAAATCTGGTACTTGCTGGTGCTGTAAAGAATCCCATATCTATTAATATCTGCCTATCTATTCTTGTGTGAATCGGCATTATTTCAGTAAATTTTATTATTCTATCTCTGGTTTCCATTTTGTAACTCCTTCACTATATTTATAAATTCCTCTATCGTATACGGCGCATAGTGCACTCCATCGGATCGTTCTATTTTACGTTTATGTATAATCTGGTCATCCTGTAAATCATTTTTACCGACCTTTAATTCAAACGCTACAAAGCGACCATTTATACAAGTTACAAGGTCGGGTTTACCTTTACCAGTAAACCCATCCCCGAACTGATTAATATAATATATTTTTTGTTTTTTTAGATAGGCTATAGCCTTATCTTGTAACTTTTTTTCTGGCTTACCCATTTTATAAGTCGTCTAACTCGTCAAGGTCATCTAGGTCGGCATCATCCTCTTCCTCAATATCTTCATTATCTATTTTTTTACTAGTCTTATCAAATCCACTAGCTGAACAATAATCATTTAATCTAACAGCTGTTCCTTCTTCACCTGCTTTATCGCCTGTTTGACGTATATACGTTTCGTGCTTTACTGTAGCTTTAATATAGCAACCTACAATGTCTTGTGTATCTATCTCTTCAACCTGGAAATTGTTTAGGCAAGTCCTAGCAAAGTACGACCAAGCTTTTAATGCTCCCTCGTTGATATCTCCGTTTTTCTTCTTGAAAGAAAACTGTTCGGTATGTTTTTCTCCCCTAGCTGTTTGTAATACAACTTTTAATTTACCATAATCTTCGTATTTAGATTCGTCTACTTCCATAATCTTAAATATTGTTATCCCTTCCGGTATTAGTGTAAATGTGCTTTCTGCTAACTTCATTTTTGCCATGTCTTTACTCCTCCTAGTAATTTAATAATGTTCCATTTATGAATCCTACTATTGTATTGCTCATACGGTCAGTAACCAATACAAACTTCTCAATATTATCATCCGATATCTCAACTTCTAGATATACCAATCTGTCATCTTTTTCTATCAAACCAAAATTCTCATTGCTTATACCTATCTCGTCACCAACATCTGTTTTAAATACTCTGACTATATCCGCTGGTTTAGAATCTGCGTAAGGTAATGACGCTCTACTTAACATCAATTCATCGTCGTCTATATCTGCATTTAGTATTGTCCTCATTAGGCTTGTAGGCTCATCTACATTACCAAATGGCTTTACTCCCTCAGGAACTAACATACCAACACCATTACATATCAACCACGGTCTATCTCCATCCTTTACTATTTTTCCGTGTACTCCTACTCTCTTTACAAACTTTTCAAATTTCATAACTTTACCTCCTATTTTTTTAAATAATTATTGCTTTTTCTGAATTTTCTACTAGTAATTTATAATATGATTCTTTTAGTTCGATACCTATAGCACGTCTGTTCATTTTCAAAGCCATATAATTTGAGCTACCTATGCCAGCAAATGGGTCTAGTACTATATCATCTGGATTAGACCACAACTCTATACACCTAGCTATCAAATCTAACTGTAACGGACATATGTGCCTCTCATCCTTATCATCCCTAGCCTGCTGTTTATTAAGTGTATTTGACTGTCTTATATCCATCCATACAGGACTCGCATATTTTCTCCAAACTTGATGAGAATATACCGGCGTAATGTTATATTTTTGCTTTTTGTCATATAATTCTTGATCCGGTTTAGGTCTATCCCCCTTTACTCCCTCCGGTTCATTCTCTCCAAAAAATCTATCAAGTCCACCTTCATGAGTTATTCTTTCAGGATTTTCCCCAGGCTTTCTCATAGTTATTAAATAATCTGGTAGCCCATTTCTACACATAGATGAGTCTTTACACAATTGTTTATGCATCAAACCTAATGCCTTTGTTCTTGTCGCCTCTACTAATGGATCTTTCCAAATGACTACTCTACTATGATATATAAATCCTGCATCTGTAAATAATCTGATTAACTCCCCTGGAAAATCTTTTAACCCTATCACACCGTCCCTCGACTTCATCATAGGTATATCCATGCAATGAAAACTTACCAATCTACCGGGCATTATCACCCTGTATAGCTCATCTATTAAATATTTAAAATGATTATAAAACTCTTTATCATCTTTACTGTTACCCATATCTCTATCACTATTTGAATACGTATATAAGCTTGCAAAAGGTGGACTAAATATACTATAGTGGATGCTATTATCAGGTATTCCTTTCAGTACTTCTACACTATCACCGTGATAACAACTATAAAACTCATTTATAGTTTGATTTAATATTTTATGTTCCATTAACTCATTTCCTCCCAGTTAGGTAATCTCATTCTTACATTTGGCTCATAAGCTGTCATAATCCTAGTTGTTCTTTCTAAATTTTTCTTAGTAATTTCTTTAGTCAATGCTAGCATTTGTCTTTTCATATTCTCAGCATCAACTTCTTTTCTTTCTATATTTTCCTTAACGGCACCCTCTCTAGCTGAAATTATTATATAAACATTAACTTCGTGGGTTTGACCAAACCTCCAGCATCTTCTAACCGCCTGATAATATGCCTCATAACTATCTGATAAACCAACAAATATCATATTATGGCACTGTTGCCAATTCATACCAAAGCCAGCTATTTTTGGTTTTGTAACAAGGCATTTTATACTACCATCTGAAAATTTTATCATTGTTTCAGTTTTATACTTAGCTTTATCAGACCCTTTTATTTCATATGACGAATTGATCAATTTATGTAGCATCTCCGATTCAGCGTTTAAATCGCACCACACTAACCACTGCTCGTCTGACTCATTAACCAATTCACTAGCCGCCTTACATCTAAGTTTTAACGAGTCTTTTCTTGCCTGCCTTCTTTGTGTTAACGTCTGTTTTTCAGTTATAACGCTATCTCCATCAACTATTATCTGATGTATATTTAATTTAGGTAAATCAAACCCTTGAATATCATATCCTAAGTTTCTCGGATTATCTAACACAACTGCCCACGAACTCATCCATTCCCAAAAAACATCTTCCGCGTGTCCTTTTAGTCTCCATTTTGATGTTTCCCCTGAATCGTGAATAAAGTACATCGATAACATCTCAGTCCTCGTCATAACCCCTAAAAACTCGCTATGATTACCTAGTTCCATGTAATCGTTGGGAGATGGTGTAGCTGTACAAGCTAGTTTATATGGTGTATTTCTAAAAATATTTATGATATTATCCCGTATCTTTCCTGTGAAAGATTTCAGTATACTTGACTCATCTAAAACAACACCTACAAATTTATTACCTACAAATCTATCCAGCTTTTCATAGTTGGTTATATTTATCCCGTCTATCACATCTTCTTGAGATTCACAAATATTTACATCATATCCAAATTCTTGACCCTCTAACTTAGTTTGTCCTGTTACTGCTAATGGTGCTATTATTAATACTTTACCACCCACTCTATTTATAATCTGCTGTGCAAACTCCAACTGCATTAAAGTCTTACCTAAGCCACAATCTGCAAATATAGCTGACCTGCCTTTTTTTAAGCTCCATCTGACTATATCTTTCTGATAGTCAAATAATTTTTTATTTAATAGACTTCTATTTACATCAAACCCCGATTCAATTGATACAGCTATTTTATTTTTAATAAATTGTTCGTATTGTAAAAGCATTTATCAATATCCCTCCTAATCAATCGAAGATGTTTTTAATGTATATACATCGGATGATTTTTTATATTTCTCAAATACATCGGGTAATTCTTTCTTTAATTTAGTCTGATCCAGTGATGTACGATTAGATTTTGTAAGTGTCCAAGTATATTTTTTACTAGCTATTTCTACCTTAGTATCACCCTCCCTAAATTGTGTAGTCATAGATTTTTTTACTATAGCTTGTATCTCTTTTAATCTATCCTTTTTTTCCTTTAATTTGTCTTCTGCTTTATTTATAGATGTTATAAGCTTGTCAGCTTCCAACATAAGCTTTTGAATGTCTTCATCCTTAGCCTCAGTAACATTCTTTCTCAGAACCTTTAGTATGTCAGCGTCCCTCTTCTCGTCAAACTCTGGCGATATACCAGTTAACACATGATCATCCCAAAACTTCAATGCTGGTTCTATGTAGGATTCTTTAAAAGTCGGATACTCTTTTGATAGACTAAATTCTATCACTACAGTATTATCTATGTTAGGCTCAAACTTTTTTGGATTTGTATAATCCTTATCCTCCAGGAAACTACAAGTCATAACCACATCATCAAAACCTAGTAGGTAAGCATACAAACACGCCTGTAATTTATAATATATTGGTGGCTCTATTTTTCCGTCCACACCCTTCCAATCTTCTACTCTCTTTGTGGTCTTAACTTCTACCACAAACTCATCTCCTATAAAGTCCCACATACCACCCAATGCTTCAGTATCCTTAAAAAAATCACCCCATGTTTTTTTGAAGTAATCTGGACCATATACATCTGTAGGGCTTTTAATGTCCATAAAATACCTATCTCTCAAATAGTTACATATTTTAGGCTCTATGGTTTTACCTGCTATCGTATATATAGTATCTTCAAACGGCTCTTCATATGTCCTCGTCATCTCACACCACGCTTTAAATGGTGTAGACCAATTATTAAATCCCAGAATTGATGCGAACCTTGTCGCTGTCAATTTCTTTGGTTTTTTCGGTGGATCAACCTTAATTTTGTTATTCGCTATAAATTCCATAACTATCACTCCTCTTTACTATTGAACTATCCTAGCTTTAAAAGACTTCTTGTTTTTCTTTTTTGAGTTTTTAACTACTGTAGTTTCCTTATCTTTGATATGTACTGTTGATATAGTCACTACCTCAGTACCTCTGAAACTTGCAATTTCACCTGTAGAATTATCTGTAACTAGATTCCAGTCGCCATACTTATCAGCTCCTATAGTTTCATTTAACTTATTGACGCTATAAGGCGTATCTGTCCTAAATGCTAGTGTTTTCCCATTTTTAAACGATAAAACATTTAAATACATATTTCTCAACCCTTTCTAACGGTTTGCCGTTAACTTTGAATATAATTATTCTACTACCTTCTCACCAATTTCTATCAGTAAATCATCCGCCTCAGACTTAGTTAGCCCATCCTTGACTCTCCTAACTGTGGATCTTATGAACTTAGAATATTTCTTTTCTAACTCGTCATCGAATACAACATTATCCTTATCCATATACTTAGCCCTTAGTTTTTTAAGACCATTTGTAATAGCTGTCTTTTGCGTCTTTGTAAATTCTCCATCAGCATCTGTCAACTCTTCCTTAACCTCTTCTCTTTCTCCTGGTGTAGCAGGTTTACTAGATTTCTTTTTGGTAGACTTTGACGCCTTACCGTCCTCATCTACCGGCTTGCCTGTTACAGCCTCTATACCGTCGCTCTCTATAATGTCTAATGCTAACATATATAGATATCTTCTTATGTATGTTTGAACAGCTCCTACCTTCTGTATAGGATTTTTAATTAGTGATTCATCAGTGGCTAACTGTGATGTAAATATAATTGACTCCTCTGGATTATCAACGTTAAATATCTGTAAAACTGCATCTACATCACTGAACGAAATTACGTCAGCTAGTCCAAGTTCTTTAAATATTCTTTGCTTTGTGGGTATGATTTCGTCTAATGTGAAATACTTATACTCTGCAAAGCTATTGATGCCTGTTTTCTTAATTCCTGCTTCTAGGAACTCCTTTCTTGCTTCTAACAATTTTTGATACACATTTTTTGTTGCTTTTGCTGTAGCCATTATTATAACCTCCTCTGTTATTTTTTTTAGTTTATTCTCGACTTTTCGGTCTATGTTTATATATTTATCGATACGACCCTTAGCCATATTGATATAATAATCCAGGTCCAGCTTATCTATAGTTAACTTATTTTCGTTGTCTATATATGCATGACTGGGACACTCTGAAATTGTCGATTCTTGCCACTCTGGTGGATTTACTGGTATTTTATCCATCTTGCCGGTTTCTTTATTTTTCTTTCGTTTAAAAGTAACCCTCTTACCTTTGACTATTTGACCATAAGATTCATCTTTGACAGCGTATATTCTATTAACTTTTTGCACTTCATATTTTTCACCGTTGATATAATGATATGTACCATCGAATGTACCACCTGTTTTTACAATCTGCTGAAATTTAAATATGTCATCACACTCTCGTATAGTTTTTTCGACCGGTATACCGTTAACTAAGAAGTCAACTACTGCCTTATGAATTATTGAAAGTGAGTTTGTTTTAAAATTACCACCATTGTATAAGGATACAAAACCACCTTTAGTCTTAAACGTACCATCGGCTTTGATGCCTATATAATTGTTGACATCCTTCTGGATGACTTTTACAAAGTCGTCCCTCTCCATCTCAAACTTAGTAATTTCGCACCACTCGGCTACTATTTTTTCAGATAAATCTACCTCTTTACGGTCGATTGAAAACATAATACCATCGGTGTTTATATTAATAAAATCAATTGACTTACAAGCTCTTGATAATCTTACAATCAGCATTGTCATTGCCAGTTGGTTTGTGATACATACAGACCTACCAGCCCATCTATCTGCTAAATCATTATATTGATTCAACATAGCACCATACACAGTATTAACAACTAACTTCAATGCACTGGCTCGTTGCCTGTCACCTTGCTTTTTATAACCTAGTCTTCTCTTGACTAGAGTTTCATAGGCTCCAGCATCTTCCATGGACCTAGAACAATATCCGAAATTTATCATCGAATTAGGGTATAGACTAGCTACGTCTTGATTGATTATGACCCTATCCTTATCTTCCTCAACTGTAACGCATGGTTTTGCACCATGAACTCCACCCCAAGCATATGTCACTGGACAAGATCCATATGACGTCTTAAAAATTATATCCAATGTCACTCCTTTTGACCCAGGCGAACCGAATAGTTTTATGTCGGGTATCGACTTATCACGTATTTGATTAAAAAACTCCATGACTTTTAGCGGAATATCGTCAACATTAATGTTATCGGGTACAATGTAATCTCGCTCGTCTGTCCTTTTTACCAGCTTCGCACCTAAGACCTTAGCTGATAACTTGGCGTTGGTTAGTCCTACGCCTTCTGATGGTGTGACACCATACATATCGGCCACCATAATCTTAGCATCTATATAGTCTTCTTTACGCTCATGATATAGCTTGATAGTACTATCTACGTCATACTTACAATATTGTATGACCTCGTCCAGCTCTTCAGCTGTTAACTTACGATCTATATTAAAAGGTATGGATGACTCTACTATAGGCAATCCTAAATTACCCTCTATAGCTTTCAGGGATATTCCTTTATCTGCTATATCGTCCCTTAAATCAAATGTTGGAACTGGTAATTTTTTATATGATACGAAAGGAAATTCCCATGCGTTACCGCCGTTTAATATATGATCATTATGTCGTTTAACCTCGACATTGGATCCTCCTAGAAACATTGTAAGTAGAACCCAGTTGTCATAGTGCTTATTATTAAAGCCTCCTAAAATAATGTTAGGCTGTTCTAAAAAACTTCTCAGATGAAAGTTATCATTATGTATCACTACATGGTTAGAACCTTCTTCCGGTCTTCTAAATACCACTACCCAATCGTCCTGAAATACTTCTATGTCATAAATGTATACGTTCATTTACTTACCTTCGCTCATATCATCTAAACACACCTCGCATATATCTGCCTCGTGGTTGTCTTCTAAAATACAGTCACACATTATACAATGCTTCATTTTTTACCACCTCCATATTTTCTCTGATAACTTTCTATATACTCATTGAATAGCTCCTCCGTAAAATCTGCGTATTGCGACAATGCCCTATATATATCAACCTCGATAGTTCCTTTGGTCAATAGGTGTATATAACTACATTTCTGCGTCTGTCCTGTCCTGTGAATCCTGTCTCTTGACTGCTCTAATGATATAGTTCTTATAGTGGGTTCGTAATAAATAATCGTATCACTAGCGAATAAGTCAATCCCTGCTGACGCCGTTTCGTACTGACAAACAATAATTTTGATAGACTCGTCTTCTTGAAACTTACGCCAAATTTTTTTGTCTTTTTGCTCTCCATTTAAAACAACATACTTTACTTTCAGCTTAGTTAATAACTTGCTGATATTAGCGATGGACTGTATAAAATGTGCGAATATTACTAATTTCTTCTCGCTTGGGAAACTTTCTATAATCTCCTGTAGTATACTTATCTTCTCGCATGGAACCTCTTCTATACTGCCGTCTTCCATAACTATAAATCCACTTGCTAGCTGTCTAAGTTTAATCTGACGTGCCAATGGGTTCTCTGCCAGGATGTCATATTCTAAAAGTGCTGACTTAGTGGCTAACCTCTTGTATTTATCCTTAACCTTTAAGTCCACTTTTATAATTTCATCCGGTAGCTTATCTGGTAAATCTAGACATTCATCTTTTTTGACTCTGAAACTATACTCATCCATGATATCCTGTAGCTCGTTGACGTGGATGTAAGAACTCGGTTTGAAATACTTATTGAGTATTGCATATCTTTTTAAAAATTCTCGGTATGAGCCTTTATGTTTGACACTCGGTTCGTACTCATCCATCTTACGACGGAATATATTACTATAAGTGTGACCACGCTCAACATAGCAATCTAGGAAACAAAATTGACTCCATATATCTTCAAGGTGACCATTGGATACAGGTGTACCAGTTAAAATATATTTATACTTAGCTCTGCTAGCTAGCTTCAATAAAAAGTCTGACCGCTTGGATGTCCTATTCTTAATAAAATGAGCTTCATCCAAAATAATACAATCGTATATATTATTATATCTAGTCCCACGCCACACTTTATCATAGTTAATCAGCGTAATATGTTTCTGTAGTAACCTCGTATCTTCATCACCAAATAACTCCATATCTCTTTCCCATGCTCCTAATGCTGATTTGGGACCAACTACCAAAATACTGTTTACTTCTTTAGACTTTATCAAATCCCTCAATCTGAATAACGCTGATAGAGTTTTACCTGTCCCTTGCTCCATGAATAATGCAAAATTATCATGTAATCGGGTATATGATAATGCTATTTTTTGATGATTATATAAATTGATTGTCATTTATACCCTCTATTTTATTATTCTTAAATAATTCACCAGCCAACATACCAGTGAATACAATTAATAAATCTCGAATATCTTGACGCTCATCTACTACGTCCCCTATAATTTTGCCTGCTATATGGCAAAATTGTTCTTCCGATATTACTTTCTCTTTATTTTCATGTATCAACTCTATATGATGTATCTCTGATTGATGTATTTTTCTTAACTCATTATTCTTTAATTTTATAATTATCACATAATCAGAATCCATATTGCATCTAAGTGATTTATATATTGATCTGACTTCTCCTATTATCATTTCACCGTTTAAATCGACCCTTACCATTTGATTGTTTATTAAATCTTTAATTTTTATCATATTCCCTCTCATTCTTTTAATTTCCTTTTGCTATTCATTCGCCCACTTGAGATATGAGCAAATATATTCGTATAATATCAATAATGCGTATTTAGTCGCTCCTAATGTTCTTTCTATAAAATTATTCATTTTCTCACCCCGCTAAATGTAATCTTGATATTCTATCGCAGAAAATGGTGGGACGCTCTTTCTTGCTACTGAATCCTGCAATCTCATGCCGTAATGCAGATAATATGCATAAGCTTTTCTAGATATAAACTTAAGCGAACCATATTCAGCTATACACTGAACTGGTATCTTCTCGTTCTTTTCTGCCTCTTCCCAAGCCTTTTCAAATATCTCATCCCCTTTTGTTCTTCCAATTTGGAAGTACTGAATTACGTCTTTTTTTCTAATCATGTCGGGTAAAATAATTTTTTCTTTTTTCACTTTTTATCATCACCTTACTCGTGCTCTTCAATAATAATGTCATTATATTTAATCAAAAGTTTAAGTTCACCTCTTGAAATATAATCTTCTAATATAGATTCATTAATTGTAATTTTTCTGAAAGTTTTTAAATCTAATAAACATATATTCCCATCATCATCAGGTATTAGTAGTTTTTCATTATTTTGATATAGAACTATATCACCTATTTCGACGTTGTTCTTTTTATTTGCAATAATTTTCATTTAAGCACCTCCTAATTTTGTTCTTTAATATTTAAAATATTAATTATCTTTTTTCTATAATGCTCGGCTTTTCGATTACCATTGATGATATCGGATAAATATGCGGCTGAAATATCAAGCTCATCGGCCAGCCATTTCATTGACTTGTTTTTTTTCAGTAAAGCCACTTTTACTTCAATTTTAAAATTCATTTTTTTCACCCCCTTTCGTATTATCAACAAATTTTCTTAGAAAAAATATTGACTTATAATAGCTAATATGCTAATATATAAGCACGATGAATAAACATAAAACTTTTGCCGAAGTTATAAATGTTATTTTTTTTTATTATATATTTAGCGGTTTTTTATGCATTGCGTTTTAGCTTATATGTCAAGTATAATGGATAAAATGCTAATTGTCAATAGCAAATTCGCTAATTATTTTTTATGGAGGTTAAAAATTGAATTTATTAGAGAGAATCCAACAATTAGCAGTTATCAGGGATATGTCTATTGCTGAAATTGAAAGAAAATCTAATTTAGGAAATGGTACAATTAGACGGTGGGCAGACTCAATTCCATCGGCAGATAAATTATACAGAGTTTCTAAAGTTTTAGGAGTATCGATAGAATATCTTTTATCGGGTGAAGAACCTATCGAAAACGAAAAAAGCAAACTAATAGCTAGAAAAGCTTCTTCTTTATCTGCTGAACAGCTAGATGCAGTATTAAACATGATTGATGTATTTAAGAATAAATAGGAGGTGTCAATGGTCTATAATTACGATGAGTATTTAAAAATTCCAAAGTACCCAAGGTACAGTTTTGTTTATTATGTTTTGGGAGATTTTATAGATGATACTATTAATTACCCAGTTGATTTAAGAGCGATATGTGATAAAAATAATTGGAAATTAATTCCTTACACATCATTCGATTGGAAATTATATAGTATTTCCAGTGATGGGTTTTCATTTGTAAATAACGGGGAAGTTTGTATTTTTTACAACGAATCGCAAATGACTGAAAGAATCAATTTTACAATCGCTCACGAGATAGGTCATATCGTATTAGGTCATCTTTTTACAAACGACGTACTGTCTCATAATAAGTTGGTTAAGAATAATGTATTAGAGATAGAAGCAAATGTATTTGCTAGAAATTTACTGTCACCTGCACCACTGATAGTAAACTTAAAACAACTTCCAAGTCCAAAGAATTTCGCAAAGAAATTTAACGTTAGTGAACAATTTATGAATATTAGATATCAGTATCTAGATCTTGATTACAAGTCGGTAAAATACAGCGACTGTGTTATAGAAAAGTTTAAACATTATACTAATAAAATAAATTTAATAAGTGCATATATGTAAAATTATGATGTTCATTTGAAAGGAGCAAGTACTATTATGTTTGTATTTTTATCATTTGTATTTTTTATATCTTTCATTTCTCTAATAGTTTTTGGTATTTTGACTATAAAGAATAGGAAGAACAATAAGAAAAAGAAGTATGTGAAAAATTGTAAAATCCTTATTGGTATTATTATAGCATCCTTTATCGGATGTGGATTTTTTGCACCTGATGATGCGACTAAAAACGCTAGTAACCCTGTAGAGGTAAATTCAAAAAAAGAAGCATCTCAAAAAGTTGATAAGGTTAAGAGTGAACCTAAGAAAACAGAACAAAAACCTCAAAAAGTAAAAGCTAAACCAGTTGTTAGTAATCACTTCGACGAGGCTAAAGTAGTTAGAGTTATTGACGGTGACACCATACATATATCCATCAATGGTCAAACACATAAACTTAGATTGATAGGGGTAGATACACCTGAAACTGTACACCCTAATAAGCCAGTTGAATTTTATGGTAAAGAAGCTAGTGACTTCACTAAAAATTCACTTGCTGACAAAACTATCTACTTGCAAAAAGATGTATCTGAGACTGATAAATACGGTAGACTGCTTAGATATGTATGGCTTGAAAGACCATCATCCGATGATCCAATTGAAGATGAAGTTGTAACCAAAATGTATAACGCAATTTTAGTTAAAAATGGATATGCCCATGCATATACCTATCAACCCGACAGTAAGTATAGTACCATATTCGCTCGATTGCAACATACGGCAAGAGAAAATAATATAGGTTTATGGTCTAATGCACAAATAGAGGAACAACCTAAATCGCCTGATAATAATACAACTAATTATAACGCCGACACAACGGAAAATGGAAAAATAAAAGGTAACAGAAAATCTATGAAATACCATGTTCCAGGTGGTATGTCATATAATAAGATAAGCGAAGATAATGTAGTTTATTTCGACACAGAACAAGAAGCAATAGATGCAGGTTATATTCGTGCTAAAAGGTAGGTGACTATTAATGACTATAGAAAATCAACTGCGTGAGTTAATCACATCAAAATATGGCTCTTTACGTGAGTTCACATTCAACATTGGCATACCATACTCTACTTTATCGACTATTCTAAAAAATGGTATCATGACTGCAACAATGTTAAATATGGTAAAGATTTGTACAGCTTTAAATATCAAACTCGATGAACTGGTATCAGGTAAACTAGTTGAAAACGAACCAAGTATACCATTGCTAGATGTTGAAAAAATAATAGAGCATACTAAGATTAGTATAGAAAATCCAAATGTTAAAATCGAGGGCAAAATTATGAATGAAAATACAAAAAAATTGCTTATGAACTCGCTTGACCTAAGTTATCAACTAGCCTTAAAAATGCGTAAAAATCTATAATTTTCAAATTAAGATAAAATAACAAAAACTATAACAAAAAACCATAACAAAACTACTAACAAAAAAAACTTTACATTTTTTACCACAATTTTTAAACATCCATCAACAAAAAAAATAACAAAAACATATTGTTTTTGTTAGCAAGTGTTATAGTTTTTGTTATACTTCAAACCCTTGAAAATACACAATTCCTATATAGAATATAACATAATAACATAATTTTCTTTAAGTTAATGTAATAATTAATAATATATAAGTATATATAATAAAAATAAAATATATATAAGAGTTGGAAAAATTTTTGTTATTTTGTTATATTTGATATTTTGGTTTTTCTCAATGAAAATAGGTAACTAAAAATTCATTATATGTGGTATGTGTTGATGTGTATAAAACCCGTCTAAAATCTTTTATACGGTCTTTTATAATTACACTTAGTACTTTTATTGTCGATTAGTGTTAAAACGCTAATACGACCGTTTAGAGCGTCAAACCGATATTTTAGAAAGGATGGTAAATTATGAATGTGGAGCAACTAAAAAATGGTAAGTTCAAATATAGAGAAAAATATAAAGATCCAATGACAGGCAATTGGAAATCTGTAACCATAACCTATGAGAAAAATAACAGACATATCGAAAAACTGGCACAACGAGAACTAAACAAAAAGATAGATACAATACTATCCGATAATATCAACAATAACATCGATGTCACTGTAGGCTCTATGATAAAACTTTATTTGGAAGATGTAAAAAATGTTCTAAAAGAAGATTCAACATATCCTCACAGAATTAGAGTTATGAAAGAAATTCAGTCATTACTAGGCAAAGATACAAAAGTATCTAACATTACATCTCTATACATAAATAAGACACTTCCTCATAACCACCTTAGAACATACTCTAAAATATTATTTAAATGGGCTTACCGAAATGAATTGACTGATAAAGATATTAGTTTATTTATCAAGAAAGATCTAAAAAAGAAAAAAACACTACAGGAGGTGATTAACCAAGATTGTGACGAAAGGCAATACTATACACGTGAAGAATTGACAAATCTTTTTAATACCTTATCAACATCGAAAAGTTATTATCCCAAAATGCTAAGGCTAATATTGGAAGCTCAAACAATCCTTGGAAAAAGATTCGGTGAAGTAATCGCACTGTATGAAGATGATATTGACGAACAAGAACAGATAGCTCATATATATAAGAGAATTTATAATGGTTCTGTTAACACCCCTAAAAATAAAAAATCAATCGATGATATAGGTATCAACAAGCGAATGATACAAATAAAAAAAGAGTCTGTATTTATAAAAAAAATGTATGGTATTGAATCTAGATATCTATTTCCTACTAAACATGGTGAGCCTTATTGTTATGATACTGCTAGAACAATTTTAAAACGATACGGATATAAGTCAAATACGCATATGTTTAGAAAAACCTGTGCCTCTTTACTGGCTGAGCAAGGTGTACCACTTAAATATATACAAGATAGACTTGGACACGAAGATGATAAAATGACTACAGATATATATATTCAAGTGACTGAGAAAATGAAAAAAGACCAACAAGACTATTTCAAAAACTTGAATATTTTTTAATTTTTTATCTAGTTTGTCCCTTTCTTGTCCCCTAATAAGTAAAAATATCTTATAGACTTTTATTATTTGTTGATATTTCAATGTTTTATACATCAAATCTTACTTTTAATTGTATAACTATATTATACAATATATAACACCATAATGGTATATTAAAGTTTTTTTTGTTGATTTATCAAGTGTTATAATGTCGCTAGTGTCCAAT
>NZ_FONP01000012.1 GCF_900112955.1 Peptostreptococcus sp. D1
CATCGACAAAAACTGTAAAGCCTTCATGCTTTCCTATTCCAACTCCATTTTGTCCGATATCAACAATCTCACATCTATACTTTTTGTTTTTTTCTAGCATTACTCCTCCGTATTTTTTCAAATCATATAAACTGATTACATTATATCTATTTATACTATTATATTTATTTATATCACTATATTCATTTATATCACTATATTTATTTATATCACTATATCTATTTATATCACTATATCTATTTATATCACTATATCTATTTATATCATTATATCTATTTATATCATTATATCTATTTATATCATTATATCTATTTATATCATTATATCAAAATATCAAAAATTTCGGCATATTATCTAGTGACAAAATTTGTTACATAGCTCTAGCATCTAAATATTTTCCAACTTGTAATTTATCATGAATACCTTGTCATGTCAATATGAAGGCAACACTATTATTTTACACACTATTATTATTTGTCAACACATATGTTAGGCTATCTTAGTTGTCAACACATATATTACACCAACCATCACTATTCAAAAAAACATAGCTGTAAATTACTTAGGGTGATATTGCCTTAGTATTTAAAGCTATGCTTTTAAGTTTCATTATTTTATTATAAGAAATAGTAATGCTTGAATGTATTAATTATTAATATTTTCTTCTCTAGTTACTCCTCCATATGAAGGTTCAACTATTATTTTATTACCTGTTTTAACCTTTTTAGTCACATCTGGAACTGAAACAATTACCGGTATTCCGAGGTTTATTCCGACGATTGCTGCATGTGAAGTCATTCCACCAGTTTCGGTTACTATCGCTGCTGATTTTTCCATATAAGGTAGCATTTCTCTGTCTGTTCCAACAGTTACCAAGATATCTCCCTGATTAAATTCTTCACATTTTTCTCCAGGAAGAACGACTCTAGCAGTACCTTCGACAAATGCCTTACCTATACCTACACCTCTCCCAATAAATTCTGAAATCACACTTACTCTTATCATATTTGTTTTTCCAGTTTTTCCAACAGGCACTCCAGCTGTTACGACAACGATGTCACTAGGCTGTACGAACCCCGCTTTTTTTGTAGCTTCTATTGATGCTTCAACTAATTCGTCAGTGCTTTCTGCCAATTCACTCTTAACTGGATATGTACCCCAAACCAATGATAATTTTCTCATTACTTTGTCACTTTGTGTCGCTGCGATTATAGGTGCCTGAGGTCTGAATTTCGATACCATTCTAGTCGTATATCCAGAGGAAGTACACGTTATTATCGCTTTAGCATTTAAATCCATAGCTGTCGTACAAGTTGCGTGACTTATTGCATCTGTAACCTTGATTCCACTACAAAGCGAATTCTTTTGATTTCCAACGCTATAGTCAAGTGTTTCTTCTGTTCTAATAGCTATTCTATTCATAGTTTTTACAGCTTCTATTGGATATTTCCCAGCCGCAGTTTCACCAGATAGCATTATTGCATCAGTTCCGTCATAAATCGCATTGGCTACATCTGTTACCTCCGCTCTAGTTGGTCTTGGATTTCTAATCATTGAATCCATCATCTGAGTTGCTGTAATAACAGGCTTAGCCAATTCATTACATTTCTTTATTATCATCTTTTGTACAATCGGAACCTCTTCTCCAGGAATTTCAACTCCCATATCACCTCTTGCAATCATTATTCCGTCAGAAACTTGAAGAATTGAATCTATGTTATCAACACCTTCTTGACTTTCGATTTTCGATATTATTTGAATATCTGAAGCATCGTTGTTTTCAAGCACCTTTCTAATTTCTAAAACATCAGAGGCTTTTCTTACAAATGATGCTGCTATAAAATCTATACCTTGCTCAATTCCAAACTCTATATCTGAAATATCCTTGTCAGTAATTGCCGGTAGATTGATTACAACACCTGGCAGATTTACCCCCTTCTTTGATGATATTTTCCCAGAATTTTTTACAACAGTCAATATGTCATTTCCTTCAATCTCCTTGATTAGCAACTCTATCAAACCGTCATCAAGTAATATTTTATCACCAACTTTTACATCATTGACCATATTTTTATATGAAACAGTACACCTTTCACTATTACCCACACATTCATCCATAGTAACTGTAAATTCAGCACCCTCTTCCAAAATTACAGGTTCCTCAAAATCACCTGTTCTAATCTCAGGTCCTTTTGTATCCAACAGAATAGCAATCGGCATCTCCAATTCTTCTCTAATTCTCTTCGTCCTATCCATTCTAGCTTTGTGTTCCTCATGTGATCCATGAGAAAAATTAAATCTACATACGTTTAATCCATTCAACGCCAGATCTCTCAATACATCATCAGAATCGGTTGCCGGTCCCATTGTACACACTATTTTTGTTTTCTTTAAACTAACCATTTTGTTCACTCCCATTAAAATAAAAAACATATACGGCTATATCGATAGCACTTTGGCCATTTCGTAGCTTTCTTCGTCAAATTTCTTTTCTACAGCAAGTGCTTCATCTATATCCATATCAATAATCTCGTTATTTTTGATACCTACAACTCTACTACTTTTTCCCTCTATCAATAATTCAACAGCTTTATTTCCAAGCTTACTGGCAAGTATTCTATCAAATGCAGATGGTGCACCGCCTCTTTGAACATGTCCAAGAACTGTTATTCTAACATCTGCCTTATCCTCGTCTGTCAACGCAGCCTTTAATCCAATAGCTCCATTTTCAATGCTTGTTGCACCTTCTGCTAAAACAATTATACTGTGCTTTTTTCCTCTTTTTTGAGTCGTCTTTAATCGTTTTACAATTTCCTCAGTCTTTATATCTATTTCAGGTACGACTATTGATTCTGCTCCACCTGCCAAGCCTGCATAAAGAGCCAAATCTCCACAATGTCTACCCATCACTTCGACAATATTCACTCTATCGTGCGAAGAAGAAGTATCCCTTATTTTTGAAATAGCATCTATTATAGTATTCATAGCAGTGTCAAATCCAATTGTGTAATCAGTATACGCCAAATCATTGTCTATTGTCCCTGGAATTCCTATTGCTGAAACGCCAAGCTCGCATAGTTTTTTAGCTCCGTTAAATGTTCCATCACCACCAATTACTACCAAGCTTTCAATTCCAATTTTTTCCAAAATTTTTACAGCCTTTGCTCTTCCCTCTTCAGTTCTAAATTCATCACTTCTAGAAGATTTTAGTATCGTTCCACCTCTCTGGATAATATCACCTACAGATGATAAGTCCATTTCGACAAACTCCTCATTTAACAATCCCTTGTATCCCTTTTCGATTCCATATACTTTGTAGCCATAGTATATTGCTGTTCTGACAACGGCTCTAATGGCCGCATTCATTCCTGGAGCGTCTCCACCGCTTGTCAAAATACCTATTGCCTTCATAATAATGCCTCCTTCTTACCATACTCACTTCACTTATTTTATTTTATGCACTTTATTTTTATGCACTTTATTTTTGTGTACATTATTTTTATGTTTTTTATTTCTATGTACTGCTTTTTCTTATTTTATATGCTTTATATATTACTCATTCCATTTATTATGTATTAATATACTATTTATTGCTTTTTCTCCAGTGTATCAATTTTCTTACATTGGCACAAAATACTTCAGTTCATAAAGCTTATTTTTTTAAAATAAAGGGACTAAATTCGTCCATCACAGATATTATTATCCCATCATGGTTAAAAAATTTTGATGAAAAACATCCATCAACTGTTATTATAGCATATTGACACATTCTTGTACAATACTAAATCCCAAATGATAGCTTCAATTTTCAATAATCATTGATGGATAAGTTCAATAAACCTCATTCTAAGCATCCCAACACTCATACTGCTATGGAATTTATTCCTAAATTACTTAAGAAGCCACAAAAATTACATACACTCTTTTTTAATAAAATAAAAAATATCATTTCTGCTAATTATTAAATTTCATACACTAAAATATAAGTATATTTACATCGAATTTATATGAAAATTAAAAACACTATTATATCCATTTATACAATAGCTGCAATCTGCACTGTTTATTTGAGTTAATATATGAAAAAAAGCAAAAATTGTTTAAAAATTGTTTGTATACTTTGTTCTTTATTTTCCGATTATATATTTTTCCTAAATCGATTAATTTCGGGGATTCTCTCAAATAGAGCTTACAAATCCGAATTTTAAATATTTTAATTTTTTGTTACAGCATCAAGTCATAATTAGCTTGATGCCGTAACAGTTTAATATCCATATTGATTCTATTGTCAAACTATCAAACACTTATTTATTATCTTTAAATTCTCTACTTCCTGGTTTTACCAAATCTATTTTTCCTTCATTACAAAGTGGGCAATTATCAGATTCATATACCTGTATATCTATATCAATAGCACTATATATAGGCATTCCAATATCATCCTTTGTTCTATTTGCAATACAGGCAACACCGATTACATTTCCACCAAGACCTTCAAGAACCTTCTTTGTTTCGATTGTAGACTTGCCCGTAGTTACTACATCTTCGGCTATTATTATTTTAGCCCCCGGTTTAACTTCAAACCCTCTTCTAAGCTCCATTATATTATTTTTTCTTTCTGTAAATACAGCCTCTTTTCCTAACTGTCTTCCTAATTCGTATGAAACAATGACACCTCCCATTGCTGGACCAACAACTAAATCTATATCCAAAGCCTTAATCTTTTCTACTACTAGGCTAAGTATTTTTTCAGCTTTGTCTGGGAATCTTAACACCTTTGCACATTGAACATATCTATTTGAATGCTTTCCAGATGAAAGCAAAAAATGCCCTTCTAATAACGCATCACATTCCTTTAATATTTCAATTACATCTATCTTATTTTCCATTATATCCTCCAATTACTTTTTAAAACTAGAATATATTCTAACCGATATTATATTATTATATATCATATTTTATTTCTTTATATTTTCTTTTTTATTATATTATCTTTTCTATATTACATTATTCTTTTATACTATACTATTCCTCGAATTTCATCAAGAGATTTTATTCCTCTAGAATCTATAAAGTAGTTCAATTCCTCTATTATATCCTTTCCGATAGTAGGGTTGACGAAATTTGCAGTACCTATTTGAACACAGGTTGCTCCAGCCATGATAAATTCTATTACATCTCTGGCACACATAATACCACCCATACCGATTACCGGAATTTTCACAGCCTTGCTCACTTCATATACCATTCTTAAAGCAATCGGCTTGATCGCTGGTCCTGAAAGTCCAGCTGTAACATTTTCAAAGACAGGTCGTCTGTTTTCTACATCAATCGCAAGAGCCTTGAACGTATTGACCAACGAAACTCCATCAGCACCTTCTTCCTCACATACCCTTGCCATTTCAACTATATCCTCTGCATTAGGTGACAGTTTAACAATGAGAGGCTTTGAAGTGGCTTTTCTAACTGCTCTTACAACTTCTCTGGCTATTTCTGATTTTATTCCAAAAGCCATTCCTCCATGTTTTACATTGGGACATGATATATTTAGTTCCACAATATCAAAATCTTTGTCATTCAGCAACCTTGCACCTTCTACATAGTCATCCTCGCATCCACCGCCTAGATTTACTATTCTACAAGCATCAAGCTTTGAAAAATACGGCAGCTCGTTTTTGATAAATCCTTCAACACCGGGATTTTCAAGCCCAACACTATTCATCATCCCAGAAGGTGTTTCATATACTCTAAGACCGTTATTGCCATCTCTTTTTTCAAATGTAAGCCCTTTTGAGCTTATTCCACCAAGAGAATTTATATCATAGAGCTCTCCATATTCTCTACCAAATCCAAACGTTCCAGATGCCATGATGATGGGATTTTTTAACTCTATTCCACATAAATTTACTTTTAAATCAGCCATTATAATATCACGTCCTCTCCCCAAAACACCGGTCCATCTTTGCAAGTTCTCTTATTTCCATCTTTTGTCTTGCAAGTACACACCAAGCACGCTCCGACACCACAAGCCATATGATTTTCCAAAGATACTTGAACCCTTACATTCTTATTCCTCGTCAAATCCAAAATCTTTTTCATCATGGGAGTTGGACCACAAACAATTATATGATCATATTTATTAAAATCGATAATATCTGTAATAAATGTATCTCCTACAGTCGTAAAAAGATTGTCACATACATTTTCAAAATCATCGACAGCAATTCTATCTTCCCTAAAACCTAAATAAACATCACAGTTGGGAATATTTTTTGCAACCATATAAAGTGGTGCAATTCCCACTCCACCGCCTACCAAAGCAACTCTTCCACTTACTTTTTCAAATCCGTTTCCATACGGACCTTGTAGTTCAATTTCATCACCTTTTTTGAGATTTGAGATTATTTTTGTTCCCTCACCTACGACCTTGTAGAGAAAGCTAATACCCTCCTCGTCTATATCATATATACTTATTGGTCTAGAAAGTAACGGATATTTATCCCAAGCTCTGAGCATAAAAAATTGACCCATCTTTGCCTCAAACGAGCCCTCAATCTTTATGTGAAACATCCCTTCTCCCACATATTTATTATCTAAAACATTATATATCATTCAAACTATCTCCTTACTTACTTATACCAAGCAGCTTCATTATCAATGCCATTCTGACATACATTCCATACTGAGCTTGCTCAAAATACATTGCTCTGCTATCGTTATCAACATCAGTTGAAATTTCATTGACTCTCGGTAATGGATGCATTACTATCATATCCGCCTTTGCATTCTCCATTTTTTTTGAATCAAGAATGTATATGTCTTTCAATTTTTCATATTCAGCCTTATCTTCAAATCTTTCTCTCTGAATTCTTGTCATATATAATATGTCCAGCTCTGCAATTGAATCATCTAAGTTATCGGTTTCAATGTACTGAGTATCTCCCAAACCATTCAATACGTATTCGGGCATTTTTAATTCTTCCGGAGAAATGAACACAAATTTAATATTTTTGTATCTCGACATCGCCTTTGCCAAAGAATGTACTGTTCTTCCGTATTTTAAATCGCCACACATTCCTATTGTAAGATTGTCTAGCCTTTTCATACATAATTTTATTGTAAGTAAATCTGTTAAGGTCTGGGTTGGGTGTTGATTTCCTCCATCACCAGCATTGATGAATGGAACACTACTGACTGAAGCTACCTGTTGAGCAGCACCGGATTGTGGATGTCTCATTGCAATAATATCCACATATTTAGACACTGTCGTAATCGTATCCTCCAAGCTTTCTCCCTTTGAAACAGATGAAGCATTTGGATCGGAAAAGCCTATTATCTTCCCTCCCAATCTACTCATAGCAGCCTCAAAGCTAAGCCTAGTTCTCGTTGACGGTTCATAGAATAACGTAGCCATTAAATATCCTTCACATACCTTTATATATTCTCTTGGATTTTGTTTAATTTGCATACCAAGCTCAATTATTGAGTCGATTTCTTCGACTGTGAAATCATCTGGCTTCACTAAATGTTTATTTTTCATATTTTCCTCCTTTTTGGCCTCACGGAACCAAATTAAAATACAGAATAAATATCTTCTTAGAAAGATTATCATTTTTTTGGTACTTTTGTCAATCATTATTTTTATTGTCTAGAAAAATAATCAAAAAAATAGCGTTGATCGAATTTCTACACTCATCCTTCGATAAAGTACAAAAATTTACCATCAACGCTAAATTTTTAAAGCCTATCTGCTGTTGCTTTTATATTTTATTATTGATACTGCCATATTAATGGTTGTTTCTGCTGCTTGAGCAGGATCCACATCCACTTTCACTACAACCGGAGCACCCTCCGCTCTTTTTTAATTTTTTAATACTAAATCCAACCACAACAGTCAAGACTATCAATACTAAGATTGTTGGCAAATTCATGCTATCGCCTCCTAAAAGCTATTTACCACTTTCTGCAACGGCACTCTTTGCCATTTCCTTTGCTTCTTTCGGTTTTCTAAACATTAGATAAAGCATTACTACAAATATTGCACCTGCAATATAAGTCCATGCTGTAGCCGGATTGCCTAATAAAAACACATTGGCAAACTGGAATACCATCAATGATATCGAGTATGCAAACACCATCTGATATCCCAATGCGAACCATGTCCATTTTGCACTACGCATTTCTTCTCTTATTGCTCCAACAGCTGCAAAACATGGTATACACAGCTGATTGAAAAGCATAAAGCTTAGTCCAGAAGCCATAGTGAAAACTGATGCTGCATATTTTATCATTGAATCAGTGTCTGGTCCAACTTCACCCAATCCAGCTACTACACCAAAGGTAGATACTACAACTTCCTTTGCAACTAGCCCTGTCATTGTCGCAACAGTTGCTGCCCAGTCTCCAAATCCAAGAGGACTGAATATTGGTGCAAAGGTTCTACCTATCGCCTCCAAGATAGAGCTACTGTCCTCAGAAAATTCCACAAACTCAAAGCTAGTTGATATATTTTGAAGGAACCAAATTACTATTGTCGCCAAAAGAATGACTGTTCCTGCCTTTACTATAAATGCTCTTACTCTATCCCATGTAGTTCTCAATACATTAGAAACCAACGGCATATGGTATTCAGGCAACTCCATTACAAATGGTGCTGGATCTCCAGCAAAGCTTTTTGTCTTTTTCAAAATTAAGCCTGAAATAACGACTGCAAGAATACCAGCAAAATAGCAAACCGGAGCAAACCACCAACCATTGGCTCCAGCAAAAACAGATGCTGCAAACAATGCAATAATATCAGTTTTTGCACCACATGGCATAAATGATGCAACTATAATCGTCATCTTTCTATCGTTTTCATTTTCTATAGTTCTTGTAGACATTATTCCTGGAACTGAACATCCAGTACCTATCAAAATAGGAATAAATGATTTTCCAGATAGCCCAAATTTACGGAATATCCTATCAAGAATAAATGCAATTCTTGACATATACCCTATATCTTCCAATATTGAAAGGAATAGATACAATGTCGCTATAATAGGAGTAAAACCAAGTACTCCTCCCACACCGGCAATCACACCATCTACAATCAAGCTTGTAAGCCAAGGTGCAACGCTAGCGCCTTCCAAATAAGCTCTAACAGATCCTCCTATCATCTCACCAAAGAATTCATCATTTACCCAATCGGTAATATCTGCGCCAACTATATTCACTGAAACATAATATATCAAAAATATTATGGCAGCAAAAATTGGTAATGCCAAAAATCTATTTGTAACAATACTATCTATCTTATCGCTAGTTGTCATTCCGCTTCTACCTTTTTTTACGGTGTCTGCCACAGCACTAGAAATAAATGTATATCTATTATCTGTTATAATTCCTTCTCCATCATCGCCAAACTCTTCCTGAGCTCTTTTTATTATATCTTCTACTGTCTTTCTCTCTGCATCAGATATTTGTAGGTTAGCAGTCGCCTTTTCATCTTCTTCAAACAGCTTTACTGCATACCATCTTCTGTTTTCAGACATACCAACGCTTGAAACCTGTGATTCAATTTCTTTAATATATTTTTCAACTTCCTCGTCAAATGAATTGATATGAACATGGTTAGTTTTTGCTACACTAATTGCAGTTTCAATCACTTTATCGATGTTCTTGTTTCTCAATGCAGAAATTTCCACAATCGGATATCCCAACAATCTACCTAGCTTATTAACATCTATCTTATCTCCGTTTTTCTGAACGATATCCATCATGTTTAAAGCAATAACGATAGGTATTCCTATCTCTGATAGCTGCGTAGATAAATATAGATTTCTTTCAATATTAGACGCATCGACCACATTTACGATAACGTCCGGTTTTTCATTGATTAGATATTCCCTACTAACCACTTCCTCAAGCGTATAAGGAGATAAGGAATAAATTCCCGGTAGGTCGGTAATTTTTATCGACTTATCCTTTTTATATTTCCCTTCTTTTTTTTCTACAGTTACTCCAGGCCAGTTCCCAACATACTGATTTGATCCAGTCAACGCGTTAAAAAGCGTTGATTTCCCACTATTTGGATTTCCGGCTAATGCTATAGTGATACTCATTTTTTCCCCCTTCATATTATTTCGTTTATTTTGATTATCATTTTCAATAAATTAACAGCAACAACCAATCACATATCTTTATATATCCTTCTGAAAATGCAATCAGCTTATGTCGTCAATTACCATTAGTCAATTGGTTCAATTTCAACCAACGAAGAATCTTCTTTTCTCAGTGTCAATTCATAGCCTCTTAACGAAATCTGCACAGGATCACCCAAAGGTGCAACTTTTCTTATAAATAATTCTGCATTCTTAGTTATTCCCATGTCCATAACTCTTCTTTTCAAAGATCCTTCGCCATGAATTTTCTTTACCTTGTAAGTTTTCCCTACTTCGGATTCCCTTAACGTCAACATTACCTAACCTCCATATTAAATAGTTTTTAGCTTCCAGAATTATTAAACCAAATAATAATGCTCAAATAAATAACAGTAAATATCACACGATTAGATATACAGCATTATTAATGATATTAATATAGTGGAGTTTAAAAATCTTATTGCAGTCTGAAAAATCAAACTCACTTAATTCACAATAATATTCTTTATCATTCATAAATTAAAAAATATCCAATATTACTTATATTGGAGAAACCATAATTTTTTGGGAAATATCTATTCCTATTCCTACTCTACTGTCTTTAATATTTACAATTAAGTTTCCAGAATTAGAAGAAACAACTGAGACCACAGCATCTTCAATAAATCCCATATTTGCTAGCTGTTTTTTTTGTTCATCTTTTATTTTTACCTTAACAATTTTCATTTGAACACCAATTGGTGCAAGAGCTAAATTCATCTCATTCCTCCAATATATTTAACAAAATTATCATTATATTTTTAGTATAAGGCAAATTATTATCATTGTCAATCTATTATTGAAATTATTTTCCTATTGATTACAATTTTATATATCGAATATAAAAGCATGTCATGCCAACATTATCGCGAAATATTATTTTATTAATTTAAATTACTTTTTTTATCTTATTTTTGTTCTATTTAAATATTTATAGAAATAAATAATATGTTTTCTATAAAAAATTTTGTTTTACCTTGATGTTCCTTTCAAAAAATTTATAAAAGGAGGTTGAAATCAACCTCCTTTTAAAGTAATTGTAAAAAAATAATATATTATTGATAATTGAAACCAATATCTGTTTTATTTATTACTTTTTTAATATAGCTCTCTAAATCTTAGTACCATCCTCTAAGCTTCATTGCTGTAGCAACTCTCTTTACAGAATGCATATAAGCAGCTTCTCTAACTGTTACATTGTATTCTTCTTTGATTTTCCAAAGTGCTTCAAAAGCTTTAACCATTGCTATATCTTCTTTTTCTTCAACTTCTTTTTCTGACCAATAGTATCCGTATAGGTTCTGTACCCATTCGAAGTAAGAAACTGTAACACCACCAGCATTAGTTAAAATATCTGGAGTAAGAACTATTCCTCTTCTGTTAAGAACTTCGTCACCTTCTGGAGTTGTAGGACCGTTAGCAGCTTCACAAACAAGCTTAGCCTTTATTAATTCAGCAACTCTAGCGTCAATTGAGTTTTCAAGAGCAGCAGGAACAACGATATCAACATCGCATCCCCAGAACTCGTCCATTGAAATAGCTTTTGAACCAGGGAAATCCAATAGGTTACCCTTTTCAGCTCTGTAATCCATCATAGCCTGGAAATCTAATCCATCTTCTTTGTATATTGCATAAGAACCCGCTTCTTTGCACCATTCAGCTATCGCAACAACTGTTCCACCTAACTTCTGAATATTTTTAACTGTGTAAGCACCAACGTTACCGAATCCCTGTACAGCAACCTTTGCTTGCTTCATATCAATTCCTAATTTCTTTGCAGCTTCTCTAGCAGTAACGGCAACACCGTATCCAGTTGCTTCATTTCTACCTTCTGAACCACCAAAATCTAATGGCTTACCAGTAAGAGTACCTATTGCAGAAACACCTGTTAACTTGTTGTATTCATCAACCATCCATGACATTATCTGACCATTTGTATTTACGTCTGGAGCTGGAACATCAACTTTTTCACCTATTAATTTGTATATACCCTGGATATATCCTCTTGATAATCTTTCAAGTTCTCCAGTAGATAATTCAGATGGATCTACTATGATACCACCCTTACCACCACCGTAAGGTATACCAGTTACTGAACACTTAAATGTCATCCAAATAGAAAGAGCTTTAACCTCTTCTAATGAAACGTTTTGATGGAATCTTATACCACCCTTAGTTGGACCTACTGCATCATTATGCTGAGATCTGTATCCCTTGAATACCTTTATTGAACCGTCGTCCATTTTAACTGGGATATTAACTTCAATAACTCTTCTAGGTTCCTTTAATAGTTCGTAAACCTGTGGTTCCATTCCTAACTTATCGCAAGCATTTTTAACTTGTGCCTGTGCCATTTCAAATACATTTGCCATTTGTAAGCCTCCTTATGAATTAAGTTCTCTTAAATTTAATATTATAGTATCGATAGGACAATTCCCCAACAAATCTTTTTAAATCGCATTTCTCAACACACTAAAAATAGTGATAATTTGAATTAACACAACTTTAAAAAAGAAATATAGAAACATTTTCCTAACCACTACTTGTAATTATAGCACATTTATTTATATTAGTGTATAATAATCTATTAATTAACAATTATTTCCTAGCTTATTTTTTTATTATATTTTGTATTTAATTTTCTTTAATAATAATATTTTATCAAATTTGGTATTTTGTTGATTTAGGTAAATATTAATTCTTTTTTTTGAAAAAATTTCTTAGAAAAAATAATGCCAAAATTTTCATAAAAATACAAATATTCTTGATGACAACTCAAAATTTTTATTATAATAATATCATTTAATGCTTCCAAAAAATACGGGAAAACTGAGTATTAGGTGAATCGAAAATACAAAAAAGAAAAAACCAACATACATAAGTATGTTGGTAATAATTAGTAAACTTAATTATTCTGGCTGAGGAGCGTCTACTGGACATACACCTGCACATGAACCACAGTCTATACAAGCTCCACCATCTATTACATAGATGTCTCCTTCAGTTATACATGATACTGGACATTCAGAAGCACATGCACCACAACTAATACAAGTATCTTTAATTACGTAAGCCATATCTAATTCCTCCATTTTTCATAATATTTTATCGACAACACTATTATAGCAAAGTATATAAATATTTGCAATTGATTTTTCAAAAATTTATCATTTTTTTTATTAACCAACAAATATACACTATATAGTGAATAAATATTTTAAAATATTATAAATATCGAAAATTTTATTTTCTATTGAGAATCGATATCTATTAACTCAAGGCTACTTATAATAAATTAAAGCTCACTATCTTCCTTCATCAAATAAGAAAGCGTGAATAGACTTTCTGTTAAATTAACACTTTCAACTATTACATCATTTGGAACCTCAAGATCTATAGGAGCAAAGTTCCATATTCCCTTTATTCCAAGCTTAATCAGTTTATCTGCAACTTCCTGAGCACCGTTTTTAGGAATACATAAAATAGCTATGTCAACTGAGTTATCAGTGATATATTTTTCCATTTCGTCAGAATCCATTATTTCATAATCTCTTAATTTTAGACCTATCATCTTTGGATTAGCATCAAAAACAGCCTTGATATCAAACCCTGCATTCTTAAAGCCAGTATAATTTGTAAGAGCCTGCCCAAGATTTCCAGCTCCAACTAGTATAGCATTATAATTTCTGTCTAAACCAAGAATCTTACCTATCTCCTTGTGTAGAGCTTCCACGTTATATCCATATCCCTGCTGACCAAATCCACCAAAGTTATTCAAATCTTGTCTTATCTGAGAAGCTGTAAAACCGATTATTTCACTCAATTCTTTTGATGAAATTCTTTGAATATCTTTCGACAACAAATCAGCCAAATATCTATAGTATTTTGGTAATCTTCTTATTACAGCCATAGAAATATTTTTATTTCCCATATTATCCTCCTAATATTTTAAGTATTTTTTAGATATATTCGATATATACCACACATATGATACAAATCATAGGTTTTATACACATCAAATTGTCTCCTATCATTTCATAATAAAAAAATAGTCAAAAATAAAACTACTTTTTTGTTAATTAAATATCTTCATAAAAACTAATATTTTAACTACAGAATTATGCCATAGTTCGGTATTTATCTTTATTAAAGATATTATACAACAGTTGATAAGTATTAGTAAAGAGTGTTTTCATAAAATTTACAAAAAATTTAACAAAATACTTTCCTACTCAATCATTCGTTCCCACTTATCATACAATTCATTTAGTTTTCGCTGGTATTCATTTTTTTCTCGTCCAATTTCTGCAATTTTTTCGGGAAAAAGATATATTTCTTCATCACATAACAAATATTCCAATCCTGCTATCTGTTTCTCTAAGATTGTTATTTCATTTTCAATGTTTTTTAAATTCTTTTTCCTTTCATTTTCCTTTTGTTTATTTTCTTTTTCTTTTCTCCGTTCTTCCTTTATCCTTGTCTTCGTTTTTTCTCTGGCAACATTACTAGCATCAGCGATTTTTTGCATCTCCTGCTGTTGCTTTTTCTTCTCAATATAATAATCATAATTGCCCAAGTATTCAGTTATACCTTCCTTATTTAATACAAGAATTTTATCAGAAATTTTATTGATAAAGTACCTATCATGTGAAATTGTAAAAACCGTTCCATCATAGCTCTCAATCGCATCTTCTAAAACCTCTTTTGAATCAATATCAAGATGATTTGTCGGTTCATCTAGCAATAGAAAATTAGAATTCGATAGCATCAACTTTAATATAGCAACTCTAGCACGTTCTCCACCACTCAATGTCTTAATTTCCTTAAATACGTCTTCTCCGTAAAATAGGAATGCTCCCAGTAAATTTCTAACCTCTGTCTGACTCAATTTTGGATTTGAATTCCATATTTCCTCAATAATTGTATTGCTCAAGTTCAAAGCTTTCTGTTCTTGATGAAAATATGATATCTCTACATTTTGACCAATCTGTATTTCACCAGCCATTTTTTTTTCATCGCCCATTATCATTTTAAGCAAAGTCGATTTACCAACTCCGTTTGGACCTATAAGAGCTACTTTTTCGCCTCTATAAATATCAAATGATACATCTTTAAAAATATTCTTTTCATTGTATGACTTTGATATGTTCTCAACCTTCAATACATCTCTTCCACTTTGATGAGATCTTTGGAATCTAAACTTCGCCCTCCTCTTATCACCATCGGGTCTATCTAGCCTATCAATTTTGTCGAGCATTTTTTCTTTACTTCTAGCTCGCTTTAAATGTTTTTCTCTACCATATGCTTTCAGTCTTTCTATAGACTCTTCTTGTTTTTTGATTTCTCTTTGTTGGTTTTCGTATCTTTTTTGCTCCAACTCTTTTTGAATTTTTGACTGCTTTTGATAGTCAGTATAATTTCCGTTATATGTAGTCAGCTTTCTATTACTAATTTCAAAAATTCTATTAACCGATTGATCTAAAAAATATCTATCGTGTGAAATTGTCATTACAGTTCCGTTATATGCTCTGAGGAACGCTTCTAACCACTCAACAGATTCCGAATCCAAGTGATTCGTTGGTTCGTCCAGCATCAATAAAGATGGTTTACTCAAAAGTAATTTTCCAAGTAACACCCTAGTTTTTTCTCCACCAGAAAGCACATTGACCCTTTTATCCATCTCGCCATCTCTAA
The DNA here is from genome assembly GCF_900112955.1 of Peptostreptococcus sp. D1. Taxonomy (GTDB): domain Bacteria; phylum Bacillota; class Clostridia; order Peptostreptococcales; family Peptostreptococcaceae; genus Peptostreptococcus. Next base: position 15,876 of record NZ_FONP01000012.1, read on the forward strand.
AGCCTAGTCCTCTTAGAGTTCCAATGACCTCACTTTTATATCCATACCCATTATTTTCTTCAAACTCCTCAAGCTTTTTTGAATACATATTCATCATATTTTCTAGCTCTTCAGTATCTTCTGTAGTCGAATATTCCGATATTTCATGTTCAAGCCTTCTCAGATCTTCCTCCGACTGCACCAAATCTGAGAATACACTCAATACCTCTTCATATACAGTATGCTCTGAATATAGATTGGTATTTTGCTCCAAATAACCAAGCTTACAATTTTTTGCCGTATAAATGTCTCCACTATCATATCCATATATGCCAGTGATTATCTTGAACAAAGTAGTCTTACCGGTACCATTTACTCCTACAATACCAATTTTGTCACCTTCATTTACGGAAAATGATATGTCTTCCAATATCGATTCAACCCCAAAGCTCTTATTTATATTGTTACATGAAAGTATTATCAAGTCATATCACCTCCATTCTATTATCCTTTATCTATCCTAAGGTTTGGAACAGCATTTAGCTCCATTCCGTCTCTTCTTCCATTAATATATCTATAATATCCTGCACATCCAATCATAGCCGCATTGTCAGTACATAGAACAAGTGGTGGATAGCATAGCTTTAATCCATTCTCATTACAAGCCTGCTTCATTTTTTCTCTCAATGCTGAATTTGCTGCAACACCACCAGAAAGTGTCACAATATCGTAATTTTTATCTTTACAAGCCTTTATAGTTTTACTGACTAGTACATCAACTACTGCAGCTTGAAAAGAAGCACATATATCCTCTGGTATTATTTCAACACCCTTCATTTTACATGAATTCAGATGATTTAGAACTGATGACTTTAATCCACTAAAGCTAAAATCATATCCATCCTCATTGATGCAAGCTCTTGGAAACTCAACTGAATGTGGGTTACCTTGCTTTGCCAATCTATCTACTATCGGACCTCCTGGATACCCCAAATTCATTGCTCTTGCAATTTTATCAAACGCCTCACCTGAAGCATCATCTTTAGTCTTACCCAAAATTTCATACACACCGTAATCCTTCACTTCTACCAAGTGAGTATGTCCACCAGAAACTATCAGTGTAATAAACGGAGGCTTTAAATTATTATCAGCAATATAGTTTGCACTTAAATGTCCCTCTATGTGATTCACACCCACAAATGGAATTCCAAGCGAAAACGATAATGCCTTTGCATATGATACCCCCACGAGCAATGCCCCAACAAGCCCAGGACCATATGCTACTGCAATATGTGTAATATCTACAAATTCAAGCTTTGCCTCTTCTAATGCTTGCTGTACAACAACATCAATATTTTCAATATGCTTTCTAGAAGCCACTTCTGGAACAACTCCACCAAATTTTTTGTGAGTTTCAATCTGAGTTGATATGATATTTGTCAAAACTTCTCTTCCATTTTTCAAAATAGCACACGCAGTTTCGTCACAGCTGCTTTCTATTGCCAAGGTTATCACATCCTTCATTTTTAAAACACCTCCCTTAGCTGCTTCCACATTATCAGTGCATCTTCTTTATTATCGTTATAATACTCTTTTCTTATTCCACCCAAAACAAATCCGTATTTTTTGTATAAATTTTGAGCAACAATATTACTTGCTCTAACCTCCAACGTCATCGAGCATATTTTTTCCTTCATGCATTTTTCAATAAAGCTGCTAAGCAATCCATCCCCAATGCCCATACCTCTGTAATCCTTGTGAACGGCTACTTTCGTAATATGAGCCTCATCAATAATAAACCAAGCCCCCATGTAGCCTATAATATTGCCATTCTCATCCTCTGCAATTATATATCTTGAAAGCTTATTATTCAATTCTTCTCTCAATGATGAAAGTGACCATGGCTCTGAAAATGCAGATAGTTCAACCTTATATATCCCGTCAATATCGCCTGCTTTAATATCTCTATATCTCATTTTCTTTAGCTTTCCTTTGTTTTTCATCATACTGCATTTCTGCCTGAGATTTTCTCAAATATTTTGGCAAAATCGTATAGCAGTCATATACATCCAAGCCCTTATCATATTTTATTTTCGCTATTGAACAAAGGCTTGAAGCTCTCGAAACATTCTTATCCGGAGATGCAAACTCTACATTATCAAAATTGAGCTTTGCCCTATATTTGTCTAAGGCTTCTCCAACGATAATATAATTTTCAGGTGAGCATTCAAGTCTATTTGAAAGCTGTTCCAAGCTGATTACATCTATAGCTTCTACCACACAGTAATTGTTATCCTCAACAGACCTGTACATACCGCAATAAACATTTCCGGATTGTGCATCCAAAATTGATATTATTCTTTTCGATGAATCCATTACATTAAATGCAATATTTTCCATAGAATTAATCGCCACAATAGGAAGATTTTTCGCATGAGAAATAGCCTTTACTGTTGCAACTGCAATTCTAATTCCTGTAAAAGACCCAGGTCCAACACAAACAGCCAAAAGGTCTATATCGTCAATGCTCATATCTGCCAAACTCATAAGTGATTCAAGCATAGGCATTAGCTTTTGTGAATGAGTTCTTTTGTCATTTATCAATATTTCACCGACCAAAGCTCCATCCATCATCAAAGCCACACTCGCCGACCTTGTCGCTGTGTCAAAGCTCAATATATTCATCAAACATTCATCTCCTCAACCATTTTTTTATATTTATCTCCGTAAGATATTATCTCCATTTCTCTACCCGTATCACTATAGTTTAAATTTATCTCCAATCTTTCTTTCGGAAGTATATCTCGAATAATACTTGACCATTCAATAATACAAATCCCATCGGAATTTATATATTCATCAAAGCCAATATCGTACATTTCATCTGACTCGCCAATTCTATAAACATCAAAATGGTATAGAGGTATGCTTCCTTCTGTATATTCATTCACTATAGTAAATGTCGGACTTGTTATATCTTCATCTATTTTAAGAGCTTTTGCAATGCTCTTTGTAAGCGTAGTCTTACCCGCACCCAAATCACCATTTAGGCATAAAATAGCACCATTAAACAATTTTTCTCCAATTATCTTACCAATTTTTTTTGTACTTTCTTCATCTTCAAGAAAAATTTTTTTCATACTACACCTCACTGCAAAACTAGTTTAAAAAATAACCACGAATTATATTATATCACTATTTCAGAACAATATATAGATTCATAGGTCAAAAATTGAAAAAATACTCCTATTTGCACAAAAAAACTCGCAACACCCATTTTGAACAATGGAATGTGCGAGCATTATAGAAGCTATTTTTTATTTTTTGCAGCCATCATACAAGCAACAGCTATTGATACAAGCTTTGCAGATTCTCCATCAGATCTTGAGCAAACTACAATTGGAACCCTTGCTCCAACTACTACTCCACCGAATGTCCATCCACCAAGATACTTAGCAGTCTTTAACAATACATTTCCAGCCTCTATTGCTGGTACTATAAGTATATCTGCCTTTCCTGCCACAGGATCATCAATACCCTTTACCTCAACTGCATGAGCATCCACAGCATTATCCATCTGCAATGGTCCACTGACAATGCATCCCTTTATTTCACCATTTTGATTCATTTTTTGTAATTCAGTAGCATCTACAGTCGCAGGCATCTTCTCATAATATTTTTCCTTAGCACAAATCATTGCAACCTTTGGTTCTTCATTTCCAAGAGCATGCGCTACTTCAACTGCATTCTCAATTATACCTTTCTTTTGTTCCAAATCTGGAGCTATTAACATTGCACCATCGGAAGTCAAGAAATATTTATCCTTAATTTCATTAAATAATATGCCTACATAGCTCAAGGTTTTTCCAGTTCTTAGCTCATTTTCTTTTTTAACAACTGCTTTTAATATAAGTGAAGTGTCTATTAGCCCTTTCATTATTAAACTTGCTTTTCCAAGTCTAACCTGATCCACTGCCTTCTGAGCTGAATCAGCAAGGTCTTGTGCATCGACTATCTCCATATCTGAAATATTTAAATTTGCTTTTTTAGCTACATCAAGTATTACTTTTTCTTCTCCTACTAGCTGCACCTTTACAAAGCCTAAATCTACAGCATTTCTAAGTGCTTCTAATGTTGCTTCATCATAAGGTGCTGCAACAGCAACTGTCTGAATTTCTCCTCCTGATTTTTCTTTTGCAAGATTCACAAAATAATCCTGATTAATCATATTTCTCTCTCCTCTTATTAAATTATTTATGCTTTATTTTTTCCTTACACTAATAATAATTTTATCATATTCTGCTATTTATGCAAATGTTTTCTCCAAAACGATAAATAAACCCGCTTTGAATTTCAAGGCGGGTTTAGCTTTTTATGTATTAAACATTAGTATATAGTATATTTTTTTTTATTTGTAAATTAATAGTACACTAGAGATTTATTTTTCATAAATATTAGTTTGCTGGTCTAATCAAAGCTTCCATTTTTTTGTACAAAGGAAGGATTAATATCGATAACATAACCCCTTTAACAAAGTTAAATGGTCCAATAAACCATAATACAAAATCTAACAAATTATTTACTCTTGGATTTACTGCCTTCCCTATTCCAATTATAGCATCGATACCCATCAGCTGACCATAGAAAGGTAATAAGAAAAAGTAATTAACTACAGAGCCTACAACAACCATTAGCAAAGTTGCTCCAACTAGACTCAAAATCAAAGCTTTTATATTCCTTTTTCTATTGTATATCAAAGAAACTCCGATTACAAAGGAGCTGCCTACTATAATGTTTGCTATTTCGCCAACTCCACCAGTTGTAGTCGCCACAATACCATGTAAAAAGTTTTTTATTACTTCAACAGCCACGCCTGCCAATGGTCCCATCGAAATCCCAGCTATCAATGCTGGTATATCCGAAATATCAATCTTTAAAAACTCAGGAAAAAGTCCTGGTATTGGCATTTCGACAAACATCAATATAAACGATATCGCTGAAAGCAATGATACCTTTACTAGCTTATTCGTTGAAACTCCACTGTTTTGATTTTTTAGTACGCCTGTTTTACTCATATTTTTACCTCCATTAGTTCGAGGGATAAAAAAATCCTGAAGAAACTTCTTCAGGATTTGGATTACAATTCAACACGATAATTAGAATCGCTAAATTTCTTCTCTCATCCAGACTTTACTGTCGGCTTTGGAATTTCACCAAATCAGCTTGCGCTCGCGGGCTATAACCGCCGGTAGGGAATTTCACCCACCCCCGAAGATTTTTTATTAATTTATATCTTTATTATAGCCTCGTTTCAAAAAAGTGTCAATAAAAATATCAATATATTTGATAAAAAATAATTTTATTTTCGGCTATAAAAATATTTCTATTTCCTTTCTCTCATGGTACATATATTCCAGCTCGTCCTTATGAAACAAATATCCTTCATCATCAAAGAATTTTGATCCTTTTGGACATCTTTTCACACATGAACAGCATTTCATACATTTTCCTGAAACGACCGAAACATCGTCATACTCTATCGATCCTAATGGACAAGCCTCATAGCAAATCTTACAATCGTCGCAAAGCTCTAGCTTTGTTTTCGGCTTTATTTTTATAAAATTTATCTTATTCCCAGACCTATCTCTTGGAGAAAAATAGTCTCTATATGGAATTGTTCCCTTTATAGCTCCATTCAATTGTACACTACCAGACAATACCTTCTTACAAATCATCATAGCAAACCTGTCAATAGACTTGAAATCCTCATTATCTGGTCTTCCTTTTCCAAGCTCTAATGAAAACGAATGTTCTCCTACAAAAGCGCCTGCAGCAGCTATTCTAAAAAGGTTAGTCCTCATTATCTCAGATAATTCAATAAGAGAATCATCGTAGCTCCTATTACCATATAGAACAACTGGAATACAAAGTGCACCGTTGCCTTTAATTGTTTTCAAAAACGGCAAAAGCAAGTTTGGAACCCTACCAGCATAGGTTGGAACACCAAAGATCACAATATCTTCTCCATCAAAAATCAATTTATTTTTCCTTGAGCTTGGATTGGTAATGTCTATCTCCCTATACACTATACCTTTTCCCAAGCCTTCAGAAATTCTATTACCCATTCTACTGACAACTTTCTTAGTTGTACCTGTTGCACTAAAATAAATCGAACATACTTTCATATCATCACCAATTTACATATCACCTTTAGGCTGCTTCACATTTCTTATAGATAAACCAACTTTGCCACGCTCCAAATCTATTTTTATTACTCTTACATTAACAATATCTCCAACTGTCAGCACATCAGAAACCTTATTTATCCTTTTATTTGATATTTCTGATATGTGAACCAGTCCATCATTTTTTATTCCGATATCGACAAATGCCCCAAAATCCACCACATTTCTTACTGTTCCAGATAATTCCATATCTATCTCCAAATCCTCTAATTTCATCACATCCGTTCTCAGTATAGGCTTTATACCGCTATCACGAATATCTCTACCCGGTTTTTTTATTTCTTCTATAATATCTTTCATAGTAGCATTTCCGACACCTGAATCCTCACAAAGCTTTGCAAAGCCGTATTTTTTCACTCTGCTATCTATATCATCAAGCTTTCCATCCCTTATATCATACATTGTATAGCTCAGCAGGCCTATTATCTTTTCACAAGCCTTATAGCTTTCTGGATGAACACCTGTATTGTCCAATGGATTACTAGAATTTGGTATTCTGATAAATCCAGCAGACTGCTTAAATGCAGCTGGTCCCAACCTTTTTACTTTTTTCAGCTCGTCTATTCCGGCAAAATCTCCATTTTCATCTCTATATGCCACAATATTTTTTGCAACACTTGAGGAAATACCAGCAATATGCTCCAATAACGAAAATGATGCAGTATTAATGTCTACACCTATTTTATTTACCGAATCCTCAACCACTCCGTCAAGAACCTCTGTCAGTCTTTTTTCGTTGACATCGTGTTGATATTGTCCAACTCCAATGCTCTTTGGTTCAATTTTTACCAGCTCTGCCATTGGATCCTGTAATCTTCTTGCTATAGAAATAGCACCTCTTATTGAAACATTTATATCTGGATGCTCTTCATTTGCCAGCTTCGATGCTGAGTAAACAGAAGCTCCAGCCTCATTTACAATCACATAGCTCACATTTCTCTCTATTTCGGAAATCATATCAGCAACAAACTTCTCAGACTCCCTTGATGCTGTACCATTACCTATAGATATTATATTCACCTTGTGTTTTTCTATCAATTTTTTTAGAATTTTTTTGGATTCATCAATTTTATTCTGCGGTTCAGTCGGATATACAGTAGTGAAGTCTAATAGCTTCCCATTTTTATCTACTACAGCAATCTTACATCCAGTTCTATAAGCCGGATCAAAGCCCATCACTACCTTGTCCTTAATAGGTGGCTGTAGCAATAGACCATTAAGATTTTGACCGAATACCTTTATTGCTCTTTCTTGTGCAATATCAGTCAAGTGATTTCTCACTTCCCTCTCTATTGATGGGAATATCAGCCTCTTGTATGAATCCTGTGCTATTTCCAGCAAAATATCTTCATTACCCTCATTTTGTTTTCCGGAATATTTTTTTGCTATGTATTCTATCATTTTTTCATCTTCAATGACAAGCTTTACAGACAATATGCCCTCTTTTTCCCCACGATTAATAGCCAAGGTTCTATGTGGTAAGATTGTTTTCACAGCCTCAGTAAAATCGCTATACATTTTATAGACAGTATCGCTTTCAGCCTTCGATTTTGATACGACTAATCCATAGTTTAGTGCATTTTCTCTAATATGCTTTCTAATTTCTGCATCGTCACTCATCTGTTCTGCAATTATATCCTTTGAGCCCTCAATCGCAATATTGATATTATCAACACCCTTTTCTTCATCTATATAGCTTTCAGCCTCTTTATACAAATCAACATTTCTTGATAATAAAATCATCATTGCTAAAGATTCCAAGCCTCTTTCTTTAGCGATTGTAGCTCTTGTTCTTTTTTTCTGCTTGTATGGTGCATAAATATCTTCAGCCTCCTGTAACGTTTTTGCATTGTCAACTGCAGTTACAATCTCATCAGTCAGCTTGCCCTGTTCATCTATAAGTCTTTTTATATCATCCTTTCTATCTACCAAATTTCTCAAATAAGTCAATCTATCATGGAAATCCCTTAGCTGAACATCGCTCATTTCTCCAGTCTGTTCTTTTCTATATCTAGCAATAAAAGGAATTGTATTTCCTTCATCAATCAATTTAATCGTATTTTCAATTTGAAATTGCCTCAAATTCAATTCTTTTTCCAAAATTTTATTAATATCCATATAGCCCCCCTCTTTCTTGTTTTTCTTTTGGACAATCCATTTTCATTATACTATATTTTGGAGGGTTATTTTGAAAAAACTAACAAATTGTTCAATTTATTTTATACTTTCTATTTTCTTTGCTCAAGCAATTTTTACAATATGCTTAGTCTAATCTATATTTTTTATAAATACAGTAAAAATGGAGGCTGTACATTCATTTTCTTATTTGAATGTACGCCTCCATTGTTTGGATACTGCCCTTATGGGTCAATCCATTTTTATCAACATAGTAAATTACTCTAATGATATTTTATATTTTAACTATGGATTTATGATGATTGTATTTATTATTTTTTGTTATCTCAGTAATTTACTAATGTTTAATATTTTTAAGAGCCTCTTTAATAGCCGTATGTATTGCATTGCTGGAAACTGTGGCATTTGAAATAACATCAACACCGCTCGTTTCACTGCCATCAAACTTACTCAATTGCTTTATTTTCTCATGAACACTTTCACCTATATAATATTTGTATACATCTTTAGCCTTGTTGAAAAAATCATTATTTGAAGACGATTTTACCTTTGTTTCACTGTCGTCAATTTTAGTGATTTTGCCGCCCTTCACTGTAACACTTAGCTTTATCGTATATTTACTTTCTTCCCCCCAAGGCATATTACTTGGTTCAATAGCCTCTGCTTCACCCTTGTACGTTCCATCATATTTTGTCGTGTCAGTATTTTCTCCTGAATTAGGCTCTTTATCATCTGTTTTCCCGAAATTCGGATCCAGTAATTTTATTTTTTCCTTGTAGTCTTCTAGCATCTTTTCAAGCTTTTTATTTTCAGATTTTAGGTTTCCATTTTCCAAGGTTAACACATTAATTTTTTCTAGTAATTCGGAGTTATCTCCAGAAGAGACTGCTTTTTTCAAGGCATTCTTTACTGCAGTCTTTATCCCGTTTGAACTAAATGTAGCACCTGTCACAGAATCCACCTTAACACTCTGATTCGAAACTATTCTTGATAATATAGACTTTGCATCTGTTATATATGGCTCATCATCACTGTGATTTGTCACAGCTATGCTCTCAATTTTACCATTAGATACCTTCACAGATACATTTATATCTCCCTTGAAGCCTCTTCCAGAGCCTTCATATGTTCCATCATTCAACCTGCTGGAAATATCACTGGAGTTACTTAGAGCATCGTTCAATTGTTTTCTCAAAGATTCCTTCTCACTTTGAAGCTCAGAGACCTGTCTCTTTAGCCTATTATTTTCTTGACTGTTATCCTCGCCACCAGAATTTGCTCCTGCACTTTTCAAGGCACTAGAAACCGCAGATTTTATTGCACCACTTGTAAGAGTTGCTCCACTGATAGAATCTACCTTTGTACTTTGAGCAGAAAGTATGCTTGATATAACTCCTGCTCCTTTCTCATAGTATCCTGAAGTTTCAGTATGAGATTCAACTGATATATCGCTTATCCTTCCACCACTTACAACTACCTTAACCTTTATTGGTCCAGCATAACCATTTGATTCTCCATGATATGTACCATCCTTTAGCTTTCCAGGAATTCCATTAGAGTTATTAAGTGCATCATTTAACTGCTTTTTCAATGACTCCTTATCTTTTTGAAGATCAGAAACCTGCTTCTTTAGTTTTTCACTGTCTGAGCTACTATTTGAAGATCCACTTGTTCCTCCAGAACTTGCACCTGCATTTCTTAGTGCACTAGAAACTGCCGATTTTATTGCATTACTTGTAAGAGTTGCTCCACTTATAGAGTCTACATTTGTGTTCTGTGCCGAAAGAATACTTGATATAACTCCTGCTCCTTTTTCATAATATCCTGGAGTTTCAGTATGAGATTCAACTGATATATCGCTTATCCTTCCACCACTTACAACTACCTTAACCTTTACTGGTCCAGCATAGCCATTAGCCTCGCCATAGTATGTACCATCCTTAAGCTTGTTTGGTATAGATGTATTTACTGGTGAACTTGTAGATCCCGAATTTGAATTTCTCACTGAAGATCTACTAGTTCTATTTGATGACGGAGTTTTCGCTTTCTTACTAGATTTGCCATTCTTAGAGCTACTATTTCCGCCTTTGCTCTCACTGCCATCCTTTTTATCTCCACTATCCTTTGAACCACTTGTATCACTGGAGTTTTCACTATTACTATTGCTCTTTGAAAGCTCCTCTTCAAATTGGCTCTTTAGCTTATTCAAATTTTCATCATCTATTGATTTACCATAGATCATTCCTGTACTATAGCCTGTAATTCCTACAAAAATCGACAAAATAATCCCTGAGCAAATCAGTTTATCAATCTTAGCCTTCATTTTTCTACCTCCACTATTTCAAGGCATTAGCAACAGCATTTATAATTCCGTTTGAACTATAAGTTGCACCACTCACAACATTTACGTCTGTTGATTGAGTATTTATAATTTCATCAATTAAAGTCTTAGCTTTACTGAAATACTCTTCGTCATCCGGATTTTCAACAACATCTATAGTTGTTATTTTTCCACCTGAAACAACTACATTAACCTTCACATCACCCTTAAAGCCTTGGGCACTTCCAGAAAATGTTCCATCCTTAAACTTTGATCCAGAGCTTGAATCATCTCCATTTTGATTTGATGATGAGCTATTCTTAGACTGTTCTTTAGATGCTGTATTACCTTCAGAGCCACCATTATTACTACCATTATTTGATTCAGATAAATCTGAATTTTTGCTTGCATCAGCTCGAGAATCATTAAGCTTTCTAGAGATTTCGTTAGTGTTAGATTTTTCAGAGCTTGATGAAATAGGTGTAGGATTTGCCTTAACCTTTGAACCCACAGCTATTACTAGAGCTACCAGCAAGCAAGCTCCTCCAGTAATAATTTCTTTTTTTTTCTTAATAAAAATTCCCCTCATAAAATTCTCCAATTCTACCTGACCTAATATGCCCTAATACTTATTCGTCGCCATTTTTTCAATTTTTAAGCTTCTCTTTTCACACACCATTTTGATTTTAAGAACAGTATATGAAGTGAAAATCAAGAAATAGAATAGCAAATTTAGATTTCTAATAAGACTTGATGGTCTTCCCAGGTAAACCATCATTACCTGAATGAAAATCATCGCATAAAAAATGTATGCATATTCTTGCAGATTTTTCCATGCCTTAGCAGATATTTTCTTTCTAAAATACCTAAAAGATGTAACAAACAAAGGAATCATAATTATGATTGCAATTATAGCTGCGGCAAACATCATTAAGTTTGTCCAGACAGTAAAATCCCTTGCCTTTACTATATTTCCACTATTCATTATAAATGAAAACAAATAGTGGATATTGTGAGGAAACGTAATAATACAGCCTACTATTGATAATTCGGCTCTTATTACCCTCAGCCTTCTCTGATATGCTTTTTTCATATCAAAGACACCCATATACATAACTAGAATAAATACAGCCCCACCCATTGCACCAGAGTCTATAGCTCTCATCAATTGCTTCAGCCCCACTACATAATCTATTGAATTTCCATTTAGAATTAAAATAGCATGAATAATTGCCATCAGAGACAGAGTCGAAACAACAAGGTATACATTAATGCTGTATTTCTTGATATAATCGCTCATGAAATAGCTGAGCAATGTTACTATTGTTAAACAAACTATTATGTACATATAATCCCCCTTTTGAATTTTCTGCAATTGTTTATCATTCTCACTAAATTAGGATACCATACTCTATTACTCATGTCAATCACTTCCTCTTTCATATTTATTTTTTTGTAAAAAAATTAATGTTAATTCATTTTTTTAAATTTTTTTTAAATATTATTATTCCAGTGCTGAGCATCACTTTTGAACAATAAAAAAACAGTAAAATCAAAAATAATTTACTGTTTTTATTAATTTACCATTTTATAAATTATTGATTTATTTTTTTAATATTATCTATAAGCTCTGTATTACAGTCATAAGTGAAAAAAATTACAAACTCTTTAGATATTCAAACATAAATCCGTCCAAATCTCCATCCATTACAGAATCAACATTCGTATTGTCATAATTTGTCCTGTGGTCTTTTACTAGCTTATACGGCTGAAAAACATATGATCTAATCTGACTTCCCCATGTTATCTGGTTATATTTTCCCTGCAGGTCTTCAATTTTCTCTTTCTTTTCCTCTTCCTTCAGCTGTATTAATTTTGCTTTAAGTAACTTCATAGCCACATCTCTATTTGTATGCTGACTTCTCTCATTTTGACACTGTACCACAACTCCAGTCGGTAAATGGGTAATTCTTACAGCAGAATCAGTCGTATTTACATGTTGACCACCTGCACCAGAAGCTCTATAGGTATCAATTTTTAGATCTGATGGATTTATTTCAATTTCTGCATCATCATCTATTTCAGGTGTTACATCGACTGAAGCAAAAGATGTATGCCTTTTCCCAGACGAATCAAATGGCGATATCCTAACCAATCTATGAACACCCTTCTCACTTTTTAGATAACCATAGGAATGAATCCCCTTGATTAATAGAGTCGCAGTTTTAATTCCAGCTTCAGTATCCGAAATCAAATCCAACAGCTTTACTGTAAAACCTCTTCCTTCAGCCCATCTAATATACATTCTAAGCATCATTTGAGACCAATCCTGAGCATCCAATCCACCTGTACCTGAATTAATTGATAAAATAGCATTATTGCCATCATATTCTCCTTTAAATAGAAGCTTCATAGTCATATCATCTAATTTTTTTTGAGTTGATTCGATTTGTTCCTTCAAATTTCGTTCGATATCATCCTGTTCTTCTGATTCTGCTTCCATACTCAATTCAATATATATTCCTATCTCCTCATACATAGAAAACAACACCTCATAATCTTCTATCTGATTTGAAATGGCCTTATTCTCTTGAAGATACTTATTTGACCTTTCACTATCTTCCCAAAAGCTTTGATCTTCCATTAACGCATTTATATCTGATTGCCTAGATCTTAAACTATCCAAGTCAAAGAGAAACACCCAGCTCTCTCACCCTGTTACCTATAGTCTCAAATTCATTTTTATAATCCTGAATATTAAGCACTTAAACACCCACTTTCTTTTTTCTATTGATGATATTAATTATACCACAAAATCATATTTTAATACAAAATTTGATATTATTAAATATCAATAAAAAATAAGAGAACTGTCAATCTGACAGTTCTCCAAAAGGGTATAATTTGAAATTTACATATTTGTACAATTCTGCAATTTACCAGTTTCAACACTATTTTTAATATTATCAAGTGAAGTAGAAACCAGGTTATCTACTGCTGTTTCTGTAAAGAAAGCAAAATGTCCTGTAAGTACAACATTATCCATGCTCATCAATTTTTCAACTACAGTTCCTTTTATCTTTTCGTCATCAACTTTTTGATTAACGTACATTGTTTCACATTCCAAAACGTCTATTCCTGCACCAAAAAGCTTGCCACTTTCAAGAGCATCTATTACATCATCTATGTTGACAAGAGCTCCTCTTCCAGTATTTACTAAAATCGCATCATCCTTCATAAGCTTTATATTTTCTTTGTTTATTAGATGATACGTATCATCAAATAGAGGTAAGTGCAATGAAACTACATCTGCTTCCTTCAACAAGTCATCCAAAGTATCCTTATACTCTAATACTTCTTTTGCCTCTTCATTTATAAACTTATCATATCCAATTACTTTAGCACCCAAGCCTTTAAACAGTTTTGCAGCAGTAAAACCAATTTTACCAGTACCAACAATACCTACAGTACAATTTCTAATTTCTCTTGAAATAAGATCTTTATTCCAAGTAAAGTCCCCTTTTCTCATAGCTGCATTAATATGTTTAACATTTCTTAATAACTGCATAGCATGAGAAACAGCCAATTCAGCAATTGCATTTGGAGAATATCTCGGTACGTTTGTTATGGCAACACCGTACTTCTTTGCTAACAACCCGTCAAACATATCGACTCCAGCAGTTCTAGAAGAAATTTGAGAAACTCCATATTCTTTTAGCTTCTTAAATATTTCTTCATCCTTAACTGGTATAACCTGCTGAGTTGTTACACCATCAAATCCCTTCGCCTTATCGACAGAATCTACTGATAACAACCCTTTTTCCAAAACAACTTCTATACCGTTGTTTTTAGCCCAATTTACAAAAGCTTTTTCTTCATATGGTTGAACATGATATGCTAAAATTCTCATCTTTATCCCCCTTTTTAAAATACAAGAACAATTAATAAATTAACAACAAACTTTTCTCAAACCGACATCAGCCATTATACCCATAATGGCTGCAATGCCAATTTGAATTAAATTCAAACTATTTTTCGATTGAATCTAATGCTTCTATTATTTCTGGAATAACTTTGTACAAATCTCCAACTATTCCATAATCTGCAACATTGAATATAGGTGCATCTGGATCTTTATTTATCGCAACTATTATATCAGATTCCTTCATACCAGCTAAATGCTGAATAGCACCTGAAATACCACAAGCTACGTAAAGATTTGGTTTAACTGTTACACCAGTCTGCCCAACCTGATGACTTCTGTCTATCCAGCCAGCATCAACAGCTGCTCTTGATGAACCAACGACACCACCTAGCTTACTAGCCAATTCCTCAATTACCTTAAACCCTTCTGCATTTCCAAGCCCTTTACCACCTGAAACTATAATGTTCGCATCTGTTAAAGATACTTTTTCATGAGCTGATTTAACTATTTCAATTACCTTTGTTCTGATATCAGATTCTTTTAAATCATAGTTAAGCTCTATTACTTCACCAACTCTCGAATCATCTCTTTCAGCCTTATCCATAACACCAGGTCTAACTGTAGACATCTGAGGTCGAACATCTGGACATATTATAGTAGCCATTATATTACCACCAAATGCAGGTCTAGTCTGCTTGATTTTTCCATCCTCTTCATCTATTTCTAGCTTTGTACAGTCTGCTGTCAAACCAGTGTTTAATCTTGATGCAATTCTAGGAGCAAGATCTCGACCTATATTAGTAGCTCCCAATAGAACTATCTCTGGTTTTATTTCATTTATTGAGTCAACTATAACCTTTGCATACGCATCTGTAGTGTAGTTTTCCAATAACGCATCATCAGCAATATAAACTTTCTCTGCACCGTAAGCTATCAATTCAGAAGCTAAACCTTTAACATCTTTTCCAAGTAGTATAGCATTTAAGCTAACTCCTTTAACATTTGCTAATTTTCTTCCTTCACCTAATAATTCAATTACAACGGGTGTAATTTTGCCTTGTCTTTGCTCAGCAAAAACCCATATGTCTTTATATTGATTTATATCTTGTATCTGCATAATATTCTTCTCCCTAAAATATTTGTTAAATTATGTGTGCTCCCTTTAATTCACCTATTAGCTTCTGAGCAACTTCTTTTTCTGTACCTTCTAAAATAACACCCTGACCCTTAACCTCTGGAGTGAAAGATCTAAATACTCTTGTAGGTGATGCCTTCAAGCCAACTTCTTCAGTTGTAATATCAACATCATTTATTGTAAGTACAGGTATTTCTTTTTGATACGCATCAAATATTTTGTCGATGTACATATGTCTTGGCTCGTTAAGCTCTTTTACTGCTGTCAACAATATCGGCATTTTGGCTTCTATCATTTCATAGCCATCCTCTAACTGTCTTCTTACTCTAACTTTATCGCCTATTATTTCCATATCTTCAACATATGTAACCTGTGGTATTCCAAGCTTTTCAGATATCTGAGGACCAACCTGAGCTGTATCTCCGTCTATCGCCTGTCTACCAGCAAATATTATGTCATATTCACCAATTTTTCTTATAGCCGCTGCTATAGCATTTGAAGTAGCCCATGTATCTGAACCACCAAATGCTCTATCACTTAATAACAATGCTTCATCAGCACCCATTGCCAAACATTCTCTAAGCATTACATCTGCCTGAGGAGGCCCCATTGATATAACTGTAACTGTAACATCACTCATAGTTTCTTTTAACACCAAGGCTTGTTCCAATGCGTTTGCATCATCTGGGTTCAATATACTCGGAACGCCTTCCCTGATTAATGTATTTGTTTTTTTATCTATTTTTACTTCAGTTGTATCTGGAACTTGTTTTACACATACGATAATTTTCAAATCACACACCACCTTCTATTTTAATAATTTTCCTGCTATTACCATCTGCTGTACTTGAGATGTACCTTCATAAATCGGTAGAATTCTTGAATCACGATATATTCTCTCTATTCTATAATCCTTAACGTATCCGTATCCACCATGTAACTGTAGAGCTTTATAAGCCACTTCATTTGCTATTTCAGCAGCGTAGTATTTCGCCATAGAAGATGCAATCGCCGGACTTTGACCGTTATCCTTTAGCTGTGCAGCCTGATATACCAACAATCTTGCAGCTTCAACCTTTGTAGCCATATCTGCTATTGTAAACTGAGTATTTTGGAATGCAGATAGCGGTTTACCAAACTGTACTCTTTCCTTTGTATATTTAATAGCTTCATCTAAAGCACTTTGAGCAACACCAACAGCCTGAGCAGCAACACCTATTCTACCCGCTTCTAGTGTGTTCATCATAACGTTGAATCCCTTACCTTCTTTTCCTAGTAAGTTTTCTTTTGGAACCTTCATATTTTCAAAAATTAAATCTGCAGTTCTAGTTCCTCTGATACCCATCTTATCTTCATGAGCTCCATGAGAGAACCCTTCCCATTTTGTTTCGATAATAAATGTAGATATACCCTTTGTTCCCATTCCTTTTTGAGTAACAGCTGTAACAATGGCAAAGTCACAGAAAGGAGCATTTGTTATCCAACACTTTCTACCATTTAGTATGTAGTGATCTCCTTCTAATACAGCTGTAGTCTGTGTTGCACCAGCATCTGAACCAGCACCCGGCTCTGTAAGACCGAATGCACCTACCATTGTACCTTCCGCCAATGGTTTAAGATATTTTTCTTTTTGCATTTCAGTTCCGAAATTAATTAATGGCAACGCAACTAGAGAAGCCCCTGCAGTAACATAAGTACCACATGATGCATCAGCTCTTGACAATTCTTCCATTATTATTGCATAAGAAACATAGTCAGCTCCTGCTCCGCCATATTCTCTAGGAACTATTGGACAAGAAAATTTATACTTTGCAAGCTTATCCAAAAATTCTTTCGGCATTTCAACGCCTTCTCTGTCCATCTGTTCAGCTAAATCTGTGTCATACAATTCACGCTGGCAAAAATCCTTTATAGATTTTCTTACTAATTCGTGCTCTTTCTTAAATATCATTACTCAACCTCCAAATTTGATTATTAAGATATAATATCTGCAAATGTCTGAATTCTTGTTCTCATTTGCTCAATATTACTTGTTCCTTGTTCAATTTCTATATATAAGTGAGGAATACCTGCTTCATCCATGTCTTTCTTGAAAATAGGATAATCATATTCTTCTGGATCACAGAATTTCATCAATCCATAGATTACGCCATCAATACCTAGTCTCTTCACATGATCAGCTACTATTTTGCCTCTTAATCTCTGTGGATCATAAGCCAATGAGCATCCCTCAATATTTGACCACTGCAATGCCAATCTTTCTAAAGCACTATTTCCTTCTGGAACCAATGTAGAAAATTGTCTAGTTTCCTGACCTACATTGTCATAGGCAACAGCTAGATTATTCTTTTCAATAACCTCTAGGAATCCCTTATCATCAAGAACTATACCTGTTGTCATCACTTTTTTGCCTTTGAAATCTTCCTTCGGCATTGATTTAAGAATTTCATTTAGCTCTTTAACTAGCAATGTATGCTCTTCCTTTAGCATAAAGTTTCCACTCTTTATAACAGCGTTTCTCTTTGTAGGAGTAATAGTGTTTAGATAGCTTGGAACTAATTCTACGAATTCCTGCATAACCTTTCTATGCTCGTTATAAATGTCAATACTCTTTAACATAGCATCTTCAGTTATTTCACATTCGCAAATATCTTCCAATCTTTTCTTTACAGACTCGTATTCTTCAGCTAGATAATCAACACCAGCTTGAATTTTTCTGTTGTGAGGATGAGCAAATGCTACCATAGGAATCTTAACACCTGACTTCCAGTTTTGAGTTGTACTTCTTAAAGTATCACACATACAAGGAATCATTACTGCTGAAACTCCATCATAGCTTCCCTTTAATCCATATTCAACATTTGCAGCGATTATTGAACAGACAAATGCTGGATAGTATTCCTTTGCTCTTTCTATATTCGTATTTCCACCCCACATTGACATTGGAACCATTCCACCTGCATGGGCGATTTCTTCAGGAGTGTACATTGGAAAGCATCCTACAATCTTTTTCCCACTTTTTATATAGTCCTGCAGCATCTTCTTAGGATTATTTGCTACATATTCTAATTTTTCTAATACTTCATTTAGAGTCATTATTGAGCACCTCCCTTATTTTTTCTTTCTGCCATTACTTCTACCAAACCTTCTAATCTTGTTTCAAACTGTGCCTTTGCAAAGTTTCTAGGGTCTGCTTGGTCTCCGTCAAAGCCAGTATAAGGTAGCCCAGTTTGATCATAAACTCTTCTAGCCATTTCATATTGAATGAAGCTCATCATCTTGCAGCTTCTGTTCATATGGTATAATGCACCGTCACAGTCTCCACCCTTAAGTGCATTAACTCTATACTCAACCATTCTTTCCATGTTTACGTTGTTAAACATGGAACTGTATGCTCTAGCCATTCCATCTAGATCATTAACCTCATATTCCAAAGCCCAAGCGTGTGGATATACTGAACCAGTCATATTTACACCAGCTTTAGAAGTTGATTTTAGCTTGAATCCTATATAAGGCCAGCATGGAATACCTTCCATCATTATTCTATATTTTTCCTCGCCTCTGAAAGAGGATTTACCTTCCTTAGCATTTTGCTTTAATTCTTCAATTAAAAGCTTGAATGCTTCAGTTGTTTCTTTTTTGCCTCTAGCTGCAACAATAGCTGCCATATAGTTAAACAAATCAAATCCATTCATTGGAGATGGGAAGTTACCCTCAGGCAAGCTCATTGAGTACTTCCATAGCTTACCATTTTCAGAAGAAATTCTCATTACTTCTTCCAATCTTTTTGGATCAAACGGTTTTCCAGAAATTTTTTCAAATTGCTTTATAGCCTCTTCAAATTGTCCCCTTAGGTACTTAATTCTATTATCACTAACTTCATATTCATAGTTGTATGCTGTATCTATCATAATTAGAGGTATATTAAGGTCTCTGGCAATACTTTCATACCATTTAACAACCTCATCACATATATTGTTACAGCAGCATAGGAAATCTGGCTCCGGCATTGGAAGAGCATCTGAGTGACCTTTTAACAAAAGACCAAAGTTTGTTCTAGCATATGCACAAAGGTCATTTGAATAACCTATGCCTTCAGATAATTCGCAAAGCTCTTGAGACTCTTTCTTTGCTGCAACACCTGCAGCATGGTTTTCTGGATATAATAAAACCAAGTCAAATATTTCTGCCAGCTCTTGTGGAAAAACTGATGTCGCCCAGCCTACAGGTCTGCCTTCTTCTTTGGCTTTAAATCCAGCTTGATATTGAGCATCCAATAATTCAGCAATTAATTGTTTTGCATCTTTTTTTACTTCTTCCACGATAGTCCCCTCCTAACTTATAGTATTATTCCTTTTTCCTTTAATTCGTTATATTGCTTTTCATCAATTCCGATTTCAGCCATAACCTCCTTAGTGTGTTCACCTAGCTTTGGCGCTCTTCTATAGTCACCCTTCTGAGCTTCTGTAAACATAACTGGAGTACTGAATATCACACCCTCATGTCCATTTTCATATGTATGCTTGATTAGATAATCATTTTCCCAACACTGAGGATCAACCAAAACATCAGATGGAGTTGCAAGCTTTTCATATGGTATACCAGCAGCCTGAAGTCTTTCACACCATTCGTCAACTGGTCTCTTAATAAATTCTTTTTCCATCATTTCAACGAATTCTTCCACATAGTTAACTGCACTTCTTAAAGTAGAATACTTTCCGCCAATCAAATCCGGTCTTTCAATTACTGTATTACAGAAACCTGGGAACCATTTGTCATACTGAAAGAATGCTATTTGTATCCACTTATCATCAGCACACTTGAAAGTTGTATTTAATGGGTTAGGTGGTTGACGACGAGTTATAGGCATTTCGTAACCATAGTGAGCAGCTGATACCATAATACCCATACCAAATACAGCAGTATGGAATAAAGATACTGTTACTCTTTCTCCTAATCCAGTTTCTTTTCTCTTATATAAAGCTGCCATAATACCACCAGCTAAACTCATACCAGCATAATGATCACCAAGACCAGCAACTGGGTTAGCAGGAGATGTTCCTTTTTCCATCAAGCTTGCAGCTACACCACCTCTTGCAAAGTATGCAGTATAGTCGAATGCTGGATTATCCTTTGCAGGTCCCTTATCTCCATAGCCCAATAGATGAGCATATATGATGTGAGGAGCTCTCTTCTTTACCTCTTCGTAGTTTAGTCCACTCTTGTCCAAAGCTTTCTGTCTAGTATTAGTTAAGAAAACATCAGCACCTTCCAATAATTTATAAATTATTTCAACACCCTCTTTAGTGTTTGTATCAACTACTATATCTTTCTTACCTGAGTTTTCTATCTCAAACATCGGATTTTCTTCCTCAGTTGCTGGGAAACACCATTGAATACCGACAATTCTCATTGAATCCCCGAAGCTAGGTTCAATCTTAATTACCTCTGCCCCCCAATCAGCAAGTACTCTACCACATATTGGAGCTGCAACAAAGTTTGCATACTCAATAACTCTTATACCCTTTAACGGTAATCCTGTATTTGACATAACTCTACCTCCTAGTATACTTATAAAATAAAAAATAATTTTGTAAAAATCACTAAAATTTTTATACACTATATTATTAAGCAAATCACGTGCCAACTTTTATACAATTTAAAAATTTTTTTGTGTTTTTTTCTGTGTTAAATTCAGAAAATTTTGTAATAATAATTAAAAATTTATTATTTTTTTTGAATAAAAAAATATATTTTTTTCATTTTGATAATTAAACAGCTTTTTAATATTGAGTAGAATTCAGTTAATTATCTGAATATTCTTTTTTTTGTTTGTATTTTTGATATTTGTATTATATACGAAAATAAATTTCATTTTTCTAGTCAAACAAAAATTATTTAAATTATTATCAGCACAGATAATAATTTAAAATCCAACTACAAAATTTATTTTTTTGCTTTTTGCAAAAAATAAAAAGGATAAATAATTATCAAATATTCATCCTTTTTTCATTATTTTTTTATTTATTTTTTATCAAACAACTAAATATATTTTGCAAACCTTTTCTATTAATTCACATTAATAAAAATCTATCAATTTTGCTTTTTGCAAATTTTCGCATTTTGCAAAAAATAACTATTCAATTTCTTCGACATCAAGCTCTTCATTTCTAGCAACCTCCCACTTATGATCAGGATGCTCTCTTTTGAACTTTCTGTTCTTGTAAACTCCAATAGTAAGGAAAGGTATAACGATTGCAACTATTCCCAAGTAGCCACAATATCCATAGCCATATTTAACAATATTAGTAAGTCCTGTCAATGATATAATCATACATACAACCATTATCAATACAGCTACCAATGCTCTTCTCGTTCTTTGAGATTTAATTGACATTAGCTTTGGCGCATCTTCAAACCTATTTACCAATCCAAATATTGTTGTAACACCAGTAGAAATCAAGCATAAGAACAGTGAAATCTTATATGCCACAGATATTGCTGTATTTCCAGTTTGCATCGCAACATAAAGAGTTGGTAAAGTCAGCTGATCAGCAGCCTTTATTTCATGATACCAGCCAAGTAGCATTGTAACTGCCAAACATAGAGCAACTGCATTCATAACAAATGACAAAGCCATGGAAGCAGTAGCCTCTTTTTCGTTCTTTAACAAGCATCTTGAACTAGCTGCCAACGATGGTATAACCACTGACTGAAAACCAGCATAAGTGAATATAAGAATAAAAGGCTTTGAAAAGCTTGGACCCCAAAATTCTTTATTCTGTAAAATCGTACCAATTTCAGTTGCTCTCAGCTTTATACCTGTTATAAATATCAACAGACAGCAAATCAAAATTACAATAGACATTGCTCCAGCAGCACTTGAAACCACAATAACACCATATATCGTTAAGAAAAGCAAAACTGCTCCCACTAACAATAGAGAAATTGCATATGGAATACCCATTGCCTGTAACACCGCTGTCGCTCCAGCAATAACAGCACTAACAGCCATTATTACCATCAGATAATAATATACTTCCCAAAGCAATTCCAGCTTTGTGTAGGGTCTCCACAATTCGGTAAATAATTCCTTATAATTTTTACAATCATTATTATTATACATAACTATTACCTCTCTCATCGTAAGAGTAAGAAGTAACATAGCTAACACAGCTGTGAGTGGAGCAGTCCAGCCAAACTGTACATAGTACTGAGTTTCTTGATTACCAGTAGCAAAGCCTCCACCAGCATGAGAACCAAATAGTACCGCAGCAACACCAAAAATGGCTGCCATTGAGCTTACTGTTCTTACTTTTTTCATTTTTAAATTCCCCCTTGATAAAATTAACTATAATAAATATAATCAAATTTTTATCAAGCAAAAATCATGCCAAAAAGGTTACTTCGTTAAAATATTTTAATTAATATAGACAAAACACCTAATCTAAATTTATATATCCCTTTTTTATTTTTCTATAAACTGTCGAAGGATTTATACCCAATGATTTAGATGCATCACTTATATTACCGAATTTACATAATGCATTTTTCAATAATTCTTCTTCTATTATCTGATGAGCTAAATCTATTGTTATATTTTCACTGTTATTTATTCTAGACAATATCTTTTCTCCAAAATCAGTTGGAAATCTACCATCCTCAGCATTCATTTTATCCTCATTGCTAGAAATGTCATTTATTCCGATATTTTCATTCACTCTTTCAAATCCGATATTGGAATTTTGGGAAAATTCTTTGTTATTCTCATCTGAATTTATATTATCAACATTGTCTATATTATCGATATTCCCTAAGGTCAAAATTCGCTCTAATTGTTCAGAATAAATATTTTCATGTGGAGATAAAATTACCAGCCTCTCGATAACATTTTTTAATTCCCTTATATTTCCCTCCCATTTATTTTTCAAGAGCAGCTTTTCGGCATCCTTTGTCATTACAATCTTCCTATTATACCTTTTATTAAAAAGCTGAATATAGAAGTCGCTTATCAATAGTATGTCCTCTTTTCTCTCTCTAAGTGGTGGTATTATCAAAGGAATAACATTCAAACGATAATAGAGATCCTGTCTGAAAATTTTCGGATCCTTTAGCTCCTCCTTTGTCTTATTTGTTGCACAAATATATCTGACATCGACCTTTTTGGGCTTGATAGCTCCAATCCTCAAAATTGCATTTTCCTGGATTACTCTCAGCAATTTCTTCTGAGTCTCCAATGGTAGCTCTCCAATCTCATCCAAGAAAATTGTACCTCCATCAGCAGCTTCAATCAATCCCATTTTCCCATCTTTGTTGGCACCTGTAAACGAACCCTTTTCATAACCGAATAGCTCCGATTCAATAAGATCTCCCGGTATGGACGCACAATTGATCGCAACGAAGTTTTTATCCCTTCTCTTGCTTTGATTCCAAACTGTGTTTGCAATTATTTCTTTACCGACTCCCGATTCTCCAATTATAAAAACTGGAGCATCAGATGGTGCAACCCTTGAAATTATAGATTTTATTTTCTTTATCCTAGGACTCTCACTAATGTAATCAATCGTATAGTGATCTTTTTTTTCTTGCTTTTTAGCCAAATTAATCAATCTAGAAACATCTCTTCCAGTCAAAACTCCGCCTTTTAAAATACCATCCTTGTCGATAATAGGAACAGCCGTATAAGAGATTACTCTTCCGTCTGAATAAACGATATCTCTATAGACCTTTGTACGTTTGTTGATCATCTCAGTAATCACAGGATTCTCGACTTTATTTTCGATAACCAATTCAGAAATATTTTTTCCAAGTACCTCATTTCTTTTAAAAGGAAGAAGCTCGTCACAAATACCGTTCATTTTTCGAAGTGTTCCATTTTCATCAAACAATACTACTATTTCATCTATATGCTCTATTACGTTGGAGATCATCTCGTCCAGTATAAACGTTCGCTCAAAAATATAAAGGTAGAATCTCTCACCGTCTTCATTTTTTATCAAATACTCCGTACCTTGAAGATACGTATCAGCTATGTTAAAGTATTTAATCTTTGGATTTTCCGAATTATCTCTTATAACCCTTACTTGACTAAGGCTTTCTAGCTCATCAACATCTAGATATTCATAGACGTATTCAAATTGCTTATTTTTGCATACTATTCCACCATCAAAATCAAAAACGATAGCAGGGTTGTCGATATTTGAAATCAGCTCGGCAATTATAGTTAAATCCATAACAATCCTCCATTCAATTGTGGAGATATGAATATTCATATCTCCACCCAAAACACTATACTATTTTATAATAATACTATTTTCCGTGACAGTTTTTATATTTTTTACCACTTCCGCATGGACAAGGATCATTTCTTCCAACGTTTTTTTCAGCTATCTTTGTTCTCACTTTTTCTTTATGAGATTCTTCGGTTTCAGGAGATTCTAGCTTTTCAACATCCACCACTGCCTTTCTCTCCACTGGAACCTCTACCTGTATATTAAATAGGTAAGAAATAGTATCCTCAACTATCAACTGATTCATTTCGTCGAACATCTCGAAGCCTTCCATCTTGTATGCAATAACCGGATCAATTTGTCCAATCGCTCTAAGACCTATACCTTGCCTTAATTGATCCATAGCATCAATGTGATCGATCCAATGATTATCAACTGCCTGCAAAAGAATAATTCTTTCAACTTCTCTCATTCTTTCTGAGCCAATGAATTCTTCTTTTTCATTATATAAACACATCGCCTTTTCAAGCACAGCATTTGTAGCTTCATCATTATTCATTGATGACAGCTCAATATCATCTAATACTCCAGCAGGAAGATATCTACTGTACATATGATGTCTAAATGCATCAGCATTTAGCTCACCATTTTCACTAGTATGTGAAATAGCACTATTTACAATTACGTCTTTCATCATACCTACAATCTGATCTTGAAGGTTTTCACCAGATAAAACTCTTCTTCTCTCCTTGTATATAATTTCTCTCTGCTTATTCATAACATCATCATATTCCAAGACGTGCTTTCTAATTCCGAAGTTTTTACCTTCAACTTTCTTTTGAGCATTTTCAATCGACTTAGTCAACATTCTATGTTCAATAGGAGTTTCATCATCCATACCTAGCTTGTCAAGAATACCTTTAATTCTATCGCTTCCAAACAATCTCATCAAATCGTCATCTAATCCAATGTAAAATCTTGATTCACCCGGATCACCCTGACGACCTGCACGCCCTCTCAGCTGGTTGTCAATTCTACGAGATTCATGTCTTTCTGTACCAAGTATACAAAGACCACCTGCTTTTAAAACTTCCTCCTGTTCAGCATCAGTTATGACCTTGTACTCTTCATAAAGCTTTTTATATGTTTGTCTAGCCGCATCATACTCTTCATTTTGTTCTACTCCAGCAGTTTCATTTGCAGAATTTACTCTATTTATCATCTCATCAGTGAAGTTTAATCTCTTCATTTCCTTAAGAGCCATAAAGGATGGATTCCCACCCAAAAGTATATCGGTACCTCTACCAGCCATATTCGTAGCTATTGTAACGGCTCCCAATCTACCAGCCTGAGCAACGATTTCTGCCTCTTTCTCATGGAACTTCGCATTTAATACCTCATGAGGAATATTATAGTCAGATAAAATACTAGAAAGCAATTCAGATTTTTCAATAGAAACCGTACCAACAAGAACTGGCTGTTTTCTTTCATGCCTTTCGACTATATCTCTGGCAACTGCATTGAATTTCGCCAGCTGATTCGCATATACTGAATCAGGTAAATCCTTTCTCAATAACGGCTTGTTTGTAGGTACTTGAAAAACATCCATTTTATAAATTGATTTAAACTCTTCTTCTTCTGTCTTTGCAGTACCTGTCATACCTGATAGCTTATTGTACATTCTAAAATAATTCTGGAATGTAATCGTCGCCAAAGTCTTTGATTCTCTTTGAATAGTAATTTCCTCTTTTGCTTCTATCGCTTGATGAAGACCATCTGAGTATCTTCTACCAAACATCAATCTTCCTGTAAACTCATCGACTATGATTATTTCATCATCTTTCACAACATAGTCTACATCCTTTTTCATTATCGTATGAGCCTTTAATGCCTGATTTATATGATGATATAATTCAGTATGCTCCATTGTTGTGATGTTGTCGACATTGAAATATATCTCTGCTTTCCTTACACCTGATTCTGTAAGAGAAACAGCCTTGTCTTTTTCTTCTTTTTCATAGTCAGCTTCATTTAAAGTCAAAATAAATACATTTGCATCAGAATATAGATGAGTAGACTTATCTCCAGGTCCTGAAATAATAAGCGGAGTTCTAGCCTCGTCTACCAATATTGAATCGACCTCATCGACAATGGCAAAATTTAACCCTCTTTGCACCATTTGCTCTTCATGTATAACCATATTGTCCTTCAAGTAATCGAAACCATATTCGTTGTTTGTCCCATAAGTTATATCACACTCATATTGACGTTTTCTTTCTCTTGGATTTTGTCCATGAACAATAACACCAACACTCAATCCCAAAAACTCGTAAATCTTTGCCATTTGGTCACGGTCACGTCTTGCCAAATAATCATTTACAGTGACAACGTGAACACCTTTGCCTTCCAATGCATTTAAATACACTGGACAAGTCGCAACCAAAGTTTTTCCTTCCCCAGTCTTCATTTCAGCAATTCTACCCTGATGAAGCACCATACCACCTATCAACTGAACTCTAAAGTGCTTCATACCTAAAATTCTTGTAGATGCTTCTCTTACAACAGCAAACGCATCAACCAAAATATCATCCAAGGTTTCGCCATTTTTCAATCTTTCTTTAAAGATCGATGTCATATTTTGCAATTCTTCATCTGTCATCGCCTCATATTTAGGTCCGACATTATCTATCATATCAACAACTTTATTAAATTGCTTCAAATCTTTTTTATCTGCCATATTAAATAGACCATCTAAAAACCCCATACTTCATCTCCTTTTTTATTTTTTGTACTAATTCTATCAATTCGTCTACATACATAGTTTATTTTATCATAAATTATTTATTTTGAACATATCCGAGCGATAATAATTGGCATTTTTTCATATTTTTTCGATAAAAACGCAAAAAAAGATCGATATGGAGTAATTTTCTCATACCAACCCTTCTTTTTTGTATTTAGCTGACCTGATCTTTGACCCCACACTCGCCTGCTGGAACATTCGCTATCAACTACTAATTCTCTCGATAAATCGGCAGGTCTTACCTCTAAGCCGCGCCATGCTCACGCTCCCATTTATTTTATTATTTTTATATGCGCTTACGTGGATCCCTTTGCCCGCGACTGGCTTGGATTTTCAATCACAGACCTAATTACCTATTCATTGTATATTTATTTTATTTTTATGTCAACATTTTTATTCTATTTTTTGTACTCACCAGTCAAAAAAGTAATAGATACTATTTCAAATACCCCATTTAACCTCAAAATCTTGCTAATTTCATTTATCGTACTTCCAGAAGTAAAAATATCATCAATTATAATCACTTTCTTCCCATTTAATCTATTTCTGTACTCAGGATTGATTTCAAAAGCACTCCTGAGTACCTTTTTCCTGTCAGAGCTATTTAATCCGTATAGCTTTTTAGTATTCTTAACTCTCTTAATAAGCTCCACAGCTTCCAGACTATACCTTTCACATATATATTTCGCCAATTTTTCAGATTGATTAAAGCCTCTTTCTTTCATCCTCACCTTACTAAGTGGCACAAATGTAACAAAATCAGCATTAGTCAAAACATCACTGTGCTTTTTATCTAAAATATCACACATCATGTCAGAAATAACCCTCGCTAGGAATGTTTTTTTACCATATTTATACTTAAACACTATCTTTGAAGAAGCTTCGTTGTACTCTAATATAGAGATATTTTTATCAAACAAAAATGATTTCTTTCTACAAAAATCGCAGCCCTGCTGTATTTCATCATATTCCCTATCATCAGAAAAGCCACTTAAATATTCCGAATTGTCTGATTTAATGGGTTTACCACATATTCTACATCCATCTCCAATGTAACTCAATTTGCAAAAACATCCCTTACATATTGAATATGAATTGTTTTTGCTAATTGGCAAATCACATAGAAAACAATTTAAGTTCTCAGGCAAAATTATGTTCAAAATATAATCTACTAAATCATAAAATTTCATAGCAAAGCACCCAAACAAAATTCCTTCAACATAATACGTTAATAACCATACCACAGCTGCTCACAATAATATTACTGTCCATTCATAACAAAATCAACATCGTTGAAAATTTCATCCAAAAATTTTCCCATCATATCTGAATGGTAATTTTTAATAGTCGAATTCGAGCATATTATTTGTTCTATATTTCCTCAATCTATATCCAAGATTGGTATATCTGTCATTTACAGTATTATTAGATATCATATAATCAAGATATTTTTTTTCCCCAACTATTACAACTAGATTTTTTGCTCTTGTTACTGCAGTATAAATCAAATTTCTATTCATCAATTTTGGAGGACCCCAAGATATTGGTATTATTATTGCGGGAAACTCACTCCCCTGACTTTTGTGAATAGTTGTACAGAAACAGTGCTCAATTTCGTCTAATTCATCAAAATTATATTTATATATCTTATATTCATCAAAAACTATATACATTTCCTTGTTACTTTTGTCAATATGGTAAATATAACCTATATCTCCATTATACACACCTTCGCCAGAATTAGTACCTCTTTCATTTTCCCATTCTTTAGAATAATTGTTTTTGATTTGCATTACTTTATCTCCAGCTCTAAAAATTCTCTTTGTAAGCTTCAATTCATTCCATTCATTTTTACGTGGATTAAGTATCTCTTGAAGCTCTGAGTTCAAATTCGTAACTCCCACGTCACCTTTTCTCATCGGAGCCAATACTTGAATATCCTTTAATGAATCAAGATTATAGTATTTACTCAATCTCCCACTTACCAAGCTCTTTACTTCCGATAATATTCCACTATCTCCAGCTCTATTAATGAAAAAGAAGTCTGTTCCTTCTTTATTTGCAACAATATCCTTGCCTCTAT
Organism: Peptostreptococcus sp. D1; assembly: GCF_900112955.1. Lineage (GTDB taxonomy): Bacteria > Bacillota > Clostridia > Peptostreptococcales > Peptostreptococcaceae > Peptostreptococcus. The sequence goes on from NZ_FONP01000012.1 coordinate 45,732, forward strand.
TTATTCTATGAGCATTCAAAACGATGTCACTTTCTTGAGCTTGACGGAAAATTTCATTTAATCTGATAATCTCAATCATATCTGATGAAATTATATCGCCCAGCACATTGCCAGCACCGACTGAAGGTAACTGGTCTACGTCTCCAGCTATAATCAATCTTGTTTTGCTTTTCATTGCCTTAAGTAGATTATCCATCAAAAAAATATCAATCATTGATGCCTCATCTACAATTATGACATCTGCATCAATTGGTTCTTCATCATTTTTTATAAAAATCACCCTATCATCTGCATCAAATGCCATTTCCAAAAGTCTATGAATGGTTTTTGCCTCTTTCCCAGTAGCTTCTGTCATCCTCTTTGCAGCTCTTCCCGTCGGAGCAGCTAAAACAACCTTCTCTCTATTCTTATTCAGCAATTCAATTATTGTATTTATCGTTGTAGTTTTTCCAGTTCCAGGTCCTCCTGTGATAACCATAACACTATTATTAAAGGCTGCCCTTACAGCATTTTTTTGATTTTCTGCCAGCAGGATATCATTGTCTTCCTGAAAGCTCTCTAGCTCTTTTTCAAGATCTATTCCGAGTGGTTTAACTGATGTGCTAATAAGCTCTATCAAATTACTACATACATCCACCTCAGCATGATAGCAGCTACTCAAATACACAATATTGAAGTCACCATATTTCTCTACAATTACTTTTCTATCTATCGCCAAATCATACAAAATGCTTTCAATATCCTTGTAAGCAACCTCCAAGACTCTTGTAGCTTCGTCTAGTAGAATATCCTCAGGTAAAAACATATGTCCGTCATTCATTGCATTTTTTAATACATGCAAAACGCCTTGTTCCAATCGAAACGGAGAGTTTTTTTCGATTCCACACATACTAGCTATATCATCAGCAATTTTAAATCCTATTCCCACAACGGAATCGATTAGGCAGTATGGATTTTGAGTGATAATATCTAGAGAATTTACACCAAACTTTCTGTAAATTTTGATACACATTCTCGGACTTATTCCAAATTTATGTAACGAAATTATGATGTTTTTAACACCTAAATTTTCTCTAAAGCTTTCGACGATTGGTCCAATTTTTTTTGCACCTATACCCTGTACCTCGAGCAACCTTTCTGGATCGTGTTGAATAATTTCCAAAGTGTTTGTTCCGAATCTCTCAACTATTCTAGTCGCCATCTTTTCCCCTATTCCACTGATTACACCCGAAGATAGAAAAGTGACTATACCTGTTTCCGTAGTCGGCATAACTACACTATATTGCTTCACAACAAATTGTCTTCCGTAAATCTCATGTATAGACCAAGACCCGGTTACCTCTATATATTCGCCAGCAGAAATACCTGGAATTATCCCTGTAATAACTTCAACGTAGTCATCATTCTTTATTCTAGCTACTGTATATCCGTTAGCTTCATTAGAAAAGATAATATCAGTAATTACACCCTGAAAGCTCTCCATTTTCATCCCTCCATTATTATTGTAGGCAATTTTGCAAAAAATACACTCTATATATTATTATACATTATTTTTCAAAATAATGCCCACTAAACATTTTCAAATAATATTTCAGATTGACTTTATATTTAGTTTGTCAAATAATTATTTATATTCTTTTCAGAATGTTTTTTTAATTCTTTTGAGAAACAAAACATTTTTGAAGTATTTTGTGCTATAATATTGCAAAGTCTTTTATGGCTAATATGTATAGGAGGATAAAAACATGGCAGAAAACAAAAAAAGAAATTATTTTACATCCATAAGTATTGGAGTTGCAACAGTTTGGTTTTCAACTCACTGTGGAGCTGGCTTTGCTTCTGGAACACAGGAGCTTCAGTACTTTTCAAATCATGGTTGGTTTGGAATATTTATGCCAATATTAACTTTTATTATTATCGGTTTCACTTACTATGTTGGACTTGAAACAGCTAGACAAACTGACAAATGGAGTTATGAAGGCTGGTCAAAGGAAGCGTATGGTAATCATTCAAGATTTCTTACCTTAGCTATGGATTTCAGTATTGTCATCACGACTATAGCCGCTACTGCTGCAACAATCGCTACAGGCGGTTTGTTGGTAAACAAATATTTTCACCTACCTGTAGTTATAGGCTCGATATTGATGATAGTAATTGTCACACTTATATGTGTATTTGGAGAAAAAGTAGTCAGAAAAAATGCAATGTTTATGACTGCAGCAATTGTAATCATAGTTTCAATAGTCTTGGTCGCTGGACTCGTGAAGTTTGCCCCTCAAATCTCAAAGCTTATGTCAGAAGGATACGTCAATCCTAACTCTTCAAAATGGAGTATTTCAGATAGCTCGGAAACAGTTCCCGGAAATATCGGCAATGCGTTGCTATGGGCATTAACCTACGCCGGATTCCAAATAAGTGCTATCGGTGGTATCACATCTTCTTTCAAAGGTGGTCTTCACAAGGAGGAGGCAAAGGGTGCTATGTTTATGGGAGCAATCATAAATATAATCATGCTAGTTGGAATTTGCCTTTTAATTTTTTCAGGAATGCCTGAAATCTACACAAATGAAACGGCTAGAACACTGCCTACTATTTACATAGTAAACCAGCTTGATATAAAAATACTATCTGTTCTTTATCCAATATTATTATTCTTAGCTTTGATAACTACAGCAGTTGGATTTATATTTGGTATGATACAAAGAATAGATCCTTATGTTCTAAAGGGAATGAAAAATCCATTACTAAAAAAAGTAATAATAAGCATCGTATGCTTAATCATATGTTATCTTGTGTCTACTCAAGGACTGATGTGGATTGTAAAAGAGGCATACAGATATCTTGGAATATTCAACTGGATTTTCATGATTATTCCACTTTGGATATTAGGCTACAAAAATATTAAAAAACGAGATAAAGAAAAGATTTCTATTTAAAAATCATTTCTAAATAGGTTTATTCGATAAATAAATAATACGAAAAACTACCGATACAATCATCACTCTCTAGTATGATTTTGCAAAATAACTGAAAAATGTTGACATAAAAGTCAAAGCTAAAAAAGTATCCTACATTTTACAAATATAATTGTGAATGTTTGGATACTTTTTTAAACAAATTATTATAGTTTTTATTCTAATTTTTTAATTGTCAGATTACTTAGCGTTCGATGGATGTTTAAATTTTCGTTTTTGTTGTTTCTTTATGTTATTAAATTAATCATATACTATTTGCTAAATATAGCTTCTAAATCTTTTTTTAATAAATTCGAACCAATCAAAATAATCTTTGACTCCTTCATAATATCTATTTTTTCCAATGTATAAGATTTTCCGACGATATCAACTTTAGACCATACACCATTTATTATCGCAAATCCCTTTACTCTAATAACATTTCCAAATCTTCCTTGCATAATAGCACCCATATACGATTCAAATTCGTACAGCGAATCAAACTCAACATCCCTAAATGATATATTTTCAATATCTATATCAATATCAGTATTTTGATTTTTGCATCTATTATCCCAGCTAGAATTCAATATTTCTTCATACCAGCTTCTATCATATTCAAAAAAATCTTTACAATGTATAGTGGCATTTGGATTCATACGTCTCAACAGCTTTACGGAATGCTCTACTATATCAGTTGAATATAATGATGTTTTTGATATAATAATGTTTTTTGAATTTTCAACTTGATCCTTAAAAATATCCATATATTCATTCATATATAATTCAATATTATAAGGATCTACTATTGTAATCGGCTCCAAAATTCTTATTCTATCGTATTTAACTTTATCTATATTCTTCATAATAGAGCTTAGCATTCCAATTCCAGTTGGCTCAACTATCAGTAATTCCGGATTTATTGTATTATTTATAGTCATGACTGAGGTTGCAAAATTTGCTTTCATAGAACAGCATATACATCCTTCAGTCAATTCCCAAACATTTGAGTTATTATCTTTTTTTAGAATATCTCCGTCAATACCTAATTCTCCGTACTCATTTTCCAAAATAACGGAAAACATATCAGTATTTTTTACTATCGATTCGATAAAAGTTGTCTTTCCAGCGCCTAAAAAACCCGATACTACAAGTATTTTCATACCTTCATCAGCAGACATTATTTTTCAACCCTAACAACAGGCTTAATCAAATCACTTGGTTTATCTTTCATTAACATCAATGCATCCTCTACAAATTCAAAGCCTTCAAATCTGTGAGTGATAAGCTTTGATAAGTCAAGCTTTCCACATTCAACCAATCTTGCAAGCTTTTCCATTCTCAATCTTCCACCAGGCATTAGACCACCTTGAATTTGCTTGTGACCCATACCAACACCCCATTCAACTCTAGGTATTTTTACGTAGTCTCCATTTCCAAGATAGTTTACATTACCAATTTTTCCTCCCGGCTTCAAGCATTCTACTGCCTCTGCAAAGGTATCAACAGTACCTCCTGCTATTATGACTTTATCAACACCTTTTCCATCAGTCAATTTCATAACTTGTTCAACGATAGGACCTTCCTTATAGCTGATAATATCTGTTGCACCATAAAATTTAGCGGCTTCAATACATACAGGTCTAGTTCCTACAGCGAAAATTCTTGATGCACCTCTAAGATTAGAGCCAGCTACAGACATCAAGCCAACAGGACCTATACCAATGACTAATACCGTATCACCAAACTGAATATCAGCAAGTTCTGCACCATGGAATCCTGTAGGAACCATATCTGACAACATGCACGCTTCCTCTGGTTCTATTCCTTCAGGCAATAGTGCTAAATTTCCGTCAGCATCATTTACATGAATTAACTCACCAAATACACCATCTTTGAAGTTTGAAAATTTCCAGCCTGCTAACATTCCACCAGAATGCATAGAATATCCAGCCTGTGCTTCTAAAGAATTCCAGTCAGGAGTTATCGCTGGAACTAATACTCTGTCACCAGGCTTGAAATCTTTAACTAAAGATCCCACTTCCACAACTTCACCACAACACTCATGCCCAAGAATCATATCAGTTCTTTCGCCAACTGCACCTTCCCACACTGTGTGAATATCTGAAGTACACGGAGCAAGGGCTATTGGTTTGATAATAGCGTCCAGCGGTCCACAAACGGGATTTTCCTTTTCAATCCAACCTACCTTACCGATTTCAAGCATTGCAAAACCTTTCATTTCATTTCCTCCATTTCTAAAAATACATTTATAAATTTTTAACAATTTCTTAAGTAGATTATATCATATGCTTTTCATTAATTCAATATTATTTTTTAAAAAATAATATATTAAAAAAAGATAGCATCAAACGCTTAATATTAAGCAATAATGCTATCTTTAATTTATAAATATAATATTTTTTGATAGAATACTAAATACTATTAATTTTTCAATGTAAGTTGTTCTTTAAATTTCATTTTCTATATCCATTTATAAATATCTTTTTAATTTTTCTATCTTGTCAAGCTTTTCCCATGGCAGATCTATGTCAGCTCTACCAAAGTGACCATATGCTGCCGTCTGCTTATAAATCGGTCTTCTTAAATCCAAATCTCTAATTATCGCACCAGGTCTCAAATCAAAGTTTTCCTTTACAATCTCAACTAATTTTTCATTTGAAACAACTCCAGTACCAAATGTATCTACAAATATTGACAATGGTCTCGCAATACCTATCGCATATGATAGCTCTATTTCACATTTATCAGCCAAGCCTGACGCCACTATATTTTTTGCAACATATCTTGCAGCATAACAAGCAGATCTATCAACCTTTGTTGGATCCTTACCAGAGAAAGCACCACCACCATGTCTAGAGTATCCTCCGTAAGTATCTATGATAATTTTTCTTCCTGTCAAGCCTGTATCTCCATGTGGACCACCAACTACAAATCTTCCTGTAGGATTGATATAATACAATGTTTCATCATCCAATAACTCACTTGGAATAGTCGCTTTTATAACCTTATTTATCAAATCTTCTCTAATTGTTTCATTGCTTACTGTCGGATCGTGTTGTGCTGATATAAGAACTGTATGGACTCTAATCGGAGCATCGTCTTCATATTCGACAGTAACCTGTGTTTTTCCATCTGGTCTAAGATATTCAAGCTCTCCTGATTTTCTAACATCTGTAAGCTTTCTAGACAATTTGTGAGCCAATGAAATAGGCAACGGCATGTACTCAGGTGTTTCGTTACAAGCAAAGCCAAACATAATTCCTTGATCACCTGCTCCTACCTTTTCAATCTCGTCTTCAACAGTTTCGCCAGACTTAGATTCCAAGCCTTCATCAACTCCTATTGCTATATCATTCGATTGTTCATCAATCGCAGTTATCACACCGCAATTTTTAGCATCAAATCCAAATTTTCCTCTAACATAACCAATTTCTTCAACTGTTTCTCTAACCAGCTTTGGTATATCTACATAAGCATTAGTAGATATTTCTCCCGCCACTAAAATCAATCCTGTAGTAGCAGTTGTCTCACAAGCAACTCTTGATGTCGGATCCTTCTCAATAAGAGCGTCCAATATTGCATCCGAAATCTGATCACAAAGCTTATCTGGATGTCCTTCCGTTACGGATTCTGATGTAAATAAATGTCTTGCCATATTTTTTCCTTTCTTTTTTCAACTTATTGTTTCTACTCTTTATGACTTTTTTCTAAATACTTTATTACTGTACTGTGATTATCTATCACAACCTATCATTACCTATCATCACTAAAATATATTTCTAAAAAATAAGACCTCTCATTCACTGAGAGGCCACTATTTCAATCCAAAATAATACTAGCTAACCTCATCTTTCAAAACAAATACCTTGGCATCGTCTTGTAGGATTTAGCACCGTCAGATTGCGGTTGCTGGGCGTCACAGGGCCTGTCCCTCAGCCACTCTTGATAAGGCAAATCAAGATTTCTTCAATTTATAGAACAATATTATCATTAAAACGATTAATTGTCAATATGTAATATTCAAAATATTTTACACTACTCTTATTTGTCAAAACATATGTTACACTACCTTAACTATCAACAAATATGCTACACTATTTTGACATCGGTACAGGGGTTATACAGCTCCTGCTATTTCTAAAATGTCAACCGAGCCCAAAGCGATTCCTGTTCCCAATGCAACACAATTAATAGGTTCTTCAGCTAATCTAACCCTCAGCCCTGTCATTTCAGATATCTTTTTATCCATACCGTATAACAACGCACCGCCACCAGTCAATACGATTCCTCTTTCGGCTATATCGGATGCCAATTCTGGTGGCGTATCTTGAAGAACCTTTATTACCAAATTAACTATCTGACCCACACTGTCACTCATCGCATCCATTATTTCAAGAGAGCTAACTGTTATGGATTTTGGTAGCCCATTCGTCAAATCTCTACCAGTTATCTTAATAAATCGCTCCTCTCTCCTTCTATACGCACAGCCTATATCTATTTTTATTCTTTCAGCAGTTCTTTCTCCAATAATAACACTATAATTTCTTTTAATATATCTTATTATATCCAAATCAAACTTACTACCACCTGTTTTGATAGATTTACTTACCACTGTTCCACCCAAAGAGATTACAGCGATATCAGTCGTTCCACCACCGATATCAACCACCAAATTCCCACCTGGAACTGTAATATCTATACCTGCACCGATTGCCGCAGCAACTGGCTCTTCTATCAATAATACCTCTCTGGCACCAGCGTGTTTAACTGCGTCCTGCACAGCCTTTTTTTCTATATCATTTATATTTGTAGGTACGGATACCATAATTCTAGGCATCACAATTTTCCCCATTCCTTTTTTGTTTCCCAACATCTCAATAAAGCCTCTAAGCATTTTTTCAGCATTATCGTAATCTGAAATAACCCCACTCATCATCGGTCTAATAGCCTCAATATCCTTTGGCGTTTTACCTATCATTTTATAAGCCTCATGACCAACTGCAATGACTTCGTCGATTCTATTATCAACTGCCACTACTGATGGTTCATTCAATACTATACCCTTGTCGTTTACAACTATCAGTACATTTGCAGTACCTAAATCTATACCAATATCCATTCCAGCCATAACAATCCTCCTCAATATTAATATTTTAAATTGATAAATACCATCATTAATATTCAAATCGATAATATCATCAATATAATAGTTGAAATCATAGCCTACCACTTACTTAGCACAACTAATCAATATACTGACTATAAAAGCTAATCTTCAACTATTTCAACATCCCCTCCAAGTGCTCTCATTTTTTTATCTATATCAACATAACCTCTCTGAATATGATATACTTCACCAATATTGGTGATGCCATCAGCAACCAAACCACAAAGAATAAGAGCTGCACCGGCTCTTAAGTCAGTTGCAGTAACATCTGCTCCAACTAGATTATCAACACCATTTACAACAGCACTTCTGCCATCGATTTTAATGTTCGCCCCCATTCTGTTAAACTCAGTTACATGCATAAATCTATTCTCGAACACAGTTTCTATAACTACTCCAGTCCCTTCAGCTAGTGTAAGCATAGCCATAAATTGAGCCTGCACATCAGTCGGGAATCCAGGATGAGGAAGTGTTTTGATATCTATTGGTTTAATTTTCTCGTTACCTATTACCCTAATTGAATTTTCACCTTCAATAATCGTAGCTCCAGCCTCAGAAAGCTTCGCTATAACAGGCTTCAGGTGATCGATTATAACATTTTCAACCACGATATCGCCCTTTGTCATAGCAGCAGCAACCATATAAGTTGATGCTTCTATTCTATCTGGTATTATCGTATGCTCAGCACCATGCAGCTTTGAAACACCTTTTATCTTTATTGTGTTAGTACCTGCACCTCTAACTGAAGCTCCCATTTCATTTAAAAAATTTGCCAAATCCACTATTTCCGGCTCTTCAGCAGCATTTTCAATCACAGTAGTACCCTCTGCAAGCACAGAAGCCATGATTATATTTTGAGTCGCACCAACTGAAGGAAAATCCAAGTATAGCTTATTACCTGTCAGCTTTTCAGCTCTTGCCTCAACAAAGCCATGATCCATATTAATATCAGCACCAAGAGCCTTAAATCCTTTTAGATGTAGATCTATAGGTCTTGTACCTATCGCACATCCTCCTGGCATAGAAATCTTCGTATGGTTAAATCTAGCCAACAAAGGTCCCATAACCAAAAAAGACGCTCTCATTTTCTTTACCAACTCATAAGGTGCTTCACAAGTATTAATCGTCGAAGAATCAACTGTTAAAATATTATTCTCATATGTAACCTCTGCTCCCAAATGCTTTAAAAGATCCGAAATAACATGAACATCTCTAAGATTTGGAACGCTTTTTAAAACACACCTTCCATTTGCCAGCAATGTCGCAGCAATGATTGGCAAAACTGCATTTTTTGCACCATCTATTTTAACAGCTCCTTTTAATGGACCACTCTTTTTTACTCTAATTCTCGGCATAATTGTACTCCCTTTTAATAAATTCGTTATCATTCATTCAAAATTTTCATCATATCTTTATGTCATAGTCGGACATCATTTCAGGTGTCCAAAACTTCATTCAATATTTTTTTATCTTCATTTATAAAAAATATATTTCATTTTCTGATTTAAACAATTTACTAATAGCAAATTTTTATAATTATATTACTTATAAATGAACACAATTATCTACTATACTTTTATATACTTATTTTTGTAATATGTCAACAGTTATTTTAAAATTAGTCTGAGTATTGACATCTTTACAAGAGCTCAATACTCAGACAGAAGAAAGGTATTAGCATCCAATTTTATGTTTAATTATTTGAGCCAAACCATTTGCCAAGCTTTCGATTTGTTCAAGCTCTTTTCCTTCCAACATAACCCTTACTAGAGGCTCCGTCCCAGAAGGTCTAATCAAAACTCTTCCCTTCCCATCCATGATTTTTTCTATTCTATCAATTTCAGATGCAATTTCCTCAAAATCCATATAAATATTCTTTAATTCGTGCTTTACCTTTACATTAACCAATACCTGTGGATATTTATCCATAATTTTTGTAGCTTCAGATAATTTTATAGCCTTTTCTACGAGAATCGATGCTAAAACCAAGGATGACATTGTTCCATCACCCGTAGTATTATAATCCAAGAATACCAAATGACCAGACTGCTCTCCACCAAGAGAATAATTTCCCTTAACCATCTCCTCCAAAACGTATCGATCTCCCACCTTGGTTGTCTCAAGCTTAATTCCATTTTCCTTTGCCGAAATAAATAGTCCTATATTGCTCATTACAGTGGCTACCAATGTGTCATTTTTTAGAATGCCCTTTTCCTTCATGCTAGCAGCACAAATCATCATAATTTTGTCACCATCAACGATTTCACCATTCTCATCCACTGCGATTAATCTATCCGCATCACCATCGTAAGCCATCCCAAAATCAGCACTTTCTTCTATGACTTTTTTTTGAAGACTTTCAGGATGAGTCGATCCACATGATTTATTTATATTCGTTCCATCAGGATTACAGTTTATTTCGATTACTTCCGCTCCCAGCAATCTAAAAGCCATCGGAGCAACCTTATATGAAGCCCCATTAGCACAATCTAAAACAACTTTTAGGTTGCTAAAATCCCCCTCTATGTGAGAAACTACTTTTTCAACATATTCCTTAGCAGCGTCATGCTTAAAAATTTTTCTACCCACTCTATTTCCAGTAGGTAAAGCATCTATCAGATTCATATTATCAATATATTTTTCTATCTCTAATTCAATTTCATCTGCCAATTTAAATCCTTTATCATTGAAAAACTTAATTCCATTATATTCTACTGGATTATGCGAAGCAGAAATTACAACACCACAATCAGCACTATATTTTCTGGTTAAGTAAGCCACAGCTGGTGTTGGTACAACTCCCACTGTAACAACATCACATCCAACAGACATCAACCCAGAAACAAGCGCTGCTTCAAGCATATCACCTGAGATTCTAGTATCCCTTCCTACAACCACGCTAACCTGTTCTCTTCCTCTAGTTAAAACAAATCCACCAGCTCTTCCAAGCTTATATGCCATTTCACAAGTCAATTCTGTGTTTGCAATTCCTCTGACACCATCTGTTCCAAAATATTTTCTCATTATTGTCTTCACCTCATAAATATGTATCAATATATATTTTACCACATATTCATATATTTTTCTCGTTTTTTTCGCAAAAAAAGACCGTTGTAATGAATTACAACGGCCAAAATATCAATTTATTAGTTTTTCTGACTCATTACTGCATTATAACCAGCTTCTAATGCCTGTCTATTAACAGGAATGAATTTTTCCTTGCTCTTTCCGAAAACCTTCTTAAAAGCTTCTAGAACTGAGTCTATATTAACAGAATCATCTATCGCTAGGAAAGCACCAAGCATTACCATATTTGCAAACTTTGGTCCTCCCAATTGATTAGAAATATCAACAGCATCGATGTAGTAAGACTGAACATCATCTCTATCACATTTTTCATGTATTAAAGAACTATTTATCAATACAACCCCACCAGGAACTACATCATCTTGGAATTTTATCAATGAAGGAGAATTCATTATTATAGCTGCTGTAGCATCATCAGTTATTATTGGAGAACCGACTGGCTCATCAGAAATAGTAACTGAACAGTTAGCAGTACCACCACGCATTTCTGGTCCGTATGATGGTAACCAAGAAACTTCCTTATTTTCTAGCATACCGGCATAAGTCATCAACTGACCCATAGACATAACACCCTGTCCACCGAATCCTGCACAAATAACTCTAGATGTACTCATTTATTTTTCCTCCTTTGCTGCTGCTAAATCAATATCTTTGAAATTCTGAACTGGATAGTAAGGCACCATGTTGTCTCTTAACCACTGTAAAGCATCAGGAGCACTCATACCCCAGTTAGTAGGACAAGTAGATAAAACTTCTACCATTGAGAATCCTAAACCAGCCATTTGAACATCAAAAGCTTTTCTTATTGCTTTCTTTGCTTTTCTAACTTCACCAGGAGTATCCACTCTAACTCTTTCTATATAAGTAGCCCCAGTCAAAGTTGAAAGCATTTCAGACATTCTGATTGGGTAACCATGAAGCTTTGGATCTCTACCTCCCTGACAAGTAGTAGCTTTTTCACCTATTAATGTAGTTGGAGCCATCTGTCCACCTGTCATACCATAAGTAGTGTTGTTAACGAATATTACAGTTATGTTTTCACCTCTATTTGCAGCGTGTACTATTTCCGCAGTACCAATTGACGCAAGGTCTCCGTCACCTTGATAAGTAAATACAGTATGCTCTGGGAAAACTCTTTTTATTCCAGTAGCAACAGCAGGAGCTCTACCATGAGCAGCTTCATGCATATCACAGTTAAAATAATTGTATGCCAATACTGAACATCCAACAGGAGCAACACCTATTGAAGTCCCTAGTACTTCCATTTCTTCCAATACTTCACCAACTAATCTATGGATTATACCATGAGTACATCCTGGACAGTAATGTGTCTGTGCATCAGTTAAACCAGTTGTTTTTTTGAAAATTACAGCCATTACTTAACACCTCCCATAATATCTTTTGCTCTTGCCATTATTTCTTTTGGTTCTGGAACCATTCCACCTGGTCTGCCGTAGAAATGAACTGGATATCTGCCGTTAGAACCAAGCTTAACATCTTCTACCATCTGTCCCAAACTCATTTCAACTACGAACAAGTTTTTACAAGCAGGAATTTCATCAAATGCTTGGTATGGGTATGGCCAAACAGTCTTAGGTCTTATCAAACCAACCTTGTATCCTTCTTCTCTCAAATCATTTACACAGTTCTTAACAACTCTTGCCATAGTTCCGTATGCTACGAATACCAATTCTGCATCTTCAGTTCTATCCATTTCATACTGAACTTCCTCTTTTTCTATTAATTCGTATTTTCTCTGTAAATGATAGTTGTGTTCTTCCAATATTTCCGGAGATAGGTAAAGTGAATTTATAATATTAGGCTTTCTTTCTCCCTTAGTACCTGTAGTTGCCCAATCCTTAGGAGGCAGCTGTCTAACTTTTCTTTCCTTATCAAAATCAACCGGTTCCATCATCTGACCAATCATACCGTCTAGTAAAACTAGAACAGGAGTTCTATACATTTCAGCAACATCAAAAGCATCAATTATCATATCACATGCTTCCTGAACGCTTGCTGGTGCATATACTGGAGTTCTGTAATCACCATCTCCACCGCCCCTAGTTGTCATGAAATAGTCTGACTGCGAAGGCTGAATTGATCCCAAACCAGGACCACCTCTCACAACGTTTAATACAACACAAGGCACCTCAGCACCTGCACAATATGTAATACCTTCTTGCTTTAGCGCAATACCAGGTGAAGAAGATGAAGTAAGTACTCTCGCACCACAGCCACCTGCACCGTAAACCATATTAATTGCTGCAACCTCAGATTCTGCTTGTACAAAAGTTCCTCCGATAGCTGGTAATTCTCTTGATAAATATTCTGGCAACTCACTTTGTGGAGTTATTGGGTAACCGAAGAAGTATCTACATCCAGCCACCATAGCTGCTTTACCAAAAGCTTCGTTACCTTTCATTAGTATCTTTGCCATGTAAAATCCCTCCTAATAATTAATCTCTTTCTACCGTAATAACTGCGTCTGGACACATAAGAGCACAGCTCGCACAACCTATGCATTCTTCCATTTTCACAACGTGAGCCGGATTATATCCCTTTGAATTTACCTTAGACATATCAAGCTCAATTATCTTTTTTGGACATACTGAAATGCAATTACCGCATCCCTTACAGTACTTCTGATCAAAAGACACTCTACCTTTAGCCATTTGCATTGCCTCCTTAAATAATAAAATTAGTCTAAAAAATATTTAAAACACAACTACATCATCCAATCATCACGCAAATACAGATTGATCGGAATAATATCACCTTCGAAATCCTCAGGAATCTCTTTTACAAGAGCTTCAAGACAAGAAATGAACTTTATAGGAATGTTTTTAAGCTTTGAAACTTCTCTGCACACCTCCTGCCCTTTTTTGATATCGTCTATTGTAGTGGCTTTAAGCATATGAGTATTGTTAATTAAACCTGTCACCTTCAATTTTGAAGCTCTTTCGATTTCCTCAATATACTTCATAACATCTTCTGCCGTTTGTGTTTTTTCTCTGTTTGCATTGACAACGAAAAACATATCATAATCGTCATCATCAATCATATTTTTATATCTAGCAATAACAGTTGCACCAACCTTATCACCACCTAAATCAATAATATTATTATAATCCTTATTTAGAAGTGGTGTATGAATCTCAGCAGATAACGCTGGAATATCCAGTGTAGGTGCATCAACAGAACTGCTTATTAGATGTATTCCATTTTCCTCTAGAAACTCTTTCCTTCCTCTAGATCTAAAGTAAACATTCACTACATCCAAATCCGAAATAGCCAATCTTCCCTCAACTTCCTTCCTTAGCATTAACGCATAGTTGATAGAAAACTCACTTTTTCCACTTCCATAATGACCTGTTATTATTCTTATTCTCTTTGTCTTTTCCATTTTTTTCTCCTTATTTATCTAAATTCTCAATCTCCAGATAACAAGGCTGATAAAAAACTATTTCCATGCAACGATATTGAAACTCATCATAGGAAAAGCTTTATTGTTCATCATAATTTTGAGCCTTTTCCTCGCCTTTTAGAACTCTCAATCCACCAAGAGCCAATGCTATCATCTCATCTTCGCCCGGATATACCCTAACCTCGCTGATAAATGAAACTCTTTCAGAAATCATATCCGTAAACATTTTAGAATACGCTATTCCCCCAGTTAAAAGCACTACATCAACTTTTCCCTTTAAAACCGCTGAGCAAGCACCTATCTCCTTTGCTATTTGATATGCCATTGCTTCATATACAAGCTTCGCCTTTTCATCACCATTGTCAATCATCGTTTCAACATCTCTTGCATCATTTGTATTCAAATATGAAACAAGTCCGCCGTTTCCAGTGATTTTTTTCTTCATATCATATAAAGTCAATTTTCCACTGTAGCACATCTCAACTAAACTACCAACCGGAACACCACCACTTCTTTCAGGAGAGAATGGACCCTCTCCATCCAATGCATTAGCAACATCAACTACCATTCCATGCTCATGAGCTCCGACAGAAATTCCACCACCCATATGAGCAATTATCAAATTTAAATCCTCGTATTTTTTGCCAGCTTCACTAGCATATCTTCTTGCAATTGCTTTTTGATTTAGTGCATGAAAAATACTAGTTCTATCAACATCAGCCATACCAGATATTCTAGCTACTGGTTTAAGCTCGTCAACTACAACTGGATCAACTATAAAAGCTGGTATTCCAAGCTCATTAGAGAACTCGTTTGCAATTATACCACCAAGATTTGATGCGTGCTGTCCAGAAACGCCAACCTTCAAATCATCAAGCATACTCTTAGTCACAGTGTATGTTCCACCCTTGATAGGCTTCAACAATCCACCTCTCCCAACAACGCAATCTAGATCCTTTAAATCTATATTTGCATTCTGTAATTCATTTTCAATAACTTCTTTTCTAAAATTAAACTGATCAGAAATATTCTTATATTTCCCAATTTCTTCAGATGAATGTCTCAAAGTTTTCTCAAAAACTTCTGATTCATTATCAAAAACCGCAATCTTTGTAGATGTAGATCCTGGATTAATGGTAAGAATCTTGTAATTTTCCTTCATTTTTTACCTCCATAAATAGGATTTTTCGTCTATTGGTCGAGTCCGTGAATATCACCAAACATCAACACAATATAACGTTTTCATCAAAACTAATCATAAATATCTTTTTATACATTTTGTTTAAAAATACTATTTTTCAAAATATATTGTATACTATTATTGTATAACTAAAATAAAGAAGTTGCAACAAAAAATTTATCAAACAAAATTATCTTAAATTAACAATTTAAAGAACACTTTATATTTCAGCTTATATTTTTATTTTTATTTAATTTTCTGAAGTTTCAATCATTCTAGTATTTTTTGAAAATAACATACCTAGCTTTTTTAAACAAAAAAATAATGATAACTAAATCTATTTTTTTAGTTATCATTATTATATTGTTATTCATTTTTTATTAATTCAACTTGCGAAATATCACCTTTTATTTTAATATTATTAGGAACACTCAATTTGATCAATTTTGATTCATTATTATCTATAATATCATCCTTTATTTCCTCTGTAACAATCTCGTCTATATTTTTTAAAGTTTCATTATTTCCTAGTATAACCACTTTATCAGGATTTGTCGATAGATTAGGCAACAGATCTTTATCCCCAGTATATCTCAGCCTAACCGGAACCTCCTTTGACATAATCCTCATTATTTTTACCTTGATTTTTTTATTTGAAATCTTCACATTAACTGGCGCACCACTACTTGTATATGCTACGAGAGCAAAATTTACAGTGCTGGTAGCTTTATCAGAAAGTTTTTCTTTCGGAATAATTCCACCAACATAGCTTACGCTGTTAACCAATTCACTTGGACCAATTATTTCAACCTCATTTTCCTCTGGAACAGCTTCACTTATTTCATTTTGTTCCGATAATGGCACTTCTATTTTTACAGCTACTTTTTTAGTAACTGCTTTTTCAAGATTAATAGCAAAACTGGCATCCTTCAATTCTCTAGATACCCTATTTGATATATTCGTCCTAAGAGTGATGATATTTTTACCTTCAACAGGATTCACAATATCTGCATAAATGTCGACATTATTTTTATTTAATTTTTGAATTTCCGACAGTTTTCCTTCAACTGTTATATCTGTCTTCAAATCCTCAACAGGATAAATTACAAACCCCTGTCTCTCCAAATCAGATGAATTTGTAATAGTAATAGGTATATTTTCAATAACTTTTTTATCTTCGGGATCCACCACCGCTATAACATACATCCACAATATAATAGCCGCAAGAACGGAAATTATTTTCGTACGCAAATTATTTTTTGAAAGTATATTTTTTTTCATAAAATCTCCTTTCGGCTAATTTTTCTTGATAAAATCTTTAATAAATACGAAATTATTTTCGTGTCTTTTTTCTTCAAATTCTCTCAATATATTAAAAAGCCTTTCTTTGGCAATATTTCTATAAATCTTACCTGATCTAGCAATTGAAACTTTCCCACTCTCCTCTGATACAATAATAGTCAAACAGTCTGATATTTCGCTTATACCAATACCCGCTCTATGCCTAGTGCCCAAATCCTTACTCAAATCTTTTCTTTGAGTAAGAGGAAGAAAACACGCAGCCGACAATATTTTCAAATCTCTCACAACAACTGCCCCATCGTGAAGAGGAGTATTGGGAACAAATATATTACAAATCAATTGTTTCGTAATTTCACCATTTATTTTAGTTCCGGTTTCAGTTATCTCATTCAGCTTCGTTTTACCCTCTATGACTACCAGTGCCCCTATCTTCTTTTCTGCCATATCGTATACAGCATCTAGCAATGATTCTATTGATTCAATTAAATCCATATCATATTTAGATGCTGCTTGAGATCCTAATTTTCTAATGCTGGTATTTCTTCCTATATGTTCAAGTCCAGCTCTTAACTCTGGTTGGAAAATAATGAACGGTAAAATAAATCCTACCTGCAAAATTTTCACCAATATCCAATATAATGTATGTAATTTAAATATTCCACTTAACTGAGTGGCAACTAATAGGATAACAACTCCTTTAAATAACTGCTCGGCCCTCGTATCCTTTATAAACATCAATATTTTATAAAAGATATAGGCAATTATCATTATGTCGACCACATCATTAATACTTATCTTTGTAATTATTTGGAATAATTGATTGAAAAATAAATTTAATGAAACCATCCTTACCTCCCTCAACAGAACACTTATACTCACTTCATTTATCTTATCTATATTTTACTACATTATTCATAATATAGAATTAATTTTTTGATAAAAATATATTTTTTTATCAAAAAAAGACTTCACTTACGTAAAGTCTAACTAAAACAATGAGCGCACAGGGATTCGAACCCCGGACACACGCCTTAGAAGGGCGTTGCTCTATCCAGCTGAGCTATGCACCCAAATATATAGTTTGGAGCGGGAAACGAGATTCGAACTCGCGACTTCGACCTTGGCAAGGTCGCGCTCTACCGCTGAACTATTCCCGCATAAATGGCGACCTGGAAGGGGCTCGAACCCTCGACCTCCAGCGTGACAGGCTGGCATTCTAACCAACTGAACTACCAGGCCGCAATATTAATTGGTGGGAGTAACAGGGCTCGAACCTGTGACCCCCTGCTTGTAAGGCAGATGCTCTCCCAGCTGAGCTATACTCCCAAAATATAGAGTTGGAGCGGGTGAAGGGGATCTAACCCTCACAGCTGGCTTGGAAGGCCAGAACTCTACCATTGAGCTACACCCGCATATAAAAAATGACTCCTAGGGGAATCGAACCCCTGTTACCGCCGTGAAAGGGCGGTGTCTTAACCGCTTGACCAAGGAGCCAAGTATTTAATTTGGTTGCGGAGGAAGGACTTGAACCTTCGACCTTCGGGTTATGAGCCCGACGAGCTGCCAACTGCTCCACCCCGCG
>NZ_FONP01000004.1 GCF_900112955.1 Peptostreptococcus sp. D1
GCACCATTAATATTAAGATTAAATTTTTCATTTTGTTTAAATTCTATATTTACATCATTTCCTTCTAGCTTCATTTCTTGTTCTCCTTTTATAAAAATATACTGGTATAGTATTGAATAGTATAATTAAATTATTTTGTATCCTTCTAAGCATTAGTATTCTCCTTCTTTTACTCTTTTGTTAGGATCAACAAAGAAGTATTTTTACACTAAAAAAGCACCCTAACTACTGTTAAAGTGCTTATATAAATGGTGTGATGTCTTTAACATCCTTCAAACCATTCTTAATTTTTTGCATTGTAGAATTTTCTTGTAAAAACTCCATACCTTTGATTGTTAATCTAGGCTCTATTGCTTTAAAGCCATACCCACCATGATAATTAATTCTTGCAAAGCCATCAATTAAACCATCATCAATCATAGATTGAAGTATTTTATTTCGTCTTTCTTCACTTATTTTTAAAGCTTCTAAAAATGTACCATCAAATATACTGCTATCCATAGATGCTTCAATTCCTACAAGAATTTTATATACTATTTTCAGATTATCCATTATTACACCTACTTAAAATCATCTAGTGAATACCCTCTTGATTCAAGGTCATTCTTCATCATATCCAATACTTCATAAAAGGCTAGTTTTCTACCATTATTGAAATCATCATCACCTTCACTCAAGGATTCTTCATACCTTTCTTGTATTCTAGAGATGATATATCCTAGAGTATCTTCAGTAATTTTCCACTTATCATCATTATTTATTTTTCCACTCACTTACATCAACTCCTCTTTTTTCTAGTTCTTCAATAGAATCTTCAATATTTTTCTCAAAGGTTTTTATTTCTTTCTTCCAATGCCTCACTAAACCTTCTTTATGCTTGTCTGTATAGTTATTAAACTCTGGGTCAAACAGATGTGGATTAAGGACTTTTGCCTTATGTTTTTCAATCTGCTTTATATTCGACTTTATCCCCTTTGCAATCTGTTTATCTGTCTGCTTTAAGAGGTCTTTACTAGCCAACAACTGAAGATTCATCCTTCTAGATTCATTATACTTTATATTCTGAAAGTCCTCAAGCTTTCTAGGCACTTTATTACTTAATTTTCTATATTTCTCTAATTGCTTTTTATCACTATGCCTATTCTTCCATTTCTTTTCTTCAATCAAATATTCAGGATTACTTTCAACATACTTCTTATACCATTCATGATAATTTAATGACTTATCTACCTTTACCTCATTACCATCTTTATCCCTTGCTGTTCTAGTTCCTTCTAACTTTCCTGTATATGGTGCTGTTGCACTTCGACATCTGGGGTGCATTGGTGGATAGTTAACACCTGCTTGAGCTTCTGAAACGGAAAATATTTCATGGTCTAACTCTCTACAGGTATCCGATGTTTTAATATCAAGTGTAGCTATATAAATGTATTTTTGAACATTCATGGCTTCGTATGCTTTTTTAGTCCCGAGTCCACTGAAATATGCTTGTTCAGTGTAAATTAGTGTGGCTGCTGCTTTTTTACTGACATCTATTTTTTTAGTGATCTTATCTATTGCATCCTCAGTGTCTACACCTTGAATAGCTGATTGTATTATTATTTCCTCCAAAGTATCCTTCAACAGTGTTCTATTTTTCCATATCCTCTCACTAAAATTTTTGCCACTCCAGGGTTTAGCAAACTCTTTTACTATTTCAGCTTTAGATAATACATTCAGATTTTTAACAGTCACTCCACTGGCCACACTAACATCAAATAAGGTTTTGTAGTAATTCGATTTTGTAGATTCATATAATAACCTCTCTACTTTTTCATCAGTGAATTGAAAAACACCATCTATATGCTTTTGTATCTCAAAAAATGATTGTTCAAGTCGTGAAATTCGACTCCTAGCTGCCAACGTATTTAATTCTAATAAAATATTAGGGGTATCTATCAACTCCATATATTCGGTTAGCTCTCGCTTGAATTTGATGTATTCTTTACCAGTTAAAAGCTTTATAGCTAAATCATAATCTATCTCATTATTTTCAGAAAACCTATAAAATATCATTGCTATTTCTTTTTCTATCTTTTTCAAACAATTCTCAAGCTGCTCATTAACCAACTTAATTACTTCATCAGAATCCCTCAAATCTTCGAGTTGGGTCATATTAATCCAACCGCCACATTAAATATCTATTCGCACCTATATAAAAATATGTCAAAAGAAGACATTGACTTCTTAAACAAGCTAGATTAATAATTTATAAAACATTGCCACGGAGCATTACACCCCGTGGCAGTATTAGTATTTTAAATCTATTTAGCTGATATAGCAGCCATAGTTATATAATTATACGGCTGATTGAAGTGAGGCAAGAAGAATATATCTAAAAGAGCTAATCTTTCTATAGTCACTTTTTCCTGAATTGCCAAAGAGAACATATGGATTCCCATTGACATATCATATTCAGATGCCATCTGAGCACCAAGAACAACTCTAGTTTTCTTATCATAAACTATTCTCAATTTAACACTTGGATTAGAAGTTTCAATAAAAGCTGGCTTCTGAAGATCTTCAAAATCAGTGTATCCAACTTCGATTCCAAGCTTTTCTGCCTTTGCTACAGTTATACCAGTAGAAACCATCTTTAAATCATAGATGCTTATACCATTTGATCCCTGTACACCAATTGATTCAATTTCAGTACCTGCAACATTATGAGCAGCCACAATACCGCTTCTAACTGCATTTGTTGCAAGTGCTATATAATTTCTATCGTCTATCGTGTTGTCATAAACAGTTGCACAATCACCTATCGCATATACATCCTTTATGCTAGTTTCCTGTTTTTTGTTTACAAGATAAGCACCATTTCTGAATAATTCCAAGCTATCCTTTCCTAAAGCATTATTAGGTCTGAATCCTATTGATAGAATAACCATATCTGCCTTTATTTCTTTCTTATCAGTCACTACTGCAGTAACCTTTCCATTTTCACCCTTTATTTCTTGAACAGCCTGTCCGAACTCAAGATTAATATTATGATCTTCAAGATTTTTCTTCATTAGAGAAGTAAACGGTTCATCATAGTATGCTGGCAAACATGTATCAGCAATATCAACCATTGTTACCTTCTTTCCATGTCTTTCAAATGCCTCTGCTAATTCAACACCTATGTACCCAGCACCTACAACAGTAATATCTTTTATTTCAGGATTTTCTAATTTCTTTATTACCTCTGCAGCATTCTGGTACAATTTAACCTGCTGAACGTTTTCTAGATCCTTACCAGGAATTGTCGGTATTATTGGAAGAGATCCAGTAGCCAGTATTATCTTGTCATAAGAATCTTCTACCTCTGTTCCATCTGATAGAGTAACATACACTTTTTTATTTTCGAAGTCTATCTTGTGAACATCCGCTTCCATATGTACTTTTGCACCCATTTCTTCTAGAGATTCTTTTGTTGCATAAAATAAACCTTCTGCTCCAGAAATCTGATTTCCTATCCATAATGCCATACCACAGCCCAAGAATGAAATATTATTATTCTTGTCATATACCACTACTTCATGTCCTTCATAATTGCCTAAAATCGTTTTGATTGCTGCTGTACCAGCATGGTTAGAACCAACAACTATAATCTTGCTCATAATAAAACCCTCCGTTAAAAAAATAATTAATAATATGTAATTTCCATCTTCGCAAATAGTGTTTTAAAAGATAAACTTAATAAACCACAAAAAACCATGGTAAAAATTTAATATTGTTTTTATATTAACATTAAAAATTTACATAAGAACTCAAGATTAGTTTGCGAAAACCTTCTCATTTATTTGATACCCCCTAAAAATACATATAAACATTTTTTTTAATAAATTTTTAATAAATTTTTGATTATTTTAATCGCGATATTAAAAATGTTGAACTTATAGTGTTTTAATCTTGTAATCCCATAAAAAAAGACTTTACATTCAAATCATAATTTCAAAAAATGTAAAGTCTTTAATTTCAGACTATCTTCAAACAACAGTCCATTTACTAGCTTTTTGTATATTTATTTTTGTATTTCAATTTTATATTTATTTAATAAAATCATTTTTCTTCAAGCATTCCATAGCTGCATCAAGTTTTTCTGGAGAAATCATTACTATCGGTCCTGTACAACCCATTCCACTTTCTGCGTATATTCCATCCTTCCAAAGAGCCTTGACAGCATCTTCAAGATCAAGAATATCCACTCCTGCAATACCTTCAGTAACTACTTCCTTTGGCGGAGCAGTTATCTCTTCAGCAGCTTCCTTAGGTGCTTTTTTAGACTTAAGCTCAGCAAACTCTTTTTCTAAACCGCAAGAAACTGCCTTCTTATATTCTTCTCTAGCAACGACATTAACTTCACCCTTAGCTATTTCAAAAGCATACTTTAATGCGTTTGCTACAACAGGAGTACCACTTGCTCTAGATAAAATTAGTACTCTTCTATCATAATTTTCGCCAATACCTGGTCCATATCCAAAGCCTTGCGCCTCAAAATCACCACCAGTATTGAAAGAAGAAAATACCTTCATCAATAAGTTGCCAGTTAATGTATCTGTTACCATTACATCTGGAACACCTATCAATAGGTCGTTTCCTCTCATCACAGAACCACCATCAGCTCTCATCGATTCTGCAAAATCGAAATCATATCCATTTTCCTTCAGACTCAACAATACTTTTTCAACCTGTCTAGCACCATCTAGGTTTAAAATACCAACAGTTGGTTTTGCAATACCACAAGATTTTGCAGCTGCAATACCGTAAATGGCATTTCTTACCATTGCCTCTACTCTGTCAGTCGCTGAAGTACCTGTAGTTGTCGCCAGATACATTTCACGACCTCTACCTGGAGTAACAACTCTACCTACTGTAGATACACCTATTGGAAAATTATAGTGCATAGTTACGCAAGCATCGATTTCTTTAGAATCTAGTAGCTGTTCCATGACTTTGTACATTTCATCTTCTGTTTCAGTTTCATAAGAAGTAAATCCTTCTGCACCTTTACCAATCAAAACTATTTCAAAGTCACCCTTATTGGCAAGTATTGCACCATTAATAAGATTTTCAGAACCATGTTCGCTTCCAAGAGTAGTTAAGCCTACTTTTATTTTCTTTCCAAAATTACCACTTTCAATTGCATCCGCAACTTCAAGTAGAACATCTGATATAAACCTGTTAGACATATTTTCTATCCCCCTATTCTTCTATCATATTTAGGGCAATATTTCTCATTGATTCTGCTATTATCTTTCTTATTTCATCCTTAGAGATTGAAGAACCAGCTTCTTCTTCAACACCCGGGTTTCTCTCAGCAATTAATGAAAGACCATCAAATAGATTAGTCATTCTACCCAAGAACAAACTACCCTTACCAACTATCATCGCTCTATTCTTATCACCTGTTGTCAAATCGTCGATTAAGAAACCAACATACGGAACACCAGATGGAATATGTCCCTGAGTTGGAGCCCAGCCTGGAAGACCACGCTTTGCAATAAAATCCTTTAATTCTTTCTTTTCTATTTCACCTCTAGTTGCAGCAAGAGCTCCTATCATCTTGTAGTTAGCTTCTGGTACATTACCTGCACCTGCTGGCTTCGTAATATCAGGGTTTTGCATTTCTACTGAAAATACATCTACATCAGGTATCTTTAATCCAGCTTTATCTAATCCCTGAGTGATTAATGCCGTCATAACCGCCTGTGGAGCAGAGCCTGTTCCAACAGTATGCTTTCCAACTAGGTCAGTTCTTATTATTGGGTTAACACCATCGTTTTCAGAAACTAATACCGCAAATCCACCAACTACGTCTTCAAGAACTGGTAAGCCCTTCTTAACATGGTCTTTTGCATTCATACCCAATTTGGCTGAAGCACCACCTGCAACAACCACAACGTTCTTATGAACACCAGCTTTTACTAAAGCCGCAGCATTTGTTAATGCATGAGCTGGACCAGCACAGAACCCTCTTGTATCTGAGCCTGTTGCATTTACAAATCCTAGCATTTCAGCGATAGATTTAGCAAAGTTACCTCCACCTCTCTGATTCATATCACCACAGGCTTCTTCTGAGCACTCAATCACATAATCTATATCTTCAAGATTAACGCCAGAGCTTCTCACAAGCTCAATAGCTGACATAACACCTGAAGCTTTCACAACAAGGTTTTCAAACATAGTATGTGCATTCAAGTTAACATCTACATCATGAGCTCTCTTTACGTATCCCACCAACTTATTATTATGGTATAAACCTTGAGCGACATGTCCGTCTATTAATTCCTGTGCATCAGAAATATCGCTACCTTTTAGTAAATGGAAGAATGATTGTAGTTCTGGATAGTTTTCTTCCAATGCTGGTCTTACCGCAGAAACAAATTCTTCTGAAAGTTTAACAAGCTCAAAAGCATCTGAAATCTGCATCAAAGCTAAAAATTCATCTTGAGGAGCTATCTGTCCAAATTTACCTTTTCTTTCACCTTTGTGTTCTATTTCGCACCATGGAAGCTTTTTATCTTCCAAAAATTCAGGTCTAAGGTTTCCTATATAAACCTGATTTGGCAAGTAGTTTACTACTTCTTCGTAGCTTCTTATTCTACCACCAATTTCTTTTAAAAATTCTGAATTCGGATTAATTTCCTGTTCTACTGTACAAGTCGTACCGTTTCTGACAATCATATCAGGAGTATGAACTAGAACATATCCTGCACCTTTGAATACTGGGAATGACATTGTATTACCTCCAATTTAAAAATAATTTATATACCAATATTGGTACACATAGAAACCCTACGTGTACCAATACCAATTAAGCTATTTCTTTTGATTAGTCTTCGAATACTGTCTGACCATCTACCTCTGTAGTTAATGCTTTTAATGCTTTTTCTACAAGCTTTCTTCTTAGAGCTTTTTCTTCAGCAGGATCCAATGCTGGATTTCCAAGAGGATGAGGTATAGCTATTGTTGGAACTATTCTGTTAGCACCAACAGTCAATGAAATAGGTACAACTGTACACATGTGAACTATTGGTAGTCCAGCTCTTTCTATTTCTTTTACCATCGTTGCACCGCAACGAGTACAAGTACCTCACGTAGAAGTCATGATAACAGCGTCTACTCCATCAGCTATCAACTTCTGAGCGTATTCAGCAGCAAAAGCCTTTGATGATGCAACCGCAGTACCATTACCTACTGTAGTATAGAATTTATTGTGAAGCTTTCCAATAACTCCTTCTTTTTCTAAATCTCTCAATACATCAACTGGCAAAACTCTATCTGAGTCAGTGTTTGCGTAAGATGGGTCATATCCACCATGAGCAGTTTCCCATCCTTCTTCTGTCAAATCATTTACACCAGTAATGTCATATTCACCATACTTTGTAGCATTTGATGATTCAATTCTATCAGGATTTCCCTTTGGAACAATACCACCAGAAGTACAAAGTGCTATTGTGCATTTTGATAAATCTTTTATTGCTGGATTTGGATCAACTCTATCGAAGTTTGGCATTGGATATTCTGTAACAAATTCTTCGCCTTTGATCTTCTTGATTAGCATATCAACTGCTCTCTTAGATCCTCTTTCTTCAGCAAAATAGTTTACTCTGACACCCTTTTCAATATATCCTTCTTCAGCAGGAGATCCGACTTCTTCACCCTTTGCTAGCTTTGCAGCAAGAGAAGCAATCCTTGGAAGAGCCTTTCTCATACCTGCAGCAGAATTTGCAGTTTCAACTATATATAATTCTTTCTTAAACATATCAGCACCAGGATTTTCAACATACATTCCTGTCAAGGCTGGTATATTAAGTTCATTTTTCACTACACTTGTTATTGTACCACAAGCAACACCATATCTACCAGCGTTGAAGGCTGGTCCGGCAATGAATAACTGTGGATCAAATCCCTTAACCATTCCCAATACTTCTGCACTTGCTTCATCTATATTTTCATTAAAGTAACCATCACCACAAACTACTGTAGCAACAATTTCAAATTCATCGCCTAGTTTTCCTTGTAACTGAACACTCACTGGAGGAAGTGCTTCCATTATCTTTGGTTCAACGTCAGCTTTTTCTTCTCCACCTATTCCAGCAAAGAACTGGTTAACATAATGAACTACTCTAATTTTTGACATTATTTTACCTCCCATTGGATTTTACAAATATTTACAGAATTCGCTTCTTATATCTGCCATTTCTTCAGCAATTTCGTCACAGTCAAGAACCATTTCCATCATTCCTACCTGTTCGTCGTAAACAGCTTCATCGAACTGTTCTTTCATTTCTTCTTCAGTTACGTGGAATACACTCAATCCAAGATCTACTCCTGCTAGAGGACCAGCGAAAGTTGGGTCACCTGCTGTTACTGTTTCAGCTGCAAGACCTGCAGCTTCGGCTTCTGCGGCACCTAGTAAAACCACTACATTTTCAGCTCCGAATTTATCGGCAGCATCCTTTACTCTATTCTGGTTTTCTAAGTCCATAGCCCCAGCAGCTGTTCAGACGAAGCATTCAGTAGAAGAGAAAACTACTTCAACACCGTCAACTGTTTTTACACATTCTTCGATAGCAGGACCTGGTATACCGTCTCTGTCACCGATTATAATAACTTTTTTATTACTCAAAGTTGTCATAACAATTATCTCCTTCATTAATATTTTTTTCAAATGTAATTAATACATTTCACTTACATCTCATATTTCATCAATATTCAATGCTAAGATTTTACATAAATTTTTTACCGTTTTAAATCTTTAATGCAAAATTAGAAAGTTTTTGCTGATAAGTATCCAAATCCTGTTTCGTTAGTTGCACCAGTTATAGTCTGGATTTCAACCTCTAATGATCCGTCTTCTCTTAGAGAATGTTCATTACCACCAGCTATTATGTTAACATATTCTATATGTCCAATTACCTTATCTAGTTTCGGAAGTACTACATACTGGTTAGCATTTCCTCCTGTAACAACTGCATCTGCCTTTGCATCCGCATCTGCTAATGATTGAGAAGCACCATCTCTACCAGCATATTCATCTGTTACTATAACAGTCTTAACTCCAGCTGTCTCGATCTTTTTACAGTTCATAATCAAGTCAGTATCTGGATTACCAAATCCTTCCTGAGAAACTATAACAGCGTCTAATCCCAAATATTTACAAAGCTTAGAAGTCCAGTTTGAAGATCTTTCCTTATCAGCCAAGTATACGTTTTCGTTAGTGATTATTACACCAAGGAAGTTTATTTCTTTTCCATGCTGAGCGTATAATTCCTCGATTACACCATTGTTTAAATGCACGTAAGTTGGATTCTTGTCACAAGCAGAAACACAGTTACCAGAAACTATTGCACCATCCATTATTTCAGTTGGATATAGTAGTGTTGGAACTATCTGCTTTGCATCTACACCATATACGTAAGTATCGTGTAGCAAGCCCTGAGTCTGTAGCATGTAAACATATCCTACCTTTGGAAGCTCAGGATATTCAGCTATCTGTTCTAGTAAAGGCTTAGTTTCATAAACAGAAACCTCATCAGCTTCTAGGTTTCTAGCTAGCTCACCAAGGTATCTTGCAGCCTTGAAGCCTAAGAATCTTACTGATTTTTCATGATCGTGTTGCTTAACACCTTCTTTTGGTTCAGCTATTAATACCAGGTTTACTGTCTTTGAGAATGGAGTGTATTCAGCACCCAAACCAGTCATGTCTATTATTCCTTCCTGGAAACCTACTATTTTACCAGTAGTTACAACAGACATACCTTTTAAAACATGAGTTCTACCTTCACCAACAGTGTCAACCTTTGAAAGTACACCTGGGAATATTCCACCATTACCTTCTACCTTAACTCTCGGTTCGATAACATCCTTTACAGGTGTAATTCTTACACTTTCACCTGGTCTAGCGATATCAAGATCAACTGAAGCTATGTGTTCATCATCCCATATTTCCTTGATCATTTCTTCTTTGTTTACAAATAAAACACCATTTTCTATCTTCGTAACATCAGCAAACTGGATGTCTTTTATGAAGATTTTGCCTATTTCAAGACGCATAGGTTACCTCCTATAAAAATAATTTAATATAATTTAATATTTAAAAATATTTGACTATATTTAACGCATTTTTTTCGACCTGGACCAAAAGAAAACTTTTGGTCCGAGTCTATTGTAAAGATCAAATAGACAGATGCATTGCCTATTTAATAAGTGGATAACTTTCCTAGCAGTTCTTAATAGAACTTTTTAATCATTGCTTCGATGTTTGCAATATTTGCATCATCTTTAGTTATTTCATCTACTTTTTCTCCACCCTTATACATTGTCATTGTTGGTAGACCAAGTACTTTTTGCTTAATTGCAAGTCTTCTAGCTTTTGTAATGTCCATTGAACAGAATTTTATCTTGTCACCATATTGTTCAGCTAATTTATGAACATCAGGCATTAGTGCTTTACAAGGTTCGCATCCCTGACTCCAGAAATCTACAAACACATATCCTTCACCTTCCAAAACTTCTGAATCAAAATTATCTTTAGTAAGTTCTATCATTTTTTTACCTCCATTAATAATCAATACTGAGTCGTAAATTATGACCCTTTTTCTTCAAAAACTAACTCTACTCTGTCACTAACTAACTTTATATAAAAATTTTATATACTTATTTTAACTTACTTTTTTGTTTTTACTTAACTTATTTATATTTAACTTATATTCGAATTGCTTTAATTATTATTCAAATTTACTCGCTATATATCTTTCAGCCATAACTGCTGCCACAGCACCATCACTTGTAGCAGTAACTACCTGTCTAACTTCTTTCTTTCTGCAGTCACCAGCAACGAAAACTCCCGGAATCTTAGTAGTTGTATCATCACTTGCTATAAAATATCCAGTTTCATCACATTCGATAACATCTTTGAACATTTCAGTCTGTGGAACATAGCCTATAAATACAAAGCATCCAAATGTTCCATCTTCTTCATCAGCGAAATATTCAGTGATTTCACCAGTTACTTTATTCTTGAAAACAATAGATTCTAGTAATCCATCTCCCTTAACTTCTTCTACAACTGTGTCTAGTAAGAATTCAATCTTTGGATTAGATCTCGCTTTATCAATTGCAGTAGGAGCACATCTGAATCCCTGTCTTCTGTGAACTATTGTTACCTTTCTTGCAAACTTAGTAAGGTACATAGCTTCTTCTATAGCACTATCTCCACCTCCAATTACGAATACCTCGAAATCTTCAAAGAAGTCAGCATCACAAGTAGCACAGTAAGATACACCTTTTCCTGTAAGCTCAGCTTCACCAGGACAACCCATCTTTCTTGGATTTGCACCAGTAGCTATAACCACTGCCTTTGCATGGTACTCTTTTTCAGCAGTCTTAACTATTTTTATATCTCCACTAAAATTGAATTCAACAACATCGCCTCTCTCAATTTCACATCCAAAAGACTTAGCCTGTTCAACCATTCTAGCTGTTAATGATGGTCCAGTAGCATTTTCTATTGAACCAGGATAGTTATCCACCTGATGAGTAATTACAATCTGTCCGCCATTTTTCTGTTTTTCAAGAATAATAGTTTTCAATTTTCCTCTAGCACCATAAAGCCCAGCAGATAAACCAGCCGGTCCACCACCTATGATTAATAAATCATATACGTTTTCCATTTCATACCTCCATGTAATAAACTAATATTTTCGTACAACATCCAACAATAACAGATAATCATACCAATTAATTTAATGAAATTTAATATTATTTCAACACAGCTAAATTTACTGTATTATAAACATAATTTTCATATCTATAACCAAAGTTATTTATGTCAATTTTTTGGTTATTTTAACTGTATTCATAGCTAAAATCAATACATATGCCACTCGATGGCTATTTTCTATGTTTGTGAAACGTTTTTTTAAAGCCTATTAAAGCACAATTCTATCAATAGTCTTTGAGATTAAATCATGATCAATCACTCTAAAATCTTCCTTAACGCTATCAATCCACAAAGGAGTCTGTTTATTTTTTTTGAATTTCTTCGCCGTTTCAATCGCCTCTTCAATCAATGTCAAGGAATTAATATCCAGCTTATCATTTTTTTCCAAGACTATACTTCTATATATTGTCTCATTCGGTTTAACACTTCCATACAATGGATGAGTCAACATTTCATACCCTTCGTGAATCATATCTCTACAATGCTCAAGAACGCCTAAATAGTCAGTTTCAACAAAACGAAAATCTATTTTTTTTGATTCCAAATAATTCTTCACTTCTATAAATTTTTCATTATTAGTTACTAATATCATTTATTTTCCTTTCACATATAAAAAAGGGAGATAAAGTTGTCGCTTTATCCCCCTGTCAAAATCTTTCAGAGATACGTCCAATTCTACTCCTTTTACCTGAAAAATTCATACCAATTTTGACTGACTTGGTACTTGTCCCTTCGGTGGCTTTCGCTCTCTCATAGAATTATCACCCGTAAATAATGATATTGATATTATTTATACTGCTTTAAACACATTATACATTATGTCTATATCTAAAATCAAGATTTTTTTGTTAAAAAAAAAATATTATTAGATTGATTTTTTCTATAGTGAAAAATAGCTACATCAATAGTATAAATTTTGTATAAAAATGCCTCAATTTGAATATTCACATCATTAGAGAAACGATTATTGAGTTGGCAATTTCTCTACCAATCTGACTTAGCTTCAACCTACCTTCCTCAATGCGTACATATCCATCATCAACCAATTTTTCTATATTACAAAGTATTCTATCTCTATTTTCTAAATCATTGATTGACTCAAAAATTGTCATATTTACACCATCATTCATTCTCAAACCCAGCATCAAGCTCTCATTATAGCTATCAATATTTGAAATCACTTCTTCAAATTTGACTGGAAGTTTACCATTATCTATAAAGGCTTTATATTCTCTATAACTCGACACATTTGTATAACGCTTTGAATCTAAGTAACCAGAAGCACTTATTCCAAAGCCAAAATACTCATCTTGTTTCCAATATTTGATATTGTGTTTACAGGTATAGTCAAATATTTTATTAATTAGTCTTTTATTTTTGATAATCTCGTTTTTACTAACCTCATTTTCATCACCTTTATTTTGACTAATTTCGTTTTCATTCGTTCTATTGTCTATAACATTATTTCTACTTTTTTCGTTGACATTTTTATCAAAAATATCAATATTTTCTCTATAGTAATTTGATATTTCATACTGCTTATATCCATTTTCTTTCATTTTATCAACAGACATTCTATACATTTCAATAAATTCACTCTCATCAAATTCATCTATAATCCCTCTTTCCAAATACGTATTAAACGGAGTATTTTCCTCTATGATTAAAGAATATAATGATATGTGTTCCGGTTTTAAATCAAATATAAAATCTAACGTATCCACTAAATCAGCTCTTGTTTGTCCATGAAAAGCAAAAATAACATCAACATTGATATTGTCAAACCCGACCATTCTTGCCAGTCTATAACTCTTTTCAAACTCTTCTGATGTGTGTATTCTACCCATAAAATTCAAATGCTCACTCTGTTTTGCCTGCAATCCAAAGCTCAATCTATTGACCCCATTATTAAGCATTATATTTAACTTTTCCAAATCTACAGTTCCAGGATTACATTCAACAGTAAACTCTACCACATTATCAATATTGAAGTTATTTTTCAGTATAGAAAAAAGCTTTTCAAGCTGCTTTGATGATAAAATTGAGGGCGTTCCACCCCCTATAAAAATTGTATCTATATCTCCTATTTGTGGCATAAATTCGCAGCCTGTCTTAATACGATTATATCTATATAGTTCTTTAAATATTTCTATTTCCTTGCATAAAAGCTCTAAATATTCATCAATCATTTCAATATCTGTAAATGATACAAAGTCACAATAATTACATTTTTTCTTACAAAACGGAATATGTATATATAATCCTCTTCCCATATTATCCCTTTCAAATATTTAAGGACCATTGAGAATTCAATAGTCCTTTCAATAAAAATTATTTCGTAAAATTTATATGTTACAATATCCAACAACCTTATAATTCTGTGGAATACCATAATCCTTCTCTATTTCATCAAATCCCCATTTTGAATCAAACATAGTTACATCTAGTATTACACCAAAATACAGCATAATAATACCAGCATCTATTTTGTTAGCATAGCTTCCACTGTAATTCTCATTATTTATAGCCAAAACAACCTTACCACCATCAACTATAAATCTCCAAGGCTGCTTATTTAGAGATGATGGTGCCATTCTTGAATATGAAAATGCGTCTAATAATGCTCTTTCTTCTAAAACCTCAGCAGTAGCTGAATTTCCCCACTTATCAATGAATACCATCTCCTCTAAAGCAATTCTATCTGAGCTGCCCTTAGAAACAGATAGATTCGACTGCGAATAATTGTCTCCAGTCTTTCCAGCACCTTCAATTTTCTTTTCACTTGAAGCATATCCAAGTGCAATCAATGCAACTACCTCTTTGTCAGTATCTATACCCAATGTATTTTTTACAGCGTTTCTATCAGAGTATGAAATCCAACAGCTATCTATTCCCAAGTCTCTAGCCTTTAGTATTGCTCTCTCACCAACATAGCCTGCATTTTCAAGATGGTGTGGCTTATCCTCTGACAGTAATACAAGATAATTAGGCGCCTCTATCATAACACCCTTATATCCTGCTATACCGTACAATCTCTTATATGTATCATCTCCTGCAAAAAATCTAGTTTCTACTTCGATTGAATCATCTAATTTTTTACATTCAGAAACATATTGCTCAAGCTCAGTAAGTTTTTTTGCATCAACTGGCGTATCCTTGTAATTTCTCACTGATCTACCATTCATTATTAATGATTTGAAATCCATAATTTTACCTCCATTAAAACATTAATTATACTTATATTATATTTTTTGATAACAAAACAAGTTTATCTCTACTATTGAATTCTGGATTTTCTATCACATAATCCAATAGCCTATTAAGAACAATTCCAATCGTTATCCCATTTTTGAAACCATTTTCAATAAGAAGCTTACCATTTATGTCCAATTGGGAAATACTAAAGCATTCCCCTTTTTCTATTATATCATCAAATACAGAAAAACATACACATGGATTTGATTTTTTTTTCATAAATTTTGAATAAATCGCAAATTTTGCCAATTTAATATTGGAAGTATTCCTTAATATATTTTTTAGCTCAATTTTTAGCAATTTTTTTTCATCCTTCAGTAAGTTTTTCTCATCATTTAAAACACTACTAGACAAATTGTCAATAGCATGGTATTTTTCATTTAATACCTTGTGTATTCCTACTGTACTCAAGATATCTTTCTTAGAATATTTAAGCCTCTTCATAGAGTTTAAAACTTGATTTTCTTTAACACGCTCATAAAGCATAGCTCTTTTCAAAGCCATTTCATATTCAAGCTCATAAAAGCCGTCGCCAATTGCTAATTTATTAAAATTATAGTTTTCAAAGACCATCCTATCACTACCGAATATATAGTCAGATATTCCCAAAGCATTAAATACATTCAAAAACGATACATCACTACATATAATTTCTTCTATTTCACAATTTATCCTTTCAAAAGAAATTTGCTTGATATTATTCGAATTGTTTTTCATAGAATTGAGAGTTTCTTCGTCTATATTAAATCCGAGCTTTGATGAAAATCTAACTGCTCTTATTATCCTAAGTGCATCTTCATTAAATCTTTTGTTTGGATTGCCAACACATTTTATCGTCTTTTTTGAAATGTCATGAACACCGCCAAATTCGTCTACCAAGCCAACTCTATCATTATAAGCCATTGCATTAATCGTAAAGTCACGTCTCGATAAATCTTCTATAATATTTTTACTGAAGGTAACTTCTCTGGGACGTCTCATATCCAGGTACTCCCCATCCACTCTGTAGGTAGTCACTTCATAATTGATATCATCATGGACAACAGTCACTGTACCATGCTTTATTCCAGTTGGAATTGTTTTATCAAAAATACTCTGAACGTCAGTCGGAAGTGCATTTGTTGCTATATCCCAATCTTTCGGCATTTTTCCCATCAATGAATCTCTGACGCAGCCTCCGACAATAAATGCTTCAAAGCCATTGTCATAAAGTGTATCTATAATATACTGAGCACCCTTTTCAATTTTTATTTGCAAGGAATCACCTACTTTAATCATCTAACTTTAATACTGACATAAATGCTTTCTGAGGTACCTCGACATTTCCTATCTGTCTCATTCTCTTCTTACCTTCTTTTTGTTTTTCTAAAAGCTTTCTCTTTCTGGAAATATCACCACCATAGCATTTTGCAAGCACGTCTTTCCTATATGCAGCCACTGTTTCTCTAGCAATTATTTTATTTCCAACAGCAGCTTGGATAGGCACAGGAAATTGGTGTCTAGGAATTTCATTTTTAAGCTTTTCACACATTGCTTTTCCTCTTACAAATGCTCTGCTTTCGTGAATTATAAAGCTTAATGCATCAACTTGCTCCTTATTTATAAGTATATCCATTTTTACAAGAGTTGAAACGGCATACCCCTTTACTTCATAATCAATGGAACCATATCCTCTAGTTCTGGATTTAAGTGCATCGAAGAAGTCATATATAACCTCATTTAATGGAAGATCATAGTGTAGCATCACTCTCTTGTCGTCAATATATTCCATATCAAGCATCGTACCACGTCTTTCCTGACACAACTCCATAACCACGCCTACATAGTCCTTCGGAACTATAATATCACTTTTTACGATCGGCTCTTCAATCGTTCTTATTTCTGTAACCGGAGGTAAATTCGCCGGATTTTGTATCATTACTACCTCACCATCATTCTTGATTACTTTATATATAACAGAAGGTGCTGTAGTAATAATATTTAAATCAAATTCTCTTTCCAACCTTTCTTGAATAATTTCCATATGCAAAAGCCCCAAAAATCCACATCTAAATCCAAATCCCAAAGCAGCAGATGATTCTGATTCAAACTCTAATGCAGCATCATTAATCTGCAATTTTTCTAATGCATCTCTTACGTTTTCGTACTTTTCTCCCTCACCTGGATAAACTCCACAGTAAACCATCGGAGTTGCCTTTTTATACCCAGGAAGAGCTTCAACAGTCCTATTATTTGCATCTGTTATCGTATCACCAACTCTACAGCTTCTGATATCCTTAATACTAGCTGCTATATATCCAACATCACCAGCAGTTAAATCTGGAAGCTCCGTTACATTTGGTGCCATTACACCTACTTCAGTGACTTCAAATTTCCTTTTACTGTTCATCATTTCTATTGTCATGCCTTTTTTGACAGCGCCCTCAAAAACTCTTACGTAAGCAACGACACCCTTATATGCATCATAATATGAATCGAATATTAGTGCCTTCAATGGTGCATCAGGATCTCCCTTTGGTGCCGGCACATGATTCACAATAGATTCCAAAACATCTTCTATATTTATATTGTTTTTTGCAGAAATCATCGGAGCTTCGCTACAATCAAGACCAATTAAATCTTCTATTTCATTTTTTACATATTCAGGTCTAGCACTCGGAAGATCAATTTTATTGATGACCGGAAGAATTTCCAGCTCCTGCTCCAATGCCAAATATACATTAGCAAGTGTCTGTGCCTCTACTCCTTGTGCTGCATCAACGACCAATAACGCCCCTTCACAAGCAGCCAAGCTCCTCGAAACCTCGTAATTAAAGTCTACATGTCCCGGAGTATCAATCAGATTAAGACTATATTCCTCTCCGTCCTTTGCTTTGTATTTCAACCTTACATTCTGTAGCTTTATTGTTATTCCCCTCTCACGCTCCAAATCCATATTATCCAATAGCTGAGATTTCATATCTCTTTCAGCAACCAGCCCAGTGTTTTGAATCAACCTATCAGCCAAGGTGGATTTGCCGTGATCTATATGAGCAATAATACTAAAATTTCTTGTTTTATTTTGTCTATTAGCCAATAATACCCCTCCTTTTTAAACAATCAAATCATACGTTTATATCAACAGCTTCATTTATTGCAAAATTCATCATTATATATTTTACTGTAAAAATCATATACAGTAAATAATGCTTGAACAAAATTTTAAATTTTTTATAAAATTAACTTTTTTACCTTGATTTTTACATATATTTCTGCTAAAATGGTGTATGTTGATTATGAATAAATATGATTTAAGGAGGTGAAATAGATGGCAAATATTAAGTCTGCTAAAAAAAGAATCAGTGTTATTGAAAAGAAAACTGCTCTTAATAGAGCTAGAAAATCTCAAATAAAAACTGCGATTAGAAGATTTGACGAAGCTGTAGAAGCAGGAAATAAGGAAGATGCATTGGCAAAATTCCAGTTAGCACAAAAGAAAATATACCAGGTTGCATCAAAGGGTACTATCCACAAGAATGCTGCCGATAGAAAGGTTTCTAAGCTTGCAAACAGATTGAACTCAATAAACGCTTAATGAACGAATGATAGAGTTATATCGACGGGTATGGCTCTTTAAAGGCAACGGATAGATTTTATCTTGTGTCAAACGTTTGAAAATACTAGATAACCAAAGGGACTGACTCGTATGTCCTTTTTGCCGTAGGTTGATATGCCTACGGTATTTTTTTATAATAAAGCCAGTACCTATGAAAACAAAAATTCGCACTTTAAAAAAATTCACCGAAAGTAATCACTTGCGGTGAATTTTTTCCAATTAATTAGCTGACGAACAATATTTCAATATAAAAATCTCAGATACCAGCTTATCATCCATTAGTCCTGTTTTTATTTTATAGTCGCTTTCAGATAAATAGTTTAATATATTAAAAATTGTATCATTATCAAAATTATTGGCATATCTTACAAGTTTATTTAAAACATACTTGTTAATTTTTAAATTTTCACTTATTACAGCAACCGGTATCTTTTTTTCAACAAGACTCTTTATCTGTAATATTTGATTGAATTGCCTTGATAGCATTGCCAATATCGACAACATCGACTCTCCACTATCAATCATATCATCTAACACAGACATCGCTCTTTTAGAATTTTTGCTAGATATCATATCTATAAACAGAAAAATATCATTTTCAACCTTGTCGTTAATCAATAAATTTATAGAGGCTTTATCTATTTTTTTAGTGTCTAGAGCATACGAGGTCAGCTTATCTATTTCATTTTTTAAATCCGATAGCGTGTTTTCAGAATTTTTATCTCTGTATCCACTTAGCTCTATAAAATAAGCTAGATCTGAATTTGTTATTTTAACATCTCTCTTAAAAAATTCATTTTTACACCAGCTCAATAGAGAAACATCATCTAATTTTTTTACATCACAAACCACTCCACTTTTTTCAAATACTTTCGATATGCTCTTTCTTTTATCTATATCTCCATATACTGTAAACAACAAAATAGTCGTATTTGGCATATTACTCAGAACTTTTGTCAAAATATTTTCATCATCCTTAGAAATTGCTTTTTTTGATTTAAATATTTCTGCATCTCTTACTATAATAACTCTGTATTCTGACATAAAAGGGAGTGTTTCAACACTTGTCACAATACTATCTATATCAAATTCCTTACCATCAATTATCGACAAATTGAAATCTGCAAGATTTTCATCGACTATACCCTTGATAATATTCTCAATTTCCTCTATCAAATAAAAATCTTTTCCATAAATCAAGTATAGATTTTTGTAATTCCCATTTTCAAGAGAATCAATCAATGCCTTCCTCTCCATAAAAAACTCCTTTTTAATATATTTCCCTCTGTTATAATATTCTATCATTCAAAATTTTTTTTATCAACTATATCAAATTTGTTTTTAATAATAAAATACCTCTCTAAAAATATATCTATCAATATAACTATTACAAAATATGAAATCATCGCTCCTATACCCATCTTTTTAATTACAATGTTGTTGACTCCATAATCTCCAATCATTTTTAGTACATAAATCAGCGTATCCAAAATATGCACATTCACCTGAGAAATAGCCATCGATATAGCAAACGAAGCATTAAAAAAAATCATCGACAAAAAATCTAACACTAAAATAATCATAGCAAATGGTATTGCAACAATGTTTCCAATGATTGATACAGTCGAGACCTCTCCATAGAAAAATAGTATTATTGGAATGGTTAAAATATTTGCAGCAATTGAAATACATACAGAATTAAAGCAGAGCAATAGCTTTAAGTATCTAGTAAAAATTCTTATTGACAACACTGTACCAAAGCTTAATAAAAAAGATGCATTGTATATTACATTAGGATTTACTATTATAAATATACTCGAGAGTACATATACGACATTTTCAATATCGAAATCTCTATCAAGAAAAAAAGAAGTATATAATACTGCCATCATTGATATTGCTCTGTAAATTGAGCTACCACCACCAATCATCAAGCTATATAGCATTATTATTATAAAAATGGCAATAATCTTTTTCAAATTACTTATTTTTCCCAGCAAAATCACAATCATATTGGCTATAAGTCCTATATGTAATCCAGAGATAGCCATTACATGACTTGTTCCTGAATCCTTAAAAATATATTGAATTTCTTCATCAATGCTTTCAATCCTACCTATCACTAATGCATTGACTACACTAGATAGCTCCTTGTATAGAAACCTGTTTGTTTTGATAATATAATCCTTCGCTATAGAAAGCTTGCTCAATAAATAAGACCGTCCAACCAGCTTGAAATTTTTCGCCCTAAGATATCTATTTATCCCAACACTTTTTAAA
This sequence comes from Peptostreptococcus sp. D1, assembly GCF_900112955.1. Taxonomy (GTDB): domain Bacteria; phylum Bacillota; class Clostridia; order Peptostreptococcales; family Peptostreptococcaceae; genus Peptostreptococcus. Next base: position 20,883 of record NZ_FONP01000004.1, read on the forward strand.
TACATTCCATAGTCAAAGCCCTTTACATTCATATTATCAAGGTCCTCACTTTCACCAAAGAAAACAACTCTGTCACCAATGCTTAAATCTGATATTCCATTTTTTTTATTCAATTCCCAATCATATTTTTTCACAGAAATCAATGAATCACTCACAATGTATTCAATGGTGCTTTTTTTGTATTTTTTATTGGTAATAACACCGCAAATCACCGAATTTCCATTTGATATAGAATCATTTACACTTTTATTGTCTTTAATATTGAACACAATAAAAACAGTCAAAATTAATATTAAAAGTCCTGGTCTTCTCATCATAAATCTCCTTGCAAATAAATAGTTACCTTCTAATTATTTTTAGGCATTTTTATGTAGAAAATACTTACTATACTAATATATTGCTTTGGAAATTTTTCTTGAATATTATGTAGTTAAAAAATGCTACAGAGTTGAAATAACTAGTAATCACAAAAAAATGCTCGAATTATTAAAAGCTAAGATGTATTCTTTGAATAAGCCTACAATATTAAAGGCATCTACTAATAAAAATAAGTACTTTTACAGTTTTTTCAAAAGCAATATTTGGCTAATAAATTACAATAAAGCGTTGGCTATAGCCAACGCTTTATTGTAATTTATTTATTGGTATTATTTTATTATAGATGAGTATAGCATTTCAGCTCCATGAAATTAAAAGAAAAAAATTATTACTATATTACACATATTCATTGATATGGTTTACTTCTTTGGAAAAGGATAATAGATTTTCAAGTCTATTCTTCAATCCATTCTCTTTCACAGAAAAATAGTCTTCTCTCAATTTTAAGGCTTCATCTACACTAGAATATTTTGTAAAAATTTTTGTCGCTTCAGCAATATCCAGTTCAATTTCATATTCCTTACTACAGCTATCTTCTACAAATAAAGTCCCTGATTTATTTACCAGCCTAAATACCTTATCATTATTAGATAGATATTCATCATTAATTTTTATCAAAATACTTTCTTCGTCCAAAGCTTTTCTTATAACAAATCCACAAGCATTAATAAATTTCTTAAAATCAATAATCCTAGCCATCATAAAAGGCTTAATTTCAAAGGTAGCATCCTTTGGATTATCCAATAAAAGCCTTAGTGGATCATCAATTGAGCTCATCATTTCTACTCTTTTGCACTGTGTATTATGGTTAAATACAAACTTTAAAATAGATTTGTATGATGTGATATCTATTGAATAAATTTCTCTAATTGTGAACACTCCACCTGATATTGAATAGACGATATAACCGGAGGGTATTCCACTAATATAGTTGATATATATGCTTCCGCCATCAACATCCATCTCTTCAATCAAATCAAAAAAATAGGCTTCATCTCTTAAAGCAAATCCATTATAATCAGATGCAGCCAAACTATAAATATTTTTCAATTCAGAAGCATCTTTCGTAGTTGCCTTTTTAAAATCACCAATATATTTAAATTTTTTGAGATCAAAAATATCCACACTATTTAAAATCATATCATAACAATTGGAAAATCCGAATTTAGTATATAGTCTAAAATCAATCGGCATCAATATACTAATACTTTGACCTCTTCTTAACATTTCCTTCAAGGATTCTATCATCATATCATTCATGATTCCCCTACCTCTTGCTTCTGGTAAAGTGGAAACACCAACCACATATGAAGTATTAAACTTCTTACCATTCATCAATATATCATGCTGATTCAGATGAATAGAAGAAATGAGTCTATCTCCATCCTTTGATATCACTACGTTGTTATGATTAAGCTTCTTATCAAAGTAGAAATTAACATAAGCCTCACTATCCTCAAAGCAGTATTTCCAGATATCTTTTATCTGATTGATTTCATCTTTTTTACATAATCTAATTTCCATATGACACCTCGTGACTATATTTCTCTTACCGTATATTTTTCAACGAACCTTTCCGGATAATATGAAAGCTTTGCTTTTCTCAGCCCAGGGACTCCCATATCTTCTTCTCTGTTTACCCACTTTACATCTGGGAATATATCAGCTACAAACATTTTATTTATGTATGGATACAATCCTCTAATATCTGCATTCGCTTTTTCAATATGAATTAATGCCATATCATCATTTATTTTTTCGCCCATACTGAAGGCCTGTAATTTTCCATCAATAAAAACTCCATATATTTTCAGCTTATCTTTTATTTTATCATAATTGTCGAAAAGCTTCTTCATACCAATGTACTCATCGTCTATGCTGTTTTCGAAATCCTCATCTCCATTTTTTGTCTCATTCCATTCGTTCAACAAGCTAAAACAGGCTGGAAAATCGTCTTCATTTAGAAGCCTTCTCTCAATTCTACCCTCATATTCTTTTGTAAAGAAGTTAATATGATTTCTTTTACCACTCAGCTTTCTACCCTTCAAGGTTCTCATCTTTTCAGCATCATACACATAATCAAATATATCTCTTTCCTCAATGTAGTCAAACTTACCTGGATAAAGCTCCCTTAGCATTGTTACAACACTTGAATCAATACCTCTAAAATATACCTTATTTTTATCCGTATCAAACCAATTTATTGCATATTCTATTGCTTCCGGAATCCTTTCCTTTGGTGCCAAGGGCAAAATCGAGAATATTTCTCCCTCATGCTCACCTACCAAAACGGCAAAGCCATCTCCAATATGGTAGCAAGTCTTATACGCATGCTGCCACATAAATAATGTATTAAAACAGTATTCACAAGCCTCATAATCGACCATCTCGAAATACTTATCTAATACCTCCTTTGATTCTATATTTATTTCTTTAAATTCCATTATTACATCTCCCTGCTATTTTATCAAATAATTTATTAAAATTTAAAAAATCAAGTTTATTTTTACTATCGTTTTGACTATATTCATATAACTATGATATACCCTTTTTTATAAAAAGTAAACCAAAAAGTTACGATTTAATAGGAGACAACGTTTTTTATGAAAAAAATTCTCAAATATATAATTGTTATTGCTATATTAATATTTACGACCTCTTGTTCAAAAGATAAAGCACTTGAGGTTCATGTTATTGATGTTGACCAAGGAGATTCTACATTGATTATTACCCCCGATAAAAAGTCCATTTTAATCGACGCAGGTGAAGATATTTATGCAAGAAATGTAATAAGAGAACTGAAAATTTCAGGAGTTAATCGAATTGATATCGTTGTTGCAACACATTTTGATAAGGATCATATCGGAGGCTTAGACAAAATAGTGAACACCTTTAAAGTTTCTAATATTTTTGTGCCTCCAGGTGCCGTATCACATCAAGACTACTATGAATTTATCAACTCATGTAAAAATAAATGTATAAAACCATCTGTAATTAACGATTTTATCAGCCTCAAGCTTGGAGCAGAAACAGCAATTGACTTTTTATCACCAATATATAGTAATACAAAATACGAAATTGAGTCTGAAATAACTGACTCAAAAGAAATAAACAAAAACTCAATAGTATTTTTATTAAGATGCTTTAACCACAAGCTTATTTTTACAGGTGATATTGATTCAGAGGTAGAAGATAAGATTTTAAATTTATACAATTTAGAAAATACCTCTTTTTTAAAGGTAGCTCATCATGGAAGCAAATCATCTACCTCTGAAAATTTTATCAAGGAGCTGACTCCTAAAATATCATCAATATCCTGTGGATATGGCAATAGATATGGTCACCCACACAAAGAAACTCTCAACACATTAAATAAATACAAATCAAGGATATACAGGACTGATGTAAATGGAACTATGACATTCTATTTTACCGATAAAGGTATCTACTCCAAAGAAAAATACGAATAACCACTTAACCACTACCATTAATGTATATAAATCCATTTGATTAGTTTTTTTAATATATTTTATATATGTAGCCACTTAATTTGTTTTTTTCAATTAAACTAGCTATTTGATTTGATTCCTTTAATTATAGTGACTACCTAGTTGTTTTTTTACGTATGCAGTTACTTGATTAGCTCTCTTACTATATATGAAGCTATAATCAGTCCAGCAGCCGACGGAACAAATGATACACTTCCATTTACTCTCTTCTTTTTACCATCAGCTTCATCAACACCTGTTTCTGATGGTTTTTCTTTGGAATAAACTACAGCTAGTCTCCTAATTCCCATTTTCTTTGATTCTCTTCTTATTATTTTTGCCAACGGACACATTTCAGTCTTATATATATCCGAAATTTCAATCTTCGTAGGATCTAGCTTATTACCCATTCCCATTGAACTAATCAATCTTAATTTTTTGTTATCACATTCTTTTATTAATGCCAATTTTGATTTTACCATATCTATTGCATCTACTACGAAATCGTAATGTTCGCACAAAAAATCAGAGCAATTTTCTTCTGTCAATAGAGCACATACTTTCCTTATATTTAAATTTGGATTAATATCAAGAGCCCGTTCATACATTACATCTACTTTATTTTTTCCAATACTAGAATTTAAAGCAATAATCTGCCTATTGATATTTGTTTCATCCACTTTATCAAAATCGACAATAGTTATATTGCCCACTCCTGCTCTTATTAGTGATTCTACTACGAAACCACCTACCCCACCTACTCCAAATACTAGGATATTGGCATCTCTCAACTTATCTATTCCATCGCTTCCAACGACTATTTCAGTCCTCTGTTTAAAATCATTTCTTATCATCGGCTAGCCCTTTCTTCTTAATGATAGTTCTTCTCTTTTCAGGTTTAAATTTGAAGCTACAAACTATTTTATAAACATATTTAATATCTGTCAACCAATAAAAGAAATGAGGCTGACATAAAGCCAGCCAATCTTTTTAAATAACATTTATGATTAATTTAACATTCCCAAACATTACAGCAGGTTGTCCTCCATAATCACCAAAATAATTACTATCATCTTCAAATAAAATGAAAAAATCTTCACTTAGATTTGTGTTTGAACCGACATTTACTTTAATTTTTCCATTTTCAAACTGAAGATTTCTATTTAATTCAACACTATCTCCAGCATAATCAGTATCTGATTGAGTAATAAAATTATTATTAGTGTCTTTAAGAGGATTATCAATTATCAAATATCCATCGATTATTTTATCTCTGTTTACTTCATATTTTAAAATAAGATTATCAAATGACATTGTTCTAACCTTATCTTCACTATTTTTTGCTTCCTTATCGACTGAATTGGCTTCTCTTACCAAGAAATTCTTATACCATTCAAAGTCATCTATAGTTATATTAGTAATCGCAGCTTCATTTAAATATGTTTGTTTCTTAATACTCTCCAAATAATTATTTGCCAAAGGATTTTTTGCAATTCTAAATCGCTTAAGCTCTAAAGACTCAAGAGAAGAAATGTCACTAATATTATTGTCATTCAACAATAGTGCTTCAAGTGATGACAAAGTATTTAGTGGAGATACATCTGTAATTTTATTGCCATAAAGATACAGTGTTTCCAAATTCACAAGATTTGATAAATCTTTTACATTCGTAATATTATTATTCTCTAGGTCTAGTCTTCTCAAAGTCACCATATTTTTAATAGGACTAAGATTTGATATATTATTTTCTTCCAAAGAAAGTGTTGTTAGTTTTAAATTTCTAATCGGAAACAAATTTCTCGTTTCTGTTGAGTTAATTCTCAAATCTTCTAACTTTGTATTTTTTTCTAATGAAGATAAATCTAACTCCTTTGATTTATCAAGCTTTCTATAATCCTGATTTAAATAGTAAAGAGCTTTTAATTTTTTTGCATTTGATAAAAACTCAAAGTTTGATAATTCTCTTCTGAGATTTCTATCATTTAATGAAACATCGAATTTTTCAAGATTTGTTGCAAATCTTAATGGCTCAACAAGTTTATCATCAATATTCTTACTAATTGCAGAAAATATCTTTATTTTTTTTAAATCACCTACTGTTAAATTATCGCTGCTTTTTTTGGGTAGATATTCATTTTGGGCATCATCGGTTAAATTCGAATATTTCTTTTCGATTTTGCTATAATGATTCATAATTTTAAAGTATGATTCCTTAACACTTTCATCAACATCAACAATATCATTATCATTCAAAGACTTTTGTTTTATATTTATAGTAGATGTAATAAATCCAAATTCATCAATTCCAGAAATAATATTAATATTGAAGTCCAAATCCTTATTGTATATATTAGGATTTATTTCAATAATATATTTATGCTTATCCTTGTCATAAACTATTGATTTAATTGCATTTTCAACAATTTTTTCATCTTTTTCTTTTGAATTTTTTTTATCTAAAACAACCTTATTATCCAAAAACATAGTGTCTAACTCAAAGTTTGCAGCTATTTCATCTAGTCCTCTAAACTTACTATCAACTTCAATTGTTCCTCCAGTTGAGTTTACTTTCTTCCCAATGCTCTGTATAGATTTCTGACCAAAGAAACCACAGCTATATCCTTCGTTATTTTCTTGCTTTTTATACATTTCTGATAGCATATTGTTAATCTTCGTAAAGTCAGTAATTCTGTTACCATTAATACTCAAATCAATAAGCTTATTATAGTTCTGTATTACGTCTGCATTTTCAATATTATTATCTGAAGCATCAAACATTTCAAGATTTACAAGTTTGTCCAAAGAATCAATATTTGTTACACCTTTTTCTTTGTTATTATCTACGTTAAAGTGAATATCCAAATACCTCAAATTTGTTAAGTTCGCTAAAGGTGAAACATCTTCAATTAAATTATTATATAGCTTTAAATGTTCTAATTGAGTCATTTCTGCCAAGGGCGATACATCTTTAATTCTGTTTCTATCAATTTCAATGTACTTTAATTTTTTCAAACCCTTTAACGGTGTTATGTCTTCAAATTGACATTCCGAAATTTCAATTGCCTCTAAATTTTTTAAATACTGTATACCTTCAATGCTTTTTAAATTTCTAGCAACTAACCATTTTCCTTCAGCCTTTGTCAAAGGTATAATAGGCTCTCTATCAGTATCATTTTCTATTGTTGTAATATCCTTTCCATTTGAAAAATAAACGCTAAGTTGTTTTATTTTGAGTAATTCTTCTTTAGTAACCTTCTGATCATCAGCTCTTTTAGGATCAATATTTTTATTTATTAATTTCAAAAACATCGGGTCTTTTATATTTACATATTTATTCTCAGTGCTTTGACTTGATCCACTTAACGTATTTGATGAATTAGAGCTAATATTATCTCTATTATTTATTCTGCCAAGCTTTGAAATTGAATTTTCTATATCAAAACCAACGCTATTTTTTCCACCAACAATTATTGCTTTACTAATTTCAAATGAATTCTTAATAAAATTGTCCATATTTTTGTTTGAAAACACAATAGGTGCCATATATCTTTTTGATAGAGGAATTGCCGATAATGAATCTGGAAAATTATTTCCATCAGTTATAATTAAATTATCAACAGCCTTTCCTTTATTGTTTTGAATTCGCTTAAACTCTTTTGCAATATTTTCAGCTGTTTCTAGCCTATCATTACCAAATATTCTAGAAATTTTTTTCTTCCCAAAATTAATATTAACTGACTTTTCTCCGCCAAAAACTACAATATTTTTTTTCTCAATAAATTTCAATATATCTTTGTTGATGGTTTTCCCATCAGTTAATAACAATAAACCATTATTTGAACATAAATATGGAACCGACGAAAGAGCATCTGAAAACTTGTTTCCATTTGTGATTCCGACAGTCCTTATGTTAAATTTTTTATCAAGATATCTTAGGACTTTTTCAGATGTTTCGTATCTATCAATTCCTCCTAGTCTACTCATAAAATATTTTTTAGATAATAATGTTTCAACTTCCTTAGATATTGAATTTTCTCCACCTACTATAATAACCTTTTCTACGCCCAGCCTTTTTAATTCATATAATGTTGAATCAGATAAACTGTCTTTTTGGGATAAAAACAGTGGAATGTCCTCTAAAAAAGAAATCGTTCCTGATGATAGTGCATCAGCAAAAGTCTCTCCACTTGCTATTACAGCCATTTTTGAGCTGGAATACGATGATTTTGATACCAATGCATTGGTTTCAAATCTATCTGACCCTGATATTCTTGTCACAGCAATCTCATTCGCAAATGAACTAATTCCCAATGTAAAAGTCAACGAAATTGCTAGCATTGAAATAAATATATTTTTCTTCATATTCCCCCCTGATTTACTACATTTTAACAAATAATTTAATTTATCCTATAATCACTTGAAAATAGGCATTTTTAAAAATTTATCGTTAAATAAGCATTATCTATTCTTTTCTTTCTTTATTGTACTTTCTTTCTGCATTCCTTGCTGCACCAAGAGCACCAGCAAATCTTCCATACTCAGATGTATTTACTGGTATTCTTATCTTTTTAGAAACTGAATCAGCAAAATACTCATTAGAGCTCAATCCACCTGTTAAAATAACATATTCAGAATTTGCAAACTTGCCAAATAGTTGTGCTACTTTTCCAGCTACAGAATCTACAACCCCTGCAGCAATATCTTTTCTACTTCGACCTTCGCCGATATAATTGATAATTTCCGACTCTGCAAAAACTGTACAAAGAGAACTAATCGGCAATATCTGTCCAGTCATCGCCATATTAAATAGATCGTTAATGTCCACTCCAAGTCTATTTGCCATAATCTCAACAAACTTTCCAGTTCCAGCGGAGCACTTGTCATTCATCAAAAAATCTGTTACAATACCGTTTTCTATTTTTATAATTTTTGTATCCTGACCGCCAATATCAATAATTGTGCAGTCTTTTCCTGCAATTTCATAACCACCCAATCCATGGCAAGTTATTTCTGTAACAATATAATCTGCAAAATCCACTGCAACCCTTCCATATCCCGTTGCTCCTACTATAACATCATTCGATTCAACATCAATATTGTCATTTAATAAAGCGTCTTTAATTATTCTAGCAGCTTCTTTACTACTCCAACCTGTCGGCATAACAAATTCACTTGATACATCTCCTCTCACAACAACCTTCGAAGCAGTAGAGCCTATATCAATTCCTACAAAAATCATAGTAGTACCTCCACTAACAATATCTATCTCTTTTTGGATTTATATCCTTTTCAACGGAATCAATGGATAAAATATCGACATTATTTTCCTCAATGACATTTTTCACCTTTTCAAGCTCATTTTCGGCTATTATCAAAGAAATTCCACAGCACTTCGATAGTGATCTTGGAGTAGGCGAAATTGTTGCTTTCAAACCATTCGATCTCAGTAATTTATGAAGCCTTAAGCCATTTTCGTGATTTTCAAACAAAATATAGAATATTCTATCCATTTCTTCCTCCATTAATTTATCAATTATTTTTAAAAAATTACACTAAATGTATCTTGCCTTAATCTATTACATCGAATCTATCTCTTTAACTAATACATAAAAAACTTTAGTTTATTCTCCAAGCATTTCAATAAATGCACCTATTCTAGTTCTTAATTGCTGTACATCTGAATCAGTGTAATCGGTTTCAATTCCAATAACCGGAATGCCAGCATCTTTTAGTGCCCTTTCAACAATAAATCCTTCTGTGTCGTATAAATTACAGAATTTCAAGTTTACATCTATTACACCATCCACATTATATTCCTTGCAAAGTCTGATTATATCATCGATTCTAGCATTGTTCGGCGTGAAGCAAGCACAGTTGATTCCCATATATCTTTCTGCCAACGCATCAACCTGTTCCTCTAATGTTTCCTTTGATTCATCAACAAGATTTTCAAAGTACCTAGTACCTGTACACATTTCTTCACAAACTACAGCACCACCTGAAGTTTCAACAATATTATGTAGTTTCCAATTCGGTATTGCCAATGGAGTTCCCGCAATCAAAATTCTCTTCGTTCCAGCCGGGAATACACTTATATTGTCCTTTACTCTTTGGTCAAGTTCATCACAAAGCGCATTTGTCATCTGTGCAAATCTAGTCGGATCATCATAAAATGCAATCTGAGAGATTAATAAGCAGTCTTTACCAGAAATTGGAATATTTTTATTCTTTCTGAATTCACTCAATCTTGCAAGTGCCCTTCTTTTATCATTTATCAGCTTTATTGATGATTTTAGAGATTCACTATTGACTTTGTTTCCTGTAAATTCTTCTACAGTAGCTTTCAAAGTCATTATTTCTTCAGCCCATGCCTTATAGTCTTTTCTTCTTTTCATTTGTGGAAGATCCATAACGTGCATTGGGACGTCTTCACCAAGAATTTCCCAAGCTTTTTTCTTTCCATCGCAAGTAGTTTCGCCTATGTACATATCTGCTATTCTAAAAAATGGACAGGTTCTATCAAGCCTTGCTCCAACAGATGCCTTAATAAGTGGACATGTATTTGTCGGAAGAACCTTTTCTCCACCTGGAACCCAGAATTGTGAACCACCGCAAAGACCAGTCGCTATTGCATCTGCACCAAATATTATTTCGTCTGGAACAAATATACAAAATGTACCAAAAACTTTTTTACCATTTTTCTGAGCCTCAATCAATTCCGCAGGTCTTACACCGTGAATTTCTGAAACAACGAAATCATAATATCCCATATTTTCCGGTCTATTTTCTTGTGATAAATAAACATCTGTGAAAGCCACAGGCAAAACATCACATAGTACATCGTGAGTTTCCAAATCCATACCAAGACTTTCCCACATTTCTCTGTAATCTGCCATAAAACTATCCCCCTTAAACATTTAATAAATTAGGATAAGAAAACATTCTCATCAAATTTATATTAACATATAAGGGGGTAAAAATAAATAAATCTAAATCATTATATATATTCATATTTTCTATTATTGAACACTCGAAAATAGAGTATAGCTATTATCTGATTCTCGAAGTTTGAGTAATACTTTCTCAGCATTGTATTAATGCTTTTATTCCTTCAATTATTTTATCTATTTCTCTTTCAGTATTAAAGTATCCAACTGAAAATCTTATTCCACCATGAGGAAATGTACCAATAAATCTATGTGTTTCATGAGAACAATGAATGCCAACTCTAGCTTGAATCGAGTAATTTACATCCAAACAAAATCCTACCATTGACATATCATGTCCTTTTACATTCAACAAACAAAACGATCCCTGTCCCAAAACAACAGAGCTTTCAATTTTTGAAAGTCCAGTCCTCAGCCTATTTCCTAAATCATGCCTTTTCTCTATTATTTTTTCAATCCCTACATAATCAATATAGTCAATTGCCTTGCCAATTCCTAAAATAGCTGGAATATTCAACGTGCCTACTTCAAGCTTATCCGGGATTGTATCTGACATCAAATTCGAATCAGAATTACTTCCATTTCCTCCAAATACAACTGGATTCAATTGGTGGCTTAATTCCTTTGACATTAAGCTAACTCCAACTCCTTCTGCTGACATAAGTCCAATATGAGGTGAAAATACTACAGCATCGACACCCATCCTATCAATATCCACCAAATCTTCACATACAGTTTGAACAATATCCAAAATAAGATATGTATTATATTTCTTGCATTTTTCCGATATTTTGAATAATTCATTTTGATCAATGTAGTTCTCACCTGTAATATTATTAGTTTGAGTAATAAAAATTGCTTTAATTGCTTCTTGATTTTCAGATAAATAATTTTCTAATTCATTTTTTACTTTTTTTACAACTTTTATTCCCTTTGACCTCAAATTATCAAATACTCTCGTTGATGAATTATGATTACAATCTCCAATCAAAATTGTATCTCCCTCTTCTAATAACCCAATTAATATTTGATTGATTGAATAGGTAGCAGAAGGACTAAAAATACATTCAAAATCACTTGGAGTATTAAAAAATGATTTGATTTTCTCCCTGACATCTATTATTTTTCCTTGAAGATCATAGGATTTAATATACGTACCCCTATTAATACTATACGATTGATTGTCTATTACGCTCATCACTTCTGTAGCTACTCCAGGTGCCTTTGGAAAGCAAGTAGATGCATTATCTACATATATCTCACTTAGAATCGACTCCGTTCTTAAAAGCTCTGCTTCTATTGAATCAAGCTCTATTACAGTATGATATTCACCATTCTCACCACAAAGGTCAATATTGCAATTTTCAAGATCTTTAATAGTGTCCGGAGATAATATCCTTCCAATAAAAGCTTCGGCAAGTTTACTATTGTCCACTTTTTTTATTCGTGCGATAAATTTTGTTGCAAATAGATATTCTAAAATCGTTTTTCTATCAATAAACATCAACGGATGGATACATTCTAATCCAACACTGTCACATCTAGCTTTATTCCATTTTAGATGCTGCTCAATATCTATGTCACCAAATACACATGCTTGCGCCCCTATATTTTTTGCAGCTCGCAAAGCATTTTCAAAACACAATTCATAGTCGTCTATCATGGAATCGGTAAAAATGACTTCACACTTCAAAATTTCTGCCACTTCCTTGAAATATTCTTTGCTTAATGAATGTGTCCATGAGATATCTTGGGATTCTATTGTAGAAACTACTAATGCGACCAATCGATTGCCTCTATCTATCATTTTTTTTATTGCCAAAATTGAGTCTTTACCACCACTAAAAGACGCAGCAAATTCCATATTATATCCCTCCCTGAAATTATGAATAACCAACTCTACTTTAACACGAACTAGATACAAAAGTAAATAATAAATAGTTATAAACAAAAAATACGAGATAAAAACTACAGCAAACAAAAAATACAAGATTAAAATATCGCAGACAAAATAAGATAAATAAAAATTATAGCAAACAAATTGGGATAAATGAAAATCGAAAATCACAGAAAATAAAAAAACTACGACAAAGTCGTAGATAAAAAACTATTGGCGGGAATGCGTGAGAATCGAACTCACCCAAGAGGCTACTAACCCCTCATACTAGTTTTGAAGACTAGAGGGCACACCAGCACCCATTCACTCCCGAATACCTATTAATAGTATCATAGTTTGTTAAAAAAATCAAGATAATTTATCTATAAACATCCTAGCAATCTATAGAAAATATCTATACTTGTATAATCAAAAATCTTCTATATTCTCCAATCTATAGCATCCTTACCCAAGGAACTAAGTATATCGTTTATCTTTTTAAAGTGATTGCAGCCAAAAAAACCTCTATGAGCAGATAATGGACTAGGATGAGGAGCTTCAAGCACAAAATGCTTTCTCGTATCAATAAATTGTTTTTTGCTTCTTGCATTTGCACCCCACAACACAAATATTATTGGATCTTCTCTCCTGTTCAATATTTTTATTATCTCATCAGTAAAAATCTCCCAGCCCATATTCTTGTGTGAATTCGCTTGATGTGCTCTGACAGTAAGAACAGTATTTAACAATAATACCCCTTGCTTCGACCAAGCTTCCAAATATCCACTACTCGGCATATCATAGCCGTATTCATCCTTTATTTCCTTATAGATATTAAGTAATGATGGAGGTATTTTTATACCTGGCTTCACAGAAAATGCCAAACCATGAGCTTGTCCTATGTCATGATATGGATCCTGTCCCAAAATTAATACCTTTGTATCTTTATATGAGGTTAGCTTTAGAGCATTGAAAATATCATACATATTTGGAAAAATTTCTCTGCTCCTATACTCTACCTTTAGAAATTCCCTCAATTTAAGGTAGTACTCTTTTTTGAACTCATCCTTTAGTATTTCATCCCAATCATTATTTAAATTAACCATAGCCCCTCCTACTTTACCTCAATGTCATTATCTGATTCACTGCTTTCTCCAACGATTTTCACATTTACTTTATGAGGCAGGCATACAATACTCTGCCCAGGCTTTGAAATGAAGCCAGTTTTTATGCAAACCTGATCAGGGCAGCTTGCCTCAATCATTTCAACACCATTATTATGAATTTTTATTATATTTTTGCCACTATTATCAAGTGTAATTGTCGCATCCTTGTTAATTGGTAGCTCTTTGTATAGTTTATCTCCCACATATATCTGTACTGTAGAAGCTGGACTGGAATTTAGACTTCTATTGACGAGAATAGATGAAATTATTGCTATGGCTACCACAAAAATAACTATCATATCCTTTTTTTTCATTTTATACCCTCATTCTAAAAAAAGACTGAATCATTGACTCAGCCCTTTGATTTTTATTTTTTTTCAGCTTCTGATGTCACACTACCAAGTATACCATTAATGTATTTGTATGAATTATCATCACAGTACTTTTTTGCCATATCGACTGCAACATTACAAGCAACCTTATTCGGTATATCAATCATATACACTATTTCTGCAATAGCGATTCTCAAAATTGAAACGTCAACAGCTGGCAATGTTTCAACACTCCAATTTCTCGCATATCTATTAATGTATAAATTTATTTCATCAATATTTTCCTCAATAGAATCAGAAATATTCATTAAATAACCACCATCCAAAGTCAGCTCTCTAAAATTTTCAAGCTGGTCTATCTCCTTACCGCCATTTTCGTAGTAAAGCTCCAAAATATCATCTTCTATTTTGGGTACAAACTCACAAAAATCATTGAAGATATTCTGCCACAGCTCTTTTGAAAGAGCTTTTTGGTATAAATATTTCATGAAGATTTCTCTAGAAACCATTCTCTTTATTATCGAATCTCTTGGATTACTCATTTTCTTTTTTATCTCTTTCCTTTTTCGTTCCTATACTATCAACATTAATATTCACCTGCGAAACCTTTAATCCAGCCATTGTTTCTACAGCATTGATAATATTTTCTTGTACTTTATAGCAAACCTCTGGGATTATCTCCCCAAATTTAACGGATAAGTCAACGTCTATTATAGCCATATCATCTTCTATATTAACTTTTATGCCATGATTTTTAAAAAGCTTATCTGTAAATGATGTCGATTTATCTATTCCTTCAATTTCTATAGCAGCAAAGCCAGCAATAGTTTGTATTACATCGTTTGATATTTTAACTTGACCTAAATTTTCCATATCACACCTCCATACTTCTTCTTTTACAATAATACCAAAATAACTCATGTTTTGCAAATTATTTTTCTTTGATTAAACCAATTTTATAGGCAGCCAATAATTTTTTCAAATCCTCTACCTTTTCAGCTAATTGCTCACCATCATTGGTGTCTTTTATCATTCTTCTCTCCATCCTGTGCTCAACTAATACGGATGATGATATGATATCTCTTTCATTTTCAACAGCATCTTCTTTTGATGTAAACGGCTCATGTGCTACTAATTGTAATGTTCTAGAATTATATATCAACGTATAACCAGCCATACCGGTTTTACTCTGATATGCTCTAGAAAAGCCTCCATCAATAACAAAGACTTTTCCATTTGCCTTTACAGGCTTTTCTCCTTTTTTGTATTTTACTGGCACATGACCATTTATAATATGATCCTCATCAAAATCCATATCAAATTCATCAAATATTTTTTTCAAAACTTCCATATCTTCCCTCAAATTAAAATACGGATTCTTGTTCTCGATATGTGATTCCTTATCCTCAATAAAATATCTTTCAAAGGTTGTCATATCGTCTTTACCAAATAACGAAGAGCATTTCCCGGTCCATAAATACCAAAATAAATCAATACCGTACCTTCTCTTTTCTATATCATTTTCAAAATATGCTTCTCTGACTAGTGATTCCATTTTATCCAAAAGAGCCTTGCCTCTGTACATCATGCCCTTTAGCTTCATCCCCATAAAGCTACCATCTTCGTTAAGAGGTACTCCACCATGAATCAAAAGGTTTCCATTGTACTTCAAATAAATGCTTCCTTTTGAGAACATAAAGTTTATATGCTTCTGAAGCTTTTCACTTCCTTTAAATGATTTTACAAGCTTTTCCATTATTTCAGCTTCTTCACTTGTCAGCTCATATGGTTTTTCAGGATTGATTGTAGGGAAATTCGAATCCTTTAATGTGTATTGTTTACCCTTAATCGTTATTAATCCTTTTTTATAATCTATTTTGTCCAGCAATAATCTGTGTTCCATTTCATATTCAGGATGGTTTGATATTATCTCTCCCTCTAGTTTAAATTGAATAATACTTATAGCCTTGTGCATTTTGGCAGTCAAAGGCATTTCGTTAATATTAAACTCTTCACTGTCTATTTTTGGCATAAATTCTGTGCAAGGATCAGCTCCATATATTTTCATTGCGAAGGTTGCAAGCGGCAGAAGATTTATTCCATATACATCCTCTATTATATCAAGGTTTGCGTACCTTGAAGAAATTCTTAAGGCGTTCGCAATACAAGTTTTTTCTCCAGCCGCTGCCCCCATCCATAATATATCATGATTTCCCCACTGGATATCCACACAATGATGATTCATCAGCCAATCGACAATCACATCAGGTCTAGGACCTCTATCATATATGTCACCGACAATATGCAATCTGTCAACTACAAGTCTCTGAATTGCTGTAGATATAGAAACAATAAAATCCTCGGCCTGACCAAGGTTTATTATTGTTTCAACTAATGATACATAATACTCCTCCTTGTGCTCGCTTTTTCTATGCTCGTGAAGTAACTCTTCAATAACATAGCTATAATCCTCGGGAAGCAGCTTTCTAACCTTAGATCGAGTATATTTGCTCGAACAGTATTTACACAGCTCAACTAGCCTATAAATACTAATCCTGTAAAAATCCTCCATATTATTCTCATTTTTTTTGACCAATTCCATCTTGTCTTTTGGATAGTATACCAAGGTTGCCAACGCTTTTTTTTCCGAGTCTCTCATAGTATTCGTAAATAGCTCGTCTATTTTTCTTCTAATTACACCCGAGCCATTCTTTAGAACATGAACAAATGACTCATACTCACCATGTATGTCCGATAAAAAATGTTCAGTACCCTTTGGTAAATTTAGAATTGACTCAAGATTTATTATTTCGCTACTTGCTTTTGAGATAGTAGGATACTGATTTGCAAGCAGCTTTAAATATTTTAATTTTGAATTTAGTTCATCTAACGAATAATTATTGTTCATCCAAGCCTCCGAAATTCTTTATCTCTTCCAATACATTTCCATTATAAAACTTTATTCCTTGATTAATTGCATTTTTAATCGCAACAGCATCAGAGCTACCATGAGCTTTGATTACACCACCATCAACTCCTAAAAACGGCGCTCCACCATATGATGAGTAATCCAATAGGTCCTTAAGCTTTTTCAATTCGCCCTTCATCAAAAGAGCGCCAATTTTTGATTTAGTCGATGCAGTCATTACTTCCTTTAGCTTTTTAAATAAAGAAAGAACACTACCCTCCATAGTTTTCACTATAATATTACCTATAAATCCATCACATATTACAATATCACAAACTCCATTAAGGATTTCTCTGGTTTCCATATTTCCAATAAAATTAATTCCATCCATTTCCTTTAATTCTGCAAAAACCTCTTTTACCAGTGCATTACCTTTGCCATCTTCTGTACCGATGTTTCCAAGAGCAACTCTAGGATTATTGATTCCCAATACTTTTTTTGCATAAATATCAGTCATTCTAGCAAAGTCTACCAAATTTTGTTTATTACAATCAACATTAGCTCCAGTATCTGATATCAGCGTAAATCCACCTTCCATAGTCGGCATACCGGCACATATACAAGGTCTACTTATTCCCCTTATACGTTTAATTATAAACACTCCTCCACTTAGTAGTGCACCAGTACTTCCTGCTGAAATAACGACATCTGCCTTTTTATCCTTTACCATTTTTAATGCGACAACCATCGAGCTATCAGTTTTTCTCCTAATCGCTGTAACAGGCTTTTCTTCGTTTGTTATAACCTCCGTAGTATGCACAACTTCTATCCTGCTTTTGTCACAGTCATATTTATTCAATTCATCTTTAATTATCTTTTCATCCCCAGTTATTATTATATCAACACCATATTCGTTAACTGCCATACAGGCTCCTTCTACAACTGAGTATGGAGCATTATCTCCACCCATTCCATCTATAACAATTTTCATATTTGCCTCCAAAACATTTTCTATATCAATTATAACACAAAAAAATACATCAAATCAATTCAATTGAATCAACTCGATGTATTCGTCGTTGGAATAAATTCCATAAATATCATTTTTTCTAAAATCTAATTAGTCAACAGCTATTACTTCTTTTCCGTTATAGCTTCCACAAGTAGGACACACTCTGTGTGCTAACTTTGGTTCGTGACACTGTGGGCATTCAACGAAACCAGCTGGAACCATCTTTGAATTGGATGCTCTTCTCATATTCTTTTTAGATTTAGATGTTCTACGCTTTGGTACTGCCATGAAGACACCTCCTTACTCTATTTTAACAATTCTTTTAATTTAGCAAATCTAGGATCAATGTCATCTGTATCAACTGGAGCATCGCACTTGCATTCCTCAAAATTCAAGTCGACTCCGCACCCTGAACATATACCTTGACAATCTTCGCTACACAAAATTCTCTGAGGCATATTAAAGCTCAATGTAGAATTGATAATCCTCATAAAATCAATTTCAGATCCATCAACCCCGAAAACATCGTAGTCTTCATAATCTCCCTCATCGTATTCTTCTCTCATTAAATAAGCATCAATATTATACTTTATCGGACAAGAAACATCTACCAAGCATCTTGAGCATGAACCTTCAACAGTTAAATCTACAGTAGATTTAACAAAATAGTTTCTGCCAGCTCGTGATATTCTTCCCGAAATATGTATAGGTGATATCAAACTATAATCTACTCCATAGTAATTCAAACTCGATATATTCTCTTCTAAATCAAAGTCAATAAAGTCTTTTTCTTTATTAGAAAGAGCTTCAACCTTTAGTTTCATAATTCTTCACCTCTATAAACATTACTTATCTATTATAACTACTGTAAAACAATTTGTCAAGTATTTTTACTTTATAGCTAAAATTATTCATTATTCTTTTTCAATTTATAACCAAAAATAGCCAACATATTTCACTGCTAGCACAAAAATCTATTTAGATAGCCTTACAGTATCTCTTGCTATCATTAATTCTTCGTTAGTAGGTATCAATAATACCTTGACCTTTGAATCATCAGTAGAAATAACTCTTTCTTTTCCTCTAACGTTATTCTTTTCGGCATCAAGCTTTATTCCAAAGAAATCCATATCCTTACAGATCATTTCTCTCATGCTTATTCCGTTTTCTCCTAGTCCCGCTGTAAATACTATAGCATCAACACCGTTCATCGCTGCCACATATGAGCCTATGTATTTTTTTACTTTATGACAATACGCATCTAATGCTACCTGTGCTTTTTCATCACCATTATTCGCAGCATCTTCTATATCTCTGAAGTCAGAGGATATACCTGTCATTCCATATACACCTGACTGCTTATTCATCAATTTATCTATTCCGTCAGCATCAAGACCTTCTTTTTTCATCACAAATGGTACTATAGCAGGATCTATGTCACCACATCTTGTTCCCATTATCAAGCCTTCAAGAGGAGTAAGACCCATACTTGTATCAACAGCTTTTCCTCCATCTACGGCTGTTAGAGATGCACCATTTCCAAGATGACAAGTAACTATCTTTAGCTCTTCGACTGGCTTTCCTAACATTTCAGCAGCTTTTTGAGAAACATAAAGATGACTTGTTCCATGGAATCCGTATCTTCTTACACCATATTTTGTATATAATTCATGAGGCAATCCATATATAAATGCCTTCTTTGGCATAGATTGATGGAATGCTGTATCAAACACACCTACCTGAGGAACATCTGGCAATATAGATTTACAAGCTTCAACCCCCATCAAGTTAGCAGGATTATGAAGTGGCGCCAATTCCACACATTCATTAATAGCTTCAATCACTTCTTCAGTTAGAAGTGCAGAGGAAGCAAATTTTTCGCCACCATGAACTATTCTGTGACCCACCGCTTCAATTTCACTCATTTCTTTAACTGCACCAACCTCTGGATGGGCGACTGCCTCAAGCACATATTTGATAGCAGCCTTGTGGTCTTTCATTTCAACTTCAACAATATGCTTTCCATCCAGACCAGCTTTCTCATGCTTTAGTACAGAGCCCTCTATTCCTATTCTTTCTACCAAACCTTTGCATAATACAGATTCATTACTCATATCTATCAACTGATATTTAAGAGACGAACTACCGCAGTTTAATACCAAAACTTTCATTTAAACATTTACCTCCAATATAATAAATTAATCCATTTTTAATATATCACTTTTTTATCGAAATGTATATACTAAATTTTAACTTATTTGCTAATTACATCATAGAAATTAAAGTTATAAAATCTATTTTTCCTTTTTTTAGTAGCTTTCTATTGTTTAAAAACGACTTCTGATAATAAAGTTCTGAAGTGGTCAAATCATAATCTAAGAGAAAGCTATACATATCATTGTGCTTAGATTCATACCGAAGAGATTTTGCGATTTGAGTTACAACACTTATATCTGAATTTGATTTAATTCTTGATAATATTTCCGTACCTTTTTTATTGAAGCCTAATACTCTTACAAAGGGTATAGAATTTATTTGTTTACATATTTCTATATGCTTGTCCTCTATTCCTAGAAAAATATTAAATAAAGCCCTTCTTATTCTGTTACGTGTAAGAATTGGAGAACTTAAATTTTCAATTATTTCATTAAAATCAAGGCAAGCTGAGGCTTGCTTGTAAATAGAATTTTCCAATCCATTTCCCACATCGAAAAACCTTGAAAGACATCCTTTATTTCTTATTATTTCTATACATATATCAGAAAAAAAGTCATCATCAAAAAGAAATTTTCTTCCATCAGCCTGATAGCTTCTAATTTCGGACTGAGATGATTTTGGCAAAAAATCCATAATTCCTATAATGTCATTTTTCTTTATATTTTGCCTTATAAAGCTAGCAGAACAAAAATTTCCAAATGCTTCTGTGGAATTATGTGAAGTGCCATATCTCCTAATAGCTACCGGCTCAATAGTAGAGCTCAATAGTAACAGCTCTTTTACATACTCAATCCCTAATATCGTGTTGGATTCTCTAAAAAATCCATCATCTAAATCACAACGACTCTTTCTTGATAAAATATCTCTGATAGCTTTTTCTCGTGCAACAGGAAAAGAGTCTCTATTCCTAATATTACTTGAAATAAGAGCATCTATCTCAGCTTGATCTTCTATCATAATCTCTGCGACATTTTTTATCGATTTTAGGTCTCCATTTTCAGAACCAAAACACAATAAATCCACGCACCCAAGCGAATTCAATAATGTTACTCCACCCTTAGAAAATATTTGAGCCGTCTGGGTGCAATACAATGATGGAATTTCAATCACAAGGTCGACACCACCAGCTATTGCCATCCTTGCCCTAGTAAACTTGTCTACTATCGCAGGTCCGCCCCTCTGAACAAAATTCCCACTCATTGCAACCACTATATGTGAAACATCATAAAGCTTTCTAAAGCATTCAATTTGGTATGCATGACCATTATGGAATGGATTATATTCTGCTATTATTCCACCAATTTTCATGTCCAAATAGCACCATAATTATAATTGAGCTTTGTTGTTTCTTACTTCATCCAACATTTCAGATAAAGTTGCTTCAACAATATTCAACTGATCTATTGAGTACAATTTTGCACCCTCTCTCATATCTCTAGCATATTCAGTTGCCTCTTTAACCAATCTATCAGCCTTCGCTCTTGCTTCTTTTATTATCTTGCTATCAGAAACTAGCTCTTCAGCTCTCAACGTAGCTTCCTTCATCATATTCTCAATCTCAGCCTCTACGTGCTTATTTTTTATTATGATTTCATCATTACATTCTTTTATCTTTTGCTCTCTTTCCTTTTTTGCTTCATCCAAAATAAAATTAGCATCGTTTCTGGCAGATTCTATTATCACATTTTCCTCGTTGATAATTTTTAGAGCTCTTTCCAGCTCGTAAGGAAGCGCCTCTCTAAGCTCAGCAATCAATTCGATAAACTCATCCTTATCAATACCAACCTTTTTCGATAGTGGAAAACCACTTGCTTCATCAAGAATTTCTTCCATATCAGCCAATATTTCTATTACTTTAATATTATCGCTCATTTTTACCTCCGTAATTGTAAATATATTTGGTGTTGCTTTATTTTTTCTTTAACCTCAATTCATCCAATACACACTTTGGAACTAGATTTTCTATATCAGCATCAAAGCTCAATACTTCCTTTATCAGAGATGAACTAATATATGAATATTTTGTACTTGTTGGCAAAATAATAGTCTCAATCTCATTTGCCAGCTCCTTATTCATATGTGCCATCCGAAGCTCATATTCAACGTCAGCAGTCGATCTTATCCCTCTGACTAGTACTGATACATCATTTTTCTTACAATAATCCACCAACAGTCCTTCAAAAGAAATAACCTCTATATTTTCAATATGTTCAGTGGACTTCCTTATCAATTCTATTCTCTCTGATATAGTAAACATGGTTTTCTTATTAGGATTTATTAAAATTCCTATTATGAGCTTGTCAAATAACCTTGAAGCTCTTTCAATAATATCAATATGACCATTTGTTATAGGGTCAAAACTTCCGGCAAAAATTGCTTTAACAGGCTTACTCATATTTTTCCTCCATTTTTAATACAGTCAACATTACCATTCCATACTTTTTTTCTTTATATTTAGAAAGACAATCTAAGTCAGCCAGTTCAATTTCCGAATCATGTTCAACTACAATTATTCCATCATTACCCAGAAGCTCTAACTCCATAATGCTTCTTAAAGCATCATCAAACAGTCCTTTGTAATAAGGCGGATCTACAAAAATCACGTCGAATTTTTTTTTCAGAAGAGACATTCTTTTTAAAGCATCTCTGTAGTCGTCCTTTATTACTACGCTTTTATCTTCAAATTTTGATTTTTTTATATTGTCAGACGTTATTTTTATACTATCTTTGCTTTTATCACAGAAATAGACCTTTTTTGCACCTCTCGACAAACATTCAATTCCGAGTGCACCACTACCTGAAAAAAGATCCAATGCCTCACAATCATAAATATATTCAGAAATCATGTTAAACATAGATTCTTTAACTCTATCAGTAGTAGGTCTTATTTCATTATTGTTCGGTGCAATTAATTTTAACCCTCTTGCACTTCCAGATATCACTCTCATAAAAGTCCTCCATGCATAAGATAACACACAATGACTATTATAGTCAGTATGTTATCTATATTCTAACACATTATATTGATTTTAACTAGTTTCTAAAGCAATATAATTAATAAAAATTAAATCGACATATTATATCCAATATCTCTAAACATATATTCAACCTTATCTCTTACACCTTTATTTTCCTCTGAAGAAAGTGAAGGATCATTTGCATACGTTATTCTAGCCTCTTTTTGAACTAGCTTTAGAATTTTTGAATGCTTGAATAAATTGGCAACCATAAGCTCTGGAAGCCCATGCTGTCTTGTTCCAAAAAAATCTCCAGGACCTCTTATAGATAAATCTTTTTCCGCCAAAGCAAAGCCATCGTTTGAAGATTCCATTGTTTTCATCCTCTCCAAAGCAACCTCGTTGCTCGAATCATAAATAAGCACACAAAACGATTGATCCTTTCCTCTTCCAACTCTACCTCTCAGCTGATGTAGCTGTGCCAATCCAAATCGCTCTGCATTCTCTATTACCATGACTGTGGCATTTGGAACATTTACACCAACCTCAATAACAGTAGTTGAAACAAGAATATCGATATTTCCTCTTTTAAAATTTTCCATTATATCGTCTTTTTCTGAGTTTTTCATCCTTCCATGCAAAAGCCCAACCTTCAAATCAGGAAAATAGTTATAGCTAAGCTCCTCATATACCTTTGTAGCAGAGCTAACATCCAAAACCTCGCTTTCGTCCACAAGAGGACAAACCACATATACTTGATGACCCTTTTTGATTTCTTTTCTAATATTATTTTTGTATAGCTTACCTCTAGCATCTTTTTTAATCGCCAAGGTTTCAATTGTTTTTCTTCCAGGTGGCAATTCGTCAATTACCGAAATATCAAGATCACCATACAAAATTAAAGCGAGAGTTCTTGGAATTGGTGTCGCCGTCATAACCAAAACATCTGGATTTTCTGCTTTTGATGATAATTTTCCTCTCTGCCTTACCCCAAATCTATGCTGTTCATCCGTAATAACTAAGCCCAGACGCTTAAACTTAACCTTATCTTCTATAATCGCATGGGTACCTATCAATATATCTATATCTCCATTTTCCAGAGATTCAAGAATTCTCAAATTATTTTTCTTTGTTGTTGAGCTAGTCAGAAGCTCTATCTTAACGTCACTTCCAACAAAAAATTCGGAAAAAGATTCAAAATGCTGTTTTGCCAATATTTCTGTGGGAGCCATATACGCACCTTGATATCCATTGAATACGCAATTGGCGAGTGATAGCTGTGCCACTACGGTTTTCCCGCTACCAACATCCCCTTGTACAAGTCTATTCATAACCCTATTTGAATTCATATCGTCTAATATTTCGTCAAGTGCCTTTTTCTGTGATCTAGTCAATAAAAATGGCAATTCTCTAATTTTCTTATCAATATTTTCCGAAATATTAAAGCTGATTCCCGACTTTATCTCATTTCCTCCCTTTATGGAAAACAAACCTAGCTGTAAAAAGTACAGTTCCTCAAATATAAGTCTATACATTGCAATTTGAACACTTTGCTTGTCGGCTGGAAAATGCATGCTCTTTATCGCAAAATTGATATCACACAATCTATGCTTGTCGACTAACTCCAATGGTAGATATTCTTTTATTTTTACTTCAGAGGTATCAAATATATTTCTAACTACACCCATTACATCCTTGTTAGTAACACCATTCGTAAGCTTGTATACAGGTACTATCGTTCCCACATTTTTTTCCAGTCGCTCATATTCTATCTCACAATTATGCATTTCCAATCTTCCATGCTCTGTTTTTTTCACTGTACCAAAGGATCTTATTGCATCATTTACTCTATATGTGTTTTTTAAATATGATTTATTAAAGAAAATCAATGAAATTGTTCCTGTTTCATCATCAACAGTAATCTCCGTAATATCAAGTCTATTGATTCTCTTATTGGAAATTTTTCTTATCCTACCTTTAATAGTCACCTTATCGCCATCAATTAGAGTTATAATTTGTTTTTCAATACTTCTGTCCTCAAACTGTCTTGGAAAATAGTATAAAGCATCCCTGATAGTAAAAATTCCCAGCCTCGACATCTTATCTGCTTTTTTTGGTCCAACACCTTTAATATACTGAATTTCTTTGTCCAAAATACTATACATAACTTTCGTACCTTTCATAAAAAGAGGAAGACCATCACAATCTTCCCCTAAATAAACTAGTAAAACGATAATTCTATTTTTGTGACCTAATAATATCTATTCCACAGAAATTAAATAGTAGTATAGTGGTTGACCACCATAATATAGCTCGACATCTACATCTTTATATTCTTCTTGAATTGTTTCAGCCAATAGCCTTGCATCGTCCTCTTCAACATCTTCACCATAATACAGCGTTATGATATCTGAATCTTCATCTGCCATATTTCTCACGACTTCCTTTGTTACCTCGGCAATATCTTTACCTGATGAAATTAAACTTTTTCCAGTTATTCCTATAACATCACCCTCGTTGATCTCTATACCATCCATAATAGTATCTCTAACTGCAAAGGTAATTTCACCCGACTTGATACTGTTTAAAGCTCTATCAAAGTTTTCCATATTGGAATCTGCATCTGAATCAGGATCAAATGATACAAGACAGCAAATTCCCTGAGGAATATTTTTTGTAGGAACGACATAGATATTTTTTTCCGATATTTCTTTTGCCTGGTTTGCAGCCATAATTACGTTTCCATTATTTGGCAAGATAAAAATATTGTCCGCATTAACCATATTTATCGCATTAATAAAATCCTCAGTAGACGGATTCATAGTCTGTCCACCTTCTATAACAATGTCTACACCAAACTCTTCAAAAATTCCAGCAAGACCCTTTCCCATTGTTGTTGTAATAAATCCAAAAGGCTTGCTTTCTTCATTTACAATAACCTTATCCTGACTTGCAAGCTTTGAGTTACCTTTCTGATTGTCATCTGGAATTATCAGATTTTCATGCTGATATCTCATATTTTCTATCTTGATAGTCAACAATTGACCAAACTTCAATGCCTCCTGCAATACGTTTCCTGGTTCATTCGAGTGTACATGCACCTTTATTACTCCATCGTACCCAACAACAACAAGACTATCACCATATTTCAACATGATATCTCTTATTTTTTCTGGATCTGCATTTTCTGATTCTAATATAAATTCTGTACAGTATCCAAATTTAATATCCAATTCATTTTGATTTTCTACATAATCATTAGTAATACTCTGAACAGAATCAATTTTATCCAATTCCTTAAGATTAACTATTTTTCCCTTTAATGCCGAAAGCATGCCTTCATATAGGCAAACCAGCCCTTTTCCCCCTGAATCAACAACACCAGCGTCCTTCAAATTCTTAAGTAATTCTGGTGTTTTTTCAAGAGATTTATTCGATTCAATCAAAACCTTTTCGAAAAATTCAATAAAATTCTTATTCTTTTTTATATTTTTGACAGCAAACTCTCCAGATTCTCTTACAACGGTCAATATTGTACCCTCGATAGGCTTAATTACAGCCTTATATGCCGTATCAGAGCCTGATTTTAATGCTTTGGCGAATTCATCTATGCCAAGTTCTTTTTTTCCCTCAACTGATTTTGAAATACCTCTAATAATCTGAGAAAGAATTACCCCAGAATTACCTCTAGCTCCCATCAAAGACCCCTTAGAAAGAGCCTTGCCTATTTCTGACAGGTCATCACTCTCTACCTTTTTTAGTTCTTTAATAGCAGCGGCTATAGTTAGAGACATATTTGTACCAGTATCACCATCTGGAACTGGAAACACATTCAATTTGTCTATTAATTCCTTGTTGTTTTGCAGATTATTTGCACCAGAAATAAACATATCTCTAAATAATTTGCCATTTATTTTTTCTATCATTTAACTCTCCTCCTGATTACTTTACCCTGATGCCTTGAACACTGACAGTTATTTGGTTTATTTTGATACCAGAGTAGGTTTCAACAGTGTACTTTATTCTTTCTATAATATTATTAGCAACTGTTGTAATGTTTGTTCCATATTGTAAAATCACAAAAATCTCAATATCTATCAAAGCTTCGCTTAGCTCAATGATATTAACACCTTTAGTTGCATTTTCTCCCTTTAATAACTCAACGATTCCTTTTGACTTTGATGAAAAACCAACTAATCCATAGCTTTCCATCGCAGCTTGATAAGTAAGTTGAGCTAGAACGTGCTTATTTATTTCTATTTTTCCTAATTTATTAACCAAAACTGACCCCATATTCTACCTCCAATATATTATAAATATAGATTAGCATGCACTTCTTGCATTACACTTATCCAAAAATTTTCTATGTAAATTATTACACATAATAGTATACCTTATATTATACAAAAAAAAACACTTAATTGCAATTAATTGCTTTTTTTTGCTTGATTTTTTCTTACTACTATGATATCATTAAATATGTTTTTAGGCTTAATATTTTATTATTAAGGAGGTGGCATGATGTCAAGAGTATGTAGCGTGTGCGGAAAAGGTAAAGTATCTGGAAATCAAGTATCTCACTCAAACAAGCATAATAAGAGAACTTGGTCAGCAAACTTGAAAAACGTTAAAGTCGTAGAAAATGGAACACCAAAGAGAGTTTCAGTTTGTACTAGATGCTTACGTTCTGGTAAAGTTGAAAGAGCATAAATAGAGATACATTATGATATATATCCTATTGCAAGATAAATAAAAAAGGACTGTTTCACAGTCCTTTTTTATTTAATTCTCAATCAATATCTCATTTTCACTATATTATACTCAATAGATATTGACTTATTAAACTTGTCACAAATCTCTATTTTCATTATCGAGAATTGATATTCTCTTTCGATATATTTTTCCTACTAGAAATTATTTCCCTATTTTTATAGAAAATAATCTCAGATTTAAATAAATCTCCGTCAAGATGTATATTCAGCTCTCCACCCTGTATCTCAACGTACCCCTTTGCAATGGACAATCCTAGACCTGATCCCTCAGTATTTCTTGATTTATCACCACGTCTAAACCTTTCAAGTATATCCTGTGCATCATAGTCTATTTCAGTTTCAGAAATATTCTTAAAAGTTATAACTACACGTTCTTCTTCGTTTTTGATATCCACATATGCCCTTGAATATTTTGCCGAGTATTTTGCGATATTTACAAGAAGATTTTCAAATATTCTATAGGTTTTTTCACCATCTAGCTTTAAAATTATCTTTTCTTCGGGGAATGAAGTCTTCAAAGCTATTCCTCTAGTTGAAAATCTATCACTAACCTCAAAAATACTTTGTTTCATTAGGTTTACTATTTCAACTTCATCTATATTCACCTTCAAATTACCAGACTGTGCCTTCGTAATCTCAAACATATCGTCTATAAGTATTTTTAATCTTTCAGATTTTCTACTAATAGTATCAATATATTTTTTTGCGTTTTCTGACGTTTCCGTATTTTTCAAAAGCTCAATATATGTAATTATAGAAGTTAAAGGTGTCTTTAAATCATGTGAAACATTTGAAATTAAGTCACTTTTCATCTTTTGACTTTTCACTTCTTCTTCAATGGATTTTTTATACGCTTGTTGAATACTAAACAGCTGTCTTTGTATTTCCTCGTAAATACCCACATCAACCTTCATAATATCCTGATCAAGATTTCCACTAGCGATATCCTTTGTCAGCCCTAAAAGTCCCTCATAGTCTTTTTTACCATTGTCGATTTCTTTTTTTACAATTTTCGTAAAAATCAAAAGTACCATAATATATACTATCATCAAAAAGAACCATAATAACGTATACGTAACATCAGCCCAAAGTAATATTACTGTACCAAAAAATACCAAAATAAACCCACTAATAAATAATCGGTTGTATCTCAACGACAAATCAACGCTGATAAATCTATAAAATATTGAAGAAATACCTCTTATTATCATTCTTGAAATCCAAAGAAGAATGCTTCTCTTTCTTAAATATCCAGTTATTCCATTTTTAATTACCATCTTTATCAAACATGCAATCAAGTAAATAGAAAAGAATGATAACATCCAATATGCAATATTTATTATATTTACCAACTGCTTGGCTACAACAAGTGGAATATCATTTGACAACAATGATTTCAGCACATTTCCAGTAATTGTTTCTCTTACCATCATTATCGCAACGTAATTACTCAATAGAGATGAATGAAGATAATACAATGCAATCACAAAAACTTCCAAAGGTAGCTTCTTTAGTTTTTCCAATCCCATAAATAATTTTAGTGTTCTAATAGGTATTAATAGTGTTATTACAACGATAATTGCCAGTATACTTCGTCCCAAAATCTCTATACCTTTATATGAACTTCGCTCTTTTCTATGAACGTATTCACTTACTGTATCATGACTAGAATAAAAGTTTGTATTCACACTATTTGGAATCGCATAAACATATCTCATATTTTTAATTGGCTCAACTCTGTAGTTTGAAAAAGAAAAATCAGCTACATCTGAAATATTGTATACCTCATTTAGTTTTTTATTTGCATCTAACTCCAAGAAATAATTATCAAAAACCTCTTTTTGCAAGCCATAACTATAGGAAATATCACATTTACCATTAGAGTCGAAATCTATAATTATGTAAGTCATGAATTTCCTTTTTATTTTTTTCTGAAGATTGATATAATCCTTGTAAATTTCAGAATTTTTATCTATTTTTGTAGCATCATTATTCAATTTTTCAAGTTCACTCTGATAGTCATCAAAGGTTTTCATATCATCCTTAAACAAATAGTTGGTGTACTTAAAGCCAGTCTTTTTATTTATAGCGAAGTATTTTAGCTTACCTTCTGAGTTATTAATAAAATCTCCGAGCTCCTTGAAGGATTCATCAAAATTATATTTTATATCATCGGAATCTAACTCACTTGAGTAATAATCTATATCTAAATTATTGATCATCCCCTGAATATTCTTTTTAGTTAAAAACAAATCAACAGGTCTTATTAGCTGATTTTTTTCTTGCTGATAAATCTTATAATAAAGATAATAGTTCGTATAAAATAGATCTGAGGCAAACTGCCTATTTTGAAATGGATTTTGTTTGTTTTCTTGAACTCGTAAGTCTACAGAATGGTATCTATATATCATTATCAAAGAAAGGATAAAAGTAATCAATAAAACTAATGAAGTATATATCTTTTTCTTTTTACCGAGATCATATCTTGTCAATTTTATATCCAACACCCCACACCACCTTTAAATACTTGGGATTTTTTGAATCAATTTCAATCTTTTCTCGTATGTTTCTAATATGAACCATCACTGTTTCAGTATTCACAGCGTTCTCATTCCATACATTTTCGTATATTTCATCCAAAGAAAATACTCTTCCCGGACTTTTCATGAGAAGATTTAATATCTTAAACTCTATTGGAGTTACCTTTACTTGGCAACCATCCACACTTACCACCTTTGTTTTTTCATTTAATTCCAGTCCACCGATAACATAAAACCCCTCATCCTCATTTGATTCGTTATCATTTCCTATATTTATATATTTTGTATATCTTCTAATCTGAGAATTTACTCTAGCAAGTAGTTCAAGTGGTTTAAATGGTTTATTAACATAATCATCCGCACCAATATTTAACCCTAAAATCTTGTCGGAGTCTTCGGATTTTGCAGAAAGAATTATTACTGGGAAATTATGCTTCTGTCTAAGTCTAATTATCATCGTTTCGCCATCCATTTCAGGCATCATCAGATCGATAATAGCTAGATGTATAGTTTCCTTATCTATGATATCCAAGCCTTCCAGTCCATTTGACGCTTTAAGAACACGATAACCTTGATTCGTTAAGTAAATTTCTATCGCATCGGAGATTTCATTCTCATCCTCAACAACTAGTATATTGTATTTCTCCATGTTTACCCCTCTCTTATTTATCAAATTTATTTTTTATTACAATTAAACACCCATCTCTAACATCAATATAGCAAAGAGTGTCGGTCATTACATTTGAAATACCTCTTGGAACCGAATAACTCATATCAAACTCCTCAAGAGTGTATTCCAAATTTCTTAAGGTTACTCCGTTTGCATCACCCTTTAAAGGAATAATGGAAATTATATCTCCGACACAACCCTCGATAACCAATTCGTCATTTTCTACGGTATAAATTTCCGTTTTTTTCGATACAATTCTACCAAACACTTCCTTTTTCATTATATAATACAAAAGAAAAACATTCGCTAGCTCATGATCAATTCTTCCTCCTAAGGCTCCAAGTATATCCACACAAACACAGCCATCCTCTATCGCCTTTACAACAGCCAACTCCGTATCAGTCTCGTTTTTTTTCGATGGATATTTTAATACCTCCACACCTTTTTCATTGTAATATTCATAAACAAAATCCTCAATCGAGTCCAAATCTCCAACGATATAATCTGGCACAACTCCAATTTTGTAAAGGTGATTTGCACCGCCATCTACGGCTATTATTTTGCCATATTCTTGTAACTCGATAAATTTTTTCATCTCTTCATAATCGCCTATTTCTCCATTCAAAACAATACAAGCTGTTTTTGAATTTATCAAACATCCGTACACTACAACGCCTACTTTCCTTTTACAGCATTTCTCAGATTCATCACAGCCAAATCAATATCTTCACTATTAAATATCGCTGACCCCGCAACTAAAACATCTGCTCCAGCATCCACTAAGGCTTTAATATTCTGAGAATTAACGCCTCCGTCAACCTCTATCTCGATATCTAGCCCACGCTCATCAATCATCCTTTTTAACGCTTTTATCTTTTCCAAAACCTCTGGAATGAACTTTTGTCCACCAAAGCCAGGATTTACCGACATTAAAAGCACCATATCCACATCTGGTAAAATATGCTTTATTGTTTCGATAGGCGTGGCTGGATTTAAGACCACTCCAGCTTTCACATTATATGCTTTAATATTTTGTATTGTTCTGTGAAGATGAGTGCAGGCTTCTTGATGTACAGTAATTATATCACAGCCAGCATCAACTAGATCAGGTATAAACTTATCTGGATCAGTTATCATCAAATGTGCATCAAAAACCATTTCAATATCTTTTCTCAAGCTCTTTATTATAGGTGCCCCAAAAGTAATATTAGGAACAAAATGTCCATCCATCACATCCAGATGTAAATATTCACATCCAGCATTTTCAACTTTCTTACAACTGCTTAGCAAATTTGCAAAATCTGCTGATAAAACCGATGGTGCTAATTTCATTTTTACCTCCCATTTTTCCTATTTTTTGATTTTACATAAATTCCATCTTTTTCTCTGTTTTTTCTTCCAAAAGAATTATTTGAGCTTATTTCATCTAATATCTGAAGATAGCTTTCGTACCTTCTTTTAGAAATTTTGTTATCTTCAACTGCTTCTTTCACAACGCAATCGGGTTCATTCTTGTGAATACACTTATTACCAAATCTACACTCACTCAAGGCAGAAAACTCAATAAAGTAATGCTTTAACTCATCTGCCTCAATATCGTTAATTTCAAATGAACTAAAACCAGGAGTATCGGCAAAAATAGTATCCTCATCAACCTTGAAAAGCTGTGCATGTCTAGTAGTATGCTTTCCTCTTCCCAGCTTATGAGATATTTCAGAGGTTTCCAAGCTCAATTCCGGAACAATACTATTGATAATGCTCGATTTTCCCACTCCCGATTGACCAGCAAAAACAGACGTGCAGCCCTTCATCTCCAGCTTAACCTTATCCATATTTTGTCCAGTAATTGTGCTTACCGGTATGACTTTATATCCGACTTTTGAATATTCATCAGCTATAATCATTGTTTTTTCTAACCTTTCATCTAAATCCATTTTTGAAAGTAGAATAACTATATCCAAGCCCACCTTTTCAGAAAACACAATAAATCTATCCAACAACGATAGATTAGGATTTGGCTCTTTAACAGCAAAGGTTATAAATACCTTATCTATATTTGCTACTGGAGGTCTTACCAATTCCGTCTTTCTAGGCATTACCTCTTCTATTATACCACAATTTAAATCAGTTGTTGAAATAATAACGTTATCTCCTATAATCGGAGTAATATTTTTCTTTCTCAATATTCCTCTCGCCTTACACTCTATTATACCATTATCAGATTCAACATAGAAAAAACCACTTATGGCTTTAATTATTTTTCCTTTTATCATATATTCTCCTAAATTACGAAGCCACCATTCACACCAAAAACCTGCCCTGTAATAAAATCAGCTTTTCCCGACAATAAAAATGACACAAGTGATGCTATGTCTTCTGGTTTACCCAGTCTCATCAAAGGTGTTTCGTCTTTCAAATTTTTCAAATCCTCGCTTGAATATCCAGACATCATATCTGTCATTATCACTCCTGGTGCAATGGCATTTACATTTATGCCAGATGGACCGACCTCCTTAGCCAGAGCTCTTGTAAGTCCAATTATCCCAGCCTTTGATGCAGAATAAACTGTTTCATATGAGCCGCCTGTCACACCCCACATTGATGTGATATTGATAATACTACCAGAATGATTTGAAATCATAGTCTTTAAAGCTTCCTTGCTGCATAGAAAAACCGATTTTAAATTGACATCAATAACGTTGTCCCACTCGTCTTCGCTAATATCTGTCAAAAGCCCCTCGCAGCTTATTCCAGCATTATTTATCAAACAGTCTACCGTTCCGAACTTTTTGAAACAATAGTCAAACATTTTTTTTACATCAAATGAATTAGAGACATCGGCACAGAATACATCCACATTACACCCCTTGATATTCAAGCTTTGCATAAGCTCAACAGCTCTGTCTTTAGACCTGTTGTAATTTATTAATACTCTGTAGCCCTTGGTTGCTAGCTCAATAGAGATAGCCTCGCCAATGCCTCTTGCTCCACCTGTCACAATAACAACTTTACTCATTATTTTTCCTTTACATATGAATTTATTTACATTTAACTTTGTTTAGATTTCACTTTAAAACAAAAGAGCTATCATAATAGATAACTCTTTTTAGTTTTAAATTAAATTTTTCTCACAGTTTCTTATAAGTAGTCCTTAAGGCTGATAAACTCACAATCATGACTACTATCTCCTTCTATATTACTCTGATTGTATTTCTGCGTCATCAGAAATTCCAGAGCCTGAATTACCACTGGAGGATCCGTGTCCAGAACCTGTACCGTTCGAATCAGTCGTTCCGCCAGAGCTTGAAGAATCGCCACTTGATCCATTTGAGCCAGATCCCATTCCACTTGAGGTTCCACCGCTTCTTGAAGTACCACCACTTCTTGAAGTACCACTGTTTCCATTACTTCTAGGGCCTGAAGACCCGTTGTTGATTATTCCAGGGTTAATATCAGTATTCGCATCGTTGCTATCATCTATTATACTCGGAGCTTGAGTACTAGCTTCCTTTCCTTTGCTTACGACTAAAGAAACCTTTTGTCCTTCATCACTTGAGCCACCAAGCAAACTCTGTTCCAGCACTGTGCCTTCCTTTGCACTGTTGTACTGATACTTGACATTTCCTAGCAATAATCCATTGTCATTTAGCAGCTTTTCTGCATCTGAAAGCTTCATTCCAACTACATTAGGAACTGGAACCTTCGTATTACCTCTACTGATAATGACAGATATTGAATCACCCTTTTTCAATTTACTACCGGCAATAGGAGTCTGTGTTATTATCCTTCCCGCAGAAACCTGACTGCTAAATTCTTCAGATTTCAATTCTATATTCAACCCAAGATCCCTTACCTCGTTTTGAGCTTCCTCTATTGTCATGCTCTGCACATCAGGAACAACTACTTCTTCTTCGCTATTCCTGCTGATAAAAGATCCCAAACCAAAATATTTAACACCGATATATCCATATCCAATCAAGATAAGTATTAAAATCACAGCTAAAATTTTCAATCTTCTTCTTGTTTTTGGAGATTCCTTCTTAATACTTTTCTTTTTTTCTTTTTTCAATTCTTTCCTAGATTTTCTGGAGTTATCTTCATCATAATATTCTTCATCATCATAATACTCCTCGTCATCATCATAGTATTCATCCTCATCATCATAATATTCGTCTTCATCGTCGTAATACTCTTCATCGTCGGATTTCTTTTTAAACGGAATAGGAGTTCTACCCTTGAATATACTATAATCTCGTCTAGTTATATCCTCTGTTGCAAAGTTATCATAATCTTTCATATATGGAAGATCGATATTCTTTTCTACAAACTCTATATCTTCTATCAGCTCTTCAGCAGTTTCATATCTGTTAACCGGTTCTTTCTGAGTCAGCTTGCTAATGATAGTTCTAATCGAATTTGGAATAATTCTTTTTTCCTCATCAGAAAAGCTAATATTTTCGTTGATGTGCTTTAGGGCAATTGAAATAGGGCTATCTCCGCTGAATGGAACTTTCCCCAATATCATTTCATAAAGAACTATACCCAAAGAGTAAAGATCTGCATTGCTAGTCAGATGCTTCCCCTTCGCTTGCTCAGGTGAGATATAATGAACTGAACCGATTACACTCCCCATGTTCGTCATAGTTGAACTGCTTACTGCCTTTGCGATTCCAAAGTCAGCCACCTTAACTTGTCTACCATCTTTTGAAATCAGGATATTATGAGGCTTGATATCTCTGTGAATAATACCACTTCTATGAGCGGCTCCCAAAGCATTCGCTATCTGCTTCGTAATATCCAAAGCAGTATACTCCTCCAAAGATCCCTCTTTTTGTATTATTTCCTTTAGGTTTTGTCCATCGACATATTCCATTACAATGTAATGAACTTTTCCATCTTCACCTACATCATAAACATTCACTATGTTCGGATGAGAAAGACTGGCTACGGCCTCTGCCTCTCTTTTAAACTTCACCAAAAATTCTTGATCGTCAACAAATTCTGGTCTCAAAACCTTTACTGCTACTATTCTATTTAATAATCTATCCCTAGCTTGATAAACAAAGGCCATGCCTCCATCACCAATTTTTCTAAGGATCTCGTATCTATTTCCTAAGACTGTCGCTCCCATAATAACACCACCTTAAACCATAACTATTATTACTGTAACATTATCTTTGCCCGAAGTGTCATTTGCAAGCTCTACCAATTTATTCGCCATTTCATCAGCACGCAACTGAGTCTTTAAAACAGCTTCAATTGTATTGCCTTCGACTGGACCTGTCAATCCATCAGTTGCAAGAAGTATTATATCACCCTCATTTAGATCAACCTCAAAAATATCCACAATTACCACTGGTTCAGTACCAACAGCTCTAGTTATTTTATTTCTATCTGGATGAACTCTCGCTTCTTCTTCAGTAATTATTTTAGCCTTCACATATTCTTCCACGACAGAGTGGTCAGAAGTAATTCGTTCAAGACTGCCTTCTTTTCTATATACATAGCATCTGCTATCACCTACATTTGCAACATATGCTTTATTTTCATAAACAAAAGCCATTGTCAGAGTTGTACCCATCCCATCAAAGCTAATATCTGCTTTCGATTTTTCATATATCATTGTATTTACAGTATTGTAGGCCTGCTTTATTATATCGTCTATATATTCAACTTTTATTGCCTCATTTTGAATTATGCTATCGTTAAAAATTTCAATAATATTTTCGACAGCAAGCTGACTGGCGACTTCACCTTTTTTATGGCCACCCATTCCATCGGCAATTGCAAAAATTCCAACCTCTTTTTTTTCACCGATTTCAATTATTTCTCCCTTGCAATAGTCTTCATTATTTTTTCTGACTATTCCAATATGAGAAGTACACACAAAATCCATACTATTCCTCCTTAAACCGTGCCATCAGTATTTTTAAACTTTCTCCTTAGTTGTCCGCAAGCACCACTAATATCAGCTCCCATGGAATTTCTAATAGTCACAGGTATATTGTTTTTATCTAAATAATATTTAAATTTATTAATATGCTCTTTACTTGGTTTTTCAAAAGCTCTTTCATCCACAGGATTGATAGGAATTAGATTTACATGACATAGCATTCCTCTCAACAATTTTACAATCTCACTGGCCTCATTTTCAGAATCATTTACTCCATTGATTAGAGAATACTCAAGGGTTATTCGCCTTCCAGTTTTTTCAATAAAGTATCTACAAGATTTTAAAATATCCCGAATTGAAAATTTATTTGCCACAGGCATAATTTTTTTTCTTTCTTCATCAAATGGAGAATGAAATGAAATAGCCAAATTAATCGGTAATTGCAAATCTGCCAAATCATATATTTTATCTACCACACCACAGGTTGATAGTGTAATATGTCTATATCCAATGTTGAGACCATTTTCTTCATTAACCAATTTCAAAAACTGCACTGAGCTTTCATAGTTATCCAACGGTTCGCCACTTCCCATCATTACCACATTCGATAC
This sequence comes from Peptostreptococcus sp. D1, assembly GCF_900112955.1. Taxonomy (GTDB): domain Bacteria; phylum Bacillota; class Clostridia; order Peptostreptococcales; family Peptostreptococcaceae; genus Peptostreptococcus. The sequence goes on from NZ_FONP01000004.1 coordinate 58,650, forward strand.
TCTCATCCCCAGATCTTCTTGCACCTTTAATATCTGATCCAGTATTTCCCATGGCTCCAGATTTCTATATAGCCCATCAATCGTGGACGCACAAAACCTACACCCCATCCTGCAACCAACTTGATTGGACACACAAACGGTAACTCTACTATCATAAATCATGGCAACAGTCTCAATAATGCTTCCATCATTTAACAAAAATAGATATTTTTTTGTATTGTCAAACCTTGATTCCAATATCAATTCTATGTCTATATTACCAATTATCGAGAACTCAGACAGCTTTGCTCTTATACTTTTGGGAATATTATTCATTTCGTCAAAATCTCTTATTCCTCTGTATATCCAAGAGAAAATTTGCCCACCTCGGAATTTTTTTTCGCCAATACTAACCAAAAAATCCTTCATTTCATTTTCAGTTAGGTTTTTAAGCACAACCTTCTCATTATACATTATACCATACCTCAATATAATTTTTAAACTTTTTTCAATTTGCAAATAAAGAAACCATCCATATTATCTTTACTGGGCATAATCTTTAAATATCCTTTGCGTCTTCTTTCTTCATCAAATAGCTTTGTCATAGGGGCACCACAGATATTTTCGAATACGAAACCTTGATTTTCATTCAAAAACCTTCTCACTACATCAATATTTTCCGAATCAAATATGGTACAAGTAGAATACACTATCAAGCCACCTTTTTTCAAGTATTTCGCCGCATTATTCAATATTTTTAATTGCAATATCGGCAATCCGACTACATCATTTTCTTTTTTGTATTTTATTTCAGGTTTTCGTCTCACTATTCCTATGCCAGAGCAAGGTACATCACATAATACATAGTCAAACTTGCCTTCATATTCAGGGTTGAACTCGGATGCATCTCCCAAAGAAATTTCGACATTATTTATTCCCAATCTCTCACAATATGACTTCACAAGCTTAATTTTATGCTCGAATACATCATGTGACACTATTTTTCCAGTATTGTTCATTATCTCTGCCAAATGAGTTGACTTTCCACCTGGAGCTGAACATAAATCTAATACCATTGAATTTTCCGATGGATTAAGAATATTTCCCACCAGCATTGAACTTTTATCTTGTATACTTATATAGCCTTTTCTAAACAACTCATTTTTTTCGATTCTTTTAAAAGAATCAACCTCGATTGCCTCAATTATACCTTCAACTTTTCTCCCAACAATACCATCCTTTGACAGTCCTTCTAAAACAAAATCCACATAGTCGTCAAATGATGGAAATTCACTAGATTTTAACCTATTTATACGAAGATAAATTTTCGGCTTTTCAGACAACGAAATTAGTATACCTCTTGTTTTTTCAATACCATTTTCTTTGACCAATCTTTCAACTATCCATTTTTCAAATGAGTATCTAGTAGCCAAGCCTTCTATTGAATTTTCATCATGCTCAAATACGTCATCAATATTCCTGGAAATATTTCTAAGAACAGCATTTACAAAATTCGACGACCCTTTGTCTATTTTTTTCATCATAGAAACAGCTTCATTTATGGCTGCGTAGTCTTTTACACCATCTAGAAAAATAAGCTGGTATGCACCCATTCTAAGTGAAATTTTTACAGAATATTGCATTTTTTTAACCTTTATCTTGGAGTGTCTATTTATTATTCCATCCAAAAAAATCTTATTTTCCAAAACACCATAAACCAGTTCCGTTGCAAAGCCTCTTTGCAAATCATTCAAATCACTCCCTTTTAAGTAATAGTCCAAAGAGATATTGGAGTATTTTTTATTTTTTTCTATATCAAAAAGCACCTTATAAGCAATATTTCTTGCCGACACCTATTTCACCTCAACTCTTTTCTATTTTTACTGTTCAAAAATAAATGGCTATCCTACACAAATATAAGAAAATAGCCATTTATAACTAATCCATGCTTATCAATTACTTAATCTCTATCTCTGGCGATCAAAATAAGTCTAACCAATTGTAATATTGAAGCCAAAGCCGCTGCTACATAGGTTAAAGCCGCCGCATTCAATACTCTTCTTCCATCTCTCTTTTCTTCTGGACCCAAGATTCCCAAAGCTTCAAGTTGATTTAATGCACGACTAGATGCGTTAAACTCAACAGGTAAAGTCACAATTTGGAATAATACAGTTGCAGAAAACAACAGGATTCCTAGCCAAAGAAAATTCTTGCTAACCATAAATCCCATCAATATAATTATCCATGATGCAGATGAAGCAAAATTCACCATTGGAACCAAAGTACTTCTAAAATTCATCGGCGCATAGGCTTCTTTATCTTGAATTGCATGACCACATTCATGAGCTGCTACTGAAACAGCAGTTATAGAAGTTCCGTAATATACTTCCTCGGAAAGACTAACTGTTTTGCCTCTTGGATCATAATGGTCTGATAAATTTCCCTTTACCGGATACACCAAAACATTTGATAATCCATTATGATCAAGTATTCTTCTTGCTACCTCTTGACCAGTAATTCCTTTCATAGCCCTTACCTGAAAATATTTTTTAGTGGTTGAATTAACCTTAAATGAAGCATATAAAGACAATAATATTGCAGGAATCAATATTATCATCGAACTATCATAATAAAACATCGGATACATCAAATCACCTTCCTATTTCAATATTAAACCTAATTCTATATCATTTCCCTTAATATATTCTGAAACTGCCATTCTTTTCTTATTTGGCATTTGTATTTCCTGTATCAATAGCTTACCTATTCCACAAAGAACTACTATCCCATTCTTATCTGCATCAGTAATTTTACCAATTTCATTGTTTTGACCAGAATCCGAAAAAACACAGGTCTTCCATATTTTCATCTTATTTTCGCCATACTCACACCACGCCCCCGGCCAAGGGTTAATTCCTCTAACTAAATTATGAATCTCCCTAGCAGACCTCGAAAAATCCACATGAGCCATCTCCTTGTTTAATGTGGGTGCATACGTTGATTTTGAATTATCTTGCTTTGTTCTTGAAAAATCTGATTTTGAGATTTTTTTGATGGTGCTACTTAATATCTCTGCGCCTTCTACCATCATCCAGTCATGAAGCTCGCCAGCTGTTATTTCATCGTTCAATTCAAATTCTCTTGCTTCAATAATATCTCCAGTATCAAGTCCAGTATCCATAAGCATCGTCGTAATACCAGTCTTTTGTAGACCATTAATTATCGCCCAATTAATAGGTGCAGCCCCTCTTAATTCAGGAAGCAACGATACATGTACATTTATACAACCAAGCTTCGGTATTTCCAATAAATCTTTTTTCAAAATCTGACCATATGCCAAAACAACTACTAAATCTGGATTTATTTCACGTATTTTATCTATAAATTCAGGTTTTGAAGCCTTTTCAGGCTGAAGCACACAAATATTATGTTTAAGGGCAAGCTCCTTTACTGGAGACATCGCAATTTTCTTTCCTCTTCCCTTTGGTTTGTCTGGCTGCGTAACTACCGCTGCTACCTCATATCCATCATCAATTAATCTCTGAAGTGAATCAACGGCAATTTGCGGTGTCCCCATAAATACTATCTTCATAGCTATTCTCCCCTAACTACTTTTTCTACAAAAAGTATTCCATCTAGATGATCTATCTCATGACAAAATGCCCTAGCTAAAAATGCTTTACCTTCAACAAATATCTCATTTCCATTTCTATCCTGAGCCTTAACCTTTACATAATTTGGACGCGTCACCTCATCCACATACTTATCAACACTCAGACACCCTTCCACATCAGTTTGCGTTCCTGAGCTTTCTATAATTTCTGGATTTATCAATTCAATCAATCCATCTCCAATATCCACAATAACAGCCCTCCTGAGAATACCTACCTGTGGTGCAGCCAATCCAACTCCATCGTGCAAATACATCGTATCTGCCATATCATCTAGCAAAGTATGCAGCCTTTCATTAAATTCCACAACTTTTTTTGATTTTTTATTCAATACGGGATCTCCCATTTTTAACACATTTCTTATAGCCATTTTATCCTCCTTAAAATCACATCCATACACTAAATAAAAGTATTCGGATTTATCTCTATATTTATATCTATACCCTTACTAAATACATTTTCATACTTTTTTATACAAATATATTTTATCATAGATTTCAAAAGTTTTATGTCAACTCCATGATTTTTTATTATTACTTGCCATCTAAATTTATTATTTATCATCCTAATTGAGCATTCGTTTGGACCAAGTATGCTTCTTATTGAATCAATTCCCTTTTCTTCCATCAAATACTTTAACGTATCTCTAAATCTAAAGGAATTTTCTTTGGCTAACGACTCATCCGAATTTGCAAAAACAACCCTAATAATACTGTTAAATGGTTCATAGCCAAAAGTTTTTCTAAGCTTTATCTCAGTTTCATAAAAGGCTTTGAAATCGTAATTTGCAGCACTCCTAATAGCAAAATGCTCTGTATTATATGTCTGTAGAACAACCTGACCCAGCTTTTCACCTCTACCCGCTCTACCGGAAACCTGAGTAATCAATTGAAATGTCTGTTCATATGATTTGAAATCCGGAAAATTCAGCATGAGGTCTGCCGATATAATACCCACCAAAGTCACATTTGCAAAATCATGTCCTTTGCTCAGCATTTGTGTACCGATTAAAATATCCGCTTCTCCCTTATTAAACGTTTCAAGAATTTTCTGCACTCCATTTTTCTTTTTTGTAGAATCTCTATCCATTCGCAGCGTTTTGTGATTTGGAAATAAATTAAATACAATCTCTTCTATTTTCTCGGTACCTACACCAACACTTCCAATATTTGTCATATTGCATTTCGGGCATCTATCAGGAATATGTTCTTCATATCCACAGTAATGACAAATTCCTTTTTTTAGCGACTTGTGATTCGTCAAAGTAATATCACAATTTTTGCATTTAAACACATGACCACAGTCTTTGCACTCCATAAAATTTGCGTAACCTCTTTTGTTTAAAAACAAAATTACCTGATTGCCTTTTTTTAGCTCCAAATCCATTTTGGCTACCAATTCCTTGCTTAGAGGCGAGCCATTGCCCGAATGTAGCTCTTTCCTCATATCAACTATTGATATTTCAGGCATCAAATTGTTATTTACTCTTTTATTTAACTCAAGCAGCTCGTAATCACCATTTTTGGCATTGTAGTAATCTTGTACAGATGGTGTCGCAGAGCCCAGCACAACAGCAACATTGCTTTTGAATGCCTTGTATCTTGCAATTTCAATCGCATCATACTTCGGTGTCTTTTCTGATTTATAACTAAAATCGTGTTCTTCGTCTATTATTATCAATCCCAATGAATCAAATGGAAGAAAAATTGCAGATCTCGTACCAATAACAACCCTTATATTTCCATTCTTCACCTCTCTAAAGACATCATATTTTTCACCTTCGGATAATTGGCTATGAAAAACTCCTACTATATCACCAAATCTATTTTTTACCCTTGCAATAGTCTGTGGAGTAAGAGCAATTTCAGGTACTAGAAAAACACTTTCCATGCCTTGAGATAACACATATTCTATAAGCTCCAAAAACACTTCTGTTTTACCACTACCGGTCACTCCATGAATCAAATATGGCTTGCGGCTTTTATGTCGAATGCCTTCGATTATTCTATCCACAACCTTTCTCTGCTGAGAATTTAAATCAATTTTTTTGTTCTCCACTGTCAAAAGCTGACTAGGAGCTCTGAAATGGCTCTCTTCTTTTATTTTAATTATACCTCTTTTTTCAAGGCTTTTTATTGTTTGATTAGATACACCAAGCAGCTCCAAAAGTGTCGACTGCTCCACAGAACCATTCAAAAGCAAGAAATTTACTGTCTCCAATTGTTTTTTACCTAGCTTAAGACTACTAATGTAATCAGAATTAGTCTGTGTTTTACATTTCAAATCCTCATCCAAATACACAATCTTTATCCTTTTTTCGTTGACAACCTCTTTATACGACCACTGAACATTTACTAGACCTTTTGAAATAAGAGAGTCTAATTTAGATTTTGAATGTCTGCTCGTCAGGCTGTCATAGCTGACGTCTTCCTTAGACAGATATAGCTCATTTATAATCTTTCTCTCAGCTTGATCTAGTGAAACCTCCTGTTCAACAGTCAGTTCTTTTATAGAAAAAACCGGTTTGACAATTTTTATAGAATTTAGTGTATATCCTTTTGGAAAAAAAAGATTTAAACAGTCTAAATATGTACAAATGTATCTATCTCTCATCCACGATATCAGCTCCATATTTTCACGTGAAATCAGAGGCTTGTCACCCAATACATCAAAAATATCCTTTATTTCAAAATCAGTGCATTCAGATTCATTTTCACTCTTTATATTATTTACGATTGCTTCAATAGGCTTGTTGCTTTTTCCAAAGGGCACACTAACTCGGTATCCAATATCTATTTTGTTTTCAAGTGAATCAGGTACTCTGTATGAGAACAACATATCAGAAAATCTTCCTTTTTGCTTCAAAATTACATCTACATACATAATTACCTCCAAAATCTCATCCTAAAAATAGGGAAATCAAAGTTGATTCCCCTCGCATTAACTACTTATTTTCGATTATCACTTTAATATCATCTAAAATATGATTTCCAACCTCTGACTTCTCCATTTTTGGAAGCTCTTTGATATCGCCGTTCGGATAAATAAGCTTTACTATATTTGTATCAGAAGCGAATCCGGCACCTTCCTTTGTCAAATCATTGGCAACAATAAAATCCAAATTTTTCTTTTCAATCTTTTTCGTGGCATTCTCCAAAACATCGTTGGTTTCAGCAGCAAAGCCTATCAGTATCTTATCACCTTTAATTTTTCCCAGCTCAAGGGCTATATCCTTATTTCTAGACAATTTGATTTCTAGATCATCGTTCTTTTTCTTTATTTTTTTATCAGAGTATTCTTTTGGTTTGTAGTCGGCAACAGCCGCACTTTGAATAACTACTTGATTATTTTCAAATTCCCTTGTCACAGCATTATACAAATCTTCTGCACTTTCAATACTTATAAGCTTTGAAAGATTTTTCGGTATTGGTAGGCTTGTTTTCCCAGAAATTAGAGTTACATTCGCACCTCTTTCTACGGCAGATTTCGCTATTGCGTAACCCATTTTGCCACTCGACCTGTTTGTAATATACCTGACTGGATCTATAGACTCAATTGTCGGTCCTGCAGTAATCAGTATATTTATCCCCTTTAGATCCTTTACAGCCTGCTCGTTAAAAAAGCTTTCAACATAAGCTACTATGTCATCTACATCTGCAAGCTTTCCAACTCCGATATCTCCGCATGCCAACAATCCAGAGCTTGGTTCTATAAACCTATAGCCATATTTTTTTAATCTTTTTATGTTTTCTTGGACAATCTCATTTTCAAACATATTAGTGTTCATAGCCGGAGCAAAAACAACTGGCGATTTAGTCGCCATAACTGTCGTACTTAGCATATCATCAGCAATTCCATTTGCGATTTTTCCGATAATATTTGCAGTTGCAGGCACAATCAAAAATAAGTCCGCCATTTTTGCAATTTCAATATGCTCAACATCCCAAGTCTTTGGTTTTTCAAACATATCTGTAGCTACAAAATTATTACTCAAGGTCTGAAAGGTCATAGGAGCTACAAACTCACAGGCTGATTTAGTCATAATGACTTTGACATTGGCACCCATTTTTTTCATTCTATTCACAACATCACAGGCTTTGTAAACAGCTATTCCGCCAGTTACTCCGACAACAATATTTTTACCACTTAACATAATATTTCTCCCAAAATATAACAAAAATTACTCTTGTTCTAAATACTTTCTCTCTTGCTCAAGCTTATGTTCTATTTCCTGTGTTTTTATTTCATCATCAGTTAATAATCTGTACTTTACCCTACCTTCAATGACTTCCTCACTTGCAACAACAACTGGCTTTTCTTCAGCAGTAGAATTAACCATAGGAATATCGCCATCCACCAATTCTCTAGCTCTCTTTGAAACAGTAGCAATCAAGTAATATCTGTTGTCTATTTTTTTTACAATTTCATTTAGTGATGGTTTTAGCATTTTAATATCTCCTTTTCAAATAAATCTATAATTTCATCCTTGTATCTTATAACCTTCATCTTTTCAGACATAATTATTTTTTCAATATCTTCTACTGATTTTTCCACTACATTATTAAAAACAAAGTAGTCGTATTCACCCACTAGCTTGATTTCGTTATACGCGGAATTAAATCGCATTTCAATTTGTGCACTTGTCTCCGTCCCTCTACCAACAATTCTACTTTTTAGCTCAGACAGGCTCGGTGGTAAAATAAAAACAAATACTGCCTCTGAATATGATTTTTTTATCTGCATCGCACCCTGCATTTCAATTTCAAGAATTACATCATTACCCTTGTTTATTTCGTCAAAAATAGTCTTTTTTGGTGTACCATAATAATTTTCATAAATCTTGGCAAATTCTAAAAACTCGTCGTTATCGATCATATTTTCAAATTCGCTCTTCGATTTATAATAGTAACTCACGCCTTCAATCTCGCCTTCTCTAGGTTTTCTAGTAGTAGCTGAAACCGAAAGATTAACATTTTCATGTTTTTCCACTAGCTTTTTACAGATAGTGCCTTTTCCAGCTCCACTTGGACCAGAAATAACTATCAGCAAACCCTTCTTCTTAACCATAAAAGCCCCTCCACGTATTAATACACTGCAATTACAGCTATTCAATATTCTGTATTTGCTCTCTTATCTTTTCCAGCTCAGACTTCATATCTATTACTAAATTTGTTATTGAAATATTGGAAACCTTTGAACCTATCGTGTTTGTTTCTCTATTCATCTCCTGAATCAAAAAGTCAAGCTTTCTGCCTATTGTATCATCACTTACAACTGTATTTCTCAATTGAGTTATATGACTTTTAAATCTAACAATCTCCTCTGTTATATTAGATTTATCAGCAAATATGGCAACCTCCTGTGCCAACCTATTTTCATCTATTAGATTAGGGTCATTCATAATATCTGAAATTCTGTCAAACAATTTCTTTCTATATTCCTCTTCGACAGTTGATGCCAAAGACTCGATTTCCAAAATATTCTTTTCCAAAGCTTTTGTTCGCTCCAATATATCATTAGCTAGCTTATGACCTTCAAAGCTTCTCATATCCGACAGTTCAGTCATACAATTTTCCAGTGCAAGCTTCATTATTTCCCATAGCTCATCTTCATCATTCTCAGCTTCTGAAATCCTTATTACATCAGGAAAGCTATAAATGTCACTAAGCTTGATTTCATCATCAATCTTAAAATCGTTCTTGACTCTAGAAACAATATCATAAACCTGCTTTGCGAGCTCAGAATCATAAATCAAATTAATATCATTAGAGGAGAATGCTTCTATTTTTACGAAAATATCAACTCTACCTCTTTTCAAGTATAGCTTAACGAATTGTCTCAGCTTATCTTCTAAAAAAGAAGCTTTTCTCGGAATCCTAGGATTTATATCTAAATACTTGTGATTAATTGTCTTACATTCAATAGAAATGCAGTACTTATCGTCTTTGTACTCTCCAATTCCAAATCCAGTCATACTTATTGCCATATTATTTTTCTCCAATATTTTATTATCATATATATTTTACCATAAGGTTAATTATAACACAAAAATAAATCATTTTGTATCAATTCCAAGACAATAAATTTTCAATTTCATCTATCTCGTGAAAGCAACTTTTATTTATCTCGTAAAACTGTTCTGAGAAAGTTTTAGCTTTTATCGTCTTGAATAACCTTTATCTTTGCTATTTCTTCATCTGAAGGAGTAACATACACGGTTTTATTATTCTCATAAATAACCAATCCAGGCTTTGCACCAGAAGGCTTCTTTACATTTTTCTTCAACGTATAGTCTACCGGAACCTTACTTGATAATCTTGCTTTACTAAAAAACGCAGCCAAAATCGCAGCCTCAAATATTTCTACATCGCTAATTTTTTTTCCCGCAGATTTTATTACAACGTGAGACCCTGGAATATCCTTTGTATGAAACCATAAATCCTCATTATCTGCCAATCTCAATGTAAGATAATCATTTTGTTTATTATTTTTTCCGACAATTATCATGTTTCCATTAGAGCTTAAATATTTTTTAAATTCCGTAACAGGCTTTAAATTCTTTTTGGGAATTTTGTAAGCCCTTACATATCCCTCTCTTATCAGCTCTTCCCTTATTTCTTTCAACTCCACTTCAGCTTCGCAGTTTTCTATTGCAAGCAAAATATTTTCAAGATATTCAGCTTCCTCAGAGTTTTCAGAAATAAATTTAGTCAGCTCTTCATTTGCTTTTTTTAGTTTATTATATTTTTTAAAATACCTTTGAGCATTCTCGGATGGAGTTAAGTTTTTTTGAAGCTGTATATTTACTTCATTGTTATCATCATAAAAATTACATAAGCTCACACTCTCCATTCCCGGCTTAATCATATAGATATAGGATGTAATCAGCTCTCCTTTTATCTTAAACTCCTCCGCCTTTTCCGATTCTCTCAACTCTTCCATTTGCTTTTTTATTTTGTTATTTAAACGATCTAATTTGATGGATATGTTTTTTCTCAAATTAAGAGATTTCTGAGTTATTCTCTCTTTTTGATCCTTTGATATATAGTAATTCTCAATAACCTCAGATACTGAGTCGAATGATTTTACTTCACAGTCTTTATATTGCGATAGTTCGATCACACCAAACTCAACTATTTTATTTTTTCTCATGTCTATTACCATATTAGGATAAACATCATCATTATCCAGTTTTGAAAAAATATCACTTACTTCATCAGCTATTCTTTTGATATCATAAAGATATGCATCCTTTGCTAATAAATCTACATCAATACCAAGCCTATAGCAAATCTCGTTTGAAATAAGTGGCGAAATTCCTAATATATTCGATAATATTGCCTTATTGATTTTTTGTTGACTTTTTTCAAATCTCCTTGTCAATTCATCTATATTAATACCACCTAGAGGATTGATTTTATCCTGGCTTGGAGGCAACTCATATTCCATACCTGGCAATAGCTGTCTAACTCTACTCACACTTAGAGGTATTCTTTTTATTGAATCCAATATCTTTTTTTCATTTTTCGAAACCAATATAATATTACTGTGTTTTCCCATAATCTCAATATAGAGATATTTTGTCGTTTTTTCTCTCAGCTCATCATAGGATTCAACTGAAATTCTCATAATTCGCTCGAATCCAATCTGTTCAACATCGGTTATCACACCATTTTGAATATATTTTCTAAGAGTCATACAAAATACGGGTGCTTTCTTTGGATTGCTTTTTTCATAAGCCTTGGCAATGTAAACTCTCGGGTTTGATGCACTAGAACTTATTACCAATTTTATATTAGATTCCCTTGTTCTAAGCTTTAGGCAAATTTCATCTTTTTCTGGCTGATACACCTTGTCTATTTTTGTTCCAACAAGTGTTTTTTTCAATTCTCTAGACAGTGCATTCAACACAATACCATCAAACGCCATAATACTGTTCCTCTCTAACCTTTATCATGTATTTTCTGCTTAACTTATTAACAAATTGCTACAAAATCCTCTTATTCACAAATTGTCACAGAATCCTCATCATCAATTTCTACAAATTTAACTAATACCTTTTCATTTTTTGAAGTAGGTACATTCTTACCTACATAATCAGCCCTAATTGGCAGCTCTCTGTGTCCTCTATCGACAAGAACAGCCAATTGAACTAGCTTTGGTCTGCCGTTGTCAATAATATAATCTAACGCCGCTCTTATTGTCCTGCCTGTATACAGCACATCATCAACTAAAACTACTGTTTTGTTGTGGACATCAAGATCAAATTTTTCGTCAACCAAGCCTTTAATAACATCATGTGTTACATCATCTCTATAACTCGTTATATCGATACTTTCACATATCACTCTGCTATTTTCAATAGCTTCAATCTTACTAGCAATTCTATTTGCCAAGGGAATCCCCTTAGTTTTGATACCAACGATAACTAAATCCTCAATACCTTTATTTCTTTCAATTATTTCATGACTAATTCTTGTAATTGCTCTACCTATGGCTTTTTCATCCATTATTCTCGCTTTTTCCATATCTATTTCCTCTAAACCTATTCAGATAAATTTTAGCTATTCCCTTGTCTTTTTCATCACATCTAAAAAATAATCAGGTAACTCAGAGTTAAATTCCATATATTCACCACTACTTGGATGAATAAATCCCAATTTTCTTGCATGAAGTACCTGCCCTGTTAATTTTGAAAATTTCTTTACAGTATACCCATAAAGATCATCACCTATTATTGGATGCTTTATATAATTGCTATGAACTCTTATTTGATGAGTTCTTCCTGTTTCCAAGGTCGCTTTCAAATGTGCGAATCCATTGAGATTTTCAATCAATTCAAAATGAGTAACAGCTCTTTTTCCACCATTTTTTACCACTGCCATTTTTAGTCTATCCTTTGGATTTCTACCAATAGGCTTATCAATTGTCATTTTTTTCCAATCCACATTTCCAAATACTATCATCTCATACTCTCTTGTGATCGAATGAATGGCAAACTGTTCTGCCAAAAAGCTATGAGCCTTATCATTTTTAGCAATCACAAGCAATCCAGATGTATTTTTATCTATTCTATGAACGATTCCTGGACGTATGACTCCATTGATAGAAGATAGATTTTCTTTACAGTGAAACAATATCGCATTTACCAATGTATTGTCAAAGTTTCCAGGTGCTGGATGAACTACCATCCCTTGAGCTTTATTAACTATAAGTATATCTTCGTCTTCGTAAGCTATTTCAATCGGAATATCCTGTGGCGCCACAGCTAAAACTTTTGGCTCGGGAAATTCAACTTCAATTTGGTCTCCAACGCAAACCTTGTAACTCGACTTCTGTTTTTTACCATTTACCAGAGTCATTCCATCTCTAATAAGCTTTTGATGCATACTTCTAGAAACATCTGAAAACATTTCTGACAAAAATGCATCCAATCTTTTGCTCTCATCATCCCTTTTCACCCTTAGTATCGTGTTCTTTTCTTCTCCCAAACTATTATTCCTTTCCAGTTATTAGCAGGTATACGCACAATATAAATGTACCAACTACAACAAGTACATCTGCGAAGTTAAAAACATAATTCCAAATAAATCTGAAATCAAAAAAATCTACAACATAGCCTAGATATATTCTATCAATTAAATTTCCTACTGCACCTGCCAGTATCATGGCAACAGCAATTTTTGAAATTTTCTTTTCCTTTGATTTATGAATATAAATTATGCCACCAATTACCACCATTACGGAAATAACGATGAAAATATACTGTTTGCCCTGTAACAATCCAAATGCAGCACCTCTATTTTCAACATACGTTATATGAAAAAAATCATTTACAACTGGGACACTCTCTCCTAACTGAATGCTTGATTGGACGTATTTTTTTGAAAGCTGATCTATTATTATCAAAACTACAATAATAAACTCAAACATTTTTTTCCTCGATTCTAAATTAAAATAATATAATTCAATATACATTAGTAAATGTAAAATATTAATAACTAATAACAAAACTAATTTGCCACTGAAGTAACTAACGTAATACAAGAGTATCACAATAATGATACTCTTGTATTACTAATATTATCATAGATATCTCTAATCAAAAACCATTAAAACTTTCTAGGTATAAAGCCTATTTTTTCATACACATCTCTAAGTGTCTTTCCTGCTTTAATTTCAGCCTTTTCAGCACCTCTAGTGTATATTCCTTCTAGATAATCTCTATTCTCCAACAAGTATGCATATTTTTCACGTATAGGTCTTAGGCTTTCCACCACTGCTTCTGCCATTTCGCTCTTAAATGCCCCATATCCCTTTCCGGCATACATGGCAACAATTTCTTCTACTGTTCTTTCTGTAAGAGCGGAATATATATTTATAAGGTTCTTCAATCCGGGTTGATCATTTGAATAATTAACTACACCTACAGAGTCTGTGACTGCTTTTTTAATCTTTTTGACAGTCGTGTCAGAATCCTCAGCAAGTAAGATAAATGCATTTTCATTAGAATCAGATTTGCTCATCTTCTTTTCAGGCTCTTGTAGACTCATTACCCTAGCAGTTTCTTTTGGATAATATCCCTCAGGAACCACGAACGTACCCGGATATTTGTTGTTAAATCTTATAGCCAAATCTCTTGCCAGCTCCAAATGCTGCTTTTGATCATCTCCAACTGGAACGACATCTGTTTGATAAAGCAATATATCCGCAGCCATTAATACCGGATATGTAAAAAGACCTGCATTAAGATTTGCTTCACTCTTCTTTGACTTATCCTTGTACTGTGTCATTCTATTTAGCTCACCCATATATGTCATCGTACACAACACCCAGCTCAACTCCGCATGCTCTCTCACATGCGACTGAATAAATATAGTATTCAAGTCAGGATCAATTCCACAAGCAATAAACTGAGCCAATAGTTCAATCGTTTGTCTTTTCAATACTTCAGGATCCTGTGGAACTGTAATCGCATGCATATTAACCATACTAAAGTAGCATTCAAACTCATTCTGTAGCATTGTCCAGCTCTTCAATGCTCCAAGATAATTTCCCAATGTCATTTTACCCGATGGCTGAACACCACTAAATATTACTTTTTTTTCTTGATCGCTCATAATTTTGTCTCCTTTAGATTTTTCAACGTTTATATAAATAATTATATCACTTGTAAAAAAAACATGTCAAGGTTTCTACAGGTGTGATAACATATTAATTACCATATTTTTAGAGGTAAGAGCAGCTTTTTTTACAAACTCCTCGTATTTAACATCTGCACTGCTATCCGCATTATCTGAAATAGCCCTAATAATAACGAAAGGAATCTCGTTTAGATATGCAACATGAGCAATAGCTCCGCCTTCCATCTCACAACAATATCCACCAAATTCCTCACGCAAAGCTGTTTTTTCTTCGTTATCAGCAACAAATTTATCTCCAGTAACCACTCTCCCCTTGAAACAGCTGTTTCCATCCTTTACGTTATCAAAAGCCTTGCAAGCGGAGTCTATTAATACACTATTTGCTATAAAAACAGAAGCTTTCAATCTAGGAATAGTGCCCCTTGGATCCCCCATTGCAGAAGCATCCACATCATACTCAATGGCATCTGTCGAAATCACAACATCATTGATGTTTATTTCTCCTCTCAAGCCACCAGCCACACCTGTATTAATTACAGCATCTATTTCAAATTCACTTATCAATATTTGTGTACACAAAGCGGCATTCACCTTTGCAATTCCACACTCCACTACAACTACATCTTTTCCAAATATATTTCCGAAATAGAAATCCAGACCAGCCACATTTTTACATTTCCTGCTTTCAATCTGAGAAACCAGCCCCTCTACCTCTTCTCTCATTGCACCAATAATACCTATTTTATTAAAACTCAATGCCATACTTCACCTCTTCGTCCATCATAATAATATTATAATAATATTAAATTTTCAATCATTTCATAGCATATTATATTTTATCATAATTGCGGAAAAATAGGAATAAATCATAAAAAAAGTATCCAAGCATTCATCTCCGTATGTACAGAATGCTGGATACTTTTTTCTAGGACTATAATTATATATCCCTTTGTTATTTTATACAATACTAAATATTAAAAACACATACTAAATTATGTTTGTAAACATTCATTACTAAAATCCTTCATTTACTAAGATATGAAGACTCTATGAGATAATTCAATAAATTATCCCTGCTGTTTTGCCTTTCTACCAGCCATTCCTGCTGAAAACATTTTATATGCAGTATAAAGAATAACTGCAATAATCACAAATTTCAATTTGTTTAAATCGGCATTTTTTACTCCCCAGTACGCTATTGCAACACCTAGAAGACCTGAAATAGATATCACTATTGAAACTAGTGGGCTATATGTCTGTTCTTTGATAAACTTGATTGAACAAACAGGCATCAATAGCGCACAAGATCCCATCATGATTGGGAATGCAGATTTTAAATTCATTCCTAGTAAGAATACCATTGCCATACATGGAGCATAAAGTCCAACACCAGCAGTCATCAACGCACCAAGAATAAAGTTACCAACAATACCTATTACTAATTTCACTCCAGTCAATCCAGTAGCTGTAGTTTCAACTGTAAACAGCTTCAAGTATGGATGAGTTATTATCATTATTATAGCAGCGGCAAACAATGCAACCCCCATAACCAACTGAATCTTTGTTTCGTCCATCTTTGATATTATTCCGGCTCCTACATATGAACCAACAACAGCTGCAGCAATTAATGCGACAAGAGTAACTGGATCAATTTCTATAGCACCAGTAAACAATATCGCTTCAAAAAGAACTGGAAGAGTACAAGAAACATTAAGTGTTCCAGGGATATCTTTATCATTAATATCAACCTTCAATAACTTTAACAAAGCAACTATAGGACCAAAAGAACCAATACCAAGTGTATCACCAAAGTTTGTCAAGAATCCTATAAATGCAGATTTTCCGATCTGAGCACCTGAAGTATTCCCCAATGCACTCTTTCTCTTAATAACATCAGCAAGCAATACCACACCTGAGCCAGCAAATGCAATTTTAAATAACCACAGTAAAACAGTAATTATCATAAACATACCCCCTAATATAATTCAAAAATATAATTTAAAAATAAATTCTAATTTAGTTTGAGGAGGGAAAAACCCTCCACAAACACATATTTACTTACTATTTCAATACAAATCCATGCTTAACTGGATCTTCATCATCTATTACAAAGTGATTGAATCCTGTAATATATGCAGAACCAGAAATCTGAGGTACTATTGCATCATAATCTCCAACCTTAGTTTCTTCAACTATTTCACCTTCGAATATAGTTCCTAATATAGATTCATAGAAGAATTTATCTCCCATTTTAAATTCTCCCTTTGCATGCAATGTAGCCAATTTAGCACTTGTACCAGTTCCACAAGGAGATCTATCAACCTGACCCTGACCGAATACAACACAGTTTCTCAAAGTAGCATTTGGAGTATCAGTTTCTGACCACCATTCAACCAAATCTACAGTTTTGATATGCTCTAATTCTGGATGCTGTACTGGTATTTCAGCGTTGATTATATCTCTTAGCTGCATACCCAATTTGTTCAATACTCCAGCGTTTTCTGGAACTATTTCAACACCTATCTGATCAACCTTTACGATAGCGAAAAAGCTTCCACCAAAAGATATATCAAATTTAACCTTTCCATATCCTGGCAATTCTACTTCTTGATCTCTCTTATATAAGAATGATGGAACATTCTTGAATGATACTTTCTTAGCCTTTCCATTTTCAACAAGAACTTCACCTCTAATTATTCCAGCTGGTGCTTCCTGAACAACCTTTGTGATTGGTTCAGTTACTGGAACCATTCCAGTTTCTACTGCACAAGTCATAGCACCTATAGTTCCGTGTCCACACATATTTAGGTATCCGCCACCATCCATAAAAATGATACCAAAATCAGCTTCAGGATCAGTTGGCTGTGTAATTATAGAGCCGAACATATCGTTGTGTCCTCTTGGCTCTAGCATTATAGAAGTTCTTAAATAGTCAAGATTATCTTCCAACCACTGCTTCTTTTCTGGCATCGAATTCCCCTTAATATTTGGAATACCACCAACAACTATTCTTGTAGCTTCACCCGCAGTATGTGAATCAATTGCGTGAATACTCTTACTAAACTTCATAACTAAGTACCTCCATTCAAAATAATTATTTTTTTAACTAATATATGTACAAAAATACAAAATAATTTCTTATAAAATGTTAAACAATTTAGAAAATTATTTCGCTTTTCGCATTTTCAATTTCAAAAATACAAGTGCTTTTCTAGCATCGACAATGTCGACATTGTTTTCACCAACAACCTCTGTTTCGATACCTTCTTCACTCTTATTAATATCGACAATCGTATCCATATATTTGTTTGTAACAACGAATTTCGCCTGTACACCATTGAAAGTAACACCAACAGTAGGTATTCCTCTCTTTCCAATTTCCTCAAAGGTATTTGCATAATCAACATGAGAATTTCCCCAGCCATCTGCACTCAGGATTACTCCATCCACTCTCATAGCTTCGCACCATGCCGCAGCTCTTTGGCCGACCAAATTCTTATATTTATTATCGTCAGGAGTACCAACAACCATTATTCCAACGAAATCAACATCGGTATCTTCTCCCATTACTTCTACCAATGGATCTCTAAACATATGAAGAGATGTCTCCTTTGTTGACGGACCTATTCCCATAACAAACCTCCTATACCAACGCTCTCAATATTCCATCCCTATACTCGTTAGGTGATAGTATCATAGGCATATTACACATATCAATAATTGAAGTTCCACCTTCAAAACCACTTGGCTCAGCTGGGAACAATAAATTGTCATACATTGCACCTTGTCCGGCAATCTGTTTAACCAAAACTACCTTTTTCTTTCCTGGAGACAATTTATCAACAAATTCATGCGATTCGGCTGCTAATCTTCCGTCTATTGTTTTTAGTACTTTTCTTATTTCTTGAATAAACATATCACATGCTCTAAAACAAGAGTTAGGTAGATTTCTATCAAATGGCAGTCCACCCTTTATCGTAACGTCCATATGAATGATGTAATCATTTACGTCAGGTGTTCCTCTTCTACCAAAAATCATCTGTTCAGATAATATACCTTCCGAGGATCCAAATTCATGCATTTGTCTTCCATCCTCATCAATACCAGTAAGCATAACACAGGCTCCGGTTATGGTATGAGTAATACCTTCTCCAATAGCTCCCAATACTTTTGTAGAAATTGGTATAATGTCCATAATGGTATTGATTTCTCTATCGTAATCACCTGGTTTAATGATATCAAGCTTTATTTCAGTGATTAAATCATCATTCTTTTTTAATTCATCAATAAACTCTGGAACAATCTCAAGTACATCTTTTTTTATTGCAAACCTATTCCCAAATACTACTTCGTTTATTTGAAATGGCTTTATTACAAGTCGTCTTAAAATTTTTTCCTCCATAGTAAATAATCACCTTCTTTATATTTTTTAGTAGGACTACATCCCCTATTTACATAGAGGATGTCCTACCAAAACACACCCAACAAGGATATGTAATATTATTATTTTTTATCAGGTATCTAGTTACTAGATAGCTGCATGATATTCGAATGGCAATGGTACAATCTTACCAGCTGATGGAATAGCAATTAACTGTTCCAAAGTAGCTTTCAATATACCAGTCTGCATTTCAACATTGTGTGGTTCACCAGCATTTGCACCCATTGGAACCAATGGAGCAACCGCTCTTGGAGTACCGTTCTGTCTAACAACAGGTGGAAGAGCTGCTATTATTATTGTAGGTATACCAGCTTCTTCTATAGCTCTCTGCACGATCACGGCAGTTCTATGACAAGTACCTCAGCCAGCTGTCATAACAACGCCATCAACACCTTCTTCTTTCAGCTTAGCAGCGATTGCTGGACCAGTTTCGTTTGTGAAAACTTCCTGGTTACCACCACCACCCATGAAAGCATAGTGCATTGGTGCAACACCTTTGATAAATCCTTCCTTAGCAAGTTCGTGTAATCTTTCGATTGGGAACATGCAGTTTACGTCTCTGTTTACGTCAGAGTTATCGTATCCACCGTGAGATACCATTAGATCGTCTGGAGTTGCAGTATCTGGAACTGCTCTATATCCAGTATCTCCAGCAAGATTAAATCTTTCATCAGATTTCATATGAACACCAGCTGCAGTAGCCAATGCTATTACCATTTCATTTAACGGTTTTGTAACAGGAGCCCAAACTGGAGGAGGTGTGATTGGCACATATATCTCAGATTGAAGTCCTGGTACTGTAGTTAACTTACGACTCATTTATATTCTCTCCCTTCAAGTATTTTATAATTCTGGTTCTAATTTCTCGATTTTTTCATTTAATTCTTGTAGAATCCGTTTCTTTTCAAGAATTTCTCTTTCGAGTCTAGACAGATTTTCCAATTTTTTCTTTTCTTCAACTTTACGCTGACCTTCTAACTTTCTAATATACTCCTCATTGGGTTCAGGACTTAATACCTCTGGGTTACTTAACATAAACCCAACTTCTTGTCCCACTTGAGGATTGTAGTCAGAAATGAGCATTCTGTTCGGTATTTTAAATAGTCCAAGTCTACCCTTTAAGTCGATAGTAACAGCTCCTCCTTCTATTTTGGTGATAACACCTTCGTAATATTTTTCAGAGGAAATGTATTTTAGTCTTTCCATACTAACTCCTTTCGTTAGGTATTTGAACCTTTTAATACTTATTTTTCACCTTCAACAGGAGTATAAGTATCTTCAACTAAACCAGCTTCTATATCAGCTCTTTCGTATAGCTGACTTCTCTTTCTAGTCATGTTAAGTGAAGTTTCGTTTTCTTCAAGAGGAATCTTAATACCCAAAGTTTTTTCTATCGCATCGATATTGTTCAACTTAACGTTGTTATTCCATTTTCTCTCAGCAGCTTTAACTTCAACACCTTCTATAGCATTCTTTAGCATTGATATAATTCTGTATGCTTCTTCTGGTGCTAATGTATTATTTTCAAGTATTTCGTTTTCGATACCCTGTCTTGACTTGTTGTTGTCAACCATGTGAGTCATGTACTTATTACCAACAACTAGAGCACCCTGAACAGCACAGTAAGATACACCAACTACTGGAATTCCTCTCATTCCTATCTGTTCGATATGTGATGCAAAGTCTATATGGTTATTACCGAAACCTTCAGTAGTAACAACTGCACCATCAACTTCCATAGATTCTACTAGCATACCAAGTCTTCTTGATACATAGAATTTTTCTGAGTTAGCCTGTGGTGAACCAACAAATACAACACCTACTAGGTCGAATTCTTCATCATTCATTGCAAGAGTTACTAATGGCTCTCTCCAATAATGTCTAGACATTTCCTTAGAAGCAGGTCCTATACAAGTTAATGCATGGATACCACCATCTAATACTTCAAGTGGAGAAAGTACAACCGGAACGTTACCAAGGTCAACGTTTGGTCTAGCACCTAATGTACCAACTGGTTCAACTGGCAATATTAGGTTGTCATGCATTGCACCCTGTCCCATTATTTCCTTAACTATTACTATTTTCTTTCTTCCAGTTCTTCTAACCTGATCGATTACCTCAGTATTAACAACTAGAGATTCATCTTCAACAGCCTTTAGAGCTTCTCTGATTTCCTGAGTGATATAATCAAATGCCTTATGTGCTGCAAGAGGTCCTGGTCTTTCCATGTTAGTGCCTTCTTTGATAGTAACCTGACCCTTGATGAATATTTCACCAAAATCAGCAGCTCCTGGTCTTCCCCACATCATTGTAGTATCCATAGCACCTTCAGAAGAACCGAATTCACCAATCTGAACACCATTTGCATCTGTTCCAGTAAGTACCATTACAACACCATCAAGAACTCTTGTAACCCCTTCACCTAGCTCACCAGATTCCTTAGCTGCAATTGGCTGTAGATCAAGGATTGCTTCTGAGTATTCGTTATATCTATCTGGAGTGATTATATCCAATGATAAATCGTATACCAATTCTTCAGTAGCAACTGCTTCTGCACAAATTGATTCAGGATTTCTTATTGTAAGTGTAGTTCCATTAATTTCAGTCTTTTCACCGAAAACAACCTTATCTATTTTGTAGTGCTTCTTAGTAAGACTTCTAATTACTGTAGTCTTTTCTTCCTCAACTGGAGCTTCAGCTGTAGCAGCTGGCAAAGAAGAAGCAACAGCATTAGCAACTGCTCCACCACCTAAACCAGTAGGAATTTCTAAGCTTATTCCCTTACCTTCACCTATGTTGATTTTTATTACACCACCAACATTAGCTGACTGTACCTGAGGTGCAACAAAGCTTGCAACTGTTTCTTCTGCAGCTTCTTCCTCTACAACTTCCTCAGCAGATGGGTCAACATAGCCCTCAACATTATCAGTTGTCATTGGAGTAAGCGCATCCAAAGTTTCCTTTAATTTTGCACCTAAAACCTGACCTATAGTCAAGTAATTTTCTGGAAGCTCCAATAATCCAGAATCAATTAGATCTGGGAATATCGCTGGATCTTCAAGATTAGCAGCCTCAACTACTGTCCCTGCTTCAAATCTACAACAGCAGACTGCGGGATCATTAGCATGGGCTTTTGCTGTTTCATTAGTTATTGACATAGCAAAAAACCTCCTTAATATAATTTTTTATTATGTATTATGATATAAAAAGCATATTATTTAACGATGCACCTTTGATATTATTACTAATTTAATTTAATATTATTTAATACTACTATTTATGTGCTCATATGAGCTCAAGCTGCATCTACTAGTAAACAAATGTTTTTAATATGCTTATTAAACAAAACAAAAACTCAAGGTATATACCCATCATTCTAACAATTAAACAATTTAATTCGTTGTTAATTTAATAATGATTTATTACACCAATCAAAATGGCAGCACTACTAAATTCTACTCTGTATTTCTGCAAATACCTTTCTTTATATAAAATATTCAAAACCAACAACAAAACATATTATTAAATAATATACGAAAAATCACCAAGGATTTTTATGTATTTTAATTTATATTTTTATTATAGCAATAAATACATAAATAATAAATAGATTTTTTCTATAGTTAATATCGAAAACACTAAAATTGACTGTTTTCCGACACTATTTTTTGTTTTCTATTTGTATTTTAATAATCATCAATTCATATACGCAGCTTTATCAATGATTATATAGTTTTTATTTGTTATTTTTACTTAAAAAATATTATGTACAGTTTTTGAACATATGTCAATAAACCGACATTTTTTAGTTAGTTTTTCTAACCTTTTTTTTGATATTTTTTTCTATTTTTGTTCATTTTTCTTTCTTAACTAAACTAAGTTTGTTTTTTTTTGTATTAACTAATATTTATATATTTTTTTCACAAATTCACTTAAATTTTTAATTTATTTTCATTTTTCTTTTTTTAGAGCATCTTTTGTTGAAAATATTTACACATTTTGTTGTTTTTAACAATAATTTCCACAAAAAGTATTTTATAGTTGTTATAAAATTTCTTTATAGCTATTACAAGCAATCATAATAACTACTACAAGCAATCATAAATATCTATAAGAATATTCATATATCTAATCTCAAGTATAGTTATTTTCATATTAAAAAAACTCAAATAAATTATTCTATATTATAAGCATCTATTTTATAATATAGTGTAGTTCTAGGAATATTAAGTATTTTGGCAGCCTTACTCTTGTTTCCCTTTGAAATTTCTAGTGCCTCTATAATCTTATTAATCTCCAAGCGTTTAATTGCTTCATTCAGATCCATCGGATAAATTTCCATCTGTTTGTTTTTGTTTACGGAATCAAGAATATAATTCGGAATATCGTCAATATCAAGAGTCTTTTTAGATGTCAAGACAACCATATTTTCCACCGTACTCTTTAATTCTCTAATATTCCCCTTCCACTCGTGACGCTCAAGCACCTTGAAAGCATCCTTGCTAATTTTTAAAAAAGGCTTATTGTTTTCCTTACATTGCCTTTCGAGAAAATAGTAAATTAATAAGCCTATATCTTCCTTTCTTTCTCTCAAAGGAGGCAGATTTATTTCTACTACATCTAAATTATAGTACAAATCCTCTCTGAACGCTTCTTCTTCAACCATTTGAGCAAGATCCTTATTTGTGGCGGATATTATTCTTACATTAATAGTTATTTCTTCTGTTCCGCCTATCCTTCTGATTTTTTTTTCTCTCATAGTTCTCAAAAGCTTAACCTGCAAATTTAACGGTAGCTCGCTTACTTCATCCAAAAATACCGTCCCTCCATTTGCCAATTCAAATATTCCACTTTTGCCTGCCTTTACCCCACCACGAATAGCTCCCGGTGCTATACCAAAAAACTCACTTTCAAACAATTCAGGGGGAATAGCACCACAATTAACAGGAACAAATGTACCTTTTCGCTCACTATACTTATGAATTGCCCTAGCAAATACTTCCTTTCCAGTACCACCTTCACCCATAATCAATATTGAGCTATTTGTTTTGGCAACCTGCTTGGCAATATTTTTTGCCTTCACAATAGCCCTATTCTTACCTAGTATCTTGTCAAAATTATTCATTGATAGTGATTTCACTTCATTTTCTAAGAATTTGATTTTTTCTCTCGTAGCTTCTAGCTCTTTTGATAATTCATTGGCATCTATTATGTCAACCTCTGTACATATAACCCCAACAAATTCATCTTCGTAATAAACTGGATTTGCGTACACATATCCATATAGCTCCTGATCTTCAAAATCATGCTTTTGACTATAATATACATCACTCATAGCAACCTTTGTATTCAACACTCTCTCGGATATTGTATCTTCCAAAAAGTCGCTCATCTTTCTTCCCAGCATCTCGGAAGCAGGAATATTGTATCTCTCCTCCATAAAGGAATTCCATAAAATGACCACTCCATTTACATCAATCATCGAAATACCCTCATTTATTTGTTGAGTTATATTCAATAACGATTTAAATTTATCCAGCAAAATATCATGATTTTTGTCTATTTCTTCATTTATTACCAATGGTAAATCAAACAATCCAATCCTCACCTTTCACCAATAATATATTTATTACATTATATCAAAATATATATAAAATTGGTACTCAGGTAATCTTTTGTCGAACAAATTGACTTGTATCTTTGAACAATCATCTTGTTTAATCTAGTATATAAAGACAAAATTGCGCATAAATAAGCAGAATTTTTATTATTAATATTTTAACTTTCCTATTTTTACTTTAATTTTTCTCAATGTAATGCTATAATATGCCTATCAGCAAACAAAAATGCTTTTTTGAAAATATAAAATATACAACAAACAAAACATATATACAACAACATACTGTATTATTAATTTAAAAATTTCAAAAAAATATTTTTAGGAGGGCATGACTATGTCAAATTTTATTCATCTATTATTAAAGCAAAATATTGGTGCAAAGAATACTCCAGTTGTTAAGGTTGGAGACGAAGTAAAAAGAGGCCAGCTAGTTGCTGATTTTGAAGGTCTTGGAGCGTATTTGCATGCAAGTGTAGATGGTAAAGTTACTGAAATCACAGAAGATGAAATAGTAATTGAAGCAAATGAAGCTCAATCTGAGGATTATGTGAAGATTGAAAAGGGAGCAACAATAGCTGAAACTGTTAAAAATGCAGGTATAGTTGGTCTTGGTGGTGCTGGATTCCCTACTCATGTTAAGCTAGGAACTGATTTAGGTGGAACAGGATATGTACTATGTAATGCTGCAGAATGTGAACCTATACTTTCCCATAATATGGAGCAGCTACTTGCTGAGCCTGAAAAGCTTTTGAGAGGTATGAAGCTATGTATGGAAGCATGTAATGCTGCGCATGGTGTTTTCGCATTAAAGGAAGTACATGAAAAAGAAATATTGGCAATGCAAAAAGTCGTAGAAGCCGATGGAGACAAGAGAATTACTGTCAAAGCAATGCCTGACCTTTACCCAATGGGAGAAGAAAGAGCAGTAGTAAGAGAATGTCTTGGTATAGTTCTTGAAACAGATAAGCTGCCTTCTGCTGCAAATGCTGTTGTAATAAATTCAGAAACTATGTGTGCAATAGCTGATGCTGTTGATGAA
Source organism: Peptostreptococcus sp. D1 (assembly GCF_900112955.1). GTDB lineage: Bacteria > Bacillota > Clostridia > Peptostreptococcales > Peptostreptococcaceae > Peptostreptococcus. The sequence continues at coordinate 84,544 of NZ_FONP01000004.1, forward strand.
TTAAAACCACTAATCGAAAAGAATTTGACTGTTGCAGGTTACTTAAATACTGCAAATCAAATTGAAGTTTTTAGAAACGTTCCAATAGGTACAAAAGTTGGAGATTTAATCAATAGAGCAGGTGGATTGTTTAAATATGACAATTACGGTGAAATAATAATGGGTGGACCTTTCACAGGAAAGAGCACTTCTCTTGATGCGCCAATAGTTAAAGCTACTGGTGGTATATTGGTTACAAAACCATATCCAAAGGATACTAGAAAAATGGGTATTCTAGTATGTGCATGTGGTGGTAACGAAGATAGATTAAGAGAAATCGCTGGTTACATGGGTGCTGAGGTTGTAGGTGTTCAGAAATGTAAGCAGGCCATTGAAGGAAAAGGTGGAGTTTTGAAATGCGAAAATCCAGGACATTGTCCAGGGCAGGCTGAAAAGATGCTTAACCTTAAGAAAGCTGGTGCTCAGACAGTTATCATTTCTAACTGTACTGACTGCACAAACACTGTAATGGGAGTTGCTCCAAAGATGAACATACCAGTATATCATGAAACAGACAACATACTAGAAACAATGCATATTGAAAAAATTAGATTCTTAAAAGATGGTCAGAAAAAATAATTAATATTGACTTGACATTCAAGTAAAGTGACCCTTGGCGATAGTATAACGAATCGCTAGGGTCACTTTTTATAACCACTATAGATGTTTTTTACGATTAATATCGATTAATAAATTATTTTACGTACTTTCCTACTAATAGAGTATTCTCTTATTCTCTACTCTTTTAGTAATTTTCTTCTTATCAAAGCTTTCTAATATAAGCATACTAATCTTTCTGCTAGAATTCATCATATCTCTAAATTCACCAAGGCTTATTTCACCATTTTTATTAATATAGTCAATCAGTTTTTTCTTGGCTTTCTCATACAGCTCTGTAGCAATAATATTTTCATCATCCAAAAGCTCGAGCTCAGCACCTATCATGGAATCAAGCACGCTTTTTTTCTTTTTGTCATTTTTGCAAATATCTTCAATTGTAGATATATCTTCGTATCCATTTTTATTTAATTCTGATAAAATCTGATTTTTTATTGAAATTTCCTCTTCATTCAACTCAACCTTGAAATCAAACAGAGAAACTGTATTATCAATTATCTTTATTTGACCATCAGCCTGTACCAGATCCAAAAATGAATCAATATCCTTAATTTTAAAGCTTGATTCTACCTTTGTGCCTGCTTCTTGCTTTGGCATACCTACTCTAAGATTATTTTCCTCATGATATTTTTTCAAAATTCTTAGAAGCTTACTCTTAAGTAATCTGTAGTATTCCTCATGAACTATTTTGCCGTTAATTTCTACAGTCTTATTTTCTGAACTCAATTCACTTAACAAATTCTCAATTCTCGCTTTATCAACGCCAACATATGCCATCATATCCTGAGTTTTGGGGAATTTATAAGAATTGTTTTTCAAATATATGTCCAAAATAAGCTTTTCATCTCCAGATTCCTTAATTCTCAAATCCTCTAATATTTTTTTTATATCCTTGTTGATGCTATGCTTTACATTAGATACATCCACTATAACGCCTCCACCAATTGTGTCCATTGGCGAATAAGTCCTTATAACAAACGGATCCATCTTTTTACAAACAATCCTTTCTTCAAGTCTCAATTGGACGAAGCCTTCATCTCCAGCCTTCATATTTTCATTTTCCAATGGTACCGCCCTACACAAAATTTCTTTTGTTCCGTGATAAAGCTTTAATCTATCCCAATTTTCAAGCTTGCATCCTTCGTGATTCAACAATTTAATTTTCACATCAAGCATCATTGATTCCAGCATTGAATCAGATGCCGCAAGAATATCTCCTCTTTCGATGTCGTTTACCCTTACACTAGAAAGATTGATTGCCGTTCTCTGACCTGCATAAGCTAAATCTACATTCTCACTATGAACTTGGATATTTCTTACTACAACCTTTTTGCGACTAGGGTAAATTTCAAGCTCATCATTAACCTTTATTATACCTTCAATAATAGTCCCAGTTACAACTGTTCCAAATCCTTTTATTGAAAATACCCTATCGATATTTAAACGAGGAGGAAGCGTTGTATTTTTTTCTTCAACTTCTTCACTCATCTCATCAAGCTTTTCTATTAATTCTGGAATCCCCCTTTTTGAAAGAGAATCTACCCTCAACACCTCTACTCCATCAAGAAAGGTACCTTTTAGCCCCTCCTTTATATCATCTTCAGCCAGCTCCAGCATCTCATCATCGACCATATCACATTTTGTCATAACTACAAGACCTTTTTTTATTTTTAAGTACGAAAGAATATCAATATGCTCTATCGTCTGCGGCATCATTCCTTCATCTGCTGCGACAACCAAAACAACCATATCCAAACCAGAGGCACCTGCCAACATATTTTTTATGAATTTTTCATGCCCTGGAACATCAACTATTCCAACTCTTTTTCCACTAGGAAGATCAAAATACGTAAATCCCAGATTGATCGATATTCCTCTTTTTTTCTCTTCTTCCAACGTATCTGTTTCTCTTCCAGTCAATGCCATGATTAGACTGGTCTTACCATGATCTATATGACCAGCAGTACCAACAACAATATGCTTCATATATCCTCCCTATTTTTCCAGTAATATATTTTCAATTTCTTTTGCTATATCTTCAAATTGAGATTCAAAAATAGTTCTGCAATCCAACACATATTTTTCATCATAAACCCTTGCGATAATATGAGATTTTGACAATCTTAGAGCCTCCTCAAATTTATTTAAGCTCATAGCTTTTGTTTTTATGACCACTGCAAATGAATCCAATTCCTCAGTAGGCATAGATCCACCACCAACCTGACCAACACATTTTTCAATATATAATTCAAGTCGTTCAGACAATCCACAGTTTGAGTTTTCAAGCCTTGTTCTAATTTGATTATATAGCTTTTTTGCTTTTTCTTCAATCTCGTCTATTGTATATGTCAGCATTCTCAATGTAGGTATTTCCTTCACAGCTCTTTCTTCATCAAGATAGAGGCGCAGTGTTGCCTCTAATGCTGCAATTGTCATTTTATCAACTCTCAATGCTCTTGTAAGCTGATTTTTCTTCATTTTTTCGATGTATTTCTTCTTACCGACAATAATACCAGCCTGAGGACCTCCTAGCATTTTGTCACCACTAAAGCTTACAATATCTACACCCCTTTTTAAAGAATCATTTACTGTTGGCTCGTAAGTCATACCATACTTTGACAAATCTACAAAAACTCCGCTTCCCAGGTCTTCAACAACAGGAATATTGTATTTATCACCCATTTCTCTCATTTCTTCTAATGACACACTCTCAGAAAAACCGACTATTCTATAGTTACTCGTATGAACCTTCATCAATACCTTTGTATTTTCATTTATGGCATCCTCATAGTCTGAGTAATGTGTTTTGTTTGTAGATCCAACCTCTATCAATTTTGAACCACTAAGCGCCATAATGCTCGGAATTCTGAACGCTCCACCAACTTCAACCAACTCGCCTCTTGAAACAATTGCTTCTCCACCTTTTGCAAGTGTACTTAGCACCAATAATACTGCAGCAGCATTGTTATTAACAACCAACACAGCCTCTGCACCTGTAATCTTTTTTATCATATCTGCCAAATGCGAATATCTCGATCCTCTTGCACCTTTCTCAATATCATATTCTAGATTTGAATATCTGGAAGCTATATCCCACAGCTCATCCTTTATCGATTCACTCAACAAGGATCTACCTAAATTTGTATGGACAACTATACCTGTTGCATTTATCACTTTCTTTAATGAAAGCTCAAACGACTTATTAGAAAGGAATATAGCTCTATTGACCACATCCTCATTACTTAGTTCAAAATTCTCCACAATCCTATCATCAAGTGAAATAATTTTTTTTCTGTAATACTCAATTGCTTCTCTAACAGAGTCAACCACTGTACTTCTAGGTATTTTAGCAAACACTTCTTCAATCTTTTTCTCATTTAATATCTCGTCAACTGAAGGTAATTTTGCAAATAAACTTCTCTTATTCTTTGTTTTACTTTCGCTCATCACTTATTCTCCAATGTTTAATTTTCTATAATCTAATAAACTATTACAAATTTATCTTCTTTTTCTACTACCTCTCCCACTATTTCTGCACAAATTGATCCATTTTCTAGCATATCCTTGCACATATCCTCTGCATATTTAGCAGGCAATGACACTAGCAATCCACCAGACGTTTGAGGATCATGTAAAATATCCGAAAGAGCCTCCTCTATATTTTCTGATATGATTACATCATCCTGTACATATCCCATATTTTTGTAAGCACCCTCTGGAATAATTCCCATTCTTGCAAAATCTAATGCCTGATCCATGATTGGAATAGCCTTTGAGTCTAGCCTTATTGTTACATTTGATGCCTTCGCAACCTCCAATGTGTGCCCAAGCATTCCAAAGCCCGTAATATCTGTAGCAGCATTTACTGGAAACTTTTTAAAGCTCATTGCAGCATACTTGTTAAGATGTGACATCACAGTAGTCACATAATCTGCAATCCTACTATCCACCAAGCCAGGCTTCATGGCTGTATTCATAATACCTACACCCAATGGTTTTGTCAATATCAACTTATCGCCAGCTTTTGAAGTAGAATTAGCAAGCACCTTATCTGGATGAACAACTCCCGATACCGATAACCCGTATTTTGGCTCCTTGTCATCAACAGTGTGTCCACCGACTAATAAGCACCCACTTTCATTCACTTTATCCGCCCCTCCTCTAAGTATTTCACCTAAAATCTCCATATCATGACAGGCTGGAAAGCAGACTATATTCATTGCAACAGTTGGCTCACCACCCATTGCATACACATCTGACAATGCATTAGCTGCTGCGATTTGACCAAACATATATGGATCATCTACCATCGGTGTAAAGAAATCCAGAGTCTGTATCAGTGCAATATCATCTGTCAGCTTGTATACTGCCGCATCATCAGCAGTGTCTAATCCAACTATTAGGTTTTTCATTTTATCACTAGTATTTTGGGGTAATTTCGAAAGAACTGAAGCCAGCTCTTCTGGTCCTATCTTAGCTGCTCAACCACCAGCACTTGTCATATCTGTCAATTTCAATATCTCTTTTGCCATTTTTTCTCCTTTATCGCTTCTATTTTCTAATATTATTTCAATTCTCTAATATTATTTCTAAAAATTATTATATTTTATAATTATAAATTATTATCAATGACAGTAATCTCAATTTTTATCAATGACAATACCTTTAAATTAACTAGAAAGGGGACAATATCAAATGACAATATCCCCTCAAAACTCAACTATTAATAAACTATACTTGCTTTCCAACACCTTTTTCCACAGCCCTTTTATAGATTAATTCTCCTGTCACCAAATCTTGAACACTTATTCCTACAGATTTGAAAACTATTATTTCATCATCATTTTCTCTTCCGATTAGCTTTCCATTTATAAAATCGCCAATATCTCCTGTAAATCTATCTTCAGAAATTATTCCGTTTTTTAAAGGCGTAATAAAACAGCCTGCCTCCGACAAAACTGCATCCTTTGAGTCGAAATATATTTTGTCAGCCTTCAATAATGTCTTTTCATCTATTTCATGCATGGCTGGCGTATATGAACCAATCCCACTTATCAAGGCTCCTTTTTTAATTAAATCACCATCGATTACAGGAACCTCCGAAGTAGTAGCTAGAACAATTATATCCGCACCATCCAAAGCACTTTCTCTGTCGCTAACAGCAACTATTTTTATCAAATCAGTTCCATATTTTTTAATCATTTTGTCTACAAACTTCACTCTATTATTCTTGTTTCTACTATATACCCTAATTTCTTCAATCGTATCACAAGCTGATAAAATTGCATCAAACTGCGACTCTGCCTGTCCACCTGTACCAAACAAACAAGCTATTTTCGACCCTTTTCTACCAAAAAGACTTATTGCAGCACCTGTTGAAGCACCTGTTCTCAATTCTGTTACATAGGTTCCGTCCAATATAGCTTTCAATATACCAGTTTTATCATCGACCAGCATTACTGTTCCAGAAATAGAAGGAAGTCCATGCTTATCATTATTTGGAAACACTGAGACAGCCTTCAATCCAGCAACACCCAAATCTCCAACATATCCAGGCATAAATAAAATATTACCCTTCTCTGATTTGGATTCAAAATTAATCCTCAAAGGTGATTCACCCTTACCATCACTAAAAACAGAATAAGCAATCTTATCAGCCTCAATTGCATCCCTCATATCAAAAACATTTTTTATATCGTCTCTATCTAAGAAAAGCATACTATATCCTCCCATTAATAAATCGTAATAATTACTTTAATTATACCATATCGATAATAACAATCCAATTATTTTAAATTTCTAATTCACTCCTATATATTCTTTCATATTTTCAAATTTTTTATCACCAATTCCACTTACTTTTTTTATATCCTCGATTTTTTCAAATTTGCCCAGTTTTTCTCTATAGTCTATTATTTTTTGTGATGTCGCCGGTCCAACTCCTGGTATTTTTTCTAGCTCTTCTGGAGCTGCAGTATTTATGTTTACCTTTAAACTACTCGTATTATCATTATTTTTCTGTAAAGAACTCCCAGAATCTCTTTCAAAATTATGGTTTTCCCCACCGACATTTCCCGGCACGACAGACTGCTGATTGCTTTCCTGCTCCCCTACAATCGGAATAACATAGTGTTGCCCATCCTCTAATATCATCGCTAGGTTTATCTTATTATAATCCGCATCCTTTGATAAGCCCCCCAACTTTTTCACTGCATCGTCTAACCTACTGCCCATTTTTAAGGATATTACACCTGGATTTGAGATTGCCCCTGTAATATAAACTGTAATATCTTTGTCTAATGTCTTACTGCTATTCTCTTTTTTAACAATATCATTCTGAGAACTGTCGCTTTGACCTTCAAATCTCAAAGCTTCATCATGGCTTTCATTTGATGAATTGACCCCATGCCCTTCAATCAAATATCTGTTCCCAAAAACCGAATTTAGTTGTGGAAAAATTATCTTTATCAACACTATTGTCAATATTAGACCAGTCAAAACAACTTTTTTCACACCTATTTCTACAATCTTATCTTTAATCATTTTTTTGTATCTTTCCATAGTAAACCACACCTCTTTTTTGTATTATTAATATTATAGACACAAAGAAATGATTTTTAATTATTCTTGTGGAATTTTTTTCAAGCTTTATGGTATACTAGAAAGTAGTACTGTATTGAACTAATATTTAAATTTATTTTTTGAAAATATAGTACGAAATTAAACTATTTATTATTTTTCTTGGAAAGGAGCAGATATCAAATTATCTGATTATTTATATGAAAAAAATAGCTTCAAAATTGATTATACTGGTGTCAACGATAACGTTATTTTCGACATCAACGATTTTATCTTTTGCCGAGATCAAAGAATTTGACAATCTAAAAGCAAAATACGTGGTCCTGATGGATTATGATTCTGGAAAAATTTTATACGAAAAAAATTCTGATAATAAGATTTATCCTGCATCTACAACAAAAATATGGACTGCATTTTGCGTTATAGAAAAGACAAAAGACCTAAATGAACAAATAGAAATAAAAGATATGCCAGAGGTAGACGGTTCAAGCATGTATCTTGAAAACGGAGAAAAATTCACTGTAAATGAACTCCTTGAATCATTGTTAATACACTCCTCTAATGATGTTGCCTATGTTTTGGCAAAGCATTTTGGTGGCGGAAAGCCTGAAAAATTCATAGATTTTATGAATGAGGAAGCAAAGAAATATGGAGCAAAAAAAACACATTTCAACAATCCTCATGGCTTGCCGGACGAAAACCACTACACAACTGCAAAGGACATGACAATTTTATCAAGAGTAGCTTACGGAGATAATCTGATAAAAAGCATAGTCGCAAAGAAAGCTGTAAAATTCAAGGTAAGCAACACCTGTAAGGTTGAACGAACACTGATAAATAGTAATAAATTTTTGACCTCAACAGATTATATGGACTATAAGGGAAAACAAACACCTATAAAATACGACATCGTCGATGGAATAAAGACAGGCTATACTGACGATGCTGGGAATTGTTTGGTTTCAACCGGTGAAAAAGCTGGAATAAGAATGATCTCATCGGTATTTTTCGCTCCATCTGGAAATTTATATCATGATTCCAGGACACTATTGGATTATGGGTTCGACAACTTCAAAACAATCACAATATTTGATAAAAAAGATTTAATCGGCGAAAAAAACATCAAATTTGCTTCGCCTAGCAAGGTTAAGTTTTCGCCTGCAAATAGCTTTAGTGTTACGCAGGATATAAATGAAAAAATAAATACAAGCGATTACACAAAAAAGTTTGACTTTGACAAGCTTGATTTACCTGTTAAAAAGGGGGATGTAATTGGAACAATGAATATTTATCAAAAAACCAATATGGTTTCCAGCATAGCCTTGATTGCTGAAAATGATGTTAATTCATATTGGGATATCATCAAATCAAAAATACCTTTCCTAAACGATGAAAATAAAAATTCTAGTAAGGACAACTCAGATTCCACAAATGATACCTCAGCTTCCGATTCATCATCAAATGATAAATCTTCAAAAACTAATTCAAATAAATCTAATGCTGATAAGAAAAATGAAGCTGGAATCGTAAACAAAGTAGTCAACAGTGGAAAGACAGTGAAATCTGAAATAGAAAATTCAGCCCATGGTATTTGGGGAATCCTTAAGGAAATAAGACTATTCTTCACAAATACATTCGGAGGTGGCTTTTCTACATTTGAAAAAAGTCATTTTTATAAGTTTTTGGACAATGAAATCTCATCGAAGGTAAGAATAATTCCTTCAAAATACATAATTATTGGTGTACCTGTAATTGTAATTCTCCTATTCCTAATATTAATAATCGGAATACTAAAAGATGCGATACTTGCAAGACTAGGTACAAGAAAAGATAAAAATGACACCAAAGCAAATAAATTAAAAGACGCCGATAATAATTCATCCGATAATAATTCTGATGCAATTAATACTGAGGATAGCAACTCGGACAAATAATAAAATAAACCTCGGACAAATAATTACTAAAAATATTGACACAAAATAGAAGCGGTAGCATATTTGTATTATTACAAATTTTGCTACCACTTCTTTGGTTAAACTAGCTTAACCACATTTTTATATTAATTATTCTTGCATCTTTTACAATTTTCACAATTGCCCAAACAAACATTTATTTCGTTGAGACATTCCGAAAAAGCCACCTTACTACTATTCTTGTGTCTAAAAATTGGAATATTCATCTTTTTCGCTTGGTTTTCAACAATTTTTGTCAGCTTATGTGAAACTGTAGAAGTCATTATTATAATAGCATCAGGACTTCCAATCGAATTTTTTACTTGACTGGACATAGTAGTATATATCTTTGGTTTAAATCCCATATTCTTCGCCATTTTATAGTAATCTTTTTCCATTCTTTCATGTCCACCAATAACTAATAGACCCATAATCATTCCCCCTTAAAACACTAGCAAATTATCTCCCAAGTCCCAAATAATGATTGTCTTACCTGAGACTATTTTTCTAAAATAACAAGGATGATAATGATTATCATCCTTGTTAATATAATAAAATATTTCATCCAATTTGTCAATATATAATTGAGAATAATTTTTATTTATTTTTATTATCTATTATTTTATTAACTATTTTTTCTTATTATCTTCACAGCTTCCATACACACAACTGAAGCCAATGCTAGTCCTAATGAGGTCAATAAATTTATCATAGAAAATTCTGCTGGTATCATAAATATCGGTCTGACTGATGGAAGTAATACCACTCCAAGTAACACCAAACAAACTAACACTGCCATCAATACATACTTGTTAGTGAAAAAACCAATACTAAAAAAAGTATTAAAATCAGATCTACAGGCAAAGGTTTGAAAAGTTCTAGATAACAGCAATGTTGTAAATGCCATTGCCACGCCCATCTCTGGAGATACTTTCATACCTATAAACTGAGCAAAAATTGCTGCAACACCTACAAATACGCCTCTGGAAAGTATCGCCTGCAAAGTTCCTCCGCCCAAAAGTCCTTCTTTTTTATCTCTTGGAGGTCTGTTCATCACTCCTTTTTCAACACTCTCCATACCCAATGCTATTGCAGGTAATGAGTCATTGACCATATTAATAAATATCAACTGCAGAGCTGTATAAGGATTTGACCAATCGGCAAATACTGCAAACAATATCGATATTATCGCCCCCAAGTTCCCTGAAAACAAATATGTAATTGATTTCTTGATGTTGCTATATACAGTTCTACCAACTTCAACTGCATCCACAATACTTGCAAAGTTATCGTCAACCAACACCATTGCAGATGCGTCTTTTGCAACCTCAGTACCACTTCCCATAGCAATACCAATATCTGCATTTTTCAACGCTGGAGCATCATTTACTCCATCACCCGTCATTGCAGTCACTTTATTTTTCTTCTGCCATGCACCCACAATTCTAATCTTATTTTGTGGAGATACTCTTGCATATACGCTGATTTTTTCAAGATTCTTATCTAATTCTTCATCAGACAAGTCATCCAGCTCTTGACCTGTGAAAGATAAATCTCCATCCTCAAATATTCCAATTTCTTTACCGATAGCGACTGCAGTAGTTTTGTGATCCCCTGTTATCATTATCGGTTTTATTCCAGCATTTTTAGCTTTTGAAACTGCATATATAACTTCTTTTCTTGGTGGATCTATCATAGCAATCAATCCGATAAATACAAAATTACCTTCAAAATCGACGTCTAATATTTCATCGTTGAATTCCTTATATCCAAAAGCCAATACCCTAAGTGCATTTTTTGAGTATTCTTCATTTTGATTTTTTATAGCTTCAAATATTTCAGGACTCATGTCAACAACTCTTTCACCCATCAATGCTTTTACGCTTCTAGATAAAACTATATCTGGAGCACCTTTGGTGAACATAATATTTTTACCATTTATTTTATGAGCTGTAGACATCAGTTTTCTATCAGAATCAAAAGGTATCTCCTGTATTCTAGCAAATGTATTTCTCACTCTATTTGTTGTGTAACCCATTTTATCTGAAAATACTGTCAGCGCAACCTCAGTTGGATCACCAATTTCTAGCCCATCTTCACTGACGGTCGAATCATTACATAGTGCAGCTGCATAATTTAGCATCATTTCAGAGGTAAATTTCTCAAAATTTATATCCTTAAGAGCAGTTTTATTTTCAACATCTCTAGAAATAAGAGTACTTCCATCATATGTAAAATATTTTACTGCTGTCATTTTGTTCATCGTAAGAGTTCCTGTTTTATCAGTACAGATAACCGATGTAGATCCCAAAGTTTCGACAGCTGGCAGCTTCCTTATTATAGAGTTCTTATTCGACATAGTTTTTGTTCCAACAGACAACACTATCGTAACGATTGAGGATAGTGCCTCTGGAATTGCTGCAACTGCAATTGCAACAGCAAACATAAATGAATTTAACACTACTGCCTTTATATCCTGACCAGTTGGATGAGTCAATGCTCTAAATACCTGTATCGCAAATATCAACAAAGAAATCACTACTATTGCAACTCCTAGCCTTTTTGAAAAGCTTTCAATATTTGATTGCAGTGGAGTTTGCTTCATATCTGTATTTTCAAGAAGATCAGCAATTTTACCTATTTCTGTAGCCATACCAATTTCCGTACACACGTACCTTGCTCTTCCATTTACCACCATTGATGTTGAATACACCATATTGCCCCTATCACCAACCGTACAATCTTCATTAAGCTCATGAATAAATTTTTCAGTCGGCTCGGATTCACCTGTCAGCATACCTTCAACTATCTTTAATGATTCAGCCTCTAATAACCTACCATCCGATGGAACATAATCACCTGCTTCAAGCAATACAATGTCACCAGGTACAATTTCTTTTGAAGAAATCGTCATCTTTTCACCATCTCTTATTACCTTTGCACTAGGTACAGACATCTGCTTAAGACTGTTGATGGATGATTCCGCCTTTTTAGTCTGAATAGTTCCCAGGACAGCATTTAATATAAGCACCAAGAAAATAATAAGCGATTCCATCACAGATCCCGTTATTATTTGTATAACAGCTGCTACAATCAAGATTATCACCATCGGATCCTTAAAGCTTTCCATGAATATTTTCCAAGTAGGATCTGATTCTTTTTCCCTCAATTCGTTTTTACCGAATTTTTCTTGCCTTTTTTTAGCTTCATCACTTGACAGACCAGAAATATTTGAGTTAAATATTTCTACAACTGAATCTGAATCCATCAAATAATACTTTTTGTCTTTAATAGAATTCATTTTGCTTTGTTCCTCCAAAAAATTTTAAAATAATAATAAAAAGCCTCAATAGCAAGACCTTCAAAATAAACCCACATCAAGGTTTATTCTGAAGGTCTTGCTATCAAGGCTATCCTTGTCCATTAACCGAGCTTTCGCTGTACTGACGACTAACAGATATACAATAATTGTATAGTGCTACTCCCCTTCATTACTTGATAAGTATACCATCAAAAATATACTTTTGTCAACAAAAAAGACTACTAAATTCCATGATATATTTCATAGAAAATAATAGTCTCTTTACTTCTAGAGCTCCTATAAAAATCATTAAATTCCAAAACACAAATAATAAAGCTTACGCTATTTAATGATAAGCTACAGTACAACTAATACCTCAACTTCAACCTTTGCTCCCTTTGGTAATTCTTTAACCGCAACACAAGATCTTGCTGGCTTGTGATCACCAAAGAAATCAGAATAAACTTCGTTCACAGCACCAAAATCCGCCATATCTACCAAGTAAACAGTAGTTTTAACTATATTAGTTAAGTCAGCACCAGCTTCAGTAACCACAGCCTTAACGTTCTTTAATGACTGCTCAGCTTGAGCCTTTATATCACCTTCAACTAATGCGCCAGTTTCTGGAACTAATGGAATCTGTCCAGAACAATATACTACATTACCTGCCTTTATTGCCTGTGAATATGGTCCAACAGCAGCTGGAGCCTTATCTGTGAAAATAACCTCTGACATAAATTTTTCCTCCTAAAAATCACTTTATCTTTCACAATAATTATAACACTTTTTTAATTATCAATACAATAAAAATATGTTTTTTTTATATAAATTCTACTTTTATTCCGTTCTCTATAAAATCTGATTTAATTCTATTAATTTGGTCGAAATCTATTGTTTCTATTGTTGCTTCAACTATTTGTTTTTTAACAAATTTTCCCTCTGCCAGTTTTTCCTGAGAAATATTCAATATATTAGCTCCATTATTTGCTATTATTGAAACCAATTTAGACAACGAGCCTGGCACATCAGGTATTTCGGCAATAAAGCTTATCCTTCTTCCTTGTTTTTTCAATGCAACACTTATTATTCTATAAAGAGTGTTTATGTCAATATTGCCACCAGAAACAACGCAAACGATATTTTCCCCTTTCTTTGGAACGTATTTACCAGAAATCAAAGCAGCAGTACTCACTGCACCAGCACCTTCAGATACCAATTTCTGATTTTCCATCATAAACAAAATGGCCTCTGCTATCTCCTCTTCTGTAACTGTTATAATCTGATCCACGTTCTTTGAAATAATATCAAATGTCAAATCTCCAGGAGTCTTTACTGCAATACCATCTGCAATAGTTATATCGTTGAATGCTGAGGTTACCTTCCCTGCTCCAAATGATACCTTCATTGAAGGAATATTTGCTGTCTGAACACCAATAATTTTGATATCTGGATTCAATCCCTTTAACGCTGTTGCAACACCAGCTATAATACCACCTCCGCCGATTGGTACTATAACAGTATCTACCTCTCCGTTTCTCTGCTCGAATATTTCGAGACCTATTGTTCCTTGTCCTGCAATTACGTATTTATCGTTAAATGGATCCAAAAATGTTGCACCTGTTTCAGCTTGTAGCTCCTTAGCCTTTGCCAATGCATCATCATATACATTACCGTTTAAAACGACGTTTGCTCCATAGCTCTTTGTAGCTGCTACCTTTGATATAGGAGCGTTTGCAGGCATACATATAGTCGCTTTAATTCCAGCTTGTTTCGCCCCCAATGCCACACCTTGAGCATGGTTTCCGGCACTTGATGCTATAACGCCATGTGATTTTTCTTCTTCAGTCAAGCTCGCAATCTTATTGCAAGCACCTCTCACTTTAAAAGAACCTGTTCTCTGCAGGTTTTCGCACTTATAAAATACTCTGGCACCAGTTTTTTCAGACAATCTAACGTTCTCAAGAATATCGGTTTCAAGAATGATATCCTTTATTACCTCTCTAGCTTCTTGAATGTCTTTCAAAGTTACTTTTTCCATGATATACCACCCTCTCTTTGATTATTAATATTATTAATAATTTTATACACTAATACTGCGCATAGTCAAAGCTCTACGCAATATTAATACATAATAAAATCATACTAAACCAATTAGATATTCTATAGCTTTTGCTATCTACCCATTCTCTTTGTCACAAACTTTTTGGCTATAGTATTTTTGTTCTTAGCAACAGCCTGCCCATGTCCAGGAAATACTATTTTAGGATTTTCAATATTTTTTCTATAAACAGTAAATTTAGATCCTATTGCCTGAACAAATTCACAGCGCAATTTTTCACATATAAAATTTGCACACTCTTTGGTATCAAGGCCAGAGCTTTCAAGTATATTAACCTTTACTAGCTCTCTAGCTCTCAGCATATCATCAAGTGACGCCAGAAAATCCGAACTCACACCATCTTTTCCTATCTGAGTAATCGGCTTCATCCCATTTGCCAAAGACTTCAAATACGCTCGTTGTTTTCCCTTTAACACTTTGTACCTCCATTAATACATTTAATTATAAAATTCGAACTCAAGTTCGTATATCTTGACCGAATCACCATCTTCAATCCCCATATCTCTCAGCTTATCGAATACACCACGAGACTCCATTTGATTTTGGAAGTACTGAAGTGACTCTACGTCATCAAAGTTTACCGAGTACATTATTCTCCTCAATTCCTTTCCCTTGATGACATAGACTCCATTTTCATCAACTTCAATAAACAATCCCTCATCTTCATTTACATCATATTCTGGTCTATATATTTCGTCCTCAGATACAAGCTCAATTTCACTTGATTCTGCCAGTACCTGAACAACTTTATCTATAACCTCATCAACACCTTCTCTAGTCGCTGCAGACATCTTGAATACCTCGTAGCCCTTCTCTTCTAGCTTTTTCTTAAAATCTGCATAAATACTGTCGTCGAAAAGCAAATCTGATTTATTTGCAACCACAATTTGTGGTCTCGTTGCCAATTTTTCATTATATAATTTAAGCTCCGAGTTAATTTTTTCAAAATCCTCAATAGGATCTCGCCCTTCAATACCTGAAATATCTACTATATGAATAAGAACTTTTGTTCTTTCAACGTGTCTCAAGAAATCGTGTCCAAGTCCAACTCCATCGGCTGCACCCTCTATTATCCCAGGAATATCAGCCATTACAAAACTTTTACCATGTCTAGTCTTTACAACTCCTAGATTGGGAGTGATTGTAGTGAAATGGTAGTTTGCGATTTTTGGCTTCGCTGAGGTAACGATAGAAAGAAAAGTTGATTTTCCGACATTGGGGAAGCCTAATAATCCAACATCTGCTATCATCTTCAATTCAAGCACGATCCATCTTTCCTGTCCATCAGTTCCTGACTTTGCAAATGCAGGAGCCTGCCTAACAGCATTGGCAAAATGCTGATTTCCTTTTCCACCAAAGCCACCCTTTGCAATCACAACTCTGTCACCACTATTTTTCAAATCAGCGATAACCAAACCTGTTTTTTCATCTCTAATAATTGTCCCTTCAGGCACTCTTAACAATAAATCCTCACCGTTTTTACCAGCTCTTTTCTTCTTTGAACCATCTTCACCATTTTGTGCAGAATACTTTGTTTTATATTTAAAGTCCATAAGAGTTCTCAGTGCTCCATCAGCTTCAATAATGATACTGCCGCCTCTACCACCGTCACCACCATCTGGTCCACCTGCAGGTACATATTTTTCACGCCTAAATGAAACGGAGCCATTTCCTCCGTTACCAGCCTTGACAAATATTTTCGCCTTGTCTACAAACATATGCCGTTTCCTTTCTAAATACCATTATCTATTATTTTACCACTTTTCGTGATTTTTTTCTCTATTTTTTTATAGCTTCACAATATTAATATTTACAAAAAATAAGAGCTATCAAAGTGATAGCCCTATCATTGTATTATTCAGCCAATTCTACTGGATATATACTTACTTTCTTTCTCTTCTTGTCCAATCTTTCAAATTTAACTTTTCCTTCGATTAGTGCAAATAAAGTGTCATCTCCACCCTTACCAACATTAGTTCCTGGATGAATCTTTGTACCTCTCTGTCTAACTATTATAGATCCAGCAGTAACAACCTGACCATCATATCTCTTTACACCAAGTCTCTTTGAGATAGAATCTCTACCGTTCTTAGAAGAACCTACCCCTTTTTTAGATGCAAGAAGCTGTAAATTCATTTTTAACATCTGGAGTCACCCCCTACTTCTCAAATATTTTTATATTTTTTGGATATTCTTTACTAATTTCCTCTAAAGCAAGTCTCAAATGTCTCAATAGCAATTGTGATTTTTCAATATCCTTCTCAAACAACTCAAGAATTATATTACCGTCCTCTGCTACTATATTTTTGGGACTGACCTTCAATAGGCTATCTAGAGAGTTAATAACTGCAACAGAATTGCTTGTAACAGCCGAACAGACAATGTCATATCCAAATTCATCATAACCTGCATGACCTTTTAACTCAAAGCCTATTATCCTCTCTTTTTCATCATAATAAAAGATTGCTTTTATCATATTATTTTATTAAGCGTTAATCTTTTCAACTACTAGCTTAGTATATAGTTGACGATGACCGTTCTTTCTTCTATAGTCTTTTTTTGGCTTATACTTATAAACGATAATTTTCTTATCTTTACCCTGTTCCAAAACCTTAGCCTGAACAGATGCGCCTTCAACTACAGGAGTACCTAACTTAAGCTCACCGTTATTAACTGCTAATACTTCGTTTAAAGTTATAACATCACCTTCGTTAGCCTCTAGCTTTTCAACAAAAAGAACATCACCTTCAGAAACCTTATACTGCTTTCCTCCAGTTTTCACTATAGCGTACATATATACACCTCCTTGTTCTCAAACTCGCCGGATCAGGTATTTACAATATGTAAAATTTTGTGCCAAGCACTACAAAAAGCGTGCAGCTACCTCTACCGTGCGGCATTACCTAAATATTATACTAAATCGACTACCAAGAGTCAATATATTTCATAAATAATTTTTGAAAATCTAATAATCTTTTACCGATTCGCTTGATTTTTTCGGTAGCTTGACTTGAGCTGCTACAACTGCAACTGCCATTATTATGCACCCCAAAAGCTCTCTTCTTGTCAGCATTTCACCTAAAATCAAAACTCCGGCAATTACTGATATCCCCGATTCGGTACTCATAATTAAAGATGAAACAGTTGGCTGCAAATTCTTTTGAGCCACGATTTGCAACGTAAACCCTATTCCACTTGAAAACAATCCAGTATAAAATATTGCCACACCAGCTGACATTACACCTTGAACAGTAACTGTTTCAAAAAATAGCATCGCTATAAGGGAAAGTGTTCCAGATGTTATAAATTGTATCATGGAAAGCTTAATCGCATCTGCCTTTGGTGCAAATAAATCTATTGCAATAATCTGAAGTCCAAAGAAAATGGCAGAAAGAAATACAAAAAAATCACCTTTTTCAATAACAAATCCTTCCTTTATTGACAACAGATATAATCCAACTGCGGCAATCAATACGCAAAGCCACATTTTGCCATTTACTTTTCTCCCATAAAACATTCCCATAATAGGTACCAATACGATATACATGGTAGTAATAAAGCCAGCCTTTGATGCTGTTGTGCTCACCATCCCTATCTGCTGTGTGCTCATTGCTAGAAATAATGCTGTTCCAGTAATCAAACCACCAGTTATAAGTGGCTTGTCTTTATACCATTTATACTTATTTTCCTCATCCACTAATTCTGTCGACCTCCTACCTCTTTGAGAAAAGAAAAAATTCATGGCAAATAAAAATAAAATACATATTACACACCTAAAAAAATTAAATGCAAATGGTCCAATATGTTCCATTCCTGTTTTTTGAAATACGAATGCAACTCCCCAGATTATAGAAGTGAGCATGAGAAGTGTCGCACCCTTTAGTTCTCTCTTCCTTTGATTATCCATTATAAATCCTCCTACAAAATAACAATTACACCAAAATTAACTGACGGTAAACAAAGGTGTTTTTTCACAAGAAAAAGGGCATCGCATCAGCAATAACCCTTATAATCATATATAAAATATTCTTTTCAATATAGTTTGCCTATATGTTCATGAAAACACTTCCTAGCTTTTCTAAGATACCTTCATTGCTTCCAAGCATCCTACACACCTATATTAACATAGTCTTTCCTATATTTCAATACTCTTTCAATATATTTTTTAAATTTTTACTTCACAACAATATTTACCAATTTAGAAGGGATTGAAACAATCTTTACTATCGATTTACCTTCAATAAACTCCTTCACTCTATCATCTGAAAGTGCAGCTGCTTTCATTTCATCTTCGGTAATTTCTACAGGAACCATTATTTTACTTCTGACCTTTCCATTTACCTGAACTACTATTTCTATTTCATCCAGCTGTATGGCTGATTCATCATATTTTGGCCAAGAAATATCAAACACGCTTCCCTCTTTACCAATCATTGTCCATAGCTCTTCACCAAGATGTGGCGTAAACGGTGCAATTATAACTACAATGGCTTCAAGAGCTTCTTTTAAAACTGCTTCATTTCTATCATCCAGCTCTTTATACTTGTATAGCTCGTTGACCAATTCCATCAATGATGCTATTGCCGTATTAAAACCAAATTTAACACTTAAATCCTCAGTAACCTTCTTCATTGTTGAGTTTGTCTTGGCTCTCATCTCTTGATCCTGCTTATTTAATTCATCAAATTCAACGTCTTTTCCAGCCAAGTAGGACAACTCATCTACTACTCTGTAAACTCTATTTATAAATTTAAAGCAACCCTCTACACCTGCATCAGACCAGTCCAAATCTCTTTCAGGTGGTGCAGCAAATAAAATAAACAATCTAGCAGTATCAGCACCAAATTTTTCTATTATTTCCATTGGAGATATTGTATTACCCTTTGATTTTGACATTTTGCTTCCATCCATCAATACCATACCTTGAGTAAGTAAATTCTGGAACGGTTCATCGTGTACAGTCCAGCCCATTTTCTTAAATGCCTTTGTAAACCATCTTGCGTACAACAAATGAAGAATTGCGTGTTCAACACCACCAATATACTGGTCAACAGGCATCCATTTGTTCACTATTTCTGAATCAAATGCCTTTTCCTCATTTTTATTGTCAATATATCTCATAAAGTACCAAGAAGAATCGACAAATGTATCCATAGTATCTACTTCTCTTCTCGCTGGCTTTCCACATTTAGGACAAGTGCAGGACTTAAATGACTCTGAGGTTGTAAGTGGAGATTCTCCCCTTCCAGTAAATTCAACATCTGTTGGTAATAGCACAGGTAAATCAGCATCGTCAACTGGAACTATTCCACAATCATCACAATATACCACAGGTATTGGACAACCCCAATATCTCTGTCTAGATATCAGCCAATCTCTCAATCTGTAATTTGTTTTTTTGTTTCCTTTTCCTTCGCGTTCAAGCTTTTCAATAATGCCATCGAAGGCTTCTTCCTTTGTCATTCCATTAAATTCCTGAGAATTAATCATCTTATCATTTTCGTCGATTACCGGAATAATATCAAAATTATATTTAACAGCAAAATCATTATCTCTTTCATCATGAGCAGGTACCCCCATTACAGCTCCAGTACCATAGTCAGCTAATACATAGTTTGCTACCCAGATTGGGATTTCCTTTCCTGTCAATGGATTTATCACTACCTTACCAATAAATTCGCCTTCTTTTTCAAGACTCGCAGACTCTCTTTCTATTGAAGATAAAGAGTGAATTTTTGTTAGGAAATTATCCAAAATACCCTCATATTCTGTTCCCTTTACCAGCTCTCTGGCAAGCGGAGATTCCGGTGCTACAACCATAAACGTAGCTCCATATATGGTATCAGGTCTAGTTGTATAAACAGTAATTGTTTCATCGCTATCCTTAATTTCAAAGTCGATAGCTGCTCCATGGCTCTTTCCAATCCAGTTTCTTTGCATCAGCTTAACTTTTTCTGGCCAACCATCAAGCTTATCCAAATCCTTCAACAAAGCCTCAGCAAAATCAGTAATTTTAAAATACCACTGCTCTAATTCTTTTTTCTCTACTAGTGAGTCACATCTTTCACAGCATCCCTGAACAACCTGCTCATTTGCCAAAACAGTCTCACATGAAGGACACCAGTTAACGAAAGAATTCTTTTTATATGCCAATCCTTCCTTATAGAATTCCAAGAATATTTTCTGAGTCCACTTGTAGTATTCAGGTGTCGATGTCGTTACCTCTCTACCCCAATCATAGCTTAAGCCAAGTACATTCAACTGCTCTTTCATTTCTTCTATATTAGACATAGTCCAAATATGAGGATGAATTCCATTTTTTATAGCCGCATTTTCTGCAGGTAGTCCAAATGAATCCCATCCCATTGGATGAAGCACGTTATAGCCTTCCATTTTTTTAAATCTAGCAACAACATCACCTATTGAGTAGTTTCTAACATGTCCCATATGAATTTTTCCTGATGGATAAGGAAACATTTCCAAGCAATAGTACTTTGGCTTACTTTCATCTCTTGTATCCATCTCATATTGGTTGTTGTCCTTCCATTTTGTCTGCCATTTTTTCTCAATTTCTCTAAAATCATATACACTCATATTTTACCTCCAAAATATTAACTTTGCTCAATTTTTATAAAACAAATAAATAATTATCCAAATAAAAAACTCGACCCTAAACAATAATTGTCTAGGGACGAGTTATCTCGCGGTACCACCCTAATTAGCCATCCATTAGATAGCTCACTCGGTAAGCTTTTAAACCAACAACGGTCTATGGTTTTTATATCGACAAGTTCAATGCAGTCCATTGTTATCTCACAGCTACCGATAACTCTCTGAAAAACTTCCTCACACCTACTACTCCGATCCATATAAAATAATCATCTTTAATTTTCAGATAATTCATATTTATTTAAATTATTTTCTAATGATATCACACAGTATTTCTGTAGTCAATACTATTTTCAATTTTTTTATTATTTTTTATAATATATATCTAAAAAATTATTTTTATCAAAAACACAGTAGCCTATTATACTAACTCTGTTCTTCAAAAAAAAACGATAGTAATCTATAGCTCTACATATGGTGCATCTTTCCATAGCTTCTCCAAATTATAGAAGCCTCTGTTTTCTTCATCAAAAATATGAACTATAATATCACCATAATCCAAAAGAATCCAATTCTGAGTTTCTCTACCTTCTTTTCCTCTTGGTTCAACACCAATCTCAGTCATTGCAGCTTCAACACTATCAGCAATAGCCTTTACCTGTCTACTAGATGAACCAGAAGCTATAATAAAATAATCACATAAGCTTGAAACCTTTCCTACATTTAAAACAGCAATATCCTGACCCAGCTTATCATCAATAGCATAATAAATCAGCTTAGCCATTTTTTCCACTGTCTCCATATTTACCTCCATATTCCAATACCACTTACAAAATTCTTCCTAAATAACCACACTATCTCTACCTTTTTCTCTATCTTTAATAAGCTTAACATAGTAATTTCTTGCTTCCACAGTCCTAGTATGCAAAACGGCTTTTTTATTCAAAACTACAGATATAGTTCCATCAATTGAATGCACTATTGCCTCTTCTAATTTTCCTCCAAAAGCCAAAGCTCTCACAGCATCAACACCAGGATAATCTCTTCCAACCTCTACAACATCAGCAATAAAAATTATCTTCTCCAACAAACCCATAGCAGGTCTACCTGTTGTATGAAATCTGATGGAATTTAGAATTTCTTCATCGTCGATGCCAAATTCATATTTTGCTATGTACATCCCCAAAATACTATGTGAAAGCGAAGTATTTGTTTTCTCTATATCATCAAGCTCAATTCCGTATTTATGACAGTATGAATCTACATCCAAAAACTTCACATATTTCGCCACATCATGTAATATTCCAGCTATCTCAGCCTTTTCTCTATCTCCACCGTAAATGTCACAAAGCTCCATAGCCGATTTTGCAACATTCATCGAATGAACAATTCTTCTCTCTGGCAAATAATCCTTAAGTTTTTCAATCATCTCTGATTTATTCATTACAGCTAACTCCTCGTTTGTATAATCCATATTCATAAATATATTCTTCAACCCTGCTAGGAACAAGGTATTTAACACTTTTATCTGACATC
The DNA here is from genome assembly GCF_900112955.1 of Peptostreptococcus sp. D1. GTDB lineage: Bacteria > Bacillota > Clostridia > Peptostreptococcales > Peptostreptococcaceae > Peptostreptococcus. Next base: position 107,297 of record NZ_FONP01000004.1, read on the forward strand.
ACTCTGCTTCTTATATATGTGGAAGAAATCTCAAGTGAAGGTACATATACCAAATCCACATCTGCACAGTAATCCTTTCTAAACCTTTCAACATTTTCTTGTGTCTCCAGAATTCCTATCCCTGGTCTTATGGCTCCTATAAATTTTGCTAGCTTAAAGTTTTCTCTAAAATCCTTCCAGCTCTCAATTTGATTTATCGCATCCGATCCGGTAATAAAGTACAATTCTTCATTTGGATAGGTTTCCACAATATACCTTAGCGTATCTACCGTGTAGCTTTGCTCCTTTTTATTAATCTCAAAATCGGAAACAAAAAAATCGTCATTCTTCATGGCTGACAAGACAACCATATTGTACCTATGGAATTTATCCAAAATAATTTTTTTATGTGGTGGATCACCAGTTGGAATAAAAACAACCTTGTTCAAATTATACTTGTCCTTAATAAACTCAGCGGTGGCAAGATGAGCATTATGAATAGGATTAAAAGTCCCACCCATTATTCCCAATTTCATCTTCCTATTTGAACCAATAAAAGACTCCACTTTTTTGCAATTTTTTTCATAAGACAGGTTTAACCTTTCTTGTAAATTCATTTCATTATTCCCTTCAGCACATTATATTTATATTATATCATAATTTCTCAAAAAAAATTAATCATTTTAGCTATCTCTCATCGACATACAATTTTACAATACAGTAAATACCTATCAAAATACTAATTCCTATCAACAATATATTTTTCATAGTCTATCCTTATTATATCAAATAATCTTAAATTTAGCCCTTTAAATGTTTCTCTAAAACTCTATCAATCGCTGATTTTATGACATCGTAGTCAAAGCCCTTGTAGGCAAGATGCTGAAACATTTTATTTTTAATTTTAATATGTTCTTCTCCTTTTAGCTTTTTATATTTTTTTTCAGCTAGATATATCGCATTTTCAAGCTCTAATTCCTCATCTATGCTTGACACCGCACTGACTATTTCCTTAGAGGAAATGCCTTTAGAATACAAATTTTGCTTGATTCTATTTCTTCCCACTCGCTTAACATTCTGACTATCTTTTACCAACATTTTTGCATATTTTTCATCGTCAATAAATGAATACGACTTCAAAAATTCTATTACTATGTCAATTGTTTTATCATCAAATGAATCCGACAGCTTTTCAATTATTTTTTTCTCGGACTTATTAGATTTACTGAGTAAATCCAATGCTTTTGTTTTTGCTTTCTCAAAGTTATCTGATTTTATAATATCCACAAGCTTCTGTCTGTCGATTTCATCATTGACCTTTAGTTTCATTTTGTGCACAAGACCTATATCCAATGATATCAAGTATTCCCCATCCACAAACAAATTTGCTCTATTCTTATTCTTTTTTTGAACCTCTATATTTGAAATCTTCGACATATCAAACCTCTCACACAATGAATTTTTCATATAAAATTATATCATAAATAACAAAAATTATCCTTAAATATTATTTTACATTAACAATTGTATGAATTATAATGTAAAATAGGATAAATAATTATATAGTAATAAATTATATGCTATAATAATATACCAAGTAATAACAATCAAGTAATAGTATATCGAGTATTTTAACGAAAGAGGTGTACAATGGTTAATTTAACAATGATTGGTACGGGAGGCAACGTTCCCTCTCACACCAGATTCTGTTCCAGTGTATTACTAAACTACAAGGGAGTAAAAATATTAATAGATTGTGGTGAAGGAACTCAAATAGCCATGAAAAAATTCAACTGTGGTTTCAAAGGAATAGATCTAATTCTAATCAGCCACCTACATGGCGACCATATAAACGGACTATTGGGACTACTTTCAACAATGGGAAACGCCGAAAAAAGATCCCCTCTTACAATAGTTGGACCTCGTGGAATAAAAGAAGCCATTTATGCAATGATGGTTCTTTGGGAGGGACTGCCCTTCGAACTACGTATAATAGAAAATCCAATTGGTAGCTTTTCTATCGTAGGAGGCGATGCTTTAAAGGATGTAGAAATAAACACAATCATTCTAGATCATTCTACAGAGTGTATAGGTTATTCACTTTACTTCAATCGAAACCGAAAATTCAGTATTGAAAAAGCTGAAGCGAATTCTGTACCTAAATATATTTGGAATCATCTACAAAAAGGGAAAACTTATTATATAAATGATAAATTATATTCACCTGAGGATGTACTAGAAAATGAAAGAAAAGGTATAAAGCTTAGTTTTATTACCGATACTAGACCAATAGACAGTATTCCTGAGTTCATTTCGGATAGTGATTTATTTATTTGCGAAGCGATGTATGGTGACGATATAGATATTTCAAAGGCAGTAAAAAATAAACACATGACATTTAGAGAGGCTGCAAGCCTTGCTTCAAAAGGAAATGTAAAAAGGCTTTTACTAACTCACTTCTCCCCTTCAATAGATAATCCCAATGACTATAAAAGCAATGCAACGAGCGTGTTTAAGGATAGCGAGGTTGCAGTCGATGGAATGAGTTTTACAATTTCATATCCAAAGTAAAAAAGAGATTTATTCTCTTTTTTTTTAATTTTATTAAAAAAAATGATGAAAAAAATTAGTTTTATGTTATTATAAGAATAATCAAAATTTTCATTTATTATATTTGCTGATTTAGATCCGATTTCTAATCGGATTTTGTTATTATAGGGAAAATGTTAGTTTTATCTCAAACATTTCAATTATTCTGAAGGCACAGAATAATCGCTAATAAATCAACAATTAGAATTTGATTTAAAATATTTTTCACTATAATTTAATCCAATATAGTTTAATAAACAGAAAATCAGCTATAGGAGGGAAATATGAGTAGATTATATATTAATACACCAGACACTGCACAATTAGTTGTAGAAGGTCTATACAAAGATATCGAAAGAAGAATAATAGCAAGTCCCCCTGGAATTTGTCCAGTAGAGGCCTCTATAGCATTTCTAAAGCTTTGTCATGCACAAACCTGCGGAAAATGTGTACCCTGTAGAGTCGGTTTAGGTAAATTGCAGCAGCTTATGGAAAACGTTCTAGACAATAGGGCGAGCGAGAAAACACTGGAAATGATAGAGCATACGGCTATTTCCATTATCAATTCCGCCGACTGTGCAATAGGAACTGAAGCCGCCCAAATGGTACTATCTGGAGTAATGGGATTCAGAGATGACTATATTTCACACATCAAGAAAAACAAATGCTCTATGGATAGAAATATTTCCGTTCCATGTGTCACACTATGTCCAGCAGGAGTTGATATTCCTGGTTACATTGCTTTAGTTGGAGAAGGCAGATACGCTGATGCAGTAAGGCTTGTCAGAAAGGATAACCCATTCCCTACAGCTTGTGCATTGGTCTGTGAGCATCCTTGTGAAGCAAGATGTCGAAGAACTTTTGTTGATGCCCCATTGAATATAAGAGGATTGAAAAAATATGCATCAGATCATGCTGGAGTAGTTCCTCCTCCACCTTGTGCTGATAGCACTGGCAAAAAAATTGCCATCGTCGGTGGAGGTCCAAGTGGTTTAAGTGCTGCGTATTATCTATCGCTTATGGGACACAAGGTCGAAGTATTTGAAGAAAAAGACAAGCTGGGTGGAATGCTTAGATATGGTATACCAAACTACAGACTACCTAGAGAAAGACTCCAGGAAGATATTGATGCAATACTTGCCACAGGAGTCGAAGCTCACACCAATGTGGAAATCGGAAAGGATTTAAAAATCGAAAAACTTGCAAATGAGTACGATGCTGTATATATTGCAATCGGTGCACACGATGACAAAAAACTTGGAATCGAAGGCGAAAATTCAAACGGAGTTGTTTCTGCGGTAGAAATGCTGAAAAAAATCGGCGATGAGGACTATCCAGATTTGACTGGAAAACGTGTCGTGGTGATAGGCGGTGGTAATGTCGCAATGGATGTCGCTCGTACATCAATCAGATGCAATGCTGAAAAAGTAACGATAGCATATAGAAGAAGACAGGAAGATATGACATGCTTAGTAGAAGAAATCGAAGGTGCTATAGCAGAGGGCTGCGACCTGCAAACGCTAATGTCTCCTGAAAGAATAGAATTTGATGAAAACAACAACACTACTGCTCTATGGGTAAAACCACAGATAGTCGGTGAAATGGATTCCGCTGGTAGGCCTAGACCTAGAAATGCAAATAGTGATTCAGTTCGATTGGAATGTGACCATGTAATAGTAGCTATAGGACAAAATATAGAATCAAAGCACTTTAAGGAATTTGGAATGCCAGTAAAAAGAGGTATTATAGAAGCCCTTAACTCAAGTGAAATAGAAAACCTTCCAGGTGTATTCGCTGGAGGTGACTGTGTTACTGGCCCAGCTACAGTAATCAAAGCAATCGGTGCAGGAAAGGTTGCTGCTGCAAATATAGATGAATACCTTGGATACAACCATCTAATAAGTGTTGACATTGACCTTCCACACATTAGATGGGATGATAGAAAGCCATGTGCAAGATCAAATATGAAGGAAGTTCCAGTAGACGAAAGAAAATATAACTTTGATGAAATCGAATACGGTCTGACTGCTGACGAGGCTGCTCAGGAAGCCTCAAGATGCTTGAGATGCGATCATTTCGGATGGGGTAACTTTAGAGGAGGTAGAGCATCAAGATGGTAAAAATAACTATAGATAATCAACAAATAGAGGTTAAAGAAGGAACTAAAATAATTGATGCTGCTGTTTTGGCTGGAGTTAGAATCCCTAGGCTATGTTTCCTTCGAGATTTAAATGAAATCGGCGCATGTAGAATCTGCGTCGTTGAAGTCAAGGGCAAGGAAAAATTATTGACATCATGCAATAACGTTGTAAAAGAAGGTATGGTAATAAGAACAAATAGTCCTAAGGTAAGAAACGCCAGAAGGACTAACGTTGAGCTAATACTATCTCAGCATGACTTTAAGTGCGCTACTTGCGTTAGAAGTGGAAATTGCTCACTTCAGGAAATTTCAAATGACTTAAATGTATTAAATGTAAATTTCGACATAGACTTTGAACAGAGAAGCTGGAATCCAGACTTCCCTCTTCAAAAAGACTTTTCAAAATGTATAAAGTGTATGAGATGCATCCAAGTATGTGACAAGATACAGAGTTTAAATATATGGGATATCGTGAACAGCGGATATCGTACAACTGTGGATGTTTCTTGGAATAGAAATATAGAGCAAGCTGATTGTTCTTTATGTGGACAATGTATCACACACTGTCCAGTCGGTGCATTGATGGTTAAAAATGACATAGACAAAGTATACAAGGCATTAGAAGATCCAGATCTGATAACCGTCGTTCAGGTAGCACCTGCTGTAAGAACTGCATGGGCAGAATATTTGAATGTGGATGACATTCATGCAACTACCGGGTTGATGGTAGCATCTCTAAAAAGGATAGGTTTCGACTATGTTTTTGACACTAATTTCAGTGCGGATCTTACTATAATGGAGGAAGGTACTGAATTCTTGGAATTGTACTCTAAAGGAAACATGAAGTATCCTCTATTCACATCATGTTGCCCTGGTTGGGTAAGATTTATGAAATCTCAGTACCCAGATATGGTTAAATATCTTTCCACATCAAAATCTCCACAGCAGATGTTTGGTGTCGTAGCAAAATCATATTATGCTGACATATTAGGTGTAAATCCAAATAAAATCTTCTGTGTTTCTATAATGCCGTGTTCGGCGAAGAAGCATGAAGCTGGAATCCCTTCAATAAATGATTCACAAGCAGATAGAGATGTTGATGTCGTTATAACAACTAGAGAATTAGAAAAAATGATCAAGGCCGAAAATTTAGATTTTACAATGCTAAAGGAAGAATCATTTGATACTCCACTTGGAATAGGAAGTGGTGCCGGTGCAATATTTGGAGTTACTGGTGGAGTTATGGAAGCAGCACTAAGATCGGCATATTACCTAGTGACTGGAAAAAACCCAGATCCCGATTCGTTTAAATCGGTGAGGGGTTCTCAAGGCTGGAAGGAGTCGAAATTTAACATAGATGGAAGCCAGATAAATGTGGCAGTTGTCAGTGGTCTTGGAAATGCAAGAAAACTTATGGATAATATAATTAAAGGTGAGGTAAAATATGACTTTGTAGAAGTGATGGCATGTCCCGGTGGATGCTCGGGTGGTGGTGGACAGCCTATTAGAGAAGGTATGGAACTAGCTAGCACTAGAGGAGAGAAATTATATGATATTGATAGATCAATGTATTTGAGATATTCACACGAAAATCCATCAATTAAAAAACTGTACGATGACTATCTAGAAAAACCAAGCTCTCATTTGGCTCACAAGCTTCTTCATACTGATCATGAATCATGGGATACTCCTCTTTCACCATTTATTACGATGGTGCAGGATGAAAATTTCTTTGACGAATATTAGTTTGGAATATTAAAATAATAGATATGCTCTGTAAAGGTAGATTTAATTTTATTTCTTTACAGAGCATATACTATTATTTTTCGACACTATGACAGAATGAGGAAAAAATGCGCTATTTGATATCGAAATTTGATATTTTATATAATTTTTTTACTTTTATTTCCATATTATATTTTTTTTTCAAAGTATCCAATACATGTGATTTTCTTGTCAGCAAGCCATCATTGAATATCAGCTCATGATGCAATTCTTTACCCATTGTACCAAATATTTCAATACATTCTTCTAGTGATTCCACTTCACCTATTGAATATATATTCAAGATATTTTTGTTTAAATGGTATTTTGTGTATATGAGAAGCCGCTCTAGTCCATCGAGCAAGGAATCATCCGATTTCGTGTCAGAAATGCCATCCTTTAGATAGTAGTTCTCAAATGAATCATTTTTTCTCATTCTTGAAATTTCTAATAGACCCAGCTTCGTAAATCCATGAATTTTACTTTTTCTATCGTCACATCCAAAGCTTCTATTCATTTCATCAATAATTTTTTCTTTATCTTCCTCTTTTTTCATATCGATAAAATCTACCAAAATTATTCCAGAAATATCCCTTACCATAATTTGATTGGAAATTTCAGATGCTGCAGATAAATTTATATTTAATATTGTGTTTTCGTAGTCTCCACTTCCTATATTTCTACCTGAGTTCACATCTACAACAGTCATTGCCTCAGTCTTATCAATCACAATATATGCTCCCTTGTCCAACCAAATCCTTCTAGATTTGTATTTTTTCAGCATCCTATTAATACCATACGATTCAAAAACATCATCTCCAGATACCTTGACAATTTTTGTAAGCTTTTCTATACCGCTTCTTTTCACAATTTTTTTGATAGCCTCCAGAAAAACTCCGTCTTCATCAAAATCATCCTCAAACGAGCAAACAATTTTCTCTACATTATCACCAAAATTTAACTCAATATACCTAATTATATCTCCTCCACTACTAAATATGCACTCAGGCTCAAATTTCTGTTCATATAATCGACAAATATCACTGTAATCCTTACATACTTTTTCAATGTCTTTTTTTAGGCTATCCTTTTCTAAAGCAACAGAATCTGTTCTGATAATAAATCCATTTTTTACATTCATCTCAGAAATTATCTCTTCAACAATGCTTCTCAATCTATTTCTCTCTTGAAAAGATTTTATCTTGCTCGAAAAGAGTATTTTTTCGCTATTTGACAGCAAAACAACGTATTTTCCTTGAATGCTTATATCTGTGGTAAATTTTGCCCTTTTTACACCTTTTTCCTCTTTAATCAACTGAACCATCACATTATCACCTATATTCAGAGAACTATTAGGATATAACGCACCCAGCTTATTTAAATTTTCTAGCTTCAAAAATCCATTATTTTCATCGCCATAATCAATAAATACGGCGTCCATAGAGGGTATTTTTTTCACTATTTTTGCTCTATAAATATTGTTTATTCTGTTGTTTGAAAAATTGCTTTCAATAATTATTCTCTCAAACTTGCCACTATCTATTACAGCAAGCTTCTTTGCATTTACAAAATTTTCAATAATAAATTGCTTCATAACACACCTAATTTCTATATTGGGCTTACCAGTTCACCTTGCTCGACAAAATACAAATCATTTCTGATAACATCGACCTCCAAAGGATCGATCGAAACTTCCAATAACTCAATTAGCTTAGGCAAAAATACGTTTGTATTTAAATTTTTTATCGAGCCTGTTGAGATTATTGAATTTATTGTTATTTTATCATCCTCAACAGATTTTACTTCCAAGCTTTTTATCATAGGTATAATATCCATTTCGACCAATTTTCCTTTTTTATTCATCCTCGTAATATTCAACGTCTCTAATGACAGTATTTTATCAATTTTATCACTTACTTCAGACCTTGTAAAATGTTCAAGGTTTTCAATAACAAAATCATAATTTCCATATTCAATATTTCCTGCCAGAGATTTTACACCAGTCTGTATCTCAATACATTTGATAAAAGACATCCCTTCTGGTAACTGGCTGTTTATCTTTTCCGCCAATAATTCTGGAGATAGATTATTCTCTATTTCAATATCCACATATTCTCCATAGCTTTCAACACCCAAAGCAAGTGCATTACCATAGCTCATCTTGGGATGAGGATTAAACCCCTGTGAGTATGATAGTCTAACATCTGCTCTTCTGAATACCCTTTGAAATAGACGTTGAACGTCTAGGTGGGAAATGTATTTCATATCACCCAGCTTTGTAAATTTAATTCTCATTATTTTAGACATTAACACAATCCCCTTCCAATATCATTAACATTGACCCCACATCCCTTACATCCCCATCTGCAATCCTCAGTCAATTCATTATTCTTCGCCTTCTCGTTTTCTCTGATCAAGAATGCCTTTGTTACCCCTACATCGATATGATCCCATGGCAATATTTCTTCATAGCTTCTCTCCCTATGAGCGTAAAAGCTAGGATCCAAACCACAAGCTTCAAAGCATCTCATCCATCTATCAAAATCAAAATGCTCTGACCAGCCGTCAAATTTAGAACCGTTATTAAAGGCTTCCAATAGCACCTTTCCGAGTTTTCTATCCCCTCTGGAGAAAATAGCTTCCATCAAGCTAGATTTCGATTCGTGATAGTTATATTTTATATTGCCGTTTCTCAAGATTCCGACAAGATATTTTTGTTTTTCTCTTATTTCATCCTGAGTATTTTGTCCATGCCATTGAAACGGTGTAAAGGCTTTTGGCACAAAGGTTGAAGTCGATACAGTTACTCCAAATTTATTTCTCAATTTACCACCATTTATATCTCTGTAAATATCAATAACCTCATAAGCCAAATCTCTAATTCCATCCAAATCCTCATAGTTTTCAGTAGGTAATCCAATCATAAAGTACAGCTTCACACTGTTCCATCCCATCTGGAAAGCCTTGCTAACAGCATTTCTCAAATTCTCCTCAGTAACACCTTTGTTGATTACATCTCTCATTCTCTGAGAGCCTGCTTCTGGAGCAAAAGTTAAGCCAGTTTTTCTTACCTGCTGAATCTTTTCAGCAATTTCCATCGAGAAATTATCAAGTCTCAATGATGGTAAAGATACACCTATATTCTGAGATGCATATTCATCAACCAAAAAATCTGTTATTTCTTCAATATGACTATAATCACTCGTACTCAAGGAAGATAATGAAATTTCATCATACCCAGTATTTTTTATCATATTATCGACTATCCCCTTCAATCTCTCAACAGTTTTCTCTCTAATTGGCCTATATATCATCCCAGCCTGACAAAATCTACAGCCTCTAGTACATCCTCTAAACAATTCCAAAACAATTCTATCATGAATAGTTTCTACAAAAGGGACAATAATTTTCTCCGGATACTCAATTGCATCCATATCAGTTATTATTCTCTTTCTAGGATTTTTAGGCGCCTTTTCATTTATCACCCTCAATTCAGAAATAGTTCCATCTTGGTTATATTCAAATTCATAAAACGAAGGTATATAAACACCATCAATTTCTGATACCAGCTCTAAAAAATCTCTTTTCGTCTTCCCATTGTTGTATGGGTCCGTTTTCATCCAATCAATATATGCTCTAACGACTTCCCTATTCAATTGTTCACCCTCACCCAATAGTGCTATATCTACAAAGTCAGCCATAGGTTCAACATTATACGCACACGAGCCACCAACCATAACCAGAGGACATTTTTCATCTCTGTCTTTTGAAAGTAGTGGAATATTTGCCAAATCAAGCATATTTAAAATATTTGTATAGCATAGCTCATACTGTAGAGAGAATACCACAAAATCAAAATTAGTAATTGACTCCCTCGATTCAAGTGCAAATAAAGGAATATTGTTTTCTCTCATCTTTTCTTCCATATCTACTGACGGAGCATATACTCTTTCACAATACACGTCTTCATCTTGATTCAACGAATTATACAAAATATGAGACCCAAGATGACTCATTCCCACTTCATACACATCTGGAAAACAATGAGCATATCTTATCAAATTTTCATCATTCGTATCTTTGTGAATTGTATTTGTTTCATTTCCCAAATATCTCGCTGGTTTTTCTACTTTTTTTAGAATCTTTCCGAGATCTACTTTAGCAATCTCTTTATTCAATCTTTTATTTATTTTATTCACTACTATAAACCTTTCTAAATAACCTATATAGACAAAAGAGGTTAGGAGTAAATTCCCAACCTTCTTCTCCTCAAATATACATTTAAAACAATGCCAATGTTTGCAAGTGACGTTATAATCGAGCTACCGCCATAGCTTACAAATGGAAGTGTCACACCCGTCACTGGCATTAAACCAACAGTCATACCTATATTCTGTATAGTCTGGTATGTAAACATTCCTGTAATACCAACCACAATAAAAGTGCCATAGGTATTTTTCGATTTTTTTGCTATCATCAGCAATCTCGTAATCATAAGCACAAACATCAGAATTACAAATAGCATTCCTATTAATCCCAGCTCCTCGCCAATAACAGCAAAGATAAAATCCGAATCTCTAACTGGTAGAAAGTTTTCCTGATTTTGAGAACCCAAATAAAGACCCTTACCAAAAAGACCTCCAGACCCTATTGCTATCATCGACTGCAAAACTTGATAGTTTGTGCTAGCCTGTGGATTGAACAAATTCAAAATTCTCACCTTTTGATGAGGAGCCATAAAAAGATACATAATCGGTGTGAGTATCGCCGCTCCAATTATGATATTTCTTATTATTTTTTTATTCAATCCAGCAGTATACAGCATGAAGAATATTATGCACATAAACACTACAGCAGTTCCCAAATCAGGTTGTGCCAACAGCAATCCAATGAATGGAAGCACATATACGAACAATTTTCCCAAAACCTTTACATTTCCAATATTATCCTTATTGTTGTCAATAATTTTTGCATAGCTAAGGATAAAAGTAAATTTTACAATCTCAGAGGTCTGAAGATTGAAATTACCGATTTTTATCCATGATTTTGCACCAAATTGTACATCTCCGACTCCTGGTACCAACAACACCACCAATAGTAAAAAACTGACAATGTACAACTCTTTGTAATGCTTTCCAATACTATCATAGTCAAATATCAACAAAATTACGATTACAATGGTACCTATACAAAAAGCCAACACCTGTTTATAAATCTGTGAAAAATCACCTGTAACATTCGCATGAGTAGCACTGCTAAGAACCACCAATCCGAACAAAAAAATTGTAAATACAATAGCTATAAGCTTCCAGTCGAGGCTTTTTACTATTCTTATTTTTCTCTTATAATCAATTTTTTTCATCTAACTGCCTACTTCCCATATATTTGTAAAAAATCCGCCAGAATCTTATTGCTCTGGCTGATTTTTTTCTTCTCCATCCTTTAACAATCCATAATATTGACCAATCACTTCTCTAATCGGTAATACAGCATAAGAACTCGTTTCACCCTGAGGAATCAAGCAAGCCACCGCAATTTTTGGATTATCGGCAGGCGCAAACGCCACACACCAAGCGAATGAACCATAGTCAGCCTTAAACCTATCAATATCATCATCGGTTATATTGTGATTTAGCTGCTTGATTGCCATTCTTAGATACGCTGCATTTACTTTATCGCTGTTTTCCAATTTAACCTTTACTCCACGATCAAGCTCTTTCTGATATTTTTCTCTATCTTCCGTACTCGTATTAGTATTTGCAATCTTGGCTTTTAACTCTTTAATCTTGTTATTTGTCAGCTCATATTCTTTGTCAGATTTTAGCTTTTCATATTTTGCCATTACTTCACTCTCACTGACTGAGTATGATGAGAGATGGGATTTAAGATATTCTAGCTCATTATCACTAGGAATCTTTCCTGTCTTTTCGGCAGTACCAGTTTTTGAGGCCACCTTTATTGGAAATTTTGAAAAAGCATCCTTTGCCAACCCTATTTCAGAAACTCTAACCATTCCTATTTTTAAATCTTTCAGGTATGCATTGTCTTTGAAATCTACCTTTTCAAGTTTGCGAGCTGGCTCTTCTATAGTTTTACCACTTGAAGATTCAACCCTATCGACAACATTCATATTGACTAGATACCCGCCATTTGCGATAACGGAAATATATCTGGCAAGCTGAGCTGGGTTATATGCATTTTCCCCTTGACCTATAGCCAAATTAAATGTGTCCCCTACTCTCCACTTCGCAAAATTAAAATAGCTATATACGATATAGTCTGCATCCGAAGTAACATACTGTTCCTTGACATCAAGCTTTTTTAGACGCTCAATTGTCTCAGTTCTTCCAGGTATTTCTTTTTCATCTATCCAACTGACTATTTCATCTATATTTTTATCAAATTCATCCTTATTCTTCGTGTAATCTAGTCCTTCAAAATGGAATCTCATAGTTCTATCCAATGCAATCTTCAACTGCATTTTAATATTTTCTTTCTTTTGTTTCTCACTAGGTACCTTACCATTTCTTGTTTCGATTTGCTTTTCAAGACCTGTATTTTCATCTAGCCCAAATTTTTTAGCATACTCAAGTATTCTTGAGGCCCCCATTCCATGGTTTAAATTTTCTCCTGTAACCCAATTTCTATCACTACCAATAATATAAAAATACACGTTACACGACTCTTGAATAGCCTTGTAAAGATTTACTATCCCATGATTTTTACCTCCATGATGCCAGATATAGTCTGCAAAATTTCTATTTCCAAGTCTGATGACACCAGGATCATTGATTGTGTAGTTGGGATTTAAGCCAGATTCCAATGCTGCCATAGCAGTTATCATTTTAAATGTGGATCCTGGCTGGAACGCTCCCTGTGTCGCCAAATTTAAAAGTGGATTTGGAGCAAGAGTGTCGTTTTTATTTTTGGGCATATAATTACTATATTCCTCTGAGGTTATTCCATTTGCAAATTTATTTGGGTCAAAATTGGGATAGCTTGCCATTGCTAGTGTATCACCTTTAGTAACATCCATTACAACAATTGCACCTGAATTTGCCTTCGGTGCAATCTCTTTTATGTTAATATTTCCAAATTGGCTCTTAAAGGTAGATCCAGTTTTGGCAGATTTTATTGCCCTCTCCAACGATTCTTCGGCAACCTTCTGTAGTTTACTATCTATAGTTAGCTGAACACTTCCTCCAGAAGTAGGATTTACTGATTTCATTTCTTCTATCACTCTTCCCACACTATCGACCTTTACTTCTTTATATCCGGCAGAGCCTCTCAGCTTTTCTTCATAGCTTTTTTCGATTCCAGATATTCCCACCAGCTCATTTGGATTATATCCATTTTTTATATATTTCAACGCTTTTGTAGACGGTATTTTTCCCAAATACCCTAATATATGTGCAGCAAGATTTCCCTGTGGATAAACTCTTTTCTGTTCAACTGCAACTGAAATCCCCGATAGATTCATGGAATTTTCCTCTATTTCAGCCACAGTATCAGATTTGATACCTCTCGCCAAGGCTACAGGATTGTATTGTGTATATACTTTTGATTTTAGCATATCTCTTACAATCATAATCTTCCTAGCTTCCTTATCGCTCATAGAAGGGTCTATTTCGTAGTACTCTCTAATCGCTTTAAAAGCATTTTGTGCAGACGTATTTTTGTTCAGCTTATTATAACTGTCAAGCCAGTCTTCCTTATCTTTTTCCTGAGTAAACGTCCAATTTGATACCAATATTGGTGGATAGTAGCCCAAGGAATTTAGCTTTGACTGTAAATCAACAGGTTCAAGCTTTCTGTCAGTTAAGCCTATAACCTCATTTTTTATCAAATAATCTACAAAATGATAAAAGCTTTGCTTTGCGTTATAATTCTGGGGAATTGCATTATCGTCCTTAAATGCTTTTATATTCTTGTCAAAAGTATACAAAAATTTTCCGTTCTCAATAGTAATCGGAAACTCATCTGTATACTTTTCATTTTTTCTCTCCAGTATATTCAGAATAGAATAAGCGATTTTGTTCGCCTCTTTCTGATTTTCTTTTCCAACCTTGTTAAAGGAGTCTGCCACCACCTGAACAGTAAATTGAGGCTCGTTTCCAGCCAACAGAACTCCATTTCTATCTCTTATCTCTCCTCTTGGAGCTTGGACCATAATTTGCTTATAGGTCTTTTGATTTGCCATGTTAGTATAGTATAAATGTCTAAATGTTGTCATATAGACAATTTTACCTGAAACAACCAAAAGTATAACAAGTAAAACTTTATTAATCATACTAAGTCTGACTTTTATTTCTGAATTCTTTTTCGTTTTACTCATATTTACTCCACTCTAAGCTTAATCAGCTTATCGCTAAATATTGTATATAGAACATACGCCACCACAGTATTTGAAATTGGAATTACGATAACAGATTTTAATAATCCCACCAAAAGTGGAGTTGGTATAAAAAATATTGATGCAGTAACCACATCAAGTATTGAATATACAATACTTACAACAAAAACCAACAAGCTAACTATCAGCTTATTATCCTTAAAAATTGACTTTTCGATACTCGACAAAAAATATGATGTCCCAAGAAATAGTATCGATGTAACACCAATAATACCTCCCGTTGCCAAATCACCAATAAGTCCCAGAATACCCGTAATTATTAGAGAATAGCTTCTGTCGATGTACAACGAAATAAAAATAACGAAAATCAACAGAATATTTACACTAAAATAGGTGACAACATAATTTGTAAAAAATGTCTCCAGCACTACTATTATTAATCCAACGATAAATATAAATATATTCTTCATAGATACCTCCTAATCAATCTTCCTAGGTGGTATTATACTCACGATATCAAGCTTTTTAAAATCTACACTCGGTCTAACCTTTATATATTTCATAGATTTATTTTTATCGTACGTAACCTTCGAAATTTTACCTATTGGAATATTTTCAGGATATAAACCAAGTCCGGAGGTTACTATCAAGTCATTTTTTTCTGCAGTTGCCTTCGTGTCAAAAAAATATCCCTGCAACAGCTTATCGACATCACTAAAATCAGAGCTACCAACATCAGAAGACGTTGTAATTACACCCTTGCTCGTTTCTTTACCCGATATCTTAAAGCTTACAGATGCTCTTGAGTCGATAATTGATATCGCCTTTGAATATTTGTTGCTCACACTAAATACAATACCGACAACGCCATCGCCATTGATGACAATACTGTCCTTTACCACACCACTGTCAGCACCAGCATCAATGACAAATGTCTTATACCAATCACCCTCGTTTTTACCAATAATGCTTGCGGAAACTAACTGATTTCTTTTATTACTATCCACGTAATTAAGAGATTTTTTCAACATTTCCAATGACTCAAGTTTATTTTCATTATCACTTTGTTCTATTAATTCCTGTCTCAGCTTTTCATTTTCGGCATTTAGTTCCTTTAATTTCATCGAGTTGCTTCTGAAATTTATCAAATCATCAATAAATCCTCCCGTACTGGTAACGACGTTGTTTAGATGCTTCCCAAACCCATAAAAAACACTAAAAAATGGAGCTTCTTCTAAAAACTGCACCCTGCCTCTATTAGAAAAGGAATAAGCAGTTACAACCACCAAAAGTATAACCACTCCTGAAGCAATTATACTTTTGATGGTAAATTTCGATTTACTATCTTTACTAAGCTTCACGGAGACCACCAACTAACCTTCAGCATTCATTTTTACGATGCTGTTGAAGATATCTTCATTCTCTATCGACCTTCCAGCACCAATCGCAACACATTGCAATGGATTATCAACAACTGTAACCTTAAGTGCAGTTTCTGCTTCTATCAGCTTGTCCATACCTTTTAAAAGGGAGCCTCCTCCTGTTAAGAAAATCCCTTTTTCCATGATATCAGATGCCAATTCTGGAGGAGTTTGCTCCAGGGTTGTCCTTATTGCCTCAATTATTTCTGCAAGAGGCTCTCTCAATGCATCTCTGACTTCAGTAGAAGCTATTGTAATTGTCCTTGGAAGTCCAGTCAAAATGTCTCTTCCACTAACCTTCATTTCGGCTTCATTTTCACTAGGGAAAGCAGAACCTATCATCAGCTTTATATTTTCACAGGTTCTAGATCCTATTATTATATTGTAAGAGCTTCTGACATAATTTTCGATCGCATTGTCAAATTCATCGCCACCAATCCTCGTTGAATTGGCAACGACAACTCCACCAAGGGAAATAACTGCTATCTCAGATGTACCACCACCGATATCTACAATCAAATTCCCCTCTGGATCATTTACATTTAAGCTAGCACCAATAGCTGCTGCCATCGGCTCATCTAGTATATATACTTCTCTACCACCAGCCTGAATAGCGGCTTCTTCAATGGCCTTTCTTTCAACCTTCGTAATTCCACATGGAACACAGATAACTATCCTAGGACTTACTACTCCTTTTGAACCCTTCTGAATAAAATAGCTCATCATGGCTTGAGTCGCTTCAAAATCATTGATTACACCCTCTTTTATAGGCTGTATTGCAATAATATTCTCTGGAGTTCTACCGACCATTTCACTGGCATTTTTACCAACTGCTAAAATTTCGTTGTTATCCTCCCTAACTGCCACAACAGATGGCTCATCGACTACTATCCCTTGACCTTTTATGTAAACAAGAGTATTTGCAGTCCCCAAATCTATCCCCATATCATTAGTAATAATGTTATTAATATTCGACTTAAAAAATTTACTAAAAAATCCCATAAAATCCTCCCGAAAAAATATTTTAACTATTAATTTCTAATAGGTACTTTCATAAATAATATTCTACAATATCACTCTTTAGTATACCATAATTTCTGTATGTAATGTGTGATAAATTATCTAAAATATGGGACAAAAAATAAATATTTTTTGGTAGGCTATGTTTCATCAAAAAAATGTGTAAGAATCAAAAGTCTCCATTTTCCTTTAAACTATAGTAAGTTCCATCACCGATAATAATGTGATCCAGCACGCTTATACCCAAAATTTCACCACTTTTTTGAAGTCTATACGTAACACTCTTGTCTTCATTTGATGGACTTGGATTTCCTGATGGATGATTATGCATCAATATTACAGAATTTGCACTCTTTTTTACCGGCTCGCTAAATACCTCTCGTGGATGTACTATAGATGTATTTAAACTCCCTACCGATACATTTATATCACATATTATCTCATTTTTTGTATTCAGCAAAATTACCTTAAAGACTTCTTTTTTTAAATACCTCATTTCCTCAATATAATAAGTATACACATCCCAAGGATTTTCAATTTTATGCTTTTCTGGCAGAAAACAAGCCACTCTCTCCCCTAGCTCAAAGGCTGCTTTTAGTATTGATGCTTTTGTTTTTCCAATACCATCTATTTCACAAAGCTCCTCAACTGACAGATCCCTCAAGCCTCTTATTCCGTCTACGCTTTTCTTCAAAATCTTCGAGCTCAATGTTACTGCATTATTACTCCTATTTCCAGTTCTTATTAATATTGCTATTAATTCAGCATTAGACAAGCTTTTAGCACCTTTTTTTAACATTTTTTCAATTGGTTTTTCGTCATCATTCATCTCTTTTATTCTCAAATTATTCATTTTTCCTCCTAATATTATGGCTCTTCAGCTCTTATTAATCTACTAGATAATTATAGTCATATTTATCAAATCTCTGTCCCATACTCTTGAAATTTTAAAAAAGAAAAAACAAATACAATAAAAAAATAAATATAAAAAAACAGAATCTGACGTAAAAATACTTTTCAACAAAAAAGCAAAAACCTATAGACGACGGTGCCGTCTATAGGAAAAAATAGCCCTGATGGCATTCGAGGATGTGAGGGAGTTTGCCATCAGTTTATAGGGTAATTATACTTATAAAAATGAACAACTCATTTCTACACTTATATAATACCATTATTTCAAAAAAATATCAATAATTTATAAAGAAAAAATTAAATTTTTTAAAATAAATTCCAAATAAAAACAAAAGATAATATTTATCAAGGAAAATTTTGCATTTTTCTGGATTTTTTTTGAAAATATAGCTTTTTTCTATATATACAATAAGTAATATCTATAAATAAATTGAAATATTATCAGAAAAATAGTATAATATAATTATAATATAAAAAGTAAATGCTTTATAGCAAATACAAAGATAATATTAAAGCATTATAAATTAATTACTATCTTTGTGTTAAAATAATAAAAGAGGTGAAACTATGGATATTAAGCAATTAGAGGTTTTTGTAGCTGTTGCTAAATACAAAAGCTTTTCTAAAGCGGCAAGAGAATTATTTCTGACACAACCAACTGTTAGTTCACATATTCAAAACCTAGAAAACGATATGCAATGTATATTATTGAATAGAAACAGTAAATCCATAACGTTGACAGATTCAGGGAAAGTTCTCTATAATCATGCCATAATAATATTGAATGACTGTAAAAAAGCTATATATGATATCAAGGAATACTCTGGAAAAATCGAAGGATCTCTAAATTTAGTATGCAGCTCAATTCCCGAGGCATTTATTATACCTAATTTCCTAGAAAAATTTTGCAAAAAGTACCCAAATATTACTTTAACAATTGATCACTGTGATTCAAATCTGGTAGTTCCTGAGATATTGAGTGAAAGAGTGACATTTGGTATAGTTGGTTCAAAAAAAAAGCATCCACACATCAAATATAGTGAATTTGTACATGACGAGCTGGTTTTGATTTGTCCAAAATCCTTGGAGCTACCAAATGAAAATGGTTATATTGATATACATAAATTAAAGGACCTAAGCTTCATTATGAGAAAAGACGGCTCCGGTACAAGAAACGTAATTGTAAAGGCGTTAAATTCAAGTCCAGTTCCTTTATCACAGCTTACTACAAGAGCAAATGTTGAATCCAATTCTGCCGTAATAGAAATGGTTAAAAAAGGAATTGGATGTTCTTTTGTGTCATTTATATCAATAGAAGAAATGGCAAAAAGAGGAGAAATTAACGCATATAGAATAAAAGACTATTCCTTTGAAAGAAATTTTTATTTTATTCACTCTCGCAAGAAAATTTTCACTCCTACTGAAAAGAAGTTCTTGGAGTTTTTTGTGGATTATTATGATATTAGAGATGAAGAAGAGGACAAGGTAATTAACTCTAATGATTAAAAAATACACTGTAAAAAATATATTGTATATGAGTCTATGAAAAAAGTCTAAAATTGTAATTCCTCCTGTGATAAAATTAAATTATCATAGGAGGAATTTTTTTACAGCCTAGATAATATAACTGGCATAATAACAATTAAATTATTTAGGCAATGAATTATCATGACGCGAGCCATTTTGCATTGTACCACTTTATTTTTCATCTTTGGTATACCTAGATTTTAGTAGTATGCCTTAGACGTTAATAGTAGACGATTAATTGATACTCTCTGTTTCAGGAGTTACAACTGTAATATTATCCAGCTGTTGTCTAAAGCCTGCTCTAAAATTAGCCAAAAACTCTTCTCGCAAAATTTTTCTTTCTTTTAGCTCTTCAGCAGTGAGCTCTCTCTCCTTGGCAAGCTTTGCCAATTCGTTTATTCTAGCTAACTTAACCTTATCAAATTCATTAGAAATATCCATTTTTACCTCCTTTCGAACTCACAACGATTATACTATAACTTGAATGATATTCCAACAAAAAATTTTATACTTGTCTAAAAGTATCCTCTTTGATAATATCTTCTTTAATAGTACCATCCTCACTATAAAACTCATTCATAGAATTTGCGATTATGTCTATCGCCTGATATAATCTGTCAACTTGTTCCCTCGCTATGTTTATCCTGAAATACCTATCATCTATTTCATTGTCATAAAACATTGCTCCAGATTTTAGAGCGACTCCCCTTTCGAGCATAAATGGAACAAACTCTCTAGAATAGTAGCCTCTCCTTAGCTCCAAAAAGAAATTAATTCCACCCTCTGTCTTTCTGATATTGAAATATGGCGATAATTTCTCGTTAATATACTTTTTGACACAAAAAAATCGATCTGTGTATATTTTCTCAACCAATTCTCTATGACCTTTCCAATCACAATGTTTAATATATCTATGTAAAGACCTTTGTATCAAGGTTGAAGTAGATAAATCAGAGGATTGCTTTGAAAAGCTCGCCCTATTCATCAATTCATTAGGCAAACATAAAATACCAACTCTAAGACCAGGCATCAATATTTTTGAAAAACTCTTTATATAAATAACTCTATCGTACACATCATAGCTCTTCATCGTTCTATTATTTTGTGATCCAAATTTGAAATCACTTATAAAATCGTCTTCCAGAATATAAAAATCCATCTCTTCAGCCATTTCAATAAGCTTTTTCTTCTTTTTTTCGGAATATGAAATCCCAGTAGGATTTTGAAAGTTTGGCATCACATAGAGCAGCCTCGGTTTTATCTTTTCAATTTTCATCTTCAAAATACCAATGTCGATGCCATCATCTAGTAATGGTATTCTAATGATTTTTGCGTTTCTATTTTTCAGAACATTCAATACACCAGGATAAGTTGGTTCCTCGACAAAAACTGCATCAGAATAATCTATCAAGGTTTTTGATACTATGTCCAAGCCCTGCTGAGCTCCAGAAATAATCATCAAATTGTCAACAGATGTCGATATCAGATTCTCTTTCAAATACTCTACCATTACCTCTTTTAATTCCATTACACCGTTTGTTTCATCGTATTCAAAAACACTGTCTCCATCACTATCTAGAGCAATATTAATAGCCTTTTTGAAATCATCAATTGGAAAAATATCAGAGGATGGATTTCCAGTATCCAGCCTAAAAATTTTTTCTGAATTCAAATTTTTGCCAGAACTATCATAGCCGTTGAATAAAACACCAGATACAAAGCTTCCACTACCAATTTTTTTTATAATGTAGTTTTCCTTTTCCAATAGCTCGTATGCCTTAACGATAGTAGATATATTTACACTCAGTATTTTTGACAATACTCTTATAGCAGGAAGCTTTTCATTAGCGTTTAAATCTCCCTCAATTATCATCTTTTTTATTTTATTATAAACCTGTATATACTTAATACCTGCAACAAAATTCATTTTGAATCTTTCCAAAGCAATCACCTCTAATGTAAGTACAAAACTATCTAAAATATTACAAACCCCTTAAAAATTGAAATAGACTTAAATATTACAAATTTCTAAAACAGTAAAAAATCTAAATCGCAATATCAAATTGTACAAAATAAAAGTGTTGCCATAAGACAACACTTTTACTACCAAAACACCGTAGACCAATCAAATTCACACCCGAGCATCACCCAGGTGGGTGACCCGTCTTACGCTTTCTGAAATCTCAAGCTATATATAGGTCGAGCATATCATATTCACATACGAACGAAGTCTCCCGTATAAAATATGTAGGTTGAACTTACAATAGTCGTGTCGTATGTTTCAGTTTATATTAATATTATACATCAAATTGTTGTAATATTAAAGTACTTTAATATTAATTAATATCTTGACTTTTCAAAAATATTTGTTCTATTATGAAATTTCAACATACCAATGTCAATAAAATATTTAATCTATTTTTCTCTTCTTTCAGAAACACTTTCTCTATCCATAATTCTGTAAGGTAATTCAACTATTTTATCGCCGACATCCTCTCCATTTATCATCTTGATAACCATTCTAATTGCAACTGCTCCCATATCGAACAAAGGCTGGGAAACAGTAGTCAATTTCGGTCTATATATTTTTGCGAACTTGATATCATTGAAGCCTGCAACTGAAATATCCTCTGGAACGTTATATCCCAAATCAAAACAAGCATTTATAGCACCTATTGCAGCCTCATCACTAGTTACAAATAAAGCATCAGGCTTGTTCTTCTTTCCTTTTAGCATCAATTTCGCAGTGGCATAACCGTCATCGTAGCTTGAATTACAGCTTTTCACTATTTTATCGTCATACTTTATTCCATTTTCCTCCAACGCTTCCTTGTATCCCTTCAATCTCTCGTCAGCAATTTCTGGAACATTCAAATTTGTTCTGATTAAACCAATTCTCTTGTGACCCTTTCCGATTAAGAAATTCGTCATCTCCTTAGTTGCCGGAGCATTCTTTATGGACACGTTGTAAATATCGAAATTCCCAGTCATCTTACTAACAAAAACAACCGGTATACCTATATTTTCAAGTACATTCACTAATTCTTCATCTATATCCCATGAAATGATGACAATCCCTTCAACCTGCTTTGCTCTCAACAAATTAATGCTCTTTAATTCCAATTCTCTCTCTGAATATGTATTAGCTATCAAAATATCATAGCTGTACATTTTCGATACTTCCTCAATACCATTAAGAATATCTGCAGAAAAAGTATCAGTCAGCTCTGGAACAATTACTCCTATTAACTGGCTTCTCTTCGTAACCAAGCTTCTCGCCAGCGGATTTGGAACATATCCAGTTTCCTTTATTACATCCAAAACCTTTTGTTTGACTTCATTTGTTACTGGTTTTGAATCATTTATAACTCTAGAAACAGTAGATATTGATACTCCAGCCTTTCTAGCAACGTCTTTAATTGTAGTAGGTTTCTTTGTTACCATATTACTTCTCCTTCCAATTTTATTTTAATATATAAAATTATAAAAATATTATTTTTTAAAATAACGTTTACCTAATGATTAACATAAATGAATAGTAAATATTATTAAAAAAAGCTTGTATTTTCCCTTATTTTCATTATATACTATTTTCAGAAAAATAAATATAGTTTTTTTATTTTTTTTATTGAAAAAAAAATAATAGTATATTATTATATACTAAAGGTTCTATAACAATATTAAAATAGGAGGAGTTCGAAATGTTTGAGAGAATTAGAGAAATAATTAGTGAGCAACTAAATATCGAAAATCCAGAAACACTAAAAATGGACACAAATCTTCTTGAGGATTTAGATGCTGATTCACTAGATGCTGTAGAAATTATTATGAACATCGAAGAAGAATTCGAAATAAAAATACCTGATGAAGAAATAGACAATGTTAAGACTATCGGTGATATAATTTCATTAATTGAATCCAACAGATAATTAAAAAAATCTTATCAATAACCATCCCACTAAAATACACTCAATAAAAGTTCCGGAAGGTAATTGATAAGATTTTTATTTTTTATATATTTTTTTAATTATAGTTATTTCTCTTAGTCTCAATCATATCTATTTTTCTTCGTAAAATTCAATGTTTTTTAGCGTTATATCCACCGTTCCATCTTCATTTTGCTTTATTGAGTATTTCATTGGATCTTCAAAATCTTCGAGCAATCCCTTTATATCAAAACCAGTACTCGTTTTAATCCCTCTTCTCTTTAGCTTTTTTTCAACCCAAGCTTTATCGATTGGAAATTCTTCAACGATTTCTTTTTCCTGCATCATTTCCTTGAAGCTTTGCTTTCTATCTTCGTCCAAGTTTCCCTCTTCAATAAATTTTTCTATATTGATATCATTACCTTCCTTCAGGGTATAGTTTAACAAACTTCTAAGATTTTCTGCATCCTTGATATTATTGCTGTATGAATTTGTTATCCAGTTGTCGGTAGAGCTTCTAAAGGTCTTTGTAAGAAATTTTTCGTCTTTAACCTTAGTAGCTTTTAAGAAATCAGTCACAAAGCTTGAATCGGCTTCCTGTTTTTCAGCAACCTTATCAAGAATCTGCAAATGCCATTCATCATTTACTCCACTCACACCAACGATTGCAGAATGAATTATTTTTTGTGAATCCTGTATTCCAATATCATTAGTAATCATCTTGATTGATACAACCTTATTGTCATCGTCATACCCGATTTCGTGAGTGTATAATTTTTTGTAATCAAGCTTTATTACTGCCACATTTTTTTGATCCTTATGAGTAAACAAAACGACTGCTAGATCACACGAGTCCAGCTCAGAATTTATCTTCATCGCATCAAACAAAAACCTTGCGATACCTTGAGAGCTCATAACAAAGGCTTTCTCATCATAAATTATATGATCGCAGCAAACTCTTATTTCATTTTCATTATAATTGTTAAAGGTTGCCTTTCTAAGATCCTCATCTCTCAATATTCTTCTTATTACCTTCTGATAAAAAGCATCAGTTTCCGGCGAAATCATATTTTCCACATCGTTAAGTATCGGAAATTCCGAATTTTTATCCAGTACATGAATTATAAATTTATTTATTATCATACTTCCTCCAAATTATAAAAATACATTACCTATCTACAAATATTTCAGCTTTTCAATCAATTGTATAAAATCCTTTGGTATCTCAGCTTCCACCAAAATTCTATCACAAGATCTCGGCTGATTGAACTCAATTTTGCACGCATGAAGAGCCTGTCTGCCTATTAAAGTCTCATCTACAACTCCATACAGCTCATCACCAACTATACCATTTGAAATCGATGACAGGTGAACTCTAATTTGGTGAGTTCTTCCTGTATCTATCTTCAATTTAACCAATGTATGATTACTATATCTTTCTAATACCTCATAATGAGTAATAGCCCTTTGACCTCTTGAATCGACTACTCTCATAATACTATCCTCTGCTTCTCTGTAAATCGGAAGATCGATTGTATCTCTATCCTTTTCAATTACACCTTCTACAATAGCCAAATAATTCTTAGAGATATCGTTTATCTCCATATCCTTTGATAATTTGTGATGTGCATAGGCATTTTTTGCTACAATCACAATACCAGAGGTATTCATGTCCAGTCGATTTACAAACCTAATTTTAAACCTCTCATCCAAAGTATCAACAAAATACGAAGCATGATTAGCAAGTGTACCCTCCTGATGGCTCTTTGTTGGATGCACTACCATAAATGGAGGCTTATCAAAAATAAGCAAATCCTCGTCATTGTATAGACACCTTACACCCAAATTTTGCGAAATGAATTGCGATCCATCCTCCTCCAATACAATCTCTAAAATATCGCCTTTTTTAACTTCTGCAGTAGGCTTTGAAGCCTTACCATTAATAAAAATATTTCTTTCCTTCTTCATTCTAGAAATTGAACGAATTGAAAAACTCATTTCATCTATTAAAAAATCCTTTAGCCTGCAATCTTCATCAATGGAAATAACAAACCTATTCCACTTTTGATTTTCCTTAGTAAACATATTTGCCCCTTATCACTCTTCATTTTTTTCTAACATAATTTTCCAATGATTTATAATCATAGGTTTTCAAAAATTTTAAATAAACTCTATCCCAAAATTCATAATCCGACAATCTCATAAGCTTGATCCTCTTTCCATTGTTTCTAGTCTGAATCTTTATCACATCACTGTACTTAGTCTCCTCTCCATCAACAACTATCAAGATGGACTGATCAAATTTATACTCCGGAAAAATTGAAATTTCTGTATCCTCTGCTGGAAGAATAATACTTGAGGTAAAGCTTCTAAACGCATTCGTACTGATTGCAGAAATCGGAGTAATCTGGATAGTATTTAATCTGTTATCGACGATACTACCACCTGCAGAATAGTTATAGGCAGTTGATCCAGTAGAAGTCGAGAGAATCAAGCCATCTCCACTAAATGTCTCCATATAATTTCCATTAACGAACAAATTAAGATGTACTGTGCGAGATCTGTTCCCTCTAACGACAATTTCGTTTACAGCAGTTTCTTCAATCGTAAAATCATTGCCTATGATATTTGCTTCCAAAAGATCAAACTCATTAATTTTATAGTCGCCATTTAGATAAGACTCTATAAAATAATCAATTTGATCCTCATTTGGCAAAATCTCAGCAAAAAAACCCAAATGTCCCGTATTTACACAAAAATATGGAATATCTGGAAAATTCATCTCCCTTGCAGCCCGTAAAAAAGAACCATCACCACCAATTGAGATAACCAGCTCTGTATCTTCAGTTAAATCCTCACTCAAGGTATAATCCAATGATTTAAATTTATCGATTAATATTCTTTTAATATCAGTCGAAATGTCCAAATTATTCGATCTAATTGTAATATTTTTTCCCATAAAAACCTCTATCCAACACGCTATTCGTGTATTTTTTCTAATAAATGATTTTCTACTATCTAAAAAAGGCTGTCACATTCCTTTTTTGTAAAATGCGACGCCTTTCTCAATAAACTTATTTTTCTATCCTGTACAAATTATCTTTGCCAGTACAAATTAATCGTTATCTTTGCTATTTTCCTTTTCGATATATTCTTTAAAAGAAATTTCGTCTTCTTGTTTTTCTATCTCTCTGACAATTAACTTCAATTTTTCAATTCTATTTTTATCAAGAGAAATTATATTGACAGTCACAGAATCGTTCAATTCAATCACTTCACCTTCATCTGGCAAACCATTTAAATGCCCGAGTATATATCCACCGATAGAATCAAATTCATCTGACTCTAAATCATCATATAAATAGTCATTTACATCAGTAATTTTTGTACTTCCATCAACTATGTACTCACCTTCGCCCACTTTAACTATCTCATCGTCTTCCTCGTCATATTCGTCCTCAATATCCCCCACCAAGACCTCTACCAAATCTTCGACAGTAAGCAATCCAGAGGTACCACCATACTCATCTAATACTATTGCAATCTGAGTCTTTGCCAGCTTCATTTCTTCTAGAAGCTGCGAAATCTTTTTGAATTCATATGTAAAGAATACATCTCTCATATACTTTTCAACTGAAAAGGCTTCCATTTCCTCCTTGCTGATAAAGAAAATATCCTTTATATTCAGAATTCCCACTATATCGTCAATATTTTCTTTGTATACAGGCAATCTGCTTTTTTTCTCTTCCTTAAAAATCTCCAAAACCTCATCAAAGGTAGTATCCAGGCTGACAGAAACCATATCAATTCTCTGAATCATAGCATCCTCTGCACGCATATCACCAAACTCAAACACGTTGTTGATAATCTCTCTTTCTTCCTGCTCCAAAACACCCTCCTCGTGGCTGACATTTACCATAACCTTCAAATCTTCTTCAGTAATCAGAGACTTTGGATCGTCGTCTTTTATTCTGAAAATCTTAAAAATAATGGTAGTAAACAAGTTTAAAATAAATACTATTGGTGACAAAACAAGAATGATTACATTCAATACTTTTGCAACGCCAAGAGATACTCTTTCCTTGTTATTTGAAGCCATTGTCTTTGGAGTAACTTCACCAAAAACCAATATCAAAACAGTCATCATTGCAGTTGCCACTGCAACTCCCTGTGCGCCAAAAAGCTTTAGCAATAAGGATGTAGAAATAGACGTCGCAGCGATATTTACAGCATTATTGCCGACCAAAATTGTACTCAACAATTTCTTTGGTTCGGATATTAACTTTTCAACCACGCTAGCTCCACGTACGCCTTCTTCTCTCAAGTGCCTAATCTTTACCTTGCTGACAGACATCAATGCTGTCTCAGATGCAGAGAAAAACGCTGAAATAATCATCAATACCAATAATATTATCACCTGAATCCACAGACTACCAGATTCCAAAAAAACCACTCTCCTAAAATATTTTATTAAATATAATTATAACATAACAATAAATCATAGTACACTAAAAAATATCAAACTATGTACTATCAGTAGGTTTTTGCCATTTTCATAATTGGGTTACAGCTTGTAACCCAATTAGGTAATCATTATAAAAGATATACCAATATCTAATATTATATTCTTTTATATTTTTCTAATCAATATATACCTTTGAAGACATCTCAGCTTGATCTACCTCAACAACAAGCTTTAGCGGAATCCTATTTTTCATCTCTTCCATATGTGAAATCACTCCTATACTCAAGGTCAAACTCTTTAAATTTTCGAGTGATTCCATAACTACATCAAGCAGCTCTTCATCCAATGTTCCAAAGCCCTCGTCAAGGAAGAAAAATTCCAAAGGTGCTGACCCCTTTAGCTGTATTTGCGAGGATAGAGCTAGTGCCAAGGCTAGTGAGGTTAGAAAAGTTTCACCTCCTGATAGTGTATCTGCTGATCTTCTCAACCCACCGTTATAATTATCCCTCACAACAAACATATACTCGGAATTAATCTCCAGAGAATATCTGCCATTTGTAATTTTATTCAACCTCTTCGAAGCGTCTACAACAATATTTTTCAAGTAAATTTTGGATAAAAACTCAACAAAGCGATTACCTCTCATCACCTTTTCCAAGCTATCAATATTATCTTTTTCGATCTGTTTTTTAGACAGCTCATCAGAAATTTTCCTGGAGATCTCCATATTTTTTTGCAGCTCTCTATGGATAGCCTCAAGTCCCGACTTGTTATTTTTTTCTTTTTCGATTTCGTCTTTTAGAAGACTTACATTTGATTTGCGTTCTTCCAATTCTTCATCCGATATATTTCTACCATCTAGCTTGACGATATTGTCAGTGTGCCTAACTCTTAATTCACTCGTTTTCTTCTCAAAAATGTCAATTTCGCTAGTGATAGACAAGAGCATTTCATCACTGACAATAGAATTTTTTACAGCTTCAAAATCATCAAAGCCATGAATATTCATAAGAGCTATTATAGAATTTTCCGTTTTTTCGACATATTCTCCCGCCGCTTTGTTTTCAATAGCTATAGCCTTGATTTCATTTTCAGTATTCTTCAAATTTTCTTTAAGAGCTTCTACTTCACTTAAAGCAAATAAATATTTATTTTCAAACTCAGTGATAAAATTATCTACAAGGCTTACGAGATTTTTAACATATATGCTTTTATCATCTATAATATTGCTTTCTTCAAATCCAAATTCTTCGATTTTTTTTATTATAACGTTCAATGAAGCTTCAAAAGAAGTCTTCTCAAATCCCAATTTTTTATATAGCTTTGATTTTTTTTCACTCAAATGTTTTTTATCTGATTGAAGTGACAGTAATTTTCCAGATATTTCATTTTTTTGTTTTTCTAAGCCTTCTATTTTTTTCTTAGCTTCCTCTAGCTTACGAGAAAAATCTTCATAGTTTATTTCTTTTTCATCAAAATTTTTTATTTCATCTTCAATTTTTTCCAGCTCTTCCTCTTTAAAAGGAACGTGCTTCAATTCATTTTCTAATAAACTAATTCTCGAAGTAATTCTCGAAATGCTAGATAATACAGATTTTTCAGAAGCCAAAAGCTCAACCTTCAGCTTTTCAATTTCACTTTTTTCCAAATCTAGCTTTGACCGTTTCGACTGAGCATTTAAAATATTTTCGGCAACTAAAAGCTTTAATTTTCTCTGCTCGTTTTTTAACTGTTCTATTATTTCAACCTCAGCCTTTAATTTTGTAATATCTCTATATCCCTTTTTTTCTAAAGCTGTATTTTTATCTTCATCCAAAGCGTACAATAAATTTCTCAAATCATTGACAATATTTTTTAAAGAATCAAGCTTCACTGACAAATCATACGACTTTTTTTCCAATGCAAGTATTTCTTTATTTATTTTTTGGTCATTATACAAATCAATTTTCTTATTTATTTCTAATTTCTCGATTTTAGAGTTGCAAACAGGACAATTATCCCCCTCGTGAAAATGCTTAGACCACTCAGCCCTTAGCTTATTTGCCAAATTTTCATATTCAAATCTATCCCTTTCCTTCTTCAAGTAAATCAGCCTTTTATCAATATTTAGAAGTAAATTTTCAAGCATCCTGATTTCCTTACTGTTATCATCAATTTTTCTTGAATTTTGAATGTAGTCAAAATCTATTTTGTTCAACCTTTCCTCTAATTGAGAAACCTCGCCGATTTCTTTGTG
Source organism: Peptostreptococcus sp. D1 (assembly GCF_900112955.1). Lineage (GTDB taxonomy): Bacteria > Bacillota > Clostridia > Peptostreptococcales > Peptostreptococcaceae > Peptostreptococcus. The sequence continues at coordinate 137,629 of NZ_FONP01000004.1, forward strand.
TAAAGACATAATTTGCTTGTCCATTTTATCAAATTCGTTCTCATCTAGAGTTTTAATTTGCTCTTGACTTGTCAATAGCTCAATAATGTTTCCAATTTCTTCATCCTTCTTATCAAGCCTTCCATTTATAGCTTCTATTTTTTTTTCCAGCCTTTGTAGGGATTTTTTTTCAGATTCTAACTCATGTTTATTGTCATATAATTCTTTGGTCAATCTGATAAGCAAATCCAAGCCTTTCTTCAATTCCAATACTCTTTCTCTGTCATCTTTTTCAATCTTATTTACTTCACATTTTTCCTTTAATAGCTGGACTCGTGAATATTCAGACTCAAGCATTTCTTCCAAGTTATTTTTTTGATGGCTGGATTCTTCTATTTTATCCATCAATTTTAGAATTTCAGATTTTACAGATTCCAATTCGACGCTAAACTGAAATATCTCATCATATTTATCAAGTAGTATTTCCAAATCCTTTCTCATAAGCTTCAAATCTGGTATAATATCGTAATTCTTTTTTGATGCTTCAAAATTATTCTTCAATTTATCAAGCGACTCCAACAAACTTTTCTGTTCATTTTCTAGCTTCAATAATTTGACACTATTTTTTTTAATCTTCAAATTCCCCTCTTCCAAAGATACGATGCTTGGCAAGATAATCGATGCCTTGCTAGCTTTATCAATCATCTTTTTTTTGACATCTATTATATCCCTACTTTTCTCCAATCCTTCCAGTTCCTTAGATAAAACTAAATTCTCTGAACATAGATTATATACAAGCTGATCCTCTTCAAGCTTTTCGTTTTCAAACAAAAGCTTTTTGTCAAGAGCTTTAATCATATCCTTCAAATTCTTAATTTTTTCATCCAAATCTCCAATACTCTCATCTGTTACACTCGAATATTCGGATAATCTGCCTTTTAAAACCTCCAGCTCCCCAGAAATAATATTTCTTTTTTTTATAATTTTTGAAGTCAGCTTCGAGCCATACTCCTCAAGGTTAAAAATCCTCTCAAGCATATTTCTTCTGTCTTTTCCACCCAAGCTTAAAAACTCGCTAAATTTTCCCTGTGGCAAAACTACAGACCTTAGAAAATCACTTTCTTCAAGACCTATTATTTCTTTGATCGCTTGATTTACATCTCCAACCTTGTCAGCTATTACTATTATATTTCCCATTTCATCTTTTTTTACCAGCTTTACATAGTCGCTTCTCGATGTAGATTTTGACGCTCCAGAGCTTCTTTTAAATCTTCTAGATACGATATATGTATTTCTATCAATACCCTCTCCTATCTGAAATTCGTATTCAATACTCGCCTTTTCAGAATTTGAATTGATAAACTCTTTTGTCCCTCTTGCAATATTTCCATATAGGCTTAGAGTAATCGCATCTAATATAGTCGACTTTCCACTTCCTGTTTTTCCGAATATACCGAAAATCCCTTTTGATATAAGGGCTTCAAAGTCAATTACCTGTTTTTTTCTATAGCTATTCAGTCCTTCTATTTCCAATCTAATAGGCTTCATCTTCAAACTCCTCCATATCAGAAGAAACTATTGTTTTAAACAGTTTCATAACATCTTCACTCGGTTCCAAGCCAGAATTTTGCTCCTTATAAAAATCAGAAAAATACTGTGAAATATTGTTCTTATTGATTTCTACTATTTCCTCTGCAGGAAGCTCTTCGGAATTCCTAACAATAGGCTTTATTTCAACTATATCCTTCATCAATTTTTTCATCTCTCTAATGCTATTCTGGTCAATCACATCATCTGTAATAATATCAAAATATGCAAAAATTTCTTGTCCTACATTCCTTTCACATACCTCCAAGGCATTCTGAACATCATCACATTCAAATACCTCTATTCGTTTATAGCTATCAATATATCTTTCTCTTATCTCCGGCTCTTTTCCTACTTCTAAATCAACAATTCTCACAGATTTAACAGTATTTCTCTCTCCCTTACTGTACTGAATCGGAGAACCTGAATAATACGCATTCAAGGATTTTGATGCAGTTTGTGGTTTGTGAATATGACCTAATGCTGTATACTGAGATTTCTGTGGCAGGTCATTTTTTCCAACTAGCAAAGTTCCACCCAATTCAATTCTTCTTTCTGAATCAGAAACCTCACTTCCTACCACGAAAAGATGAGAAACAGCTATATTTATTTCATCGTCATTGTAGTATTTCTCTCTTTCTAAAAAGAACTCTCCGACCTTTTGTGAATAAGTTTTTTGGAGCTCATGCTCATCATCGAAATCCTCAAAGGATTCATTTAGTCTTTTCTCACTCGGATATGGCAAAGACAAAATATTTATAACACTCTTTTTGTCATCATTAATCCTAAGCTTAGTAAAGCCGGATTTAGCTTCAATAACTTCAAATCCGTCAAAGCTTGAAATCATAGCCTTGCTGTTAGGATATCCCAAAATAATAATTCCATTTGTCAGAGCCATACCATTTATTGCCTCTAGCCTTTCTGGATTATCGTGATTTCCAGCGATTACAAAAACACATCTCCTTCCATTTTCCGATAATCTTATAACAGTGTTGTAAAATAATTTCTCTGCAATCGCTGGAGGATTAGACGTATCATAAATATCACCGGCTATCACAACAATATCAGCATTTTCCTCATTTACAATTTTAATAAAATCATCACAAAACTTTTTTTGCTCATCAATTCTAGATCTACCTTCAAGGCTTTTACCTAAATGCCAATCAGATGTATGAATAATCCTCATCTTATCCTAAACCAACCTTCCTTATTATTTTATCAGTAAATTGCCTTTTCTTATCATTAGCAACAGCTTATCTTAATTATTGGCATTATCTTATTTCATCAATAAATTAACTTATCTAAGCTCACTACTTTTACAGCTGCAATAGCTTAGATTTTAACTAATTCACCTATCCCAAATAAATATATATACTTGCTTTCGACCTCTTTTCCAGATATATCCTCAATCGCCTTTTTATAATACTCCAATTGAATTTTATATCTTGAAACAACTTCACTTAAGTTATTTTCGTCAACATAATCAGTTTTGTAGTCAATTAATATAAGCTTTCCATTTCTATTTTCAAAAAATAAGTCGATAATACCAACCAACATCAGCCTCTCATTATCATTGATATTTTCTTGCGGATATAATTCATTTACACGAATGCTATAGTTGATTGCCTTTTCTCTATATAGCCTTCCCCTGCTCTGAGCATCTAATATTTGCGTAAAAATATCACTCCTAATAAATTTTACTATCCTTGTAGCATTAATCGTGTTCGCCTCTTCAGTTGACAGTATTTTTTTCCCTACTAAAGCCTTTATTTGATTTTCTATTTCCCATCTGAGTCTCGCATTATCTGTCAAAATATCCTTGAACCTAGCAAAATCCAACAGCTGCATTACAAGATGGAAGATTGTACCCTTTTCACTAGAAGAAAATTCCACACCAACTTGTGCAGTATGCATAAAATTAGGCACCTTAAAATCTATATTTCTACTCTGCTTGAAATATTTTTCATGATATTCCTCATCGTCATCGAAAATCTTTTTAATCTCGGAAACAGATATACTAGACGGCTTGCTTGAACTGCTTTCATACCTATATGAAGTATTAAAATTATTCTTCAATATTTCGACTATATTATTATCAATTTTTATATCTTTAGCTACCTCAATATCAGCTTTATCGATTTCAGATCCCTCAATATAATACTTGATGCTTTCAATTCCCTCAATGCTATATTTATGGGTATCATTTTTCTTTAAGTCATCGTTATCAACATCTCCTGCTTTAATATCCGAATTACTTTCATTCAAACGTTCGATGACATTTTCAACCAATTTGCGATGATTCTCTATCAAATTCTTATTTTCAGCAACTATATCTACATTGTTCGATACACCAATAGACCATTTGCAATCACCATAGCCCAAATATTTCATTTCTTCTCCATACACATTAATAAACTTATCTCTTTGTGCCAAATTCACAATAGCTGGCATAATCCAGTCCAAGAAACTGTTCTTTGACAATATCTCATAGCTATCAAGGTTACCATCCTCATCAGTTTGGAAGCTTTCCCACTTCGGTAGCTCATTATTCACAAAGGCTTTAATACCTCCTGTGATTATTAGCTTCTCTTTAGCTCTAGTCATAGCAACGTAAAGTAACCTCATTGACTCCGCCAACATCTCATTCCTATGTGTACTCTTTATTCTATTTTTGATATAGCTGTTATAGCTAACGTTATTTTCAATGTCAAATACAGTAGGACCATATCCATATTTAGAATGAAGAAAAAGATTACTGTCGTCTTGGTTTAGCTTAAACCTTCTATCGGCATTAGCCAGAATTACTACAGGGAACTCCAAGCCCTTACTCTTATGTATACTCATTATTCTCACCAAATTTGCATCATCAGACACATTTTTTGCCTCACCCAAATCAACCGACTTGTTTTTCAATCTCTCAATATAGTTGATAAAGTTAAAAATACCTCTAAATGATGAGCCTTCAAACTGTCTTGCTCTTTCATACAGTAGCTTCAAATTATTCTGTCTCTGTTCGCCCATTTCCAAGACACCTACATAGTTATAGTAATTTGTGTCCTCATAAAGATACATAATCAATTCATCAACCGGCAACAATACAGATTTTTCAATATATCTCTCTAAAGAACTGAAGAAATGAGCTATCTTATTTTTCAAGCCCTCATCAGCATCAAATTCTTCTAAATTATCATTTACTTCCTTTAATGCTTGATAAAAATCGCCATTCCTGTTATGCAATCTAATCCTTGAAAGCTCATTTGCATCAAACTCAAAAATCTCTGATCTCAAAACTGATAAGAGTGGTATATCCTGCATTGGATTGTCGATAATCCTCAGTAAGTTTTCAATCGTGCTGACCTCTAAAGTTGAGAAATAGCCCGAAGATTGATCAGAATAAGTCGGGATTCCAAGCTCGTACATTTTTTCTTCCAAAATACTCGCCTTTGTCTTTAGAGCTGACATCAGAATAACTATATCCCTATACTCAACTCTACGATATTCATTTGTAGCTTTATCAAATACCATAAAATTGCTATCATTATTCTCATTTACCATCTTGTATATGATATTTGCAATATTCTTTGCTTCAATCTCAAAATTAGTCAAATCCTCATTGTCGCTATCTTCTTCAACAGCTTCATTATCCGAATAATCCTTTACAATTTTGGATATATTCGCTTTGTCCTGATTTTCTGGCACACTGTTTTCAATATCTTTTTCCTCATCTGCCTCTGAATTATTTTTTTTCTTTTCGGACAAATATATTTCAATAGGACCACCACAATGACCTGATACCTCAGAGCTCAATTCCTCGAAAAACGCACTCGGATTTAACCTTTCATCATCAGTATAGTCCAGCTCTCCAGTTTCCTTCTTCATTATCGATTTGAAAATATGATTACATCCCTCCAAAACCTCCGCTCTACTTCTAAAATTATTGTACAGCAATATCTTCTTATCCTCGCCAGCATTATCGCCAGTCTTGTAGGTATCATATTTATTCATAAAAATTTCGGGCATAGCTTGCCTAAATCTATAAATACTCTGCTTTACATCACCTACCATAAATCTATTTGGATAATCACAGCTAGAAACCAATGACAAAATTACCTCCTGAATCATATTGCTGTCTTGGTATTCATCAGTAAAAACCTCTTCATACAAATCCTTATATGAATTGGCAACCATTGATGGAACTATCTTTCCATTTTCATCTTTTTCAGATAAAATTTTCAGTGCAAAGCTTTCGATATCTGCAAAATCCATTATTCCCAATGACCTTTTCCTATAGCTAAAAGCCTCACGATATTTCAAAACCAGGTTTGAAAGAGATCTCATATACGGATACACTCTATTATGCTCATCAATCAATACATTCAGCTCAATACTCAAATCATTAATGCTATTTTCCATTTCATTTTTGATATTTTTAAAGACGTCCTTGTATTCTGAATATATAGAGCTTGACTCTTCCGACCATTTCTTCGATGCCCTAAAATTAATAAAATTAGAAACATAATTTTTATACTCATATACTGATTTTCCGACATTGTTCCAAGATTCGATATTTTCTAGCTCCAAAAACGACTTCAATGCATTGTAAACTGATTTTACACCTGAAAACAAATTCACTGCATTTAGATGCATCTTTTCCAAATCTTTGTTTTCATCAGTTATATCGACGATTTCTTTTATCTTTCTAATTCTAGATTTTATAATCAAAAATACGTCTTTTGCAGTCGGAATAAGATAGCTATCTATATAAAACTTCTCATCTTTTCCAACATTGTTAAAAAACTCCGCACTGTCCTCCAGCCATTTCTCCGGATATGGAAATGCACTCACAAACCTATTTATCTTTATCATCAGATTTCCAAGTGATTCGTCGCCATTCTTATTTCCATACCATTCAAATATCTTCAACAAATCTTCATCATGAGAATTATATAGGTCATCAAGTAAATCCTCCAAAACCTCTGCAGAAATAATCCCTATCTCTGTTTCGTCAGCAACCTTAATATCAGGCTCCAAATCGATAACGTGAAAGTTCTCTCTTACAATTTTTCCACAAAAAGAATCTATAGTAGTTATATCTGCCTTGCTGAGAAGAATCGCCTGTCTTTGAAGATGCTCGTTTTCCGGATCTGAATCCAATGCTTTTTCGATTGCAATTCCAACACGCTCCTTCATCTCGGCAGCAGCGGCTCTGGTAAACGTAACGACCAATAGCTTGTCTATATCAATAGGCTTTTCCTTGTCTATTACCAATTGAATAATTCTCTCTATCATTACGGCTGTTTTTCCAGAACCAGCAGCTGCAGCTACTAGAAGATTACTTCCTCTACTGTCGATAACCTCTCTTTGTTCTTTTGTCCACTTAGTAGCCATCAATCTTCCTCCCTTAGCTTTTTAGTCATAAGAGCCAAAATATCATCATATTGATTTCTGCTCACCAATTTTGAAATATATCTGTATCGATTGCCCTTTAGCTTATCATCAAACCTACAAACTGAAATATATTCACAATAATCGCAGGGCACACTATTCGAAAATTTCGCTGGCATAATATCAATATTTCCAGAGTAAATATCCTCACAAATTTCCCTTGATTTTTCAATGACAAACCTGTCAACAATTTCGTACTCATCTATGGTCAAGCCCTTACTATTTGAATTAAACCTTCCATCCTTAGTCATTTGAACTGAAACAACCTTAGATTTTGTCCCATTATTTTCAAGCTTTTTATCGAATAGCTTTACCACATCTCTGTCCTTAATAACCAATCCATTCAATAAATTTTCAGATAAATCTCTATCAACAAAATCCTTACTCTCCAAATTCATATACTCACTATGATTTTCAATTCTACTTATCTTGCTATTAAAATTTGAGTAGAAAAGACCCGCCGGCTTCATTTTTTTATTCTTATTCAATCCCGTAATGGCATTCATATAGACAAACAGCTGTAGCTGTAATCCATTGTATACTCTATCCAAATCAATACTTCTAGTAGATGATTTATAATCTATCACAGAGCAATATCTTTCACCATCTTTTTCAGCAATATCTACCCTGTCGATTTTTCCACGTAGCTTGATACTTTTACCATCATCCAGATCGACCACTATTGGTGGAATCGAATTTTTTCCAAGGAATCCAAACTCAACCTCAAAACTATTTGGATTGAAATCGCCCTCTCTAATCTGTCTAATCATTCTAGAAATACTCTTTTCAAGTCTTGAATTTATACCTCTCGCAAAATATCGATATTTTTCAGATGTATTTAAAATATAATTTCCAGATCTTTCAAATATACTTTCACTTATTATGCCTATCTGATTTGAAATATAGCTTTCACTGATATCTCTCCAATCCAAACCATCCTTGGCTATATTCTTTGAAAACTCATCCAAAATTTTATGAGAATAAGTACCAGAATCCAATGGCGAAAAAGAGTATATTTCCCTCTCCTTTGCCTTTAAACCATATGTCATAAAAAACGAAAACGGGCAATATGAATACTTTTCAAGCCTTGACACACTATAGCTTCGGCTATTATACAGCTCATTCGCCATAGAAACGCTCAGTTTTCCAGCACTATTAAAATAGTTTTTTGCTCTGTATGCCTTGATCAGCTTTTCTCTATAATCAGAATCATTGTAAAAGAAATAAAAAACACTTTTCCATGAGTTGTCTTCCTCAACTTTTTTTATATTCCTTATCAGCAATTCAAACATCTTATGTTTATCCATAGCTTCAAGATTTACAGTATTGAAAGCATCTATAACATGAGTAGTAACCTTTAGAGTAGGAAATATTCCACCCAGCTTTTTAATCAAGGACGACGGTCTAAGTGATTTCCCCTCCAGACTTGCAAGAGGATAAGATATGTATAGCAAGCCCTTGGATGAACTCATCGCCTTATAAACAAGAAACTGCTCATCATAGACCTTACTTTCAAAATTTGAGTCGAATACAACACCACTCTTATTCAGCTTTTCCTTATCATAATCACTAATCAGGGCATTGTCGCTTACAGTCGATGGGAATATACCATCATTTACACCGAGTATAAACAGAGCCTTTGTATTTGGATTTTTCATTCTATCAATGCTTGTAACGAGAACCTGATCTCTAGCTGGAGGTATTATACCTAACTCAATTTCTGAAATATGGCTTTCCATTAAGTTGATAAATTTTTCAATGCCAATTTTTTCATCACCCATAAACTCCACAAGCTCATCAAGCATCTCCACAAAAATATTCCATACCTGAGCATATTCCTTTGCCTTGTACAAATCCTCTCTGGACTCAAAATCAGCAATTATTTTTTCTAGAGCTTGAGGTAATTCAATCTCTAATGTAAACTCATAAAGATATTTACAAATTTCTGCAACAGTATTTCTCCCCTTCAGCTTTTCACTCAAATTTGATATTGGAGTCATGACACTTTCTCTGACTCTATTTATATCGTTAATTTCCTCTGACAATTTTTCTAAAGCTGCCTTATCATCCTCTGCTTCCACATTTCTGCTGACCTTGTCTTTCCAAATATCAAACCACTTCCTGCCCTTTATCCCATTTGCCAGCACAAAATTTTCCAATTTATGAACAGAATCGTTATCAATATTTACAAGACCACTTTTCAAATATTGAAAAACAGAGGAATAGGAATAATTTTCTTTCTTCATATTCAATATCGAAAAAATCAATACTATAAATGGATTATTTTTCGCTGAAATTTTCTCATCAAGGAAAATATTTACTCCACTTTTCTCAAAAACCCCCTTGATAATGTGTGAATACGTATCCATATTTCTTGAGCATATAGTGATTTCGTTATATCTAAAGCCCTTCTTTTTTACCAGCCTTTCGACTTCGTTTAGTACAAAATCCACCTCATCATAATAGTTTCCAAATTCATCAATTCTAATTGGTAAATCACATTTTTCACAAAAAACCCTAGGTCTAAATTCACTAATATTTTTCTCTAAATGTAGTAAAGCATTATTATCTACATTTTTACTATTTACAGTTCTATTATTTAGAGTTTTACTATTTACAATTCTATTATTTAAAGTTTTATTATTTACAATTTCATTTTCTATAATTTTGTTATCAATAATTTTATCATCAATATTTTTATTTTCTAAACAGTTCAAATTTATATCTTTTAGTCGTGGTATTTTATTTCTCCTACAGATTTCATTTATTTTTAAATATGAAATATTAGTCTTTGAAAATACTCCATTTTTTGAGCTTAGCCTTTTTAGATCTGTAGTTAAGGAAAAATACATATTCTTTGAAATCTTTGCCAAATTTTCGATAATATCATACTGTAGTGGCGTAAAGCCAGTATACTCATCGACAAAAATAGTAGCACCACTTAATTCCTCTAGCTGTGAAATCTTTCTAGCCAGCACTCCATAGACATCCTCTGTATCGAAATACTTGTTTTCAATTAAATTTTCATATGCCTCGTATACTTTTGAAATATCTGATAATTTGCACTTTAACGCCTCGTCATCAGCTTTTCTAGTCATAGCCTGCAAATCCTGAACTGTCATATTATTCTGCTTAAGCTCTATTATCATATCCAGCAATTTACCTACAATGCCTATTCCAGTTTTTGAGGTTTTAAATGTCTTCAGTTCACTAGCCACAGAATCCACAGCCCTGCATACAATCATACTTCTCGCACTTTTACTTATTTTTTTTTCTTTTAGACCACCTGCCTTTGTAAACACAATATTTCCAAGTGTGGAAAAGCTGACGACTCTTATTCTAAAATACGGATCTTTATTGTAGAGAAGTCTATCACTTAGCTTCTTTTCTATCTCATAGGTATACTTTTCAGGAACCAGATAGTAAATCGGCTTTTCATCAAATTTTTCTGCTTCCTCAAAGCAAAGATCCAACAGCTTATCAGTTTTGTTACAATCCATTCTTCCTATTACAAAGCCTATTCCCATACTCTATTCTCCTGAATTTCCTTTATAGTTTTTACAATGTATTCGCCATACTCCATATGTCTTTGCTCCGAATATTTTACAACTACATTATTATCCAAATGAGGCTGATAATAATGCATTGAAATATTCGCTTTATCTATATTTTTTCCAATTCCCTCTCCGCAGGCATAAAGATATACAACCGTTTGCATTTTCCTATTTGCATCCATTTCTCTAATCTCTTTTCCCTCGGTCTTCCAATCCCAAATATCAATCCTTTCAAGCTCTGAATTACTCAAGTCTTTAAAAATGAGAATCAATAAATCATAAATGACAAAAACTCCATTATCCAGTGTCATTTTGTACTCTGGAAAAAACTTAACCCTGTCGCCATAAGTATTTTCGTACTTTTTTTTCAGCCGATATATCTTTCTTAAATTTTCAACCTGAGAGCCTTCAATCAAACCGTTGGACAGATCCTCAGACGTAAAAGGCTGTATACCAATGAAAACTCTCTGACAAAGTGTATGAAAATCACGTCCAAAGGTCATTTTTTCCTCGAACTGTCTATCCTTGTCAGAATCATCACTCCAAAAGATATCCATTATATACTTTTCAAAAAACTCTCTTTTACTCCTGTTCCACGTATTGAATAAATTTTGACTAAACACCAAATTCTTTAATCTATACTCCAAACGCTTCTCATCAACCATCAATAATTTTTCTCTTTCCATGTCTTTATTGTCGACTGACGAATCATTTATATTTGTCTCATTTTTATTCTCAATACCTACTTTGTCATCAATCATTTCTAATTCTACCTCTAACACCATCTATTTTACGTTTTAATTCAACAAAAAACTCAGAATCTTTTTTTGTCAGGTTTAAGCTGATGCTTTCAATATATTTCTGTCTCGAATTTAGCAAAAATAGACTTTTCTTTGCTCTCGTTATTCCGACGTACAGCAGTCTAACTCTCTCAGCAACCAAATCCCTTTTCAGACCAATTTCAAAATACCCTACATCCTGTGATAATCCATTCAAAATATTTTCTATCTCCATATTTACAAATGCTTCCGGATACCTGTAATCATCTCTCAAATACTTTCTATCCATCCTAAAATAATCAGTCAGCTTTGAAGGAAATTCACTGTCATTGATTCCAGTAATTATTACAGCATCCCATTCAAGCCCCTTTGATTTGTGCAAGGTTGCGACCGTTATACTGCCTGGCTCAATTTCCTTTTCACCCACATCGTAAATTCCAGCTATAGCACTGTCAAAAACTCTTGAGTACCTACTGTCAAAATATGGCAATAAACTATTTAAATCTATATTTTCAAACCTTGTTAGTCTATAAATATAGAAAAAAATATACTTTGACAGCATCCTTTCCTCATCACTTAGATTGAGACAAAAACAAATAAATTTGATCAATTTTCCCAAATCGGATTGAGAATGCTCACAAATATCCTTCACACCATCTAAAAATCTATCAAAATTTCTAAAAAATGCGTGTTCAATCATATCATCTACCCTAATAGACAAGCTCCTAAAAAAATCCCTTCGCTTATCCAGTGAATAAACTATGCCTTCAATATTGGAGTACAATTTATCAGCATTAAATTTTAGACTCGACTGCTTCAGCTCTATTGAGCTGGAAGATTCGCTAGATTTCAAATTTAAATATTCTCCAAAAAATCCCAATATACTTGTTTTATCCTCATCACTCAGCTCAATGCTTTCCAGCCTTTGTAAAAAGCAATTATCCAAAATTTCTATAAAATTTTCAGTCCTTGTAGGGAATATTAAAAATTCCAAAATTCTGCCGATATCACTAATCAATTTTTTTCTATGCTTTGGATTTGAGCCTATCTTCTCATGAGTAATTTCTCTCGCTTCCAAATTCTGAGAAATTGCATCTACCTCATAATTTGAAAAGGTTAAAATCCCTAAGGAAAAATTAGGATACTTTTCCTTGTAATAATTACAAAGAGCTACGATCTTATCCAGCTCTTCGGAGCCATTTGACACACTGCTCGCATTTATCAAATATTCATCTGAACTCGGATTTTCCTTGTATCCCTTTCCTTTTTCAACCTCTTCAATAAACAAATTCTCAAGAGAGCCATAGTAAAGACTATCCTCATCATCATTTACAAACTCCACCAGTTTATTAGCCAAATCAATAATATCCCTTGAGCTTCGACCAGCCATGTTCATATTAAAGGAACGGTCTGCATTTGAACAAAAATCAATAAAATGTCTTGGATTTGAGCCTGTAAACGTACCTGTAATACTCTGATTGACATCACCTACTCTAACCAGATTTTTCGATGATTTTTTTCTATTACTCTTACCATCTGCAATAATGTCGATTATCTTTCCTTGAATCAAATTGGAATCCTGACATTCATCCTCAAAAACATACAGATACTTCTCCTGATATTTTTTTGCAATACAGGGATTATTTGCCAAAATATTGTACGCCATCAAAAGGATGTCATCATAATCCAGATATCCTTCTAATCTTAGACTCTCCTGATAGCTCGAATATATCGGCGAAATTAGAGTCAATATCCCCCTATAGCTTGAAGATGTTATCTCCCTCAGCTTTCCATCGTCTATATTTGCATATTTAAGTAGGCGTATTGAATCCCTTACTAGAAAATTAAACTCCTTTTCCCATTTTTCGATAAACTTTTTATTATCTCTTTTCTCTTTACTGATGAAAAAAGTTAGCTTCTTATCATTATCGTCAATTTCTCTAAATTTTTCTATGGAATCGGAAATAATGATTCCTTTTTTTATATCATCTATTATTTCAAATTCATCCTCAATCAACGCCAAATTTGAATTTTCCTTGATTATCTTCATTGCAAGAGAATGAATAGTCATAACTTCGAAATTATTGCTGGATATTTCATTATCACTCAATATTTTTCTAATTCTCGACTTGAAATTATTTGCAGCAGAATTCATATAGGTCAAAACCAATATTTTTCGCTTATCCCCCTTGGAGCTCATATTACCCAATAATTTCGCTACCAAATTCGTAATAATAAAAGTTTTTCCAGCACCCGGTACAGCTTGGATTCCCATTGTACCAGAAGTGTACTCCATTATTTTCTTTTGATCTTTTCTGTATACAATACTCATAAACCATCATACCTCTCAACAAGCATTTATCATTATAACCTATCCATTTATTTCTATAATCTGTAATCTATAATTAAATACATTATTCTATATATTAGATATTATATATTAACTATCAAAATATTACTAAATACTTTTTCCTGTATATTAAATACAATCTATCAAAATATTACTAAATACTTTTTCCTGTATATTAAATACAATCTATCAAAATATTACTAAATACTTTTTCCTGCATATTAAATATAATCCATCAAAATATCTCTAAATATATTATCCTGTGAAAATCCAGAAATAGATAAATCAGATTCCAAAATGTAGGTATTTATATTCGTGCAGCTTGCGTTTATTAAATCTAAAAAGCTATCTACCTTCAATTTCGTAAAATACTCCATATAATCGTTATACACTTGTACCAAATTATTGTCATCTATATTTGATAGAGTTTTGTCATCAAAAAAAGCCAACTCTGTAGATAATAGAGATTCAGCCCTAATATCATATACAGAAGAAGAGGCATCAAAGAAAACATAGTGATCTCTGATAACCTTATACTCCACCAAATTATCAATATCTATAAATAACACTGAATCCATGGCAATATTTTCGGAAATTCTCTTTTTACTAGAAAATATCGAAATGCTCTCCTTGATAAATTTCAAATAAAGCTCAAAGCCTCCAAGAATATCAAGTACTTCGTACTCTTTCAGCAGCTTTGAAATCTTTTCAATAGTTTTAATTCCAATTTCATCTTCTTCAAAATACTTTTTATAAATAAATTTTAGAAATTCAGAATTATTTTCTATTTCAGATGAGCAAATTTCGTCAACAATGGCTTTAAAATAATTTTCAAGATTTTCCTTTATATCAAAATAACTCAACCCATCATTAAAAATCTTTGTAAGCAATACTTTGTCCTGTTCATCAACCAAAAATATGCAGTTATTCTTTATAGCCAAAACTGAGATTGCAAAGCGACCTATGTCTGTCTTTCCCACCTCATCTACAATACCGGCAAAATCAATTTTAATACCATTCTTTTCAAATACATCTACCATCGTATCATAATAAAAAGGAGTCAGCTTTGGCACGACAACACAAATATCTCCAGCATTTATTTTTTTCTCAATTATAAGCTCAGATACAAGTGATTCAAGGCCTCTGAGCATATCGAAAAAAGTATCATATCTTATATTAATATTTTTTTTACTTTGTATATCATTATTTTCTTTACTAACAGTATCAGTATTCTTACAATCGACCGTACCTGTATCTTTAAGATTAAGCATATCAAGATTTTTTTGATTGTCCTTGATATCATCTATTTTCATTATATCTAAACCAACTGTATCGAGTTTTTTTCTATATTCAACATATTGATTCATTCCAGATAGTTTTTGAAAATATAATTCGATCATAAGCAACCTATCGAACAGTTTATTCTTTTTCAGAATAGACCGATATTCCACTATTACGTTCTTCATATCAACATATGTCTGTTGATCTCTCTTTGAAACTCTAAATCTCAATATTCTATCAGAAATTGCCTCGACAGGAATATTTTGATGTACAGCTTTACTCATCACCTCGAATACTTCATTCGCAATAATTATGTTGCTTGCATTTACCATTTTGAAATATCCGTCAAAGGTTCTTCTCTCGTCGATAATTTTGCATAAGAGAGAAATCGATAAATCTCTGGACAAAACCTTTGGAAATATTCCATTTTCTAAAATTGACCAAAACAATTTTACATCCTCAATAATTGAATAATCATCAATATTATTTTTTGTCATATTATTATTCAAAACACTTTTTTCCATTAAAACCACCATAAAAATTCTTTTAAAATATTGTAATCGATACACGAAACTGCTAATACAATTATATCATAAAAACAAACAATCTAATAATAGGACATAATAAATTCAGTGTCTTTTAGTTATTCTCACAAAATAAAAGATCCCTCTATGGAATATTTCCATAGAAGGACCAGAGTAATCAGCTCTCTAATCGACAATTCTCAAGCTCTTTGCATCAACCTCAATTTTAGGGTTCTCCACAGTCTTAGAATTATCTGAATAAATCAAGTGTCTTAAGCTTCCATCATATTTCTTATCATTTATCCTCTGAAGTATCTTATCATTAGAAATCTTTCTATATAAAATATATTTTAAATCAAGCTCATCAGTTGTGCTTATTTTCAAATTCGGATTAAAGCCATCCACAACAAATAATTTTGCTCTATGATTTGCCGAATTGATTTTAATAGTATCAGATACTCCTTTTCCAGCGACAATAAATATATCAAAATCTGAGTTAACAGTTGAAGCTCCATTATAACTATTATTTTTTAAGTTTGTATTAAAATGAGCTTCATCTTTTTTGAATATATCGATCAAATTCTTAATATCTTGATTATCACCTGATTTTGCCTTTATATTATCATAAAAAGAAACATTGCCAAGCTTATTGCTTTCAATATCACTCAAATCAGCTTCCATTTGATCCAAATCATCATCATAAGATTCATCATCACTCTCAGAATTTAACTTCTGAAGTCTCGATAAATGAGCAGATATTTCTCCTTTAACCGATTCAAGAATGGCTTCCTCTCTATTTATCTTCTCATATTCATCATATCGAATATCAGAGTCGCTTGATTTTATTTTTTCGTCCACATTTACTAAAATTTCATCAGCAACCTTTTTACCTTTAGAGTTTAACTCAATCAAGGATTTTGAGGCAGTATTTACCACCAATGTTTTAATTTTCAAGCTATTATCAAAATGCTGTGAAGAATCTCCATCATCATCAAATGAATATTCATTCTCATAATTGAAATTCAATACAGCCTTATTATTTTTTACTTCAAATCTATCTATTTTGCTTTCAGAATTGATTTTTCTCATTATAGAAGGAATATACACATTGTCAGATATAGAGAAATTTTTCACCATATCCTTATCAATGTTTATTCCACCAATACTATTGAAGCCATTAATGGATGCCAAATCTACATTGACAGAAGTCGGCAAATACACATCGACAACATTATAAACCTTTTCGTATTTTTCCCTATTTTTTATATCACTTTCGTAACCAGAGTTATCATCAAAATATGGATCGTCCACACTTATATTCAACCAATATTTTTTAATCTTTGCACCATGACTGGCAGCCAAACCAAGAGCACTTTTTACAGTTTCCTTTGCCTCTCTTGTGTTTTTTATCAACGAAAAATAGTGATCATTGTTTTCTGCTCTATAATTATTATTTAGAGCATCTATATTTAGGTTCAGCATTTTATTCTTTTCATCTACACCCAAAGTTAATACACCATTATCTACATTGGCTGTAAACACTTCTTTTCCGACCTTAGAATCCACCTTTACAATCGCCCTATTATCATTAGATTTTTTTATGTTCAATATAGTTCTTTGTGAAATATCATTATCGCTAAAAAGATTCAGCTTTATCAATTTGACAGCTTTGTCAGTGTCTAGAGCATCTTCCTTGACCACTAGCTCATTCTTCTTTTTTTCGATATATAAATTAACCTTATCTACTGCGGAGTCAACCGTAAAAATCGATCCAACAATACCTACAATCAGTAAGCAACACGCAATTATAGAAATCTTTTTCATCTGTCTCACCTCTACTACTTTATTTTTGTACTACGAGAAATATATCCATATACTTTTTTATTAATAAAAACACCAAGCTTAACTAAATAAAACCCTGCTATTGCAACCAAAATTAGGACAGAAACAATCGTTAACATCGGAAATAATGCAAAAAACTTAATTTCCCCAATAATTTCGTAAGCTGCAAACAAGTATGGCATAAACAGCAACATGAACAACCCAACACCAATTATAGACAAAGCACTAAAGACAACGACAGGAAAATATATTACATCGAATAGCGCAAGAGCAACTTTCTCAAAAAATCTAATAAAACCATGAAATATTAAATCTACCTGAAATCTTTTGTCGGTGATTATTCCATCATTTATATCGTTTCTAGTGTACATATCATTTCTATCACGCACATCATCTCTATCGTATATATCCATTTCTTCTACAATCTTTTTGGGATCTCCAAGAGAATCTACCAGCTCCAACTCGCTTTTCCCTTCAATAATTCCATCGGTAAAATACTCTTCGTAATCTCTGACTATATCCTCAATTTCCTTTTCATCAATATTACTATATGTTTGTCTCAAGTTTAATCTCAATTCGGATAAGAATTCCTTTTTATTCATTATTCTTTCCATACTATTCACCATCAATCCCCCTCCTTAAAATCAAATCTACACCTTTTACAAAATCATACCACTCTTTCTTTTGTTGATTCAAAAACTCTATTCCAGATTCGGTTAAGCTATAGTATTTTCTAGCAGGACCACCACTAGAATCAACCATATATGTTTCAAAATATTTCTCCTTTGTCAATCTTCTGAGAATAGGGTAAATGGTTCCCTCATTTACATCCATACTCTCGGAAATATTTTGAACAATTTCATAACCGTACATATCTTTATAATAGATCATCGCCAACACACATAATTCCAAAGCACCCTTCCTGAATTGTGTATTCAAATATCTCACCACCTTATTATATATTTCACGGTTTTAAGTTGAGTCTATAATCGCAACTCTTTAGAAATGTGTTTATATTCACCTCTATTACTACTCTTTATTAGTTTTTATTAGTTTCTATTAGTTTTTATTAGTTTTTATTCTTTTTATTACTATCTTTTTATCGCTTCTCGTAGTTATATTTTTAAAACTACTATGTATTGTATATTACTAAGTATAACACACTATTGTTTATTACACAATAGTGTCGCAGAAAAAAACTCTAGCATAAACTAGAGCCAATCACGTGGCTATGTCCTATTCTTCCAGGCAGCTTCCCACCAAGTACCTTCAGCGCTAAGGAGCTTAACTTCTGTGTTCGGAATGGGAACAGGTGTATCCTCCTCGCTATAATAACCACATATTTAATTGAAGCTTTTATACATCACCATATAAATATGATGTGATTGTACCTTCAAAACCGAATATATTAGCTTCCATCTATTTCTTGGTCAAGTCCTCGATCTATTAGTATTAGTAAGCTAAATACATTGCTGCACTTACACCTCTAACCTAT
>NZ_FONP01000017.1 GCF_900112955.1 Peptostreptococcus sp. D1
TCCCACTCTACATATATATTTTTTATATGATTTAAAACAGTTGAAATAACTTAATTTTATTTTTTACATTTTATGGTTTTGATTATATTTTACATAAAAATTAGAGTTTTTAACTCCCTTTTAACTCCTATATAGAACAAATTAAGGGTAGCATTTTGCTACCCTCTACTATTTATATCTTCCACCCTAAAAACTTCTTACAAGCTTCTTTAGCTGTGTCAATCTTGTCTTTGCCTAAATCACCGATATACAATATATCCCACTTATCATGCTGGTCATTTGGCAAATCTTTATTATTATCTTTAAAACATGGAATGCCTAATTGTTGGGCTATAAATTTAGCTGTAATCTCATTGCCATCTTTATAATACATTACGCATTTATTTTTGTTGCTTACCATGTTATCTGTTTTCACATTTCCACCCTCTATCTTAGACCCATGAATACCTTCCGCTATAACCTTTGCCATCTTTTCAAAACCTAAATTTTTAGCCAAATCTACATCATGTTTATTATCGCAAAAGAACGATTCTATCAATATAGCTGTTGGCTTAGTATCGTTTATCATATATAGACTTGCATTTTTTACCCCTCTATTTTTAAATCCAAGCTCAGACAATTTATTTACAACTCCAGAAGCAATTTTTTTGCCGGTATTATCTCCTTTATAGAAGAACACTTCTGAGCCATTTCCAGAACCATTACTAGCGTTTAAATGTAATTCGACAACTAGATTATAATTGCCATTGTTTGCTATTGGTAGTTTATATGTAGATTCTTCGTATTTTGTATTAAATTTTTTCTCTGGACAAATAATTACATCTACCTTATGACCTGCTTTTTCAAGATATTTTTTAATCAGTGGTGCTAGTTCTTTATTATAAAAATATTCATTTACAAAGCCTGATGCACTCGTATTTAGCCCATTTTTTAAAATTGAATGTCCAACACTTAAAAATATTCTCATTTCGCTCAATCCTTTCTTTACTATCTCATCATGCTGATACAATTTATACATCTCAATCAGCCCTATAAGCTGATTCGCATACTTCTGACTAGTTGCATACCCCGCACTTTGAAGAGCCTTACACGCCTTTTTATAGTCAGTTTCACCAATTACATTTTTATAGTTTTCTTTTCTCCACGTTGGATTATGAAAAAACTTAGCGTGATCAATAAGCGACTCTTGCCAGTTTCTATATTTCCTGAAATACGCATCTATGTAAAACTTCTTATTATTTTTATCATATTCAGCAGTTTTAACTAGATACTTTTCACCTTTCCAATCGTCTTTAGCTTTAATGCCAAACAGATTACAAGCATTTTTTGCTAGTTCAGATTTACCCCATCCGCTCTCAAGACAAGCTTGTGCAATAGTCACTGACGGTAATATTTTTCCCTCATGCCATCCAGCGATTGCACCATCTTTAATCTTATCTATAAATAATTCTTGTTCTGTCATTTTCTATCACATCCTTTAATCATCAAAATAAGAGCAAAGAGGTAGCACAAAGCTACCCCTATAAGTTCCTTATTCATCTCTTTTTCTCACTGTCTGAATGTACAGTTGACTTCCTAGTACACATATACCAGTAATCAATGTACCTTGCACAACTGCCTGTTGTCCATCCCATGTAGTAGCAAATACTAATACCCATGATATAACAAGCAAAAACCAAGGAATTAGATTATCACGTATCCTTGACTTTTTCATAAATGCACCAATCACAAACAATACAGGTATAAAAATTATCATATTCTCATTTATAAAATTCAATAAATTAAATTCCATATCTGTTACTCCCCTCTCTTATTGCTTAATTCAAACTTACACTCTCTTTGTTCTAAATTCTTTATCCTAGCATTATGATTCTCTGATTTAGCCGTTAAATCGTCAATCTGTTCAGAATGCTTATTTAGTCTTAAATCTTGATTTTTATTATGATTCAACACTGTTTCAAGCCTTTCGTTGAGCCTGATTATACTTCCATTCAATTTTAATAAGGGTGTAACCAATGCAACAATTGGCACCCCCACTTTTATTAAATACCACAAGAAATCTTGTTCTGTCATATATTTTATTCCTCACTTTTTTAAAATATTTTAAAAAAAGGGACTAGAAACTAATCTAGCCCCTAATTGTTATTGAACTAATCTTCTATGATTAGTTCCTGCAAGTCCATAGCTATTAAAAGCTCTTTAACTTTAGCCTTTAAAAATCTAGGTACTTCCTTATAAGTCTTTACACCTGCAACTATACAAGTAATCCAACACATTGCCATATCTTCTGCACCCCCTTTCAGTATAAATTTTAGAATATAAAAAAAGAACTTAATTTTTATAATTAAATTCCTCATTCTAATCATCTCCTTTTAACTTGTTAAAGTAGCCAATATTTCTGATATTTCAGCCACTGCGGTTGAACCTTTTACGTCAACCTCATCTATTTTTAATGATAATTCAGCTACACCTAAGGCATTTTCCACCTTCGCTTTATCAACTATTTTGGTCGCTATCTCTGTAGCTTTTTCTGATATTAATTCTTCCAATGATTTTTCTTGTTTTTCATTTGCCTTGCTTTCATCATCTTTTTTCTTCAAAAAAGCATTAACTATTTCAATATCTGATTCTCCACTAAATCCTTGTTCTTTGATATCTTCCAAAAAATACACTGAGGTATCATCTACTAACACCAATGTTTTCGTAGATGCCTGTGGGTATGCGTTTAACCATACACTAGAATCTAATCCCTTTAACCTTTCTACTCTATCCCATATTTTTATGTCATGCATATATAATACCTCTCTTTTAAATACTAAATATTCTTTCGTAAATTGTTCCGCCAGCTTTACTATTGTCACTATTATCAATCATTGATAATATTTGATTAAAATGACCATTTTTATCAATAAAAGCACCCATATTTGCGAGTCTATTGTATTTATTGATTTCGCCAATCTCGAAAATGGTCTCTGTTTCAAAATCCAAAATTTGTGTTGTACCATACAGTGATTTTCGATTTAAACCACAATTTATATTGAATTTATCATCCATAATAATATCTCTATTATAGCCGGTTATAGTTCCACTTGCAGCTGTTTTAGCTTTTACGGATTGCCAAAATTCATTCTCCTTAACAATATTTTTTTCGTTTAAAAAAGAAAAAGTATCTAAATTAAAAATGAAAACTTTGTATACACCTGCAGAATTTACTTGTAATAGATATATTTTTTCTCCAGCTATGATATTCCCTCCATAATTACCTGAAGTTAAATTTTCAAAATTATATTTAGAAATAAAGTTTAAATCATAATCAAACTTTGCAATTGAAAAACCTGATTGTTTTAAATCTGTTCCAATCACATAAATATAGTTATTATGACACACTACACTATTAGGATAAACATCTACTTGAGATATTTTTTTATTTATGATTGTGTTATTTTCACAATCATAAATTAATAATTCATTATAGTTTTTTCCATATACAAATTTTTTAGAAGCTTCATCAATGCCAATTTGATTTATACCTCCTAACATAGTTATGTTTGGTATTACAATTTCAGTTTCAGTTTCTGAAACAACATTATACTTCATTAAGCTTCCACCGAAGATATAAAACACATCATCGTCAATAGCAAATAAAAGTAACATTTTATTATTTCTGTCTGTTTTGACTTTTTTATATTCATTACCTTTAGTTTTAATATTTATAGTTGCCTCATTAGGGTAGGTTGATGCAACTACTACTTTAGTTCCATTTCTAGTCTCAACACCTCTCAAGCTAGAAAAAGTTCCCCAAGAAAAACCTTTGATGTAGGAATTTTCATGGTAAGTAAAATTTAGTTTTGGGTTTTTAACTATGCTACTTGTTTTTTTTATCCAATTTTTTAGTTCCTCAACATTTGAAACATTACTTGATTCAAACTCGGAACTTTTATCATTCAAGCTATCTTTTATTTCTTCAAAATATACCTTGCTTTTATCCAACTCATGCTTATAATTGATTAAATGCTCATCATACATACTAGCATTATCATTCCATGCCATACTTACTCACCACCATTCAACTGTCTAAATTGACGATTTAGCCTGTCAAATTCAGCATTATTTGTTGTTATCTTCGAATTAATAGCATTTAATTGCTCATTCAGTAGATTATCAGCTTGCTTTAGATTTGTTGTAGTATCAAATACCTCATTAATCGCTCCAACAGTGCTATTTTTTTCATTCGTCTTTAAACTTGTTAGAGTTCCTATTGAGTTCTTGATTGCTTTTAAGACCTTATCAAGAGTCTTGTTTCCGTCAGTTGTAACCTTTACTTTTAAATCTGTAAGCTCGATGCTATTTAGCTTTTTCCAGATGAATTTAATGAAATTTGCTACGGACTTTTCAGAACTTAACTCTATGTCTTGATTAAAGCCATCTATTTCTATACCACTAATCTTTCCTATATTTTTTTCTACTTCATTGAAATTCTCTTGAATGGCATCTATATCAACTATATTTGTATCTGTTATTTTGTTTAAGCTTAAAATCTCTGTTTTTTCGTAACCCTCCATCACAATACCCCCTCTCTCAAGTCATTCCACGTTTTACCTTCTGTTTTCCATTCACTATAAGTCTTACCTATATTTTTAATATCGCCCCAAGTACGATACTTAAATTCAAAGTCATACGCAAGGTGTGCTGGCTTTACCTTATCAATTATTTTTTTGATTTCGTCTATCCTGTTCGGTATTCCTACCGTACTGACAAATCTCACTACAAAACTATAATCACCAAAATTTTCAATTACCTCACACTTCCCATTACTATAACTTTCAGCAATCCTTTTAATGACATCTACCGTTGTGATACCATTTGCTCTGATACGTGCTAAAATATTACTCCTTGATGTTTCAATATCTACATTCTTATCATAGTCTATCCCAGCTAGGTTAGACCACCAAGGTAACGAGTACGTCGCACTTGAGATGAAATATTCTTTTTCTGCTAATATCAGATTATCAAATAATTGCTCAATCTCAATTTGACAGCACCTCAGCACCTCTTTTACATAGCTATTTAGGTATACTTGTGGGAAATATGACTCTAAGTCTCTAATCTTATACATCACCCATCACCTCAAATTTAATATCACCTATCTTCGCCTTTTGTTGTGAATCGATTTTAATATTTGACGTACGTCCATTTATTTTAAAATCCACTACATCAGCCACACTCTCAATGTTTGCCAGTAGAGAATACATTTTGCTATATATGACTTCATTGGATTTTAGTAGATAATCACCGGCTATATTTCTATATTCTTTTTCAATTCCTTTAACATCGCTAGCTTTCACTTTGGCTGTAATGCTCAAGCTATAATCGCTCATGGATTTTACCGTCACACTTGCACCTATAGGCTTGATACTATCTATATGTACTTTAGTCGCATTTACTACCTCACTACTTACCACGTTATTAGCACCTGCTACCACTACCTCCACTGTACCATTTCCGTATTTTAAACCAGTAGTTTTGGAATCCACTACCCCATCTACTTCTTTCGCCCACTCATTATAGTGGTCTTCATTTCCGGACGTACCTTTATTTCTCTGGGTATAGAAAAACCTGGTATTAAAATCTTCATCACTCTCTATATCAATACCTCCAGTCAAATCTTCTTTATTATATATTCTCTCAAAATACATCTCTTCACATTTAAAATTGCTCTCAGCTTTAATGTTTCCAGCACTACCTACATTGACAGCCATTATATGAATATCTACACTATTTTCTGATAGTTGTCCTGCATGAAGTGTCACAAAATCCACACCATTACATGATATTGTCAGCCCTTCGGGTACTATCTCAGTGCTGGCTGTCACAAAGGTAATTATACCTCTTGCATTTTTCCCTTCCTTTCTGTCATATCCGAACTCCCACGCTCTTTTATCCAAGAAATCATTTCTTCCATCCACTAAAAATATTTGCTTTTCTTCTTCATCTTTAATTGTATATTCTCTAGCTATGGCATTGGCTACAGATGAGAATATAGCATGGGTGATAGTTCCTTCATATATCGGAATATCCATATTAAAATTGTTTATCATAGAGCTTAATATATCTTCCTTGCTTCTTACCTTCACTATATCACTCCCTCTATTTTCTCATTCCCGTACTTCGTGTCTATTTCAATATTAATATATAGTTTGTCAGCTTTTCTATTTACCCCCATATTCCTAATATCATTAATGTACGGATTTGCCATCAGACAATCTTTGATGTATCTATAGGCTTCAGTCTCAGTCAGCTCCTTTGAATACTCCCACCCAATCAATTTTCTATGCTCACTTCCATAATCGCTTGAAAATATCTGATTATGATTGAATCTCTGTGTCTTGATTGCCAAATAGCACCATATTTTAATCGCTTCCAATCCCTCTACTATGGCTATATTGCCTGTATCATCTAATATCACTTCGCCACTATCATAGCTAATCTTCATTTCTTTTGGATTTGGCAACTCATTTATTGTATTATAACCATAGTCGCTCTCTACTCCGACAAATGGGAAATTACTCATAGCTCACCACCTTATCTACCACGATAAACTTTTGCTCTGACTCCTGCTCATACAGCAGTACCAGCAAATCGTCACCCACTTTAAAATCATTTTTCTTAATTTTATGTGTGTGATTATCAGCATTTTCGGTGATATTCCCCGTTAGTGCCAATTTGGTATTTGATAGAATAGCTATTTGTTCGGCAAATATCTCACCAAAATATCCATTAGATATTTTAAATGGATCTACGCTTTCTACTCTTACAATGTAAATATTATTTCGCCTGTATGCACGAGCTTTCTTTTCTATTTCTCTCTTCAATTCCTCATATCCATTCACTACCCCCAGCACCTCCTTACATAATACTTTCCATAGGTGTATAGCTTTCTTTTTGTGATAGGTGCTCCTGCCGGACCTCCATTATGTATTATCATTCCATCACCCACATACAGCACTACGTGTCTTCCTGAAGGTGAGTATTTACTGCCCATTACAATAAAATCTCCGGGTAAAATATTTTTAAGGCTCACAGCTTTACCATTACTCTTTTGTGATGATGTAGCACTTCCCACAGTAATACCAGCTTTCTTATGAATAAAATATATGAAGCCACTACAATCGGTATTATAAATATTGCTCCTGCCACCATATGTATATCGACCCTTGCCGACCATCTTATACGCTTCTGCTAATATTATTCTCTGCTTTTCATTACTGGTAGCACCACCACTAAATGATATTCCTAATGATTCATCACCTTCACCAGTTTCACTGCTTTCTTCCTTGTCGCTTCCGGCTTCCTTACTATCCATTATATTGTTGAAATTCAATCCTAGTGTACATTTATATGCTCCACCACTCCATTCGTGAGTGTCTGAATCTATGAAAAATTCTCCTATCAGTCCTGTCTGTGGTTCTTTGACATGCACCTTCATACCACTTCTACAATTATAATTTCCATATCCAGTCAGATTTGTAGTGTAATCTGACCCATGATACTCTGCATTGATTACTTCCTTAGTAGCTTTATTTTTATCTTCAACCTCAATGATTTTATTTTTAATAAAATAAAAAATCTTAGACAATTCACTATTAGTATTTTGCGATATTTTATTCCCCTTATTGTCGGTGACTGTTACGGTATTAATCAAATTATCAATGGATATGTTATGGTCTAGGTCATATATATTGTTATTTTCGTCAAATGAAATATCTATCACTTGACCTCTTTCAATAACATTGATTTTATCCAGCTCTACCTCCACCATATATTGTTTTTTAGTAGTTTTGGATGCTAGTGTATACATAGTCATTATCATTTCATATGCAGATACATCTCTAAAGAATCTAGTCAATTTAATATTAGTTTTTGCTATTTTCCCTATCCCTAATTTAGATTGCTTGATTACATCTTCTGCTATTTTTTCTGCAGTGATGTTATTATAGTTCTTGCTAATTTTAACACTACCAAGATTATATCCTATATCCTTCACAGTAATTTTTACCGTATGTGATTTAGCACTTTTAGATACATCTATGATATTTCCTCTGTATAGTTCCTTTTCATTTTCATAAAAACAAATACTTGAACCCTCCAGTATACCTATACTTTGTAATTGTTTATCATATATGTTTTGAAATATTTCAGTCTCCAATGTCCTTGAAATATTAGCACTATCACCACTGATTCTGACATATGGCACCATATCAGTAATATCCCAAAATGCACCTTGCCTAATATGTAATATTAATTTAATCAAGGTATCACCAGCTTCCATCCAGCACTTATTACATTAGAATTTTTTAACTTAGGATATTTCTTTTGATTTTCTGCATTATCTCTGATTCGCCTATATTTAGAGCCATCTTTGTAGTATTTGTCAGCAATATCCCACAAACAATCTCCCTTAACTACAGTGTGAATTTTGCCTACTGTCTTAGCAGATTTATCATCACTCCTTTTATTCAATGGCACCTTAGTAGTAGCGACATTGCTATTACTATTGACACTACTACCCGTATTATTCAACGGACTCCACCCCACTGCTTTAGGAGTGATATATTCAATTATATCTAGGGTAAAATATATATCTGCAGTTGCATCTTGAATCCCTCTCTTAAATCCAGTGACCTTGATAGGCATATTAATTTCAGTCTCAGTCACAATATATCTAATCTCGGACTGAGACCTTGCTATTTCATCAATTATTCTCACACATTCCATAGGCTCTGGAAAATCATAAAATTCTAGATAGGATCTATCCTTATCACTTGGAAAATGAGAGCTTAGGCTCGTCTTTTTCAAATTCTTTCCACCAAATATAGATATCTCATTTCCATTGGCAAGATAGTCAGTGTCCACCCTATATCCGCCGTCGATTTCTATCTGCTGAGGTACAAGAGGGAATCTAAATAGTATGTTTTCAGTTTTCAACCACGCTTCCATTATATCCCTCCTTACACTGCAAATCTTATATATCTAGCAATATCCTTAGCCACCTTCTCTGAATCAGCTTCTTCTCTTACTTGCAATACATCAGCCAATTTAGGAATATTGATAATAGTAGTTTTGGAACTATTGCTGGAAGTAGCTCCATTTCTATATTTATCAGCTTCCGACTTATTTAGCACCATTTCGTCCTTATGTAGCATAGCCCTATATCCATCAAACGGAATTCTATTCTTACCAGTCCTATGCTCACCGTCACTACTACGATTATTGGAGAATAGGTTGATTACACCGCTCAAAGGCTTAGATAGTGCTTTCTTAATTTCATTCCACTTCTTTTTCACCTTACTCAAGGCACTAGCAAAGCCACTCGTCTTAGCTTTCACCCAACCAGTAATTACTTTCTTCATCAAGCTCTTAAGAGATTTCCATTTGTTTTTAACCCAATCCACAGCTTTTCCAAACGCTTCCTTATTTAGCTTGATTACAGCCTTAATTGGCATTAAAAATATATTCTTGATAGTTTTCCAATATGCACTTACTATTTTCTTGATGCCATTCATTATATCCTTGACACCCTTACTCATCAAATCAAAATCACCTGTCACTAATCCTACTATGACCTTCACAATTCCTCTTATTACAGTTAAGACACCATCTAATGCTAGTGCTACACCAGTAATTATCGACACAACAGCACCAATTATATTCGCTCCTACAAATAGAAATATATTCAGTATATTCATTAAATGTGGCTTAATATCATTAAATAGCTTGCCAAATTCTTTGCCTACTATCTTAAATCCATCAGCAAATGATTTAACTGTATTTTTCAAATCACTAAACACAGCCTTGATATTATCTAACCCAATTGTTGCATCTAAGAATTCTAGTAGCTTCTTTTTGACTTTAGCAAATACTTCAGATATTTTATCCCAATTCTTATAGACTAGCACACCAACTGCAATGATTATCCCTATTACGCCTAGGAATTTCCAAGCCACTGCTGGCAATGTGATAAAGAATCTTATCAATCTTGACCCACTTAATAATAGACTACCCATCGTCTTTAAGAAGCTTCCTATCACAAAATTCACTGCTCCAAATACTGTCAATCCTACTGTAAATGATGCAAAGAATCTTATCACTTCAGGATTCATTCCTTTTATTCCTTCTAATATTCCTTTTAGTGAATCAATCCACTTCCTTGCTGTAGGTGTGATTGCATCTGATACTGTAATCAAAGTGTCTTCCCAAGCTGATTTCAATTCCTCAAGGCTACCTTGTAGGTTATCAGCCATTACCACAGCCATTTTATTTAATGCACCACTTGAATTATTGATTTGACTAGTCAAATCTGAAAATGAATTTCCCATTCCATCTAGCACTATCTTTAAATCATTAGCATATTGCTTGCCACCAATCATCTGAATATAATGATTTCTCTCAGCCTCGGTCAGCGTATCTGTCTTGGATTTCAACTCTTTCAATACGTCTACTTTTGACCTCATTTTTCCGCTAGAATCAGCAACATTGATTCCTAGTGCTTTCATAGCCTTACCAGCTTCAGCACCTGTAGAGTTTAAATTCATAAATATTCTACTTAGTGATGTACCAGCTTCACTGCCTTTGATACCAGCATTAGCCAATATTCCTAGCAATGCATTAGTCTCGCTCATGCTTATATTAGCAGTTCTCAGCGACCCACCTGCACCAATCCACGCTTCCATCAATTGTGCCACATCAGTATTTGTCACATTCGCAGTTTTTGCGACCATATCCAAATATTTAGTTGCATCTTTTACAGGAATGTTCGCAGAATTCATAGAATCAGCTAGCAAGCTTGATGCTTGTGCCATTTCTATATTTCCAGCTATTGCAGTCTGCACTAGTGGCTTAGATAGGCTTAATACATCATTCACACTATATCCAGCTTGTGACAAGAATACCATTGCATTTCCTGCATCCATTGCACTTTTGGAAGTGGTTGCCCCAACTTCTCTCGCCTTATCTCTTAGCTTTTGAAATTCAGAGCCAGTAGCACCTGATATAGCCTTAACTTGTGACATTGTCTTATCAAATTGCATTCCAGTCTTTAGTGCTGCACCGCCCATTGCCACAAGGGGAGCAGTCATAGTTAATGTCGCAGTGCCTACTGCTTGCATATTTCCACCTACTCTATTTAGCATTTTCCCAGTGGTCATCATGCTAGAGGTATATCCATACATCCCTTTTTGCACCTTAGTAAGTGTCGGAGTGACCTGATCACGTAATCTCAATATAGTATCAATTACTTTCGCCATTTTTCCCTCCTAAAAAATAGGTGACTAGATAATCTAGCCACCTAACATCTTATTCATCATTTCTGATTCTTTATTTCTTTGCTCAATTTCTTCCCTTAAGAAAGCATTGGCGATTATTCTTTCGCCTTTGCCCATATTATATGTTGAAGATGGGAGAATTCCCTTCTCTTTGAACATCAGATACATGAAATTCACTTTCCCATCTTCCCATATTAGTTTTTTACTTCGTCAATCAAATCTTCACTATCTGCCAATCCACCTAGATTTGCGATGAAATCTGCAAGCTTTTCAATTTCAGATTTAGTCAATAATTTCTTGATTAAATCTTTTGAATCTGTGCAATTAAAATGCTCTTGCAGTTCCTTATTGGAAAATAAACTGCACCCTAATAATATCAATTTGATTTTAGTGTTAAATGTAGCAATTCCAATGCCACCAGATAATTGAATATTCAACGCTTCTTCATCAAGATTTGTTGCCTTTTCAGAATCTACCTCCACACATTCAAATTCCACTTCTTCACCGATTCTCTTTAATTTCATTTTAAGAGTGCCTTTATTTTTGCTTAACAACCCAGCATCTATTTTCATTAATTTTTCGACTATACTCATTCTCACATCTCCTAATTATTAATTTTTATAAAAATTATACAGATTCTAATATTTCCCAATTTGTAAATGTAAACGCTACCTTTTCTTTTTGAACCTGTCTTACCTGCCAATCTGCAAGAGTTGCTTTATCTAGCAGTGCATCATATACTGCTATTCTTTCATTACCCATTGCATCAGGATCATCAATATTTGCCACTATTTTAACTCGTGGAGCCTTACCTCTTTTTAACGAATCAGACACAAATTTCATAATTGATGAATCGACCTTATTTAATTCAAATTCGCCCTTACACTCATATCCTAGCAATTTCTTATGCTTTGCCATGTCTTTTCCCTTATCAATATCTCCATATTCAGCATTTATTTCAATATTGACTGATATGACTTCTGCATATTCAGTATCATTTATCCATAGCTCACCATGTGACCCACAAAATGTATTGTCAGTATTATAATTTTTCATTTTAACCTCCTAGCAACTTACTGTGACTTGAATATCTTCCATTGCATCTGTGAATGACAAGTCTGCTTTTAAGAATACATTGCTTCCAGTATTCGCATGTCTTATATCCTTTTCACTCATATTGCTTGTGTCGATATTCTTGATAGTCTTCAAATAATTCTCCTGTGCTACCACGTCAATATCTACATCACTTTCCGAAGTAGATGCTAATATTACACCCATTTTCACCAATTCCGCATTATATTGCTTGATTGACGTGATTAGTAGCATTTTTTCATTGATTCCATTTTGCATAGCTCCAAGATATTTTTCATTAATCAATTCCTTAATCTCTCTTTTCCACATATGCATCTTAGCTATAATCAATATTTTCTTCCTATCCTCTGTCTTTCCATTAAGATTAGTCAAGGAATTTACTCCTCTACCAAATCTCACCTTGTCCCAGTCATTATAGATTACTAGCTTGCCAGCTTCAATCAACTCATCATATTTAGCATTTGTCAATCTTTCCACACTTGCCACGTCTTGAAGCTCTAGATTAGTGATTGCTCTAGTCAGTGGAGTTCCGCACAATGCACTTGCTACCCTAGCAGTGAATAATGCAGCACTAACCTCCACATTAGATTTATTGCCTAGCTTATCCATTACAATTTTATTTCCTACAAAATTCACTATATATTCTGAATCGAATCCCTCACCGCTTAGCACAGCTTTCACTTCAAGATTTCTGTCATTATTCAAATCTTTCACCCACTTGCTTATTTCAGCATTCTTAGCACTAAATTCAGGACAACATATCCAATCGAATTTTATTCCCTCAAATACCTGTAGTGATTCCACTATCTTTTCTTCCACATTGCAAAATGCAATATGCACTCTATATGGTCTATTTGTCGCACCTCTAAATATCATCTCAAGTGCCTTTTCTCCATCAGCCTGCAAGCTTATCTTGTCAGTAGCTAACTTTGACTTAGCTTCTTCATAGCTCTTGAATGTGTAGACATTCGTGCTATTTGCCTTTAGTAGCATTGCTACAACACCTCTTTGCAGTAATCTAGACGTGTCTTCAGCTTTTGCGACAAAATCAATCTTTGTAATTGGTAGTCCCATTTTTTACCTCGCTTTCATTTACTTATTATTTATTTCTACATTTTCCATAAAATCATACTTTTCTTTTTCATAAGCAATCAGATAACTTAGCTTAAAAGTAAATATCAAATATCCATTTTCCTCGTCAATATCATATTCAATCTCTTTTACATTCAGCACTCTATCCTTTACATAGAAATTCAATCTATAGCACTCTTCAAGCCTTGCTATCATCTTTAGCATATCAGCTTGGTCTTTTTCAATTTTAGGAAAATATATTGCCCTCAATCTTACATTATTCTCTTGAAAGGTCTTATTCAAAGCACTTGATGAAATAATTTCCATTTCGGTGAAAAATACTGGTGTGTCAAAATTTTCATCCACTTGCTTACTTGCCACTTCTATTCCAGTAAATTTCTTTAAACTTTCATTAAATGCTTTCTTCACATCAAATATAGTCACCAAATATATCACCTCAATCTATATTCAATCATATGATATATCCAATTTTGTATATCTTTTTCATATGTCAAATTCATCTTATCTCTTGCATTTTGAATAGGTCTAAATGCTTTCACACGTCCTAAATGCACTTTCTTCCCTCCATTTTTCTTCTTAGCACCAACATATTTTACTAACTCATGCCCTTCTTCTATCAAATGTGCATGTGGCTCATTCAATTTTACTTCCACCTCAAAGGTCTTCCCTATTTTCACAGGTTTTCTGTGTTTAGGGGCTTTCAATAAATGCTTAGTCCTAATCAATCCTTGTCTTTCAATATCTTCAGATATTAGATTCTCTAGTTCCTTAGCTTTCCTATCCAATTTCTTCTCGACTTCCTGTGGCAATTCTCTCTCAATCTGATCTAGTGCTTTAATATACTCATCAGCACCTATCACTATTACACTACTCATATTTCGACCTCTTACATATGATTTCAAGATATCTTCTTCTATCCACCTCTTGCACTGACTCAATTTCATATTCAAGACCTTGATATTTAATCACGCACTTTCTATTAATGCCCCTTAAATATCTTATGTTAATTTTATATAAATCATCACCGACTATAGTCCCAGTCTTATCCACCTTCTCGCTGGATTTCATTGGCACTACATTCGCCCACACTCTTTTATATAATTTCAATCCTTGAATATTCTCCGACAATTCATTTTCATCATCACTATATTCTCCAATCACTTCGCCCAATTCATTTCGCTTACAGCGAATTTCATTAGTATTCTCAATGACATCATTGCCTTTAGTCTTAACTATTCCACCTACAATATTTTTCTTATAGATTTCAATTCTTCTATCCATTTTCCCAATAAATATCATCTAGATCACCTAGCTTTCGCTATATTGAAGCTGCTGAATCATTGACGTGACAATCTTACTCACTTTGTCATAATTGCTATTTTTCGTAAATAGCCTATTGTCATACCATTCAGAAATTATAGTCAGCATTACAAGCTGTGCCATTAACTTGAATGCTTCCACTTCCATTTTGGAATCATATTCATCAATAGCACCTCTCATATATGCATTAGCGGACTTGATGAGGTGATTAATTAGTGAATCGTCCTCATCATTGTCTACTCTAAGATAGTTTTTTACAAAATCTAAATCCACTAATCACACCACCTTACTACGCTGTAGGCTTCTTCATTTCGCAAAGCACCAATGCCTTATCGTCATATATACCTACATCAAATCTTTCAATCACCCTTAGCCACGTAGTGTTCTGTTTGAATCCTGCTTCTTCAGATATTGCGATTTCAATTTCTTGCCTATCAAAGAAATCTAAATATTCTTCAGCATCACCTATGTAGAATGTTAGATTCCCTGCAGTCTTTGGTGTTAATTCTTCATCTGAGAATACTTCAATTACCTTACCTTTTAATTGCTTCTTTGTAGGCTCTGCTAGACAAGGCTGTAGTAATGGCAACCCATTTCCGTCTTTCTGTTTATCCAACCAATCAAAAGAAGTCTGATTAGTAATTATTTTTGCATTTTCAGCAATAGCTGGATCTATTCCCGTATTCAAAGCTGACACTAAATCATCTACACCTTTCATAGTAGTAGCAGTCAATTTCTTCATTTCAGTAATTATCAGTTTATTTTCAGTCCTTACAGATGCCTTGGCAAACTCCTTTCCTATATAATCAACTATATTCACATCAGTGTCCTGTAGGAATGAATTACTCACTGGAATCAATAGTCCATAGTCTTTCACGTTCCAAGTCTTCTGAGCAAATTTCAAATCCTTTTCAGTCAAGTCACTTATTTCATCAAAATTCACTAACTCTAATTTTGAATTGTCACCCTCAGTGCTAAATTTACCAGACCTAGTAGTGACTTTCTTGACATTTACCAAATCTTTCAGTGCTCTTCTTTTTCTTCTCAATTCCCTAATCTGAGTTTCATGCGTTTCAGGAAGTAAAAAACCTCCTCTAGTATCTTCGCTTCCTATCACACCTACTGCACCAGCTTGATTAGAAATCAACTTTTCTTCAACATATTTTCTTTCACTTTCATTTAACTTCTTCCCCATCAAAGCCTTGTTAAATGCTCTATTTTCATTTACCTTCTCACCTTCCGGATGATACTCTTTTCCTGAATTAACTACATTATTTTGCTCATCAGCTTCTATCTTTAATTGGATTTCCAATTCCTTGTTTAAATTATCAATTTCAGCAATTAACTTATGTGCATTTTCTATGTCGCCTGCATCTCTTAATTTTTTCATTTCATTTTTCTTATCTTCTATTTTTTTCTTTATTTCAACACTTAATAGCATATCTGTCTCCTTTTTTATAAAATTATTTCCAACTACTTATATTGATTTTTTCAATAAAAAAAGTTACTATTATTTAGTAACTCTTTCAAATTTATCCATATTTAACAAATCGATATTACACTTAAATCATTTATTACAGTGTAAGTGCTATATCAATCTCTCTACTTTTTCTATTCAATACATCTCTCTTTTCGTCTTCATTATAAAATTCATCACTATAGTTTAATTTTTCCTTATTAAAAATATCCTCTAGTGACTTAGGCACTTTTGTATAATTATAAACACAGCTACCCACCTTATTATCAATTACTACATTTTTAGTGACCGTATCTACTGTGAAATACTCTTTAGCTTTTTCTCCGGTAAGCCAAGTCTCATCGTTAATCATCTGATTTACCTTATCTTTGCTCACTCCTTCTACTGCCTTGGTCATATATGTATTTAATATGCCTTCTTGCAATGTCTCCAATGTCTCAGCCATTTTCAAAAAATCATCTGAATTGCCACTACACCAGCTTGACGGCTTATGTATCATAATATATGCATTTTCAGGTATTTCAATGCTATCACAGCCAAATGCTATTACAGATGCTGCACTTCCTGCCAATCCATCTACTATTGCCTTAGTACTTGCATTATGTCTTTTTAACATATTACTTATGGCAATCCCTGCGAATAAATCTCCACCACCTGAATTAATATATACATTCACAGCCTTATTATTTGCACCATCTAGCAAACTCCTGATATCTGACGGGTACGTGTCCATGTCTTCACCCCATGACCATCCTTTCCAACTATCATCCACAATATCACCTACTACATAGATATCAGTATAATCTGTATTATTCTGTACTCTTATCATTATCTTCACCTCCTTCCTCCGGTATACTTTCATACGCTTTACCTATGTTCTCCAAGTCTACATATGACCCATTTACCATAATTACATCTCCACCCTCAATCTTAGGCATACCAAGATAATTTCTGGCTTCGTTAATTGTGTATATGGATCCTGTAGTCAGCTTAGAAAGCGACTCAGTTTGACTTTTTAAGTCACCTCTTAAGATAGATGCTATATTAAATTCAAAATGATATCCCTTGCCCCTTTCTTCACTGCTTAGTAGCTTATAGTTAAATTCCTCCTCATACTGAGTGAGGATAAATAATAGAGTATCTACATAATATGTCAAATTCTGCATTTCACTATTTGCATAGCTTGATTTCTCATAATCATTTAAATGATTAGGCTTTACACCAAATGCACTGGCAATCTGAAGTGATGTATACTTTTTCAACTCATAAAATTGGCTGTCAGTCAGCTTCAAATCTAGTGGTACCAAATCCATTCCTAAGGGAATCGGTATTATCCTTTCATTACTATCATTGCTTGCAAATTCAGCAATTTCTTTCACCAGTCTTTCTTTCTTTTCTTTATTGAAATCTCCCACATATTTGATTATCGCATTAGCCGTCAATCCATTTTTGTATAGATTGTTTAGATATTTCTGTGATTCCTTAGCACTACCTAGGGTACTTGCAAGAATTTCTCTCACAGATTTACCTACGAATCCATCTGTAGTTGTACCACCCTTTAGGTGTAGAATTTCACCCGGCTTAAAGTAATACATCTTCCCATTATAAGAATATTGATACACATATTTCAAATTGACATTAGTACTATTTAAATCATCAGAATTATTCACAATAATACTCATATTCTGTGGTCTAAGTGGAATTATCTCCACTAATTTAGCCCCTCTATAATTAAGATATGCATATGAATTCCCGTAATGATTTCTATTAAATTCCATCAATGTTTTAAATGTACTTGGTGTCATATATGAATTGGGTCTCACTGCCAATAGTTCCAATGCTTCGTGATTACTAACCTTATTACCATCACCATCTTTTAGATGTATTGATAATTTCCCTAGTGATTCGCTTAACACCTTCATACAAATAAAATACGTCACCTCTGATAAATCATTTGTAAATGCCAAATCTTTTTTCTTGAAAAATTCATTAATCTTACTAATACTTACTTCATTATCTTTAGTTTCATTTTTGAAAATCCTATTTATTATTCCCACTACTTCACCCCCATTCTTATTGCCTATTCTTTTTCTTTGATGCAATCTTAATGTTGGCTATAGTAAATATCACAAATACCAATATCCATAATACTATACCTATATACATCGGAATAAATGTTTGAATCCAATTCAGTTTACTTATCCCAGCAATTTTAAGCAACACCATTCCTACCTGAATCAATCCTAATACTCCCATCTTCTTGATTTACCTTCTTTCATCTTGCTACCTCTTATTTCATAAAAAATACCATTTCTATTTTTAACTACGATATTTCTTATCTTAACTACACTATTTTTTGTCCTTAAAACTTGACATCATAACTTCCCAATCGTCGAAATCATCATCAGCATTATATTTCAAATTGTCTTTATTTAAAAAATACAACTTCCATGCATCTATAGTTGCATCTACAGGGTCTATTCTTCCTGTAGTTGTATTCTTATCTATCTTCGTTTCGCCAAAACTATTTTTGGTAGTGATTGCATTAGAAAAAGACCAGCTAAGTAGCTCGTCTTCATCATTATATTCAATTCCCAGTGCATCTACCGTCAATTTAAAATCTATCGTTGCATCGGACAGGCTTCTTGCCGACTGTACAATTTCGGTCAAATCACAATTTAAAAACTCCAAATCACTTATATATGCCCCTGCATTATGAGGATCATATCCACAGTCAATGAATTTTAAGTCATACTCTTCTTTTATTTTTTTCAAGTAAGCTGTGATAAAGCTGTAATCAGTCTTATATCCTCCACCACCAGTGGTAAGGTCAAGCAATCCTTTATCAGCCCACAACTGATATGGTACATCATCAGTCTTTATATGCTCCTCTAATCTCATAATAGGCATAAATGAATGATGATGTATAAATACTTTTTCATCATCATTTTTCGGAGGAAATATCAGCACAATACTTGTCAAATCTCCTCCAGAGGAAAGGTCAATCCCAAGTATACACTCTCTCCCTCTCAAATCTTTTAGAGTTTTTTTGGACTTACATTTTATAAGTTTTTTTAAATCCAGTAACTGTCTACCTGCATTTGTCACCCACCGATTTAGTTCCTTAGTCAAGAAGTTTACTAGCTCATTACCGCCTTCTTCCTTAGCACTCACAGCCTTCTCTTTTACCCTTTGAACCATTTCCTCATTCAAAGTATCATCCTCATTCCACATTCTAAGTGGAGAAGCTTTCGCCCAATTCTCAGGATTCCAAATATCATCATCTTCATCCATTTCAGCTATAAATATGAACTGAGAATCTTTTGTGATAACTCCCTCTAATATTTTCTTGCACATCTGATATTTCTGATGGCAAGCACCACCTATATTAAATCCTGCGGTAGTTATTATTAATGTTAAAGCCGAATCAACATTAATCTGCCCATCAAGTAAAAGCTGATACATTTTAGCATTAGGATGTGCGTGATACTCGTCTACTATCGAAAATATAGACCTGAATCCATCTGCAGATTTTGTATCTCTACCTATAGCCTTAATTTCAGTTCCGGTTACAAAACTTTTAATAGTTCTGTCATGCTCTCTAATTTTATACATTTTCTCAAGCCACTTATCTGACCGGATAAACTTTGCCAACTCATCCCATACTATATTTGCCTGGTCTTGCTTTGTAGCAGCACAATATATTTTCCCTAGCTTATATCCTCTAAAGGTACTAAAATTATTACTCTCTGAACCTGCCAAAAATGATTTACCATTTTGCCTAGCTATTTGAATATATCCCTCTCTATATCGTAGTGCATCATTAGATTTCTTTTTCCAGCCATGTATAGACCCGATTATAAAATTCTGAAAACCTCTAGTTTTCAATTTTTTTTCCTTTTCACCTTCAGCTATAACCAACTCATTAGTAATATTTATATATTTTTCAGCTTCATCAACATCAAAGTAATAATCCCACTCTCCTTCAGATTTTTTCAAATCTTCCAAATGCCTTTTACAACATAATATTTCAGTATTACCTTTCTTTACGATTCCATCTACAACCTTTAGGGCATATTCCGTAGTTCTATCCATTAATTCACTTGTAATCATCTACAAATATTTCAAGAAAGGATTTGTTGTTGATTCTTCCGACTTAGGAATCACAAGTCGCAATCTATCAGATGTGGCAAGTCCTAATTTAGAAGAACACTGCATTATAGTATCTACTTGCATTTTTCTAATCTTGATAAGGTCTTTAGTTTCCTCTTTCACAAAAGTATTGCCTTCATCATCTACAATCGTAAATCCAAAATCATTTATTTTCTTAGTCACTTCTACATATGTAGAATATGCATCGCAGTAAATTGATAATATAGACAAGTCCATATTATCAATTAATTCAAGTGGTTCAGATTCCACTACAATTCTTTTAAATTCCTTCTTAGCTTCTTTCGATAACCAAGCTGGAGCCTTTAAATCTCTCTTAACCTTCAATTTAGATTCTGCAATCTCTCTTTGCAATTTCTTTTCCTTACCAATTTTTCCTGTAGAAACTACTGATAGTTTTGGCGGTCTTCCTGTCTTTGCCATATTTAATCCCTTCCTTCCTTAAATTTTCACATATAAAAAGAGCCTTTCAGCTCTTATTCCTTTAAATTCACATATAATGAATGATATTTTTCTTCTTGCAAATATTTTATTATATCTCCTTTTCTATGAAAATAAGAAATCATATTATATGAATGTTCAATCAACATCATTCGATTTAATATGCTTATGGATTTATAAAAATTTTTGTAGAAACTATTTTTATTTTTAAAACCTTCTCCAATGTTACTATTATTTTTTAAACAAGATAAATAATCTTCTACTAAGCTCTCTTGCCATTTTTCACCACCATGTATATACTCACAAGCTTCTGAATATTGACTTTTTAAAAATGAATAGTAATTTTTATCCAAATAATTTTCGTATTTATTATCTGATAATCCTTCAAATGCATTAATTGTTACTCTTCCATTTTCTATTTTTTTTATTAGCCTTATATAATTTTCAATTATAGATCGTTTGTTTAAAAATATGTATCTGATTTGATTTTCAAGAATGCTATTCATCAAAAAATAGAAGTCTGAAATTAGGCTTATTCTATAGACATCAAGTTCTTTATCAAAACAAATCATTTTTAAAAAAATAATTTGTTTTGAAATAAATCTTATAAATTCACTATCGCTTTGATTACATTTTACCGAATTACTATTTAAATAATCCTCCACGTGTTCAACGAATTTATTTATATTTATTTTAATTTTTTTCAACTCAGGTTCTAAAAGTTTATCATTCATTTTAAATCCATCCATCAAAAGTATTTTTATCACTTTTATTTTTCAAATCTTGATACAATTCTATTTTTTTATTTATATATGAATATACATTTTTTTGATATTTATATATTTCTTCAGTATTATAAATAATTCTGGTAGTTTTAGCCACAATCAATGTCCTAGATTTATAAACATAATGTTTAAAACTAATGTCAAACACATTAGTAATAAATTCATCTATATCACTATTCTTTTGAAATATTTCTTTTGATAAAATCATTTCAGAGAGTATACCTATCATCTTATATTTTTGTATATTTTTACTTTTCAATTCATTCCTGAATATTATTAAACTAGAATACATATTTTATCCCTCGCCATTCCCTAATTTATTAATAAGCTCTATGCTAATTGCTTCAATATCTTCTCTTGAAGCCTTATATTTCGTTGGTAAAGGTCCTTGCTTTCCTCTTTGTATATCATTTACTATTGTTGATACTGAATCAAATATATCTATTTCGTTAACAATATCTTTACTTTCAAAATCTGTTTTTATTTGATTTTGCTTAACACTATTATTTTTATCAACCATTGTATATATCAACCCTAAACATTTCAATTCAATATCTTCCTGACTGATTAAATTATCAATTGCACGTTGTAAAGATCTAATACCTACTATAGAATATCTGTCTATTTTGTTCGGAATTAAATAATAATCAGAGGCCATTAGGGCACTATCCGTATAAATTGTTAAAGTTGGTGGACAATCAATAAATATATAATCATATTTATCTTTAAGGTTGTTGTTTTTAATAAAATTTTTGATTCTATTTACATATTGATGATTACTTATTGAATTTGCTAAAACTAAACTCAAATCCCCACACAATATATCTAAGTTATCTTTTAAATTTATAATTATATCTTCAGAACTAGGCATTTCAAATTTATTCATAATACTTTTATCCATTTCAAATAATCTAAAAATAGTTTTCTCATTTTTTTGGACAAAATTAGCATAAAAGTTTCCATTAACATCATCTTTGTTTTTACTTTTATATGTATCTAATA
The DNA here is from genome assembly GCF_900112955.1 of Peptostreptococcus sp. D1. Classification (GTDB taxonomy): domain Bacteria; phylum Bacillota; class Clostridia; order Peptostreptococcales; family Peptostreptococcaceae; genus Peptostreptococcus. The sequence goes on from NZ_FONP01000017.1 coordinate 22,701, forward strand.
ATGCTTGTGTTGCATTAAATTGAGGGTCTGCATCTATTATCAAAACCTTCTTATCTATATCTGATATGTAATCACTTATTCCTATGCTTAGAGTTGTTTTTCCTACTCCGCCTTTCATATTAATAATCGAAATAACCTTTCCCATGACTTACCTCCATAACTTAACATTTACATGTTCTATTATATCATATTGGAATTAGCATGGGTGATTTTTCTTAAATATTTTTGGACTTTCTGGCATTTTTTCGCAAGAAAATTCCCCCGCGGTCCTAGAGATTAATATTTAAAACTTTTTTTACTTCCCCCTCCCCCTGAATTGTTTTGTCTGTCTAAACAATTCAGAAATTAATGTCCTCTTTTGTTGTTCATTATTAGAGTATATTCTTTCAATTTCATTGTGAGAACTGCTGGAAAGTGGTATTAGGTTGTCTGGGTCAAGTCTTCTATCCCAATCATCTTTTATTGGTATGATATGGTGTACCATTTCCGATAATACTATTCGATTGTATTTATATAGCTGATACACGTCTATATGATTGTATCTTTGTCTTATATAGTGTGATAGCTTTGTCCATTCTTTAGACTTATAGAATTGTTTAAGCTTCTTATCTCTGATATGAATATCATAATGACTATGTCTATTGTATCCACATCTATCACATTCTTTACCTAATTCAACTTTATTACCACACTTACATACCCTCGTCAATGCCATCCTCTATCACCTCTATCATATCCATCATATCCACTGTCAAATATGACATATCTATTATTCTGTAATATTTATTTTATCCTATTCATCAAACCCTATACATATTGATTTAATCTATACTTTATTGGTATTCTTACTATACTTTTTTGACTCCAATATTACACCGACTCAATATGTCATATATTGCTACTAAATTAAAAATAACGCATTGATTCATAGGCATCAGATATTGTGTCCTGATTAATACCTATATATCTTAGCGTTATACTTGGGTCTGAATGATTGAATATATTTTGCAATACTGCAGTATCTTTTGTAGCATTATAATAATGATATCCAAATGTCTTGCGAAGACTATGTGTACCTACATTTTCAATACCGAACGTATTACATGTATCCTTAACTATCTTATATGCGTGTTGCCTGCTTATCGGATTCATACCGGTAGAACTATTAGCTATAAGATACTCATACTCTTCCTTACCGTTAATGTAGTCTTCCAGTTCTTTTTTTAAAACTTTATTTATTTTTATAACCTTTCCTTTACCGGTCTTCTGTTCCTTCATCCTTATTGACTCTTTCCCCCGTACATGTTTTACTTGCAATTTTAGAATATCTGAAATACGAAGACCTGTATAAATTCCTATACAAAATAATATGAAATTTCTCAAATTAGTTTTCTTTAAATATTTTAATATATCTTCTAATTTATTTTTGTCCCTAATCGGCTCTACATAATTCATTATATCCTTCCTTTTTATTTTAAGTATATCAAATAAAAAAGGACATTCCATTGGATGCCCTTTTATCTGCTCTGTTTGTGGGGGTATGATTTCACACTACCATTATACCACATAGTCAACTGCATTTTACTGCACAAATATTTTTTTGCTATAAATATTTTTCTATACTATCCAAAGCTTTTTTATGTAATTTATAGATTTTCCTAACGCTCCATCCTAAATCACTAGATATCTTCTCCCAGCTTTCGCCTTTAATATATCTTTTTCTCAATATTGATTCTAATACATGATCGTCTATCTCAGATATTTTCATACTTACTTCTTCTATTAATTCTAGTTTTTCCCTAATTTTGTCATTAATCTCTGATTTTATCTCAACTATTTTGTGTATTACATTTTCAAAACTACCTATATTGGAAGTCTGCACCTTACTCTCACTATAATCAATAGCCCCACCTTTTGCAATTGTGTCTAACATTAATAATTCATCTTCCAATGTCTGAATATATTTATCTGCTTTGTATAGTCTTAATAAATATTTTTTACCTTCCATGCTATCCCCCCCTACATTCCTACTCTTTAATTTTCCAACCTACAATACTCCCATATACAATTCCACTATGTTTCAAATCGTCATTATAATTTTTCACTACACTCATCTTGTACTCTGCTAAATCTTTTGCTTTAATCACTTCTTTAAAATTCGCATGCATTCCCCTTCTTTGTACCTCAATACCCACATTATCATCTATTGCCCATTCCAAGAATTCTAATAAACTTTCTTTTCTAGTCATATTAACCCTCCTAATATATTACTTCTAAATATCCTACTCCACACCAAATGACTTCTTAGTATCACTCACTATTTTATGAAATTCAACTTCTCTCCCACGCTTTGGTACTACAAATCCATCTCTTATCTTACCAGCACCCTCACGCAAACATTTAATTGCAGTCACTGTCTCAACAAAATTCTTTTTATTTTTAGTCCCATATTTCTCTTCAAATGTTTTTTTCTTATTCCCCATTAGAATGGCACCTCCTCATCATTTACACTACTTTCTTCAATCCCTACAGGCTCCTCTTTCTTAGCACTTAGTTTTTCCACTCTTTTGCCTGCTACCTTTGCAAATGTTCTTGTCTGTCCTTCAGAGTCATATCTGTCAATCCTCATAGCACCATTCACAGCTATCAAAATCCCTTTTGATATATAATTTTGTACATATTCTGCAGTATTACCCATCACTTCTACCGGAATAAAATCAGTCTCATAATCTCCATTCGATTTTTTATAATCTCTATCTACAGCCACAATAAATCTTGCTAATAAAGTTCCCGTAGGCAAATACCTAGTCTCAGGATCTCTCGTCAATCTCCCAATTATCGTTATGTTATTCATACTCATCAGCTCCTCTAGTATTCATATACATCATTTTTTAACTATTTCAGCACCCATTTTCCTAATATTTCACTGCTTGCTACACCTTCCAACATACATTGCTCTCTATACTTCTCAGTGCTATCTATATCTTCCTCACGCTCATATAACAGCTTTTCATTATGAAATTTCATCAATCCAGTGTCTTCAAATAATTCATTCAACAGCTTAGCATTATCTCTGATATTCACATATCTCCTATATGGTACTATCAATGACTCCACCATAATCTTAGTCCCTATCTCTGCACCGGTGATATTATCCTTCCACCTGTCAATGGCTTTAATTAACTCGCCTAGTTTTTTGTGTACCGGAAAGAAAATATCCTCCCCATCTACATATCCTCTGTATATTCTCATCTCCTACTCCTTCCAATCATTCCTGACTGCTTCTACAAGAAAGCCTATATTTTTATCAACCGTCCTGCCTCTCTGAAAAGTGAGTTTTATCTTATCCCGTAAATATACAAATCCCAATTTCTTCGACTTCAGAATGCCAACTATTTTATTTTTACTTTTTTCGTCAACTCCATAATGCTTTAATATAAATTCACACCTTTCTAGTTCCTCTAAGTATTTTTTATTTTTAAAATCAGAGTCAGATATATATTTATTTGATTGATTATAATTAATTAATTTATTATCTATATCTTTATCTATATCTATCTCTATCTCTAATTCTAACTCTGGTGGACGATTGTCGGACATTTGTCCAACCCCTTGATTTAACTCATTTTTATCATTTTTTTCATTTTTTACCTCGGATATTTGTCGGGACATTTGTCCATCCTCTTTGTTTTCATTTTCGGGCAATTGTCGGGACATTTGTCCATCCTCTTTATTTTTATTTTCGGGCAATTGTCGGGACATTTGTCCATCCTCTTTATTTTTATTTTCGGGCAATTGTCGGGACATTTGTCCTATTTTTTTTGTCTCATCAATTTTTTTTCGGTACTCCCTCTTTCTATCACCTTCGGAACTAGACTTACCGATAAAATTTTGTATTTGCAGCATAAAGATAGTCCCATTCTCTAGCATTTCTACCAGGCCTAGCTTAGAAAAATGTACTAATGCCTGCTTGATATCTCCTACACTGTGTCTTGTCACAGTGGCAAGAATCTCAGGACTATAAGGAATTGCATCATTCATCATCAATTTTCCTGTATTTTTCAAACTTCTTAAATATAGTTTCAAAAGAATATTTGAATACTTATATCCATCCGGCAGGCTTTCCAAATATATAATTTCATCACTTTCAAAGAAATTTTCTTTAAGTTTTAAATAATAATATTTTTTATTATCGCTCATTTTTACACATCCTTTATTCATTTGCCCATCTCAAATACATTGAGATATATTCCACTACAATTAACAGTGTGTACTTAAATGCACCTAATAAATCAATTCTCATCAATACCATACCTTTCTTTGAAATAAACCCTTGGAACCTTTCCTCTAACAACTCTAAATCCTTTTTCTTTTAACTCTTCGTTAAGTTCTCTGATTACTTTGTATGCATATGCTTTTGACATACATAATATTTTCGATATTTCTTTTGCTTCAATAAAATAATTATTCGTTTTGATCACCCCCCTAAACATTGTTGTTTTCATATAATTTCCTTGCTATAATCTAAATGCAGGCACATTTGCTGAGTCTATAGAAAGGGGGAAATTGCTATGAAAATAGATGGAATTGATAATTTTATTAATACTCTAGAACAGTTATCCAATAATGCTAAAGATTTAAGCTCTACGACTTCTATAAATCTTGAAGATGCATTCACGGAATCTTTCATGAGTACGCACACTAAATTTAATGATTTTCAAAGTTTTTTAGAATCTGGTGGGTTTAAAGCTTCAAACCAAGAAGAATTTGACAGTATTGATACAGATAAATTAGACGAATATGTATCACAAAATACTAGTTTTAACTCTTTTGAAGATATGCTTACTGAAGCGACTATGCCACACCTAGAAGAAATATTATTTAAAAATATTTAAATTTAGCACTTTTCGTTAATTGACTCAATTAGAGAATTTATTTCTAATAACAAATCTCTAACTCGAGTCAATTTTTCAATTTGTTCATCAACATTTGTGATTGATAAATCAATTTTTATGCCTTCGTGTTTCATCTCTCATCACCTCGCTTTCTTTTTGTGATATCTTCTACTCCCTGTGCTATAATTGTGTTACAGGCATGATTGCCGAGTTTATAGAAAGGAGAGTATAGTATATGAAACTTAATCCTGATTGTATGCGTGATATACTTATATTTGCTGAAAATATAGAATACGGTACTCAGTCAACCCTTACCAAATTAAGCGAGGCACTTCCACAGTATTCGATAGAAGAACTAGATTATTCATCTGGAAAATTATATGAAGCCGGGTTTATTGATGCAACGTTCTTGCCTAAACAAAGACATATCGGCGACGTGCTTTCTAAGTTAAATGGTTTAACCTATGACGGACACCAATTATTAGCAAATATTCGTAATGAAAAAATTTGGGAACCCACTAAATCAATAGCAAAAGAAATTGGTGCAACATCTATTCAAGCACTTACTCAAATTGCCACTGGTGTAGTTACTCAAATCATCACAAAACATCTAGGTTATTAATTTTTACCACTTAAGTCGTTGATTGTGTTTTTAATGCCATAATCAACGGCTTTCTTCATTAATCGCCTTAGCTCATCTTCGCTTAGCTTTCCATATTTTTCTTGATATATACAAAATGCTCCAATAAAACCTCTTGACCAAAATATCCATTTGTGTACTGCATATAAATTGGTTGCTATTAATAATAAAATCGCTACTTTCACTTTCATCACCTCACTTTTTATTCTTATCAACATGAATATTTTTCAAGTAATATTTCAAAAAAAATTAACATATTTTTAACTCACATAGGGAAACTTTATAGTAATTTGCCAAAGCTATGCATTTTCCAATAGGCACGTTACTTAAATCTTTTTCCCAAGAACAGTATGTTGGTGTTGATACCCCAATGTCTTTCGCAACTTGACGCTGCGTTTTATTCTTTCTAGCTCTAAGCTCTTTTAAAGTATACTGTCTTTCAATCATACTTATCACCTCTCTTTTGTAATTATTATTTTACATGAATATTTTTCAAGTGTCAATGCTGTTTTTGAATTTTTTTCAAGTTTTTTTATTTTTTTATAAAAATAGCTTGAAAAATAATCAAATATATTATATGATGTTTGTATAAAGGGGGTTAGATATATGTATCTTTCAAGAAATCTAAAATATTTAAGGAAAAAAGCTGGATTGTCTCAAGATTTTATTGCTCAAAAGTTTGGATATAAATCTTTTACAACAATCCAAAAGTGGGAAACAGGTATTTCAGAGCCTAGTTTTTCTACAGTTAATGAATTGTGTATATTGTATGGTGTTAATTTGGAAGATATCATATATAAGGATCTATCATCCGAAAATATAATTGAAAAAGAAAAAAATAATACAATAACTAAAAATGAAGAAATGCTTTTAAATAAATATGGCAAATTGAATGATTTAGGACAAAAAGAAGCAATTAAAAGAGTTTCAGAATTAACCGAAATTGATAAGTATACAAGGGTAAATATTACTACTATGGCAGCTCATAACGACGATAACAGCGAAGAACAGCAAGAACTTATGATGAAAGATTTTGAGGAGATGGATAAGTGGTAAACAAATCCTCTCTATCAATATATGAGGAAATGCTAGAAGAAGCATATGGCGAGGGAATAATAGTAAAAGAAGTTGAGTTGCAGAGTAACGCAACTGGTTTATACAAAGACAATAAAATAGCTATCAATAAATCTATTGATTCACAGTATGAAAAAAATTGTGTTCTTGCTGAAGAATTAGGTCATTATTATACTACTGTTGGTAATATAATTAATTTAAAAGACTCATATAACCGAAAACAAGAATTGCAGGCTAGAAAGGTAGCATATAACAAACTGGTTCCAATAGCTAAACTTGCAGAAAAATATTTTTCAGGATTCGCAAATAATCTGTCTGAGATGGCTGAAGAATTAGAGGTTACTATTGACTTCCTAACTGAAGCGTTGGAATATTATGAGTCAAAATATGGAAAATACATGATTATGGGCGAATACCTTATCGTATTTAGTCCTTTTCATGTATACAAAAAAGAAAACGTTTATCATAATCTTTAGGATTTTGATATATATTTTAATTTTTTATGGAGGTATTAAAATGGAAAAAACAAAGAGAAGTAAATTGGCTTTAATCTCGATGATATTGGGAGCATTGTATTTGATTTATATCATTTACTATTTTACTAGCAATATGGCATCAACAACTGGCGGTGCTGATACCGTTGGTGTTGGAATTGCTACAATGCTTGTTCTTCCTCATATATTGTGTACTGGAATTGCCTTACTTTTCAATATTCTAGGATATTTCATGAATAAGGCTGGTTTTATGCTAACATCTGGAATCCTATATGCAGTAGCTATGGTATTATTCCTAATTTATTTTATGTTTGTCATAATTCAGATGATACTATCATTTGTTGCATATGCAAAAATGAAAAAAGAAAAATAACTTTGATTTTAAAAAATAAGAATTATAGTTGTACCTTGAAAATTAAATAGTTACAGACATTTAAACATAATTGCATTATTCATGCTACTGTAATATAATAGTAATATAGCTGTTGATAAATATGTATATAAAATGTGGAAAAGTAATAAGGGAGGTATGGTGGACATGACTACTCTATTTGAAGTTGCAAAAAACTTTCTTGACAGAGAGCCTAGTATGTCTCTTAAGAAACTACAAAAATTGTGTTGGTATGCATACAGCTGGTTTATTGCTCTAAATAATGAACCAGATGAAGAAAATTTAGCTTTATTGTTCAATAATCGTGCAGAAGCATGGGTACATGGTCCGGTCTTTAGAGATTTGTATATTGACTATAGACATTCAAATATGA
>NZ_FONP01000013.1 GCF_900112955.1 Peptostreptococcus sp. D1
ACATTATATTTTACATATTAACAATATCTTTTTGCATATCAACAATATATTTTTGTATATCAACAATATATTTTTGTATATTAACATTATATTTTTTTTATTGATAATTATCAATCCCTTAAAAGCTTTTATAAATATTTGACGGTGGAAAGTAGTAGTACAATTATGGTAAAATGTAGTTGTTGGAAAAATGAGGTCATAAAATTGTAAAAAAATGATAGAATGATAGAAAACAGAATATAATATTTTTAGAAAATGGTGGTGATAGATTTGCTAACTGAAGAAAGACAATCGATTATTGTAAATATGTTGTCTGAAAAAAGTATATTGAAATTGAAAGATCTGGTGAAGATTCTTGACGCCAGCGAATCTACTATAAGAAGAGATTTGGATGAGCTAGAAGCAAAGGGATTATTGAAAAGAGTTCATGGTGGAGCTGTTGCTGTAAATGGAAGCTTTACACTGGATTATTCAATAGATGAGAGAACAGAAAGGTTTTTGACAGAAAAAAGGGCAATTGCAAAATACTGTGCGGATTTAATTGAGGATGGGGATTATGTTTATCTGGATTCTGGAACTACAACTTTAGAAATGATACCATTTTTATCTGGGAAGAGGCTAACGGTAGTTACAAATGGCGTATACAATGCTCAAAAGCTTGTTGAAAACAATGTAAAGACATATTTACTGGGAGGAGAAGTTAAACATAAAACTCAGACGGTAATAGGTGAACAATCGGTACTCAATATGCTAAAATTTAGGTTTACAAAAGCATTTATCGGTGCGAATGGGATAACATTCAAGTCGGCAATTACAACTCCTGATGATAGTGAGGCAGTTATCAAGAAACTTGCAATAGATTTGTCAAAGGACTCATATGTTGTTGTTGATTCAAGTAAATTTGGATCAGTTTCTTTTTCGAAAATTTGTGATTTGGACGATGTTACAATAGTCACAAATAAATCAGACTACAAAATAGATAAAAGAATAATTGATATAGCTACAATAATTGAAATATAGGCTGAGTATAAATCTTAACTTAACATTGTTATGATAGAAATTGATAGAAATTATTCTTAATTTATAAAATTGAATAAAAATATGATAGAAAGTAAAAGAAAATGATAGAAAATGATTGATTAAAGTCTAAAATCGTGATATAATTCTCTTAAAGTTAGATGATAAGGTAAGTTATATTATTTTGAAAGGTTTTGTATATGATATATTCAGTTACTTTAAATCCGTCAATAGATTATATAGTTCATGTAGACAGCTTTGTTGAGGGAAGTCTCAATAGGTCTACCAAGGATTATATAAATGTTGGCGGTAAGGGAATTATGGTATCTAAATTGTTGACTAATGTCGGTATTGAAAATACTGCGACCGGATTTTTGGGAGGTTTTACAGGAAAATATATATCGGATTGGTTTGATAATTTGGGTCTGCCACACGATTTTATTTTTGTTGAAGATAATACGAGAATAAATGTGAAGCTAAAAGGTTTTACAGAAAGTGAAATCAATGGTAGAGGTTCAAGCATTAAAAAGCAAGAGCAGCAGTTGTTTCTAGACAAAATTAACGGAATTGATAAAAACGATACTGTGATTATTTCTGGAAGCTCATCACCTGGATTGGATGAGGATATAGTTGATCAGATAATCGATATTTGTAAAACAAAGGGAGTTGATTTTGTGATTGACACATCTGGAAGTGCATTGATGAGAGCAATAAAAAGCAAGCCTCTTTTAATAAAACCAAATATTGATGAAATTGGAGAGCTATTTGGGAAAACATTTAATGGCAAAGATGATGTCATACCGTATGGGAAGAAATGCTTGGAATTGGGGGCAAAATATGTAATAGTTTCGATGGGGGCAAATGGTGCTCTATTCTTTGACAATGATGAGGTATATTTTTCACCAAGGGTTGAAGGAGAACTTGTAAACTCTGTTGGAGCAGGTGATTCTATGTTGGCAGGATTTGTTGGAAGCTTAAAATCTGGTAAAAGTCCAATTGATAGCTTTAAATTCTCTGTGGCTTGTGGTACTGCAACTGCTTTTTGCGAAGATATAGCTGACAAGGAAAGTGTAGAAAATATATTAAGAAAGGTTGTTGTAGAAGATTGCTAGGTTTGTCAATTTATGTAAATTAGTGTTACAGATTGAAAGGAAATACTTATTTAATTGTATTGCTGAATGATTTGTATTGAATAGTTAATTTTTATGAGGAGAAAATATGAAAATTTCAGATTTATTGAAAAAGGAAATAATGATAATGGATCTTAGCTCAAGCTCTAAGCATGAAGTTATCGATGAAATGATTGAAAAGCTAAAGGTTAATGGAATAATTAATGATGATGAAGAATTCAGAAAAGAAATACTGAATAGAGAAGAGCTTTCTTCTACTGGTCTTGGCGACGGAATAGCAATGCCCCATGCAAAGACAAAGGCAGTGAATACTCCTTGTGTTCTTTTTGCAAGGAGTAAAGTAGGGATTGACTATGATTCATTGGACGGTCAGCCAGCATATTTATTCTTTATGATAGCTGCAGAGGAGGATGCAAACAACACTCATATTGAAACATTGGCTAGTCTGTCAAGGCTTCTGTTGCAGCCGAATTTTATTGAATCGCTAAAAGAAGCAGATACGCCAGAGGAAGTGCTTGAATTGATAGAATCGGGTGAAGCTCAGTTGAATGAAGAAAAGAAGAAAAAAGAGGAAAAATCGAAATCATCAATGGACAACGAAAAGCCTCTAATAGTTGCCGTTACTGCTTGCCCAACTGGAATAGCGCATACATATATGGCGGAAGATGCTCTATTGTCAAAGTCTGAAAAAATGGGTGTTAGCATAAGAGTGGAAACTAACGGAAGTGACGGAGCAAAAAACGTACTGACAGATGAAGAAATAAAAAAGGCTGTAGGGGTAATTGTTTCTGCGGATAAAAATGTTGAAATGGCAAGGTTTAAAGGTAAGAAGCTGATAAAAACTCCTGTAAGTGAGGCAATTAGAAATCCAGAAGAATTGATAACAAAGACTCTAAATGGTGAGGGTGCAGTATATGAAACTACTGAAGAAAACACTTCCTCAGCTAAGCAAAATGAAAAAAACTCAATTGGAAGCAAGATATACAAAGATGTGATGAATGGTGTTTCACATATGTTGCCATTTGTTGTTGGTGGAGGTATATTGATTGCGATATCGTTTATGGCGGAAAGCTCATTTGGTGCTGAGAGTCAGATTTATAAGTTCTTGATGGATATCGGTGGCAATGGTGCATTTACATATCTTATACCTATATTAGCCGGATATATTGCAATGAGTATTGCAGATAGACCAGGTTTGATGCCTGGTATGGTCGGTGGTTTGATGGCTGCACAACAAGGTGCTGGTTTCTTAGGCGGGTTGGCTGCTGGTTTTATAGCGGGTTATGTGATACTGGGATTAAAGAAATTAACCTCTGGACTACCAAAGTCTCTTGAAGGAATAAAGCCAATGATAATTTATCCTGTATTTGGTTTGTTGATAACTGGACTAATAATGTTTGTGGGAGTGATTCCTGTATTTTCAGTAATAAATACAGCTATGAACAATTCATTAACTCATTTGGGAACAGGTAATGCAATATTGCTGGGTGCTGTTCTTGGTGGAATGATGGCTGTGGATATGGGGGGACCTGTAAACAAAGCTGCGTACACGTTCTCAATAGGTGTGTTTACTAGCACAAATATGGGTAATTTGATGGCTGCAGTTATGGCTGGTGGTATGGTTCCACCTTTGGCAATCGCACTTGCAACTACAGTTTTTAAAAATAAATTCGATGAAAAAGAAAAACAGTCAGGACTAACGAACTGGATACTTGGATTGACATTTATCACAGAGGGTGCTATTCCTTTTGCAGCTGCTGATCCTGTAAGGGTAATTGGTAGCTCAGTTGTTGGTGCTGCAATAGCTGGTGGTCTAACACAGCTATGGAGCGTCAATGCTCCGGCTCCACATGGTGGTGCTCTTGTATCGTTTGTAATGCAACCTAACCACGTAATATTCTTCTTGTTGTCAATTGCAATAGGAACAGTTATATCAGGTATGATTTACGGTATTTGGAGGAGACCAAAAGCTCGATAATTAGCGTATTGTATAAAAATACTTGATGTAGACTATAAAATTCGATAAAAAAGTATCCTGTATTTCACTCTTGCAATGTGAATGCTAGGATACTTTTTTTATTGGTTAGAAATTTTTCTATTTTATATATTTTATTTATAATTTAATTTTGTGATTTTATTTCTTTGTTTTAATGCAATACTGGTACTTGAGTTTTATAACATATTGATAGTCGAACCTAATTATATTATAATAATGTGTGTGGCCAATCTTCAAATGGAGGTGGTGTAAATGGAAGATTATAGTGGTAAAGTAGATATTTGGGAAGAGTTGTATGAAAGAGCAAAAGAAATTTACTCTCCAGAACAAATATCTCCATTTATTAATGTGAAAAAGGTAGTTTGTGCATTAGAGGCTAAGGATGGAACAATATATACTGGATTTTCAATAGAAGGTGATTGTGGTGTGGCTGATTTATGTGCAGAAAGAACTGCAGCTATAAAAATGTATTCTGATAGCGGACAAAAAATCGTAAAAAGATTAATTGTATTTAGAGATAGACCACCAGAAAAAGGTAGTACGTCAATACCTTGTGGAGCTTGCAGGGAGTTTTTTATGCAGCTTTCTAATTTGAATTCAAAAATGGAAATTTTAATCGATTACGAAAGCCGAGAGATTATTACTCTGGAAGAACTAATGCCTAATTGGTGGGGGATGGAAAGATATGATATTTAGTTTATTGGAAAAATTTTGGAGGAGTAAATGCATAATATAGGTATAGATATTGGTTCAAGTTGTGCCAAGGTTTCCATAATGAAGGATGGAAAAATTGAAAAAAATTTCATGATTCCATCTGGGTACAATTCAAAAGAAACTGCGGAATTAATAAAAAATATTCTGCTTGGGGATGGTATAGATATCGAAAAATCAAAAATAACTGCCACTGGATATGGGAGAATTTCTGTTCCTTTTGCTGATCAAGTGATGACAGAGATAACCTGTCATGGTAAGGGGGCTGACTTTATTTTTAAAAAAAATGCGACTGTGATAGATATAGGAGGTCAGGATACGAAGGTCATTTCCCTGAAAAGAGGAAGGGTGATGAAATTTATCATGAATGATAAATGTTCTGCAGGAACTGGTAAATTTATGGAGATAATGTCAAATAGATTGGGTTTGACATTAGAAGAATTAGAGGGACTAGCATCCAATGGAAACGATATTTCAATTAGCTCAATGTGTACAGTTTTTGCTGAATCTGAAGTGATTAGCCTAATTGGACAAGGGACTCCTAGAGAGGATATTGCAAATGGTGTGATTAACTCGGTAGTGACAAAGGTTGTTCAACTGGCGAGTCAAATACCAGCGGAAAATTATATATTAACTGGAGGCTTTTGCGATAATAAATATTTCATAAGAAAATTGTCTGAGGCTTTGGAATCTATAGTTGAAAGCTGTCCTCAAGCAAGGTTCGCCGGTGCAATAGGAGCAGCTATTTTCTCAAGTGAGATGGAGGAGTAATATGAAGAAAAAATACTTACATATTCTGTCTTTTGATGGGTTATCAAAAGTGGACATTGAGTTTATGAAAACTTTGCCAGCATTTTCTGAATATATTAAAGAAGCTTCTGGCTGTATGAGTGTTTTGAGCGTCTATCCAAGTATTACTTATTGTGCTCATACATCTATTACTACAGGAGTCTACCCATATGTCCATGGTATTGTGAATAACACAAAGGATCAGATGGATAAAGAAAGTCCAGATTGGTTTTGGCATGAAAAAGATATTAAGGTAGACACATTTCAAAAGCTTGCGTATAAAAATGGATATTCGATTTTATCTTTGTTTTGGCCGGTTTCAGCTGGATCGAAATATATAAAATATAATATGCCTGAGATTTTTGCAAATAGGAAATGGCAAAATCAAATAATGGTTTCATTGATGAATGGTAGTCCGATGTTTCAATATAACCTTAATAAAAGATTTGGACATCTAAGGAATGGAGTAAGCGAGCCGGAATTGGACAATTTTTCACATGAATCTTTTTTGTACTCACTGGAGAATTATAAAGTAGATATAAATATGGTTCACTATATAGATTTAGATTCTCAAAGACATGAGTACGGATTTGATTCAAAAGAGGCAAGAGAAGCCTTAGTAAGATTGGATAAGAGGCTTGGAGATATAGTGAACAGATTGAAAAGCATTGGCATATACGATGATTCGGTAATCGTTATACTTGGTGACCACAGTAGTAGGGATATTCACAGTAATGTATATGTGAACAAGTTATTTGGCGATGCTGGATTGCTTGAGTATGATGACAAGGGATTGATAATTAATAAGAGAGCGTATTGTAAATCTGCTGACGGAGCGGGTTATATTTATGCAGATGATGAAATTGATGACAATGCTTTACTGGAAATTATCAAACCGTTGGTGCAGGATAAAATAATAGAGGCTGTTTACACTCGGGAGCAAGCAAGAGAAATGGGTGCAGATGATAGCTGTAGATTTATGATAGAAGCTTCAGAAGGATATTTCTTCTTGAATCCTGTTAGAGACGAAGCTGTGGTGCAAACAGAGATTGCAAAGAGCTTTGAAAAGAAAATATATAAGAACAATCATGGATATAATCCATACACGAAAAAAGATTATGAGACAGTATTTTTTGTTTCAGGTAAAGATATAAAAAAGGGCGTGTTTGTGGATCAGATGAATTTGGTAGATGAAGGTCCAACATTTGCAAGTATACTCGGATTTGAAATGGATAATGTTCAAGGAAGAGTAATGACAGAATTTTTGGAGGTATGATGTGTTAAAAATGAATAAAAAAGAACTGAGCTGGGCTTTATATGACTGGGCCAATTCAGCATTTACGATGACAGTGGTGTCAACTATTTTGCCGATATATTTTACAAACATGGTAAATGATGCGGGATTGACTAAGGAATTGGCAACATCATACTGGGGCTACACAAATTCAATAGCTTCCTTGATAGTGGCGGTGCTTTCTCCTTTGATGGGGGGAGTTGCTGACTACATGGGGGTCAAGAAGAAATTTTTTAGCATTTTTACATTCGCTGGAGTTATTTTCACATGGGTTATGGCTTTTATTCCATATGGATATTGGATTCCATTGCTTTTAACCTATGTAATTTCAATGATAGGTTATTCGCTGAGCAATGTATTTTACGATTCATTTTTAACCGATATTACGACAGTGGATAGAATGGATACAGTTTCGACATATGGTTATGCGTACGGATATATAGGGAGTACGATTCCATTTATAATCTGTATTGGTATAATTATGGCAGTTCAAAATGGAATGATAGGTATAAGCTCCATTACAGCTACAAAAATATCATTTGTCATCACAGGACTTTGGTGGTTTTTGTTCACATTGCCAATGATGAAAAATGTAGAACAGGTGCATGGAAAGCCAAGGTCGGAATTTGATATTAAGGGGATTTTTGTAGAATTCAAAGAAAGCTTAGTCAAGATAATCAAGGATAAAAAAGTATTGGTATTTCTCATTGCATATTTTTTCTATATAGATGGAGTAGATACGATAATAAGAATGGCTGCAAGCTTTGGTACTACTTTAGGTATAGATTCGACAACACTTTTAATTATCCTTTTAGTAACTCAATTTGTAGCATTCCCATTTGCTTTGATTTATGGTAAGCTTGCTCAAAGATACAATGGAAAGAATATGCTTTTTGTAGCAATATTTATATACATGGCTATTTGCGTTATTGCTTATTTTATGAAATCTGCGAGAGAGTTCTGGCTATTATCAATGCTGGTAGCAAGTTCACAAGGTGGTATTCAGGCACTTAGTAGATCTTATTTTGCAAAAATAATACCAAAGGAAAATTCAAATGAATACTTCGGATTTTACAATATATTTGGTAAATTTGCAGCTATAATGGGACCTGCATTAGTTGGAGTAATTACTCAGATTACTGGAAATGTGAAGAATGGTGTTTTGAGTCTATTGATATTATTCATGGTTGGGTTTATTATGCTATTGAAGAATAAGTAGGATTGAAAAAAGGAAACAATTGAAAAATAGTAAGGAATGTAAAATAAAAAAGCTCGCATATTTTGTATAAATATGCGAGCTTTTTTAGGATATTTTTATAAGTAGTGAGAGACTACTAAAAACGCATTAAAGTTTTATTTTAATTTAGTTTTCGAATAATTTTTCACTAGATGTCAAGCTATATTTTCTTATAAAGCTTATAAAAAATATTGCTGTAATAGTTGTAGATGTCAAATCTGCAAACGGTGCTGCATACAGTATTCCATTTAATCCCCAAAGCCTAGAGAAAATAATAATGCATGGTATAAGTACAAGAATCTGTCTTGTAAGAGTCAATATCATTGCTTTTGCAGGCTTTCCTATTGCTTGAAAAAAATTTGCGGCAATAATTTGGAATCCAGCCAAAAAAGTCATCTTAAACCAAGTTCTCATTGCATTTTCACCGAAATTTAATAGGTTAGAATCTTGGTTGAAGAGTGATACCATGAATTTCGGAAAAATCTGACCTACTAGAAAGCCTACAATCGAAATTATGGAAGCCACTTTTATTCCTAATAAAACAGCTTCCTTAACTCTGGTGTGTTGTCTTGCTCCATAGTTAAAGCTCACTATTGGCTGTAGTCCCTGATTAAGCCCTACAACTGGAAGTATTAATAGATTTTGAATGCTATTTACAATTCCCATGGCTGAAACTGCTATATCTCCACCGTATTTAAGCAACGAAGAGTTTAATATTGCGGATAATAGTCCACCTGATAACTGAAGTAAAAATCCTGGTATACCCAGAGAAATTATTTCAATGGTAAGTTTAGTGTCTAGCTTCATATTTTTGAGTCTTATTCTATGTGGGTTACTTTTTTTTAAGAAATGATATAATCCCCAAAGCGTTGAAACAAACATAGAGAAAATGGTTGCAAGTGCTGCACCAGTCATTCCCATTCTAAATATGTAAATAAAAATTGGATCTAAAATTGTATTTATGATTGCACCTATTAGTATTGTAGTCATCGACAATTTTGGTTTTCCATCTGCTCTCAAAAAATTATTCATACCCATTGTCAAAACTTGGAATAGTGCCCCCAAAAGGATTATTCTCAGATATTCTTCCGAGTATGGAAGCATTGCCTTGCTTGCTCCAAATGCGATTAACAAATCCTTCAAAAATATTTCTCCGATTATAGTAATTGATAGTCCAAAGACTATCAAAAGTGTTGTAGCATTAGATATTGCTTTGTTTGCCCTTTCTATATCACCCTTGCCAAGGTTAATAGAGAATACAGTTGCACCGCCAACTCCGAATAATATTCCCACAGCCATAATTATTATCATTATGGGAAAGCAAATTGTGATGGCAGCAAGCCCAATTGCACCCAGGTCTGGGCTATTACCGATAAATATTCTATCGACGATGTTGTACAACGCATTGATAGTCATTCCAATAATTGCCGGTACTGAAAACTGAAACAATAGCCTGGAAACTTTCTCCGTGCCAATTGGGTTCTCTTTTTGTATAGTACTTTCCATTTTTTCACCTCTTAAATTTATATTAATATTTTGTATTTGTAATAGTATTTTGCTAGCTGCGTGATAAATTGTTTTTATTCACTTTTACAGCTGTTCAGATTGTTCACCATTTTGTTTAATATCAAATATGCTATTTCTTTTTCGCTTTCATTCAAATCTGATGTTAAAATATCGTTCCAATTTTCCAAACGAGCTTTGATATCCTTTTCTATTGATTTAGATTTTTCAGTCAAGAATATTCTATTTATTCTTTTATCATTATCGTCTTTCTTTTTTTTGATATATCCCTTATTAATAAGCGACTGAAGCGATCTTGTAGTAGAGGCTTTGTCAAGTAAAAGCTTTGATGATAAATATTCCTGAGATACACCATCTTCATTGAAAAGTGAAGAGAGAAATGGTTGCTCAGCTGCAGTGATATTAAAGTCATCTAGAATTATGTTTTTGTAAATATTGCCTTTTCTATATAGGATAGAAATCAATCTTCCTAGATTGTTTATCATAGTTTTCCTCCGAATTTATAGTTGATAATTTTATTGCTACGTTAAATATTGTGTTTTACATTAGTTACGGCGTTAATGTGCTTTTAAATTAATGGTTGATTAAACAACTATTTTTAAGTATATAACATTTTAGTTGACTAGTCAATTAATTTTGATAAATAAATATTATTCTATTTTTAAAAAAAGAATGGTATAATAGAAAAGTAAAATTATTGTTGTTTGTTAGTTTGATAGTTTATCAGAAATTGTTAAATAAATATTATATAATTTTGAATAACAGAATATGAATTTGCTATAAGGGAAGGGTAATAGGATTGATGGATAACAAGAAAAAAAGAAGGTTTATTTTGAAAACGTCATATTTTTTGGAGGTGTTGCTGTCTCTAGTAATTTTAGTTGCAGTTACTTTAGGTATTTTTGATACATTGAGAATAATTTATACGACTTATATTGTAAATTTTAATCAGCCAATAGATTATGAGCAGATTAACGGTATTTTTGCTCAGATATTGCTGTTGGTAATCGGTGTTGAAATAGCAGTTATGTTGACGCTAAGAAAGCAAACTGCACTATTAGAAGTGCTTTTGTATGGTATTGCTAGAAAGATGCTGTTAGTTCCAAAAGGAAGTGGCATTTCAGAGATTTTTATTGGCGTGATAGCAATAGCCGGACTTTTCGTGATTAGAAAATATTTATTGGATAATAAGCATTATGAGGAAGAAGTAAAGGAAGATCCGCATCCAGAGCATTTGATATAGCTTGATAATAAAGGTTGCCATATTATGATGAAGCTTTTATGATTGTTGTGGATATTATGTGGTTAATATATAGTTTGTACAGCATTAAATTATACATTGTCAAAAAATACGTAAAAGCATTTTTGCTTTTACGTATTTTTATCTTAATATATTAAAATAAGGCTTATAATAACATTTTTTTTGAAAGCTTTTTTGCTGTAACAGCACTTACAAAGCAACTCACAATATCCTTTACCACAACGACTGGAAATAAGCTTGCAACGCAGACCCAGTATGGTGTTGGTGTTTTTGCTACAAAGTTTAGTATAAAAAAAGTATAAAGTGTACCCAATAGGTAAGTAATAAACATTCCAATCAAGCATATTACAAATAGCTTTGGAGTTGAATCTGTTCCGACCTTTTTTCTCATAAGACCAACTATAAATGACGTTATTGCGAATGATATCAAATATCCAAAAGTTGGCTTAAGTAGATACGCTGGTCCACCGCCTTCAGAGAATATAGGAAACCCAATTAGACCTATTACCAAATACAGAATACATGATAGTGCTCCAAATTTTGGTCTAAGTATTAGTCCAGATAGAAGAACAAATATAAACTGCATTGTAAATACCGTAATTGGAAGTGGTATCCTAATAAAAGCCCCTATGGCAATAAGTGCTGTAAAAAAAGCACAAAGTATTATATTTCTAGTTTTTTGAGAATTAGTATTCAATGTATACCCCCTAAATTAATTAATTTTACTTAAAGAGTATATCACAAAAAGCCCTTATTGTAAACTATAAAAAAATGAGGTTTACAATAAAGGCTTTAATAATTTTTTATGTGATTGAATCAACGTCATATTTTTGAATAATACTTAAAGAATTGACCTATTATAACAGGCTTTTATTTCTAATGATATTTTTACGACATCGTTAAATTCGTATGGTGTGATAGATTGTTTTCCGTCAGATAGTGCGTTTTGAGGATTATTGTGAACCTCAATCATTATCCCATCAGCACCAGCCGCAATTCCTGCCATGGACATTGGTTTAACAAGACTCGCTATTCCAGTTGCATGGCTAGGATCGACGATAATCGGAAGATGTGATATTTCTTTTAACATGGCAACTGCAGAAAGATCAAGTGTATTTCTTGTGGCGTGCTCGAAAGTTCTTATACCTCTTTCGCAAAGGATAATATTGTCATTTCCACTGCTCATCAAATATTCAACACTGGACAATAATTCTTCAATAGTATTGGCAAATCCTCTTTTTAACAAGATGGTTTTTTTTACTTTTCCAAGTTCTCTCAACAGTTCAAAGTTTTGCATATTTCTTGCACCAACCTGTAGAATATCGATGTCATCAAAAAAATCCAGATGATTAACACTCACTATTTCAGAGACAATGGGTAAATTCGTTTCTTTTTTCGCAATGCTAAGAAGCTTCAAACCATCCTCATTTAACCCTTGAAAATCATAAGGTGAAGTTCTAGGCTTATAGGCACCTCCTCGAAGTATTGCGGCACCACTTTTTTTTACTGCCTTTGCAATGTCGACTATTTGTTCCTCAGATTCGACCGAGCATGGTCCGGCAATAATAGTCAAATGCTTTCCACCTATAGTTGTATTATTTACTTTTATTATCGTATCTTTTAAATGATTTTTCCTACTGGATTTTTGTAGGTTTTCAAACATACTTTCCTCCTATTTGCTTTTTAAATGACGAAGCATATCATCAGTCATTTTGTTTAAATCAAATTTTGGATTGAATCCCCATTGCTCTCTCGCCGCACTAACATCAAGTTTGTTTGGCCAACTGTCTGCAATCGCCTGTCTTATTGGATCAACATTATAATCCATTGTGAACTCAGGGATAATTCTTTGGATGCTTTTTTTTATATCCTCTGGCTCGAAGCTCATTGCAGAGACATTGAAAGCATTTCTGTCAATAAGTCTTCTGGAGTCAGCCTCCATCAGTTTAATAATACAGTCAACAGCGTCAGGCATATACATCATGTCCATATATGTTCCTTCTGCGATGAAAGAGGAATAGTGACCGGATTTTAAAGCTTCATAGTAAATATGGACCGCATAGTCAGTTGTACCTCCACCTGGCAAAGCCTTGTATGAAATTAATCCGGGAAATCTGACTCCTCTAGTGTCAATACCATATTTGGAATGATAGTAGTCACACAGCAACTCACCACTCACCTTGCTTATACCATATGCCGTAGTAGGTCTTTGGATTGTAATCTGAGGTGTGTTGTCTTTTTGAGTGCTTGGACCAAATGCACCGATTGAACTAGGTACGAACAGCAAGCAGTTCAATTCTCTTGAAATTTCTAATGCGTTATATAGCCCATTTACATTAATGTCCCAAAGTAGATTCGGATTCTGTTCACCTACAGCTGATAATACTGCTGCCAAGTGAATAATGGTGTCGACCTCGTATTTTTTAGCCAATTCATAAAAGCCCTTGGAGTCTCTGCAATCTAGTTTATGGAAAATACAATTATCTGTAATACCAGACTTGTTGTTTCTGGCTGAAGATATTACATTTTCCTCACCATATATTTTTCTCAATTCATAACATAAATCTGTTCCTATTTGACCGGTTGCTCCTGTAACTAATATTCGTTTCATATTGATATCCTTTCAGTGTCAATTAAAAAAGCTGATAAATTTTTTATTGAAATCTATGTAAACTGTGGATGACAGCTTTTATAGAAGTATTTATTTTACCCATAATAAAAGTATATACTATTACACTTGTTACGTAAATAATAATGTATATATATTCAAAAGATTATGAGGTGAACTGTAGAAAAAATGATTTAACAAATTAAATGTGTTTAATAATTACATATAAAATATCAATATTATTGACGAAAACTATACAAATTATCTATTGAATTTTAAATTTTGTTTCATTGATTGACATATTCATTTATTAACCATAATATATATTTAAGAGATGAAAAAGAGGAGGTAATTATGAATAATTATTTTGAAAAAGAGGATTTGAACAAATTTGGTTCAGGTATAATTGGAGAAGATGCAAGCTTGTTATGGAATAAATTCATCGAATATTATGGTGAAGTCTTTGCAGAAGGGGCATTAACAGGTAGAGAAAAAGCATTGATTGCTTTGGCTGTGGCACATACAGTGCAGTGTCCGTATTGCATTGATTCGTACACTCATACAGCTTTAAATTTTGGTTGTGATCAGGATCAAATAATGGAAGCAATTCATGTAGCTGCTGCAATAAAAGCTGGTGCAACATTGGCTTTTGGAGTACAGAGTAAAAATATTTCTGATAAGTTGACGATAAAGTAGATATGGAGATGGTGTTATGAAGATTGATGAATTAGAAAAAATGATAGATATTCCCAGCTTTGATGATATGGTAGACGATAAATCTCATTTAAGAACATTGCCAAGACTTTCCGTACTTCAAATAAATGTTGGTAGACTTTGTAATTTGGAGTGTAAACACTGTCATGTCAGTGCAGGTCCAACGAGAAAAGAAATTATGAGTAAGGAGGTTCTTGAAGCTTGTTTAAAGGTTTTTAAAAAGCATGGATTTGATACTATAGATATAACGGGTGGAGCTCCAGAAATGAATCCCAGCTTTGAATGGTTTTTAAAAGAAAGTTCAAAGCTAGCTGATAGGGTCATTGTTAGGAGTAATCTAGTTATATTGTTGTCAGATAAATACAAGCATTTGATTGATGTGTATAAGGAAAATAAGGTAAACATTGTCTGTTCAATACCTTTTTACACAAAAAGGAACACTGACAATCAAAGGGGAGACGGTGTGTTTGAAAAATCCATCGAAGTCCTAAGGTTATTAAACGGAGTTGGTTATGGAATTGATCCAGAGCTTTCACTAGATATTGTGTACAATCCTAATGGTGCGTTTTTGCCACCATCTCAGGATTCAATGCAGTCATTATATAAGGAAAAGCTGTATTCACAATTTGGAGTAGTTTTTAATAGCTTATATACTATTACAAACAATCCAATTGGAAGATTTGGTGATTTTTTGCATGAGAATGGTCTGCTAGATGAATATATGTCGGTTTTATTTGGCTCATTTAATCAAAAGACAGTGGAGAATATGATGTGCAGAAATCAAATTTCTGTATCTTGGGATGGAAGCCTGTATGACTGTGATTTCAATCAAGCTGTTGATATGAAAATAGAGGGTAGTATTAGTATATTTGATTTGGAAAACGGAGAATTAAATACTAGAAGGATAGTTACAGGTAAACATTGCTATGGTTGTACTGCAGGAGCAGGGTCAAGCTGTGGAGGAGCAACCTCTGAATAATAGTATGTATATATAAAATGTACGTAAAATAAAACTCACATATTCAATTTTATTGAGTATGTGAGTTTTTTATGTTTTTTCTATTAATCAAATTTATAAGTATATTTTTTAATGCAAAACTACAAATCTTTTACTATGTCGATTACATCCAACACTAATTGTGGACAGACAGTGAACATCAAATTTTTCTCCTCTATGATTTTTGATTCTTCTGGAATAGTGAGATTGTAGCCTAATATTCCCGCACAGGTATGTGATTGGTGTAGTTGGTTGAATTTTTCTTTGTACTGAAAAATTTTTGAAATCATTTGACCCTTTGTTTCCATATCTCCAGGCTTTGAATGCCCATATTTAAATCCAAGTGCAATTAGACCACCAACATAAGAGCCACAGATATCCGCCTCAAATATTCCACCGCCAAAGGGAGCAGCACTTTTTAGAGCTAATTCCTTGTCAAGTCCAAGCTCTTCTGCGATTGCTAATGCTACGACTTGGCCACAATCCAAACCTTCTTTGAACATTTCAATCACTTGTTCTTTGTTCATAATTATCGTTCCTCCATCTTTATATTATTTGATATCATCGATTCTTAATGATATTTTAAGCTTATTCAAGTATCATGCTTATACAAGCAAGTCTATATTATACAATAATAGTGATGTTTAAAATAACTCATTATTTAAACTACAAATATTTCATATAGAATGCAACTGATTTTTTAAAACAAAATTATTACAAAAGCTGTTGAAAATAAAATCGAAAAAGTGTATACTCAATATTTATATTTTCTATAATGATATTATATAAAAAAACAGTTGTGTTGTCCAATAGAAACTAAAAATGTAAAAGAGGTAAAAATGTTTGGATATGTAAGAATAAATAAAATGGATTTAACTTTTAGAGAATTTGAAACATATAAGGCTTATTATTGTGGTCTATGTAAATATTTAAAGAGAAATCATACTGAAATATCAAGATTGACATTGAACTATGATATTACCTTTTTAATTGTGTTATTGACATCTGTATATGAGCCAGCTTCAGAGGTTTATCATGAGCATTGTATTGTCAATCCTCTAAAAGAAAAAAAACATATAACTAACGAGATAACGGAGTATGCTGCTAGCATGAATATTCTGCTTTCGTATTATAAATTGCAGGACAATGTAGTCGATGATGGTGGAATAAAAAACATATTAGCAGAAATAGTGTATAGAAAGAGCTTTGGTACTGCTTTGAAAAAATATCCTGAGAAGGCTAGGGTAATAAAGGAAAATTTAGACAGACTGAGCGATTTGGAAAAATTAGAAAGTACAAATATAGACGAAATTTCAAATACATTCGGAAGTCTGATGGCAGAGGTTTTTTCTTACAAGGATGATGAATATGCTCAAAGTCTGAGGAATGTAGGTTTTAATATTGGAAAATACATCTATATATTAGATGCGTTTGCAGATTTGGATGATGATATTAAAAATAAATCTTATAATCCATTTACTTCATATAAGAATGACAGAGAGGCATTAAAAATTAGAGTAGATAAACTTATCTCTATGATACTTTCTAGATTAGAGATGAATATTTTATCTTTGGATCTAAGGCTTAATAGAACGATAATAGAAAACATTCTATATTCAGGTATATATCTAAGATACAAGGGAATTTTAAATGGAGCTGAGGACAAGAGAAATATGTAAAAATTCTAAAAAAAGTTAACATTAGGTTAAATAAAAATTAGGTTAAATAAAAAAACTCGCAACAGACACTCTTATGCTTGTAGTGATGTGCGAGTTATTCTATTTAATTCAAGCCTTCTAACATTTTCGATTGGCTATAAGGGTACAATCTTTTGAATTTACCAATAACAAAGTATCTGTATCCAGCTTCATCATAGTAGCAGGTCATCAATGATACTATAGCTTTTCCGTCAGACTCTGTTATTTTTGAGTCAGATATTAAATCTACTCTATCATCAGTGACCTTTAGAGTTTTGAAAACCTCATATTCGTATATGTTTTTCTTGTTGGTGATTCTAATTGAATCGCCCATTTTCACATTCATTAGTCCACCAAACAGAAGTTTATCATTTTTCATGTAGTGACCAGCTATTGAGTAATTTCCTAAGCCCATCCTTTGGCTAGGCTTCATAGTACATGCACCATACATAAGATTGTTGTTTTCCAATCCATCAAAAATAGCTATGTTTTTGTTGATTGAAGGAATTACCATCTGCCCTACAATCTTGGACATATCAGCATTCTGTCTATTCAATATAACACCATTTACGTCTATTGGATCTATTTTCGATTGGTCGTATGATTTATTTCCACTTTTAGCGTTTTTTTCAAGCTCACTGTTGGAAAGCTGCTCAATTTTTACTTCCTCTGAATTTTTTTCTAACAGCAGCTCCGAAATTTTTGGCATCGAAAAAAATACGACACCGGCTAGAATAATTACAATTGCAATAAATTTTTTCATAAATATAGGCAAAAATACCTATTCACCTCCTAGAGTTACAAATAATTTCCATTAGTTATAGACAATTATAACACAAATTAACGGTTTTTACTAAAATTATGCAAATAATATTAAAATTAAGGTCAAATACTATTTATCTTTTTACTATACTATGGTATTATTAATGTATAAGAAATTGTATACTTGAATTATTTTTATAATTATAGAGTAGGGTAAGTATTTAGGAGGACAATATGAAAACTAATAAGAAAATGTTAAATCTATTAGCGGCTATGACACTTGCTATTCCAATGGCTGTTTCAGCGGGGACGTTAAATAATATTTATGCAGAAAGCATAATAACCTCAGTTGTAAATTCGACTGATAATAAGCCTTTATCAGGTGTCACACTTGCTTTTTACTCAACGACAAATAATGCATCGAAAAAGATATTTACTGTTAAGACTAACGAGCAAGGTAAGCTGAATAAAGAATCTGTGGTTGCTTTTAATTCTTTTGATGTGAGCAACGTTATTGATGATAAAGGGGATTTAAATTTAAAGGATGGTTCATATTATTATGTTGACGATTCAGTTGTAGATGGGTTTGTTAAAAATGTGAAGCCTGTTAAATTCTCTGTAGTTAATGGAGTTGCACCAAATATTGAAAGATCCTATTCAAAGCTGAGCAGTGATAAGGCTCAATTGATTGTAAATGCTGTTGATGCTTCTGGTAATCCTGTTGAAGGTGCTACGCTTGATTTGTTTAAGCAAGTTAATGGAACATATGTGAGATTAGCTTCATTGACAACAGATAGTGATGGATTGCTTTTAGATGTTATAAATAGAACTAGTGAGGATTCAAATACGATAATTGATACTTCAAATGGAACTCTAATACTTCCTAGTGGGAGCTATAAGGTTGTTCCAAAAAATTCAACATCAACATTGAAGCCTGTAAAGAATGAGTATGCTATTGAAGTTGTTGCTTCAAGGATTGTTTCTTTGGCTGTTAACTACTCAAAGAGCACGAATTCATCAGAAAACAATCAGTCGCAAGGAAATAATCTAAGTGAAGTTAAGACTGGGGTTAAGATACTAGTTCGCAACGAGAAAAAAACACCACTTGAAAATCAGGAAATTGCAATTTATTCTACAGATGCAGATGGCTCTAATGAAAAGCTGTTGTTTGTAGGAAAAACAAATTCTGAAGGTATATTCGAATATGACAAGGTTTCTAAGGGTGCAGAGTTACTTGGTAAGAATGGTGTTGTAGCTTTAGAAGCTGGAAATTACTACTATAAGCTATATAATTATTCAAATGCAAAGAAACATACATTCAAGGTTGAGGCTGGAAAGGTAAATAATCAGGTATTTACGATTACTGTTGGAAGCTCAAGCTCAAAGACTTCTAATAGGACAACTTCTTCAAATGGAAGTAATGTATCAAAATCAGGCAGTACTTTAGCTAAAACTGGTGTAGAAAGTACATTGGCTTATAGTGCTTCTGGTATTGCTATGGTTTCTGGCGGATTGTACATGTTAAAGAGAAAGAAATAAAAAATTGTGATAAAAGTAATATGAGCTTGCTTAAGTAAGAGACTCGTATGATAGCTCACACATTCTGATAGATATTTTGATGAATGTTGTGGGCTATTTTGTTTTTTGAAAAATATTATACAATTAATATTTTTATATGATTATATTTGAATGAGAGTTGACGATAAATATGAGTTTTACTTTTATGGAAATAAAAACTGCGAATCAAAAAAATTTTTTTATAATTCCTACTAAATTAGTCGAGATTAATTGATTTTTTTGGGTAATCATAGTAATATAGACTTGTACCAATTTTATTATATAAAAATAGCGAAAGGAATGTGGAAAAGTGAGCGAGACATTATTAGAAATTAAAGACCTATGTGTAAGAGTAGGTGAAAAAAATATATTAAAAAATGTAAATCTAAAGGTTAATAAAGGTGAAACACACGTTATCATGGGACCAAATGGCTCTGGAAAATCTACATTGGTAAATACAATAATGAGTAATCCTAAGTATGAAATAACTTCGGGAAAGATTTTCTTTGAAGGTGAAGATGTTACAGAATTTGCAGCTGATGAAAGAGCGAAAAGAGGGATATTTATGTCCTTTCAATCTCCTATAGAAGTACCAGGTATAAGTGTTGAAAACTTTATCAGGACTTCCAAATCTGCGGTCGATGACAAACCAGTTTCTGTATTGAGATTTAATCTGGACTTATCAAAGAGAATGAAAGAGCTGGAAATGAAGCCTGAGTATGCCTCTAGATATATGAATTATGGTTTTTCTGGTGGAGAAAAGAAGAAGACTGAAATTTTGCAAATGCAAATACTTAATCCAAAGCTGGCGATGCTTGATGAGACCGACTCTGGATTAGATGTTGATGCTGTTAGAATAGTATCAGAAGGAATAAAAAGCTTTAAGAAGGATGAAGATAAAGCTCTGATGATAATTACTCATCATAAGGAAATAATATCAAATGTTGTGCCTGATTATGTTCATGTTATAATTGACGGAAAAATCGTAAAAGAGGGGGATGCATCACTGATACACAAAATTGAAGAAGAAGGCTACGGCTGGATTAGAGATGAGGTGAATTCATCTAATGGAAACTAATAAGGATGCAAGAAAAAGAACTCAGGTTGAAGAATACGATCGTGGGATTTATGATATAAAAAATGAATTTAAATATAAATCAAAAACAGAAAAAGGTTTGACTGAGGATATAGTTAGACAGATAAGCAAGGAAAAAAATGAACCGAATTGGATGCTAGATATTAGACTTCAGTCTGTTAGGAAGTTTTATGAATTGGACAATCCTAGCTGGGCACCAAATTTGGATGAAGTAAACATTGATGATATTACTACTTATATTCGTCCAGATGCGGATTTGGTAGAAGACTGGAATCAAGTTCCTGAGGATATAAAAAATACCTTTGATTTGCTGGGTATTCCAGAAGCTGAAAGAGAGAAAAATCTATCTGGTGTTGGAGCACAATATGACTCAGAGGTTGTTTATCATAATATTCAGCAAGAGCTTTTGGATCAAGGGGTAATATACACTGATTTTGATACTGCTGTTAAGGAGTATCCTGAAATAGTTCAAGAATATTTTATGAAGTGTATTACAAATTCGGATCATAAATATGCTGCTCTTCATTATGCTGTTTGGTCTGGCGGATCATTTGTATATGTTCCAAAGGGTGTTAGAGTGGATATCCCACTTCAATCTTATTTTAGATTAAACGCTCCAGGTGCAGGTCAATTTGAGCATACGCTGATAGTTATCGATGAGGGTGCTTATTGCCATTTTATAGAAGGCTGTTCAGCACCAAAATATAATGTGGTAAATGTACATGCCGGCGCAGTTGAATTATTTGTAAGAGAGGGAGCTACACTTAGATATTCTACGATAGAAAACTGGTCAAGAAATATGTACAACTTGAATACAAAGAGATGTATAGTTGAAAAAGACGGAAAGATAGAATGGGTGTCAGGATCATTTGGTTCAAAGGTATCATGTTTATATCCTATGAGTGTTCTTAAGGGAGAAAATGCAAAATCAGAATTTACTGGAATTACTTTTGCAGGTAGAGGTCAGTATTTAGATACAGGAACGAAGGTCATACACGCAGCACCAAACACATTTTCTACAGTAAACTCTAAGTCAATATCAAAGGATGGTGGAGTTGCAATTTATAGGGGCCTAGTGAAGGTTACAAAGAATGCAAGGGGATCAAAATCTACAGTTAGCTGTGAGTCCCTTATGTTAGATCAAGAATCAAGATCTGATACGATACCAGTAATCGATATTGCAAATCAGGACGTAGATTTGGGACATGAGGCAAAAATTGGTAGAATAGACGATGAGGTTATCTTCTACCTGATGTCCAGAGGAATAAGTGAGGCAGAAGCAAAGTCAATGGTAGTTAGAGGCTTTGCAGAGCCTATAGCAAAAGAGCTGCCGTTAGAATATGCGGTTGAAATGAATAATTTAATAAACCTTGAATTAGAAGGTACAATAGGTTAGGAGGAAGAAATATGATAGCAAATACATTACCACTTCTTACTTGGAGATGGCTTAAGGTAAATGATGCCCTAATCGAATTGCCTGAGGTTTTAGAGCAAGTAACAGAGATAGCTGCAAAAGAAAATGATGAAATTTCAACACTTTTTGATTTCAATAAAATAGAGTCTGGGAAGGATTCCAGACATATCAAAATAAAGATTACAGCAGAAAAGAATTCAAAGGTGGATTTATATTATGTTTCTAGATGTACTGATGAAAATACGTCTCTTACAGATATTGAAGCTGATGTGGCTGAAGGAGCAACAGTTAATTTTATTCAGATAGAATCTGGTGCAAAGAGAACTGTTACAAATTACACTGCAAATCTAAATGGAAGAGGAGCAACTACAAATATAGATTCAGTATACTTTGCAGGAGGAGAAGATAATTTAGATATTTTCTACCATGTTAATCATATTGGAGAAGAAACGGTTTCAAATATATTGGTAAATGGGGCGCTTAAAGATAAGGCAAGGAAGACATTTAAGGGAACGATTGATTTTAAGAGAGGCTCAAAGGGCTCAAAGGGAAGCGAGGAAGAATTTGCAACATTGCTTGATGAAGATGTAAGATCAGTTGCTGTTCCAGTATTACTATGTGTTGAAGATGATGTTGAAGGGCTTCATGCTGCAAGTGCTGGTAAGATAGATCAAGATAAACTTTTCTATATAATGAGTAGAGGATTGAGCCATGAGCAAGCGAAGAAAATGTTGGTTGAAACTCAGTTATTCCCAACAATAGATAAATTACCGGACAAGGATTTGGTTCAGGAAATTTGGAGAAATATTGAGAAAAGAATATAGACTGTATAGTCTTGGGAGGTTAGTATGAACAAGGAACAAATATTGGACATAAGAAAAGAATTCCCATATCTTGATGAAGATAAGATGGGAAGGAAAATAGTATATTTTGATAATGGGGCTACTTCTCAGAAACCGAAATGTGTAATTGATGCGTTGTCAAGCTATTATAGCTATGAAAATGCAAATCCACATAGAGGTGCTCATTATCTTGGGATGTTGGCTACAGAAAAATATGAGTCCGCAAGAGAAACGGTAAAAAATTTTATAAATGCAAAACAGTCAGAAGAAATAGTGTTTGTCAGAAATACTACCGAGGCATTAAATTTGATTGCGTACTCATATGCTTTGGAATATTTAAATGAAGGTGATGAAATATTAATCTCGATTTATGAGCACCACAGTAACTTGGTTACATGGCAGTATGTTGCACAAAAAACAGGAGCTATACTGAAGTATGTGTACCTTGATGATAATTACGAGCTTGATATGGAAGCGTTTAAGAGCTCACTAAGTGAAAAAACGAAGCTGGTTTCTCTAGCTGGTGCATCAAATACTGTTGGAGCTGTAATTGATGTAAAGGAAGTTACAAGGCTTGCTCATGAGGTAGGTGCAGTTGTTTCTATAGATGCTGCTCAGCTTTCGCCTCATGTTAGAGTGGACGTACAGGATTGGGATGTTGATTTTATTTCTTTTTCAGGACACAAGATGTATGCACCAATGGGAATAGGCGTGATGTATGGTAAATATGAAATTTTAGATAAAATGGTACCATATATGTATGGTGGAGATATGATTGAATATGTTTATGAGCAAAAAACTACCTTTGCAAAGCCAGCAGCAAAATTTGAAGCCGGAACGCAAAATGTCGGTGGTGCGATTGCACTAGCAGCTGCTATAGATTTTATGGAAAGAGTAGGAGTTAAAAATATTCACGAGCATGAATTGGCTTTAACTGATTACGCTTACAAAAAAATGAGCGAGCTAGAATTTGTAGAAATATATTCAACACCAAGCTACAATAGATCTCCATTGGTGTCGTTTAATATAAAGGGAGTTCATTCACACGATGTTTCGACAGTTCTTGATTCATATGATATAGCTATAAGAACAGGCCATCACTGTGCTATGCCATTACATGGATACTTGAAACAAAATTCTACTTGTAGAGTGAGCTTTGCAGTATATAATACATTTGAAGAAATTGACTTTTTTATTGACAAATTGAAAGAAGTTAGAAAGGTGATGGGTTATGGATCTTAAGAGTTTGTATACAGATATGCTGCTTCAGGAAAGCAATAATAAAGCAAATATAAGGGAATTAAGTTCTCCAACATTTTTGGAGCTAGGTCATAATCCAAGCTGTGGTGACGAAATAACTCTTCAGATTGAAATGAATGGAAAAACAATAAAGGATGCAAGCTTTACAGGCGAAGGCTGT
The DNA here is from genome assembly GCF_900112955.1 of Peptostreptococcus sp. D1. Lineage (GTDB taxonomy): Bacteria > Bacillota > Clostridia > Peptostreptococcales > Peptostreptococcaceae > Peptostreptococcus. The sequence goes on from NZ_FONP01000013.1 coordinate 24,067, forward strand.
GCTATTTCTAGAGCATCAACATCTATGATGATTGACCTAATAAAGGGAAAGGACATATACGAAGCGAAAGAATTGACAGAAAAATTCATTGGTATGATAAAGAAAGAAGTAGAAGTGGACGATGATCTAATAGAAGCATTGGGTGATACAGTTGTTTTAGAGAATGTGTCAAATATGCCTGCCAGAGTAAAGTGTGCTGTTTTGGCGTGGCATACTCTTGCAAATATCATCGATAAAAATTTCGAAAAATAAATTTATTATTTGTGAATGATTGAATTTGACTTATAAAATTGGAGGCTTTTTATGGATTATAAAAAGAAAAAACTCCTTGAATTTGAAGAAGGAGAAAATGCAACTGCAGATTTATTTGGCAATGGTACGATAACTAAAAAGTCGAACAATGATGATGAAGATGATTTCGGTTATGAGCTGGATGAATCTGGAATGATTCCAAAGCTTGAGGAATTAAAGGCTGCTGGAGTGAATTCATCACGAGATGAATCAGAAGATAATAAACCACAAAAAAATACAGGCAGACACATTGAAAAATCAAATCTCATGGACGAAGGCATTGACTTTCTATTAGAGGATGAAGAAAATACGTCAGAAAATGAAGATGAAGCATATGTAGATGATGAGCTGTGGAATGAGGATGATTTTTCTAATTTAAAAATTGATTTTTATGATGATGAAGATTCTTCGATATCAAGGGAGCTTGGTAGAATTGCAAGTGCATTGGAAAGGATTGCTAATTCATTGGAAAAAGATAGACGCAGTTAATCTTTTATATTTGAATTTTTTATGCTACAGCATAAAGCTTATTTTGAACTGACCCCAAAAAGTTGGACCTAAAAATCAACTTTAAGGAGGTCAGTTCAATTTTTGACTTAGGCTGTAGCATTTTTTTACTATTTATTACTCTTAAATAATTGAAATTTTTAAAATTTTTGCCAAGCTCCATAAATCGGTTGATATTTTGCGACTGGATCAAAGGCTTATTTTTTACGAAGCATTTTTTTAAATTGACTATTATATTTTTCGATAAACATTGTAAACAAATAGTCGTACAGAAAATATGCAATAATCAAAATCACAGTAAGAAAAATAGTCAAATTATTATTTAATATAGTTTTGTCGAAAAATGCGGTCGACACAAGGTAAAGAGACGAAAACGCACAAATAGAGTAAATGAATTTTATCAAATACTGAAATTTTATTTTTCTTACATTTGATTCTATCAAGTATTTTATTATAGCATAATTTCCAAATGTAAATGCATAAACTATAAAATGAAGCTTATTATTTATTAGAATAAAAGCAAGCAATATACTTGCGACACAGAATATACTTCCAAATTTAATATTTGATTCAATTATGGAAATTGCCATAAATAGAGATGAAACTGCCATTAAAGCGATGGTATTTGTTGGAATATAGTTGATCAAAATAATCGTAATCATGTTTAATGCCAACAGTATACCGTTGGTCGCAAGATATTTAGTTTTTATATCTTTATCGAATTTTTCATTCATATTTTTCTCCGATTAGCAGCAAGTGATTAAATCTCCGCCAGCACACTCACAACAAGAATCGCAGCACCATAAAGTACAAAGTGTATCGCAGCAGCTATCACCACAGCAGCAACAGCATCCAGGATTGTTCATTCTCTGTCTATTGTTGTTGTAATAGTTTGCTCTGTCATTGTAGCCATTTCTATAATTAATATATCTATTGTATGCTTCACTATATTCCTGGTTTTCAGGATCCATAAATTTTGCTCTCTTGATAAAATCCTCGCCCTCCTCATAGTATCCAAGATTCATCGCTGAAACTCCTCTCATAAAATACCATTCTGCGTTTCTATCAAAAATATTGTTAAGAGCCTCATAACACTTTCTGAAATTTCCTTGTGAGAATAAATTTCTTACTTGTGAATAGTCTGTATATGTACTCATAAATTACCTCCCATTATTTTTCAAATTTATACAAGGATAAACGAAATTTTTTATATTTAGCATAATACAATTACCATAATATTAGCTAAATTGAATTATCGATATATTAGCTAGACTGGATAATTGATTAGTTATTTGTTACAGTCATCTTCAATATGGATGACATCTGTATTTAACTGATATATTACATCTTTTCTCTCAACTATAATCTTTGTTCTAGTTCTAAAGGAAGAATCCTCAGAAAGCTTAAATAGAAGCTCTCGAGAAGGATTTATAGCTATTGGATGCCCAACTCTTTTTAGCATATCAAAATCTCCGTTTGTATCACCATATGCGTATGAAGCATCCATATTAATACTGTACTTCTGTATGAAGTCATCAATGGCTTTATTTTTGCTCTCAGAATCCCACATCGGAATGACACCACCAGTCATTTTTCCATCAATATATTCATATGTACTTCCAATATAATCATTGACCTTGTATTTTTTAGCCATTCGTTCAACCAAAAAATCTGGTGATCCCGAAATAAATATTATTATATGACCTTGACTTTGGTGCCATTTAATTCTAGATCTTGTATATTTATAGACTCTGTCCGCCTTTAGCTTGATAACTTGATCACTGGCAAAATCCATAAAAGATTTTTCTAGACCGGTTATTGCTTCTACATATTGATCAGATATTTCATGGAGATAATCATCGTAATTTCCTTGTCTCTTTTCCCAGTTTTTATATGTGTTTTCGAGATGCTCTGACCATTCTCTGGAGTCAATCAACTCATATTTTATCAATTTTTTAAAATGTTCAATCAATAATGAATCTCTGTACAGAGTACCATCAATGTCAAAAAAAGCAACAATATTTTTTTTCATAAGTACCTCCAATTTCAATTCTTTAGACTATTATATCACTATCTGATAATTTGTTGAACAAAATATTCAATTATACTAAAAGATTGAGATTGATTTGTATGGATAAGATATTCAATTATACTAAAAAATTGAGATTGATTTGTATGGATAAGATATTCAATTATGCTAGAAAATTGAGATTAATTTGTATGGATAAGATTTTAATTACACTGAAAAATAGATACCAATGTATTAAAAAATAGACACCGATATGGCAGATATTTTAATAATATTCAATTGATTGCTGATATGTATAGTATAATATAATAGATATAGCTGTTATGTGATGGAGGTAAGTATGAATTTTAAAAGATCATTTTGCACAAATACAAGACTAATGGGTGCTATGATGATGGCAGTCGAGTGGGAATTGGATATATCAAGAATAGAAGCTCATGTATTTTTATTAGATTCTGAGGGATTGGGAATATATGATTTTTTCATAAAAAGGGATGCTAGTAATACGGAGTTATCTGATTTTTATATCAATAAGAGTAGTTGCTTTGGTGGAGAAAATATTGAATTGGAAGAAGCTGAAGCCTTGTCACTATTCGTACATTTTTATGATAAGAATATAAAAAATGAAAAAGATATTCCTGAAAATCTCTCAAAGGAAATATATGATTTCTATACAAAAAAACTAAATAAATGTAAAAATAGCGATGATGTTAGCTATTTTGAATTTGCTAAAAGAAAGTCGTTAAGTGTTATGTTCAACAAGCTGTGTAAGAAAATCGACTCTGAATACGAATTTGTCAATTATATGGTCATGAGATTTATTGCGAGAGATAGAGAGGCTTTGCTCAATTTTTCAGGAAGTGAATTGCTGTCGACTCAGCATATAACCGAAATTAACGGAGCCTTCTTATATAATCGCATCAATAGAAAAAGCGATGATAGATATATTTGTAGTACTGTGTACGAAGACATTGACGGATATTATGAGACAAAGCTGATTATAGTAATCGAAAAAAATGATGATATGTATAAGCTTTTGTCAATCATCATTACACTAAACAACTTGATTAGTGAAGAGGATGTATTTGAATTGATTTCAAAACGAGAAGTTATAAGTGTCTTTAATATACTTGATGAAAGCTTGAGTGTAGGTAATTTAGACGTATTTGATAAAATTGATAATACGATAGCCAATCTATATAAAAGTATTCAAACCTTGGAATACGAGAATGGAGTTTTGTATACACAGTATTGGAGTGATAATAGTCACGTGAATGATGAAATATATGTAATCAATAATGATATCCAGTTTTTGATATATGTTGACGATGAACGATTATATTTGGCGACTTATGATTATGAAACCCAAATTTTTGTGGAAAATTTATTGAAGAGTGTTTTGGAAAAGGTTGTTGAGCTTGAAGGAGTCTATAAATTCGATCAAAACGTTCTTTTTGATTTTATACAATCTGGAGAAATTGACCTTATTTTTTAACGTTATAAACTTGTCATAAATTTTTATTATAAATAAAAAATCGTTTTTTTATAGAGGTTGAAAGGTAAAAAATAGTGTAATACTCTATAAAAAAATATAATTCTGAAAATTAAATAAATTGATAAATTGTGTATAATTTCTAAAAAATAAACATTTTGTTGACATTATTTTTTATATTTGGTATAAATTAATTATCAAATTGTTTCTATTTAGATTAACGTCAAGCAAAAAATACATAAAGGTATTTTTCAAAATGTTTTGGAGGTATGATATGAAAAAATTGATGACAGGCGATGAAGCTATCGCAAGAGGTGTTTTTGAAGCTGGTGTTAGGTTTGCATCCGCTTATCCAGGTACTCCGAGTACTGAGATTTTGGAAAATTTATCTGAAATCGACAGAAAATATTTGGTGGCAGAGTGGGCTCCAAATGAAAAAGTTGCCTTGGAATCAGCAATCGGTGCCAGTGTTGCAGGTGCTAGATCATTTGCGGCCATGAAGCATGTCGGATTAAATGTTGCAGCAGATCCATTTTTTACGGCAGCTTATTCGGGTGTGAATGGTGGCTTGGTTATTGTTACTGCTGACGAACCGGGACAGTTTTCATCACAAAACGAACAAGATAATAGAAATTTAGCAAAGGCTGCGTTTGTTCCAATGTTTGAACCATCTGACAGTCAAGAATGTAAGGTAATGGTAAAGGCTGCCTATGAAATGAGTGAGGAATATGACACTCCGGTTATAATAAGAATGACAACTCGTGTCTGTCACTCAAAGGGGCTAGTGGAAATTGAAGATAGAGAAGAAGTTGGAATAAAAAAATGGGAAAAACAACCACTTAAATATGTAATGGTGCCAGCTAATGCAAAGGTTAGAAAACAATATGTATTTGAGAGAATGGCAAAGCTTTTCGATTATTCTAATAGCTGTGAATGGAACTTTGCCGAATACAATGATACTAAAATTGGTGTTGTTGTTTCTGGTGATTGTTATCTTTATGCGAAGGAAGTATTTGGTGAGGATGCATCTTACCTAAAGGTAGGCTTTAGTAATCCATTACCTGATAAATTGTTCAAGGAATTTGCTGAAAAGGTCGACAAAATATACGTAATTGAGGAAAACGATCCGATAATGGAAACTCATATAAAGTCATTGGGCATCGAATGTCATGGCAAGGATGTATTTCCTAGTCATGGTGAAATGATACCAGAAGTAATCAGAAAATCTATTTCAGGAAAGGAAGTTCCTATTTTCGACGAAGCGAAAGATGTTATGATAAATCGTGCTCCTACGTTCTGTGCAGGATGTCCACATAGAGGCTTCTTTTACACATTGGGTAAAAGAAAAAATATAATGATATCTGGGGATATAGGATGTTACACATTAGGATATGGTGCTCCATATAACGCTATGGATATGACACTTTGCATGGGTGCCAGTATAAGTATGGGACATGGTGCATCACAGGTATTCTCAATGGATGAAAATCAAGATGTTAAAGTTGTTTCTGTAATAGGTGATTCAACATTTTTTCATTCAGGAATAAATTCTTTATTAGACGTTGTGTACAATAATAGCAGCACTGTTACATGTATTCTTGACAATAGAATTACAGGAATGACTGGTCAGCAACAAAATCCAGGTACAGGCTTTACAGCTCAAGGTCAGCAGGTTGCTGAAGTCGATATTGAGTCAGTTGTTCGAGCAATAGGTGTGAAAAACATCAGACGTATTAATCCAAATATCCTTGAGGAAGTTGAAGCTGCACTGGACTGGGCATTAGCTCTAGATGAACCATCAGTAATCATTACTTGGTGGCCATGTGCGTTAAAAGCTCAGTCTGAAAGTGATAAGGAAAACTTCCCTGGATCTTTCCAAAGCAAATATTTTGTTGATGAAAGTGTATGTATAGGCTGTAGAAAATGTACAAAGACAGGATGTCCAGCAATTTCATTTAAGAAAGAAATTAAGAAATCCTCAATAGATCCTAATAAGTGCGTGGGATGTAGTGTTTGTGCTCAGGTTTGTCCTGTAAAAGCGATAAGAAAGGTGGAAAAATAATATGACAAAGAATGTATTACTAACTGGAATAGGCGGACAAGGGACAATAACTGCTAGTAAGCTTTTGACTATTGGCTTGATGAGTGCAGGATATGATGTAAAGATGAGCGAAGTACATGGTATGAGTCAAAGAGAAGGTCAGGTATTAACTCATCTGAGATATGGTGACAAGGTTTATTCTCCAGTTGTACCAATGGGAGAAGCTGATATTATAATGGGCTTTGAAGAATTGGAGGTATTGCGAAATATTGACTACTTAAAAGAAGATGGAGTTGTAGTATTAAATACTGCTAGATTCAATCCAATTGGCGTCTTGAGTGGTAAGGATACTTATCCAGAAAATACAAAGGAATTGATTGAGGCAAGAGCTGGGAAGGTTTATTCCTTTGACGCTACAGCAGAAGCAGAAAAGCTGGGAAATCCAAAGGTAATGAATATTATATTATTGGGAACAATAATAAAGAGCATGAATTTGGAGGATATAGATTGGGATAAAATAATAGAGGAAAATGTGAAGCCGAAATTTGTTGAGTTAAACAAGGAAGCATTAAGAATTGGCAAGAGTCTAATTTAGCTAACTAATATACTATAATTTATCAGAAGGAGAGTGTGATACAATATTATTGATAATATAAAGTCAGCTCTCTTTCTGAATGTTGATACAGAGTGCTTTAGAGGCTCAGCTTTATTATAAAAATTTTTTTATTAAGCTGTGGTATAAAAGTCTCTTAATCAAAAAGTAAAGCTTGTAGTTAAATTAGAGGTATAGTAAAGTAAAAATTGAGCTAATATTGATTAAAAATAGGTTAGAGGAGAAAATTATGATTAGAACTTTCGATGAAGTAATAGAAAAAGTGAAAGCATTCCCAAAAATTAAGCGTTGTGGAGTTTGTATGGCAGATGAAGCTGCGATAGGCGGGGCGTTAGAAGCTGAAAAAATTGGACTGGCAAAGCCTGTTTTTATAGGTTATAAGGAAGAAATATTGAAAATATTAAAAGAATTTGGAGCTACAAAGGACTATGAGATAGTTCATGTTGATTCTCAAAAAGAGGGAGCTGAAAGGGTTGTTGAGCTTGTAAGAGAAGGTAAATTGGATTTTATCTTAAAAGGGCATGTAGAAACTGCAGTACTAATGAGAGCTGTAGTTGATAAAGATAAGGGGCTTAGGACAGATAGATTGATTTCACATATGTCGTTTGAGCAGGTTCCTACTTACCATAAGCTAATTACTATAACTGATGGTGGTATGTGTCCTTATCCAAATGTTGACGAAAAACAACAGATAATTGAAAATGCTGTTGATATTTATCATAAGCTGGGATATGAATGCCCAAAGGTTGCGTGTCTTTCAGCAATTGAAAAGGTAAACCCTAAAATGCAGTGCACTGTTGATGCGGGTGAGTTAAAGGCAAGAAATCAGAGAGGTGAGATAAAAGGTTGTATAGTTGAGGGTCCTATTTCATTTGATCTTGCTTATTCACCAAACGCTGCAAAAACAAAAGAGTATGAAAGTAAAGTGGCTGGAGATCCAGATATATTAGTCGCACCGGATTTACACGCAGGAAACATATTGGATAAAACTTTCAATTTTGCTGCTGGAGGAAAAATGGCTGGATTTATTGTCGGAGCAAAATGTTTGATAGTATTGACCTCTAGAAGTGCTTCTGCAGAGGAAAAATACTTATCAATAGCAATGGCAGCACTTGCTCAGCAATAAGACCTTTACAAAATGTATGGTAATGTAATAAAATAAAAAATATGGTTAATTTATTGGAGGAGAATAATGAAAATATTAGTAATTAACCCAGGCTCCACATCTACAAAGGTTGGCATATATGAGGATTTGAACGAAGTAATCGTTGAAAATATTAGTATTGCAGTCGAAGAATTGAAGAAATTCAATGATCTTTATGATCAGACAGAAATGAGATTAGAACAGGTTTTAGATTTCTTAAAGAAAAATAATCTCAAGCCAAAGGATTTGGATGCTATAGTTTCGAGAGGTGGAATGTTACCTCCAGTCCATACCGGTGCTTATGTAGTAGATGACAATCTATGTGATATAATGAGAAACAGACCAGCTCAGTTACACGCTTCTAATTTAGGCGCATTGGTTGCAAGAGAGATATCAAAAAAGGGGAATGTGCCTGCATATATTTATGATGCGGTTTCTGTCGATGAATTAAGCGATTTGGCTAGGTTATCTGGAATAAAAAAATATCCTAGAAGAAGCTTCTCCCATGCATTAAATACTAGAGCTGTTGCAATGAAATATTGTAAAGACAATGGATTAGATTACTACAATTCTTCAATTATAGTGGCACATCTTGGTGGTGGTATTTCTTTGAATTTTCAAAAAAATGGTCATTTAGTTGATATTTGTTCTTCAGATGAAGCTCCATATTCAACAAATAGAGCCGGCTATCTGCCAATTTATAGCTGTATTACTATAGCAAAAGAAGAAGGACATATGGCACTTCAAAGATATGAAGATAGTACGGGTGGACTGATATCATATCTAAATACTAATGATGCGAGAGAGGTTGAAAGGATGATATCCAATGGAGATGATTACGCCAAGCAAATTTACAAGGGAATGGCATACCAAATAGCGAAATCAATAGCATCATTGTCAGTTGTGGATGATGGTAAGGTGGATGGAATAATTTTGACAGGAGGAATGGCTTATTCCAAGATGCTTACAGATTGGGTAATAAATAAGGTATCATTTATTGCACCTGTGTCGATATACGCTGGTGAGTTCGAGATGAATGCTTTGGCAGCTGGAGGCTACCGAGTTATGAAGGGTGAAGAAGAGGCTGATTTCTTAAAATAAATAAAAAGGTTTATGGATTTCCTTATAATAATCCAAATATATAAATAAGGAGATTGAAAAATATCGTATTTATTACTATATTGCAATTCATGAAAAAATAATAAATTTTCTTAGAAATTAGTATATAGTATGATATTTAAGAAGTATTTTATGGGAAAAGATAATTATAAAGGAACAGTTAATGATTATGATTCATTTATTGTATTTTTAGATACATTGGCAGTAATAATTTCTGAAATGTTTGGCAAAAACTGTGAGGTAGTGATTTCCGATATTGATAATCCAGCAAAATCTATACTTTCTATTTATAATGGGGAAGTGACAGGGAGAAAAGTCGGAGATCCATTGTCGACAAGATCTGAAGAGTTAATAGAAAGAAGTAAGGGCGGATATAATATTAACTATAAAAAAGCCAATAAGCGAATCAAGAAGGAAATAAAATCTTCAACAATCGTTGTAAAGGCATTTGGAAGGAATTTGTCATTTTGCATTAATTACGACTGTGATGATTTGTGTTCAATACAAAGTACTCTGAAGAAATTTTTGTCGATGCAGGATGATGTGTATGATGAATTCGACATCTATGACAATGGACAGATTGTGGAACAAAAATTTGAAATTGAAGTCGAAAAAATGAACAAGTCTATAGTTAGTATGAATAAGGCAGACCGATTGACTTTGATAAGAAACCTGAAAAATTCCGGAGTGTTTAAGATACAAAAAAGCGTTCCTTATATAGCGGAAAAGTTGGGGGTATCAAGGTATACAATCTATAATTATCTAAACGAAATACAAAATGAAAGGACTTCGGATTCTGAAGAATAACCACAGTGGGCTATCTATTAAAAAAATGGATCGTAAAAAATAGGAAAATATAAAAAAAATAATAAAATATGTTTAATATGATGTTTTTTGGGCAAATATATAATACAAACATAATAAATTAAAATACTCAATCTCCCCAAATAAGGTTCCTACCCCCTAGGAACCTTATTTACTTTTTAACAAAAGATTTGCCCAGGTATTTTTTTATATCGTCCTCAGAAGAGAAGTCGTCAATTAATATTTCTTTTCCGGTTTCTTCAAAAACCACCAAAACCTCACAATTTCCTTGTAGGAAAAATTTTCGAACAGTTTCTTCTTTTATCTCTCTAACCTTTGTGATATTCTTTTTTTCTTTTTCGAAATCCTTTGTGTAATAGCTACCCATGATATTGATAAATTTCGTATATTTGTTCATATGCCTCTCCTTAAAAAATTAGTATTGTCGTTATTATGAGCTGTGACTATTTTTCATTTTCGGATTTAACCGATTTCTTTATTTTATTATATATTTTCATTGGTGCTCTTATCAATATTTTTTTTCGAAAAAGTAATTTTTCGAAAATTTGTGGTAAAATATATTTATAGGATTGAGAAAACATATTGAAATAAAAGATGCATTTTGCAAGGTGGTGTTTTTTATGAAGCTAAACAATATAAAGGGCAATACTCATTGGATAAGAGGTGGAACGAATACCGGTATATACGTATTTGAAGATAATACAGTATTGCTAATTGACCCTGGAATCAGTGGCTCTAGGCAGGAAAAAATAATAAAATTATTAGATGAAAATAACCTACAGCTCAGGTATATTTTTCTTACTCATGAGCATGAGGACCATGTTGGAGGAATAACCCAGTTGAGGAAAAAATATATAGACGTGACGGTGATATCGACAAATAAAGCAAAAATATTGATAGAAAATCCCGATTTGTATATGGATTCAATAATTGGTGGTAGGAGACCTCAAGAGTTGATTGATGTTATTTATAAATATATATCTGAACCACATATAGATGACAGAAACTTTAGATGTGTAGATAAGATTGTGTTTCCAAATGATAAGCTGGAAATTAAAGGGCATACATTCAATATTTTCAATTGTGCGGGGCATACAGAAGGGTGTGTTGGAATTGTAACTGACGATGGAGTGGCATTTCTTGGAGATTTATTGATAACAAAAAATTCTTTGGATAAATTCGATTTTCTCTTTATGTGTGACTGCAACAGTCAATTAAAGTCACTTGACAATTTGAGAATAGTCGATTTCGAGGTAGCCATATTAGGTCACTCGAGTGTGATTTTTTCAAAGCAAGAGGCATTGGAATTGGCTGATTATAACAATAATGTATTGATGGAGCACATTTCGTTCATCTTGACTGTTATGGAAAATCCAATTACCTTTGATGAGTTAATAGGTATTATTGTAAGAGAAAAAAATTTGAGATGTAACTATATTGCATATATTGAATATAGAAATTCTCTAAATGCGCTTATTTCATATTTGTTGGATAAGGGTGCTATAAAGTATATATTCGATAATTTTGTGATGAAATATGTAATATCAACTGAAGCAAGAGAAAATGATTAAATAAACGGAGGATAAGATGGATTATCAGAAATGGGTAGAGATCATAGGACCATACTCAAACGCAGTAGAGGAATTAAAAATTAAATTTAGGAATATCAGAAAAGAATATCTGGATATGGGTCAGCATTCTCCTATTGAATTCGTTACTGGTAGAACAAAAAAAATATCTTCAATAATGGCAAAAATGAAAAAATTAGATACAAAGAATATTGAAGAGGATATAGAGGACATTGCTGGAATTAGATTGATGTGTCAATTTGTTGAGGATATTTATACAATTGTAGATATTGTAAAAAAAAGAACAGATATGCGAATTGTCAATGAAAAGGACTATATCAATAACTCAAAAGAGAGTGGCTACAGAAGTTATCACCTTATTATAATGTATCCGATTAATACTATTGAAGGCTATAGAGAGGTTCAATGTGAAATTCAGATTAGAACTTTGGCGATGAATTTTTGGGCAACTATTGAGCATTCGCTAAAATACAAATACGATCATTATATACCCGATGATTTGGCAACAAGATTGAAAAGAGCGGCCGATGCAGCTTTTAGACTCGATCAAGAGATGGGTGAGATAAGAGAAGAAATAATAAAGGCACAGGAGCTATTCACCGAAAAAGAATATGCTACAACAGATGCTTTTTCTAGGGTGCAAAAATTAAAAGAGCTAGGCGATTTAGAAAATTATTTCTTGTATAGACATAGGTTAAATATAATGTCTAGCAAAAATGATATTCAAGGAATTATTGAACTGAAAAGAGAACTAGATGGAGTTTTAAAGGACAAAAGCTTTGTTAAATTGAGTGTCAATTCTGATAGAGCTTAATAATGCCAAAGAAAATTTATGGAAATGGAGATGTATATGAGATTATTTGCAATAGGTGACTTGCATCTGTCTACATCTGTTGATAAACCGATGACTATATTTGGGGAATGTTGGAAAAATCATGAAGAAAAAATTTTTTCGAATTGGAATAGGGTCGTCGAGGATGAAGACATTGTATTTGTTGTGGGCGATATTTCGTGGGCATCAAATTTAAAAGAGGCTCAGCAAGATTTGGATAAAATATACAAACGTAAGGGAACAAAGTTTTTTATTAAAGGAAATCATGATTACTGGTGGACTACAGCGACAGGCTTGAGTAAGCTTTATGATGAGAGTATGGTTTTTATGAATACGAACTATAAGATTATAGGTGAGTATGCAATATGTGGTACAAGAGGATGGACCATACCCAATGACATAAAGTTTGATGAAAAGGATGATGAGATATATAAACGAGAGGCTCATAGGCTAAAATTGTCTCTTGAGTCGGCGAGAAAGGATGGATTTAGAAAATATATAGTTCTAATGCACTATCCGCCTATAAACAAGTATTTGGATGAAACATTGTTTTCGAATATCATAAGAGAATTTGGACCTGATCATGTAATATATGGACATCTCCATGGGGAAGAGAGCTTTGATTTCGGATTTCAAGGTTTATATAGAGGTACAGAATACCATCTCGTTTCATCAGACTATTTAAACTTTGAGTTAAAAGAAATTAAGCCGAGACCAACAATATGCGTAGATATTGATGGTACGATAATAGATCCATATTTCTTTATTCCATATCTAAATAATTTAAATGGAGTGAATATAGATAAGAAGGAATACACTTCAATTAAATGGACTGATACTTACGGAGATAGATTTGGAAGCTTGTACAGAAATTTCGATACAATTTTTACCTATGTGTACGAGGAAGCAAAGCTGCTGCCAAATGTATTGGAGGCAATTGAAATGTTGGAACACAGAGGTTATAATATATATTTTGTAACTGCTAGGGACACAAAAATTGATTCTATTACAAAAAAGTGGATAGAGAAAAATGGAATGAATCCCAATAGAGTTATTTCCTTAGGAACGAAAAATAAGGTGAATATTGCAAAAAAGCTTGGATGCGATGTATTTATTGAGGATGATCCGGAAAACATAGAGCAATTATTGTCTGCTGGATTTGATGTAATTGCGTTGGATACAAATTACAATAGAGGTGTAACAGGAGAGAGGTTGACTAGGGTTTCAAATTGGGAAGAAATCATGGGAATATTCGATGATAAAGATAAGTGATATTAAACCTGGAACAAATTGTATAATCTCATAAAATGTATAATGAACTGGAAGGTATAGCAGACAGAATATAGTTATTAAAAAAAGGGCTCGCAGCACTCTTTTTCATGATATTTGGAGTGTGCGAGCTTTTTTGATTGGAGCCATTTTAATGGTCAGTCATAGCCTTTTTCAATTTGTTTAATAAAACAAAATTTTCGGTTTTATAAAGTTTATAGAGAATTTTTTGATCCTAATACATTGTCTATCTTTCCAAGTACAACATTTTTTATTGCTGCTCTACCTGCACCAAGATATTTTCTTGGATCAAATTCTTTTGGATTTTCAGCAAAGAATTTTCTTAATGCAGCAGTCATAGCTAATCTTAAGTCAGTATCCATATTTATTTTACAAACTGCCATAGATGATGCTTTTCTAAGCATTTCAACTGGTATTCCTTTTGCTCCAGCAATATCTCCGCCAAATTGATTACAAGTAGCAACTGCTTCCTGATCAACTGCGGAAGCGCCATGAAGAACTATCGGGAAATTTGGTAATTTGTTCTGGATATCTTCAAGAATATCAAATCTAAGCTTTGCTTCACCTTTAAATTTAAATGCACCATGAGAAGTACCAATTGCAATGGCAAGTGAATCAACACCTGTTCTGTTTACAAAATCAACAGCTTGATCTGGATCAGTATACTGATGAACATCACTAGTTACATCATCCTCTGTTCCTGCAAGTACGCCTAGCTCTGCTTCTACAGTAACATCGAATTTATGAGCGTATTCAACGACCTTCTTAGTTATTGCCACGTTTTCTTCGTAATCAAAATGTGAGCCATCTATCATAACTGAAGAAAAACCAGCATCTATAACTCTTTTCGCCATTTCAAAATCCGGACCATGATCTAGGTGAAGAGCACAGTCAACACCAATTTCGTCAGATGCAGTTTTTACCAGCGAAACTAATGTGTCAACTCCAGCATAGTTGATTGCGGATTTTGATGCCTGAATAATTACAGCAGAATTTCTTTCTTTGCATGCTTCAAGAACACCCTGAAGCTGTTCTAAATTACTGATGTTAAAAGCACCAATGGAGTAACCTCCTTCGTATGCTTTTCTAAACATTTCTTTTGTATTAATTAATGCCATGATTTCCTCCTTTAAAACTTATAAAACTTACCCATCACTTAGATTATACCAAAAAAAATATAAACACACACTAAATTTAAAAAAATAAATAATTCTATTGACAATTATTCCGAAATATCGTATCATTGTGTTAGTTAATTAATACAGTGAAGCGAAATTTACAGCTCTGTAAACAATAATTAAGAAAATCTTAAGATTTATATGAGGTATTTATTTAGAAATAAGTAATATAATATATTTAATACAAAAATGTAAAAATTATTGTAAAAAATTGTGAGGGAAAAATATAGACCAAGATAAAATAAAGTAAGGAGGATTGGCATGAAAATTTTAATATTAACTGCAAAATATGGAATGGGTCATATGTCTGTAGCTAAGTCTATTAGTGACGATATTTTAAAATATAATAGTGCGGCAGAAATTTCAGTAGTTGATTTGTATAAGTATTCAATGCCTGTCTTATCAGATTACTTGTATTCTTTCTTCGGAGCAATGTTAAAATATTCGAGCAAGACGTACATTAAGTACTATAATAGCTCAGACAAGAGTACTGAGAATATAGACTTGATTACAAGAAAGCTATCATATTCTGTTGAGAGATTGGTTATGGAAGAAAGCCCTGATGTCTTGATTTCAACTTTTCCAATCATATCTAAGGCTGTGTCATTATACAAAGAAAGAATGTCTGTAGATATACCTTTGATCACTTGTATTACTGACGTGAGTAGTCACTATGAATGGATTTCAAAGAATACAGATAAATATATTGTTCCCTGTGTTGATGTGAAATATGATTTGATTAAGAAAGGTGTTAATCCTGATAGAATAGTTGTTTATGGGATACCAATTTCAAAGAAATTTAGAGAATCATTTACTCAGCAAGCTTTTTCAGAGCTTCACTCGAATTTGGTGAATATTTCAAAATACAACAGGAAGAAAGAGTTGCTTATTATGGGTGGAGGACTTGGTATTTTACCAAAGACTCAGGATTTTTACAAAAAACTCAATTCGACTGATGGTTTACATGTAACAATAGTTACTGGAAATAACAGAAAAATGTATAATTCGTTAAAGGATAGATATGAAAATATAACGGTTCTTGGATATTCTGAAAATGTTTCGGAATTGAT
Organism: Peptostreptococcus sp. D1; assembly: GCF_900112955.1. Classification (GTDB taxonomy): domain Bacteria; phylum Bacillota; class Clostridia; order Peptostreptococcales; family Peptostreptococcaceae; genus Peptostreptococcus. The sequence continues at coordinate 40,087 of NZ_FONP01000013.1, forward strand.
GTACAAGGCTGATTGTGTTGTAACTAAACCTGGTGGAATTACCTTGTTTGAGTCTATTTATTCATTGACACCGATTATTTCATTTATGACAGAGCTTCCAAACGAGTTGAGAAATATTGATTTTATTGAGGATAATAATTTTGGGATTTCGCTTCATTCAAAAGCTGAGGAAAATGTTGATAGAATTATTAAATTCATCAATGATAGGGATAAAATTGAGGGAATGAAGATGTCCATGACAAAATTTGTGAATTCGTTGGATTCGGATTATTTTGATAATTATCTTCAGGATATCCACGAATTGAATGAAATTTATGGAAATGAGAAATATGCGTATAAGATAGGGAAAATAGCTCAGAAATAATTGAGTTTATAGGGGAATTATAAGAAATATATATTTGATCGTAATGCCGATAGATGCAATATGATGTGTTGCGATTAAACAACTTGATAGACAGCGATAGTTTAAAAAATAACTAATACATCATTTTACTTTTGGTTGCTTCTAGATTACTTGGAAGCAACTATTTTTTTTAAAAAATGAAAAATTAAAATAAAGTATTAAGGATGAAAAATTTTTCAAATAAGTGTATAATATAGTTATTAGGAATCTTTTTTCTGGAGGTGATAAGGTGATAGAAAAAACTATTATAGTATTGATATTGATTTTGTTGGGCTTTGTCGTACATTCGGTAATACCAACATATTATAATAAATATTTTAATAAGAATGCTCAGAGGAAAACCAGTACGAAAAATGAGATTATGCTTACATTTGATGATGGTCCAGATCCTAGGTATACGAATAGATTGTTGGATCTTTTGGAAGAAAATAATGTGAAGGCTATTTTTTTTATGGTCGCTGAAAACGCGAAAAAAAATAAAGATATTGTTAGACGAATGATTTCTGAAGGTCATAAAGTTGGGTTACATTCCTGGCAACACAGAAATGCTATGCTTTATAGCTATGCATATACAAAAAAAGATTTTGAAAATAGCGTAAAAATTATGAAGGCAATAGGAGTTGATGAGATATTTTATAGACCACCATGGGGACACACAAATATTTTTTCTAATTATTTTGTAAATAAGTTTGGCTTGAAAATGATATTTTGGGATGTTATGGCGGAAGATTGGAAAAGTGAGAGTGCACCGGAGATTATAATCGATAAATTAATGGAGAGAGTCACTCCATATAGCATCATATGCTTGCACGATGCAGGTGAAAATTCAGGTGGAGACTACGGTGCTCCTGAAAATACAATTTTGGCATTAAAGATTGCCATTCCAAATCTAAAATCAAAAGGGTATAAATTTGTTTTGCCTGAGTAAGAAGAGGGAGTAATTTATGGAAGGTTTTCAAAATAAAAAGAGTCAAATGATAGGTATGGGAATAATCACAGTATTGATGATTGCTGTGATTGCGTATATTTTGAAGGATGAATCTCTTGAAAATATTGTAAACACAATGCTTTCAATCAAGCCGGTGTTTATTCTCATTGCAGTTACACTTATGATTTTTTATATATTATGTGAAGGTGTAAATATTTGGATTGTAATGAAAGCTTTAAAAAAAGACGTTAATTTGTTGGATTGTTTCGGATATGGATTTGTTGGATTTTATTTTAGTTCAATAACTCCTTCGTCCTCAGGGGGTCAACCTGCTCAGATTTTTATTATGAAAAAGGATGGTCTATCGATGACATCCTCATCACTTAGCTTGATGGTACTGCTTTTTTCTCATCAGCTAGTTATAATTGTAATGGGAATTTTGGCGTTTTTTTTCGTGCCTGACTTCAGCACGACATATCAAACAGGGTTCAAGCTTTTGTTAATATACGGCTTTGGTTCAAACTCTGTGATTTTGATAGGAATATTGCTGCTTATTTTTTCACCCAATATTGTTTTTAGCATTTTGAATTTCTTTGGTATACTTGTATATAGATTCAGATTGCTGAAAAATAAAGATTCGATAAAGAAAAAAATTGAATCCTCAATAGTCGAGTATGAAAAAGGTGCCGCCTATATGAGAAATAACTTGAATGTTATAGTAAAGGTGACAATTGTCACATTTTTTCAGATACTTGCGATGTTTTCCATACCATTTGTTATTTACTATGCATTTGGATTGTCAAAATACAGCTATTTTGATATAGTTCTAGTTCAGGCAGTACTCAATATATCAGTTTCCTCATTACCTTTACCAGGTTCTGTTGGAGCTAGTGAATCAGTATTTCTTGATATGTTTAAAAGTTTTTTTGGGAATTTTGTAATTCCTGGTATGTTACTTACAAGAATAGCAAATTTTTACATAGTTTTAATTATCAGTGGCGTGATTTCTCTATTGATGTATTTTAGAAAAAATAATGAAATGCCAGGAGGAGTAGAAGCTCAATGAAAAATAGGTTGGAACAGGTTATTTCACAAAAAATTAGTATAAATACAAATATAGTGCAGTCTCTGAAGGTTCTTCATACAAACAGAATGGAGCTTGAAGAAATGGCTGAAATAGAAGCTACCTCTAATCCACTTCTTGAAGTTGAAATTGATAAAGGAGTAGATTGGGAGCAATATTTCAAAAAAACTAGAGAGGCTTATATTTACGATAAAAATGAGTCCTCATATAAAGATGATTCAGAATATAATTTTGAAAATTTGGCAAAAAGTTATGATTCACTGTATGATAGCCTACATGGTCAGATAAATACAATGTATATGCCTCCAAATAAAAAGATAATTTGTAATTACTTGATAGATAGCTTGGATAAGGATGGCTATCTAAGAGAAAATGAACAAATGATTTCTGAATTATTGGGGGTTGATGAGTCATTAGTATTGGAATGTATAGGTATCATTCAGTCTCTGGAGCCATATGGAATAGGAGCGAGAAATCTAAAGGAATGCATGATTATACAAATTAGAAACGATGGAATAAAAGATGATGTTTTAGAAAAGATAATTTTAAATGACTTGAATTTGGTAGCCAATTTGGATATAAAAAAATTGTCTTCAAAGTATAATATTAGTAAAGAGGATATAAAAAAGAGTATTGAGTTAATAAAGTCGTTGAATCCAAAGCCAGTGGAATTTGATGGTGATTATAAAATAGCATATGCTTATCCTGATGTATTAGTAGAAAAAAAGGGTTCAAAGTACGTAGCAAAGCCTTACAATGAGAAAAGAATGTCACTAAATATTAACTCATATTATAGCAACCTACTAATAGAGTCAGATGACGAGGAGGTAAAGTCATACATTAGGGAAAATCTTACAAGAGCGAAGGAATTTATCAACGAATTTGATAGCAGAAATACGACTATTGTAAATATAGCAAATGCAATTTTGGATTTTCAAAACGAATATTTTGATAGTGGTGAATTAAAGCCAATGACGTTATCTGATATTGCGGAAATGCTGGAATGTCATGTGTCTACTATCAGTAGAGGTGTAAATGATAAATATATGCTGACTCCAAGAGGACTGCTGGAGTTTAAATTTTTCTTTTCGAAGGCATTCCAAAGAGGCGATGGAGAAGTGATATCTACAAATTCAATAAAGCAAGAAATAAAAAAAATAATTGATGCAGAGGATTCTTCTAAGCCTTTAAGTGACAGTAGAATTGAAAAAATTCTTCATCAAAGAGGATATGATATCGCCAGAAGGACAGTATCAAAATATAGAGAAGAGTTGGGCTACCTTAGTTCCACTATGAGAAAAAAGGTGAAATAAAATATGGGTCAAAAAATGTCCCTTGATATACTATGAAAATTAATACTGTATAAAATTTAAAATAATTGATAAATAGCTGTTTACTAAAAAAATAATCGGCTATTTATTTTTTTTGAAAATTTTTATAAAAAAAGTATTGCATTTTTTGTCCCGAATGTATATAATGTAAATACGGGACGAATAATGATTTGAGGGACTAAAAAAATCCCTGGTGCTAACAGCATGGGAGGTGATGCTTATTGAATAACTTGATAGAGATTCAGAAAAAGATTGTTCCACAGGTTATCGAACAAATGAATAAAAGATATTCTATTTTGAGACAAATTTCAATAAGACAGCCAATTGGAAGAAGATCACTGGCAATTGTCTTGGGTATGAGTGAGAGAATCACTAGAGCAGAGGTCGATTTTCTAAAGGAACATGACCTGATAGATATTTCAACCTTTGGAATGACTATAACCGATGCTGGTAGAATGCTTCTAGATGACTTAGAGTACGTGATGAATGATATCATGGGAATTACTGATCTAGAAAAAGAATTAAAGAATAGGCTAGGCTTGAAGTTTGTAGCAATATCGGAAAGTGTTGGAGATTCTCAGGAGGGTACTTTGAAGACTGTTTCAAAGAAGGCTGCTAGATATTTAGCAGAAAATATAAGATCTGGTGATATTATAGCAATCGCTGGAGGTACGACAATGAGAGAATTAGCTCTTAATGTTGAACTAGAGGTAAATTCAAATAACAACAATGTGGTTGTGCTTCCCACAAGAGGAAGTGTTGGATCAGATATTGATCTTCAGGCTAATAGCATCGCAGGCTTGCTAGCTAAGAACATAGGCTCAAGGGTCGAGTATTTATATGTTCCAGATGATATAGATGTCATTACTAGAGAAAGCTTGATGTCCATTTCTGAATTAAAGAGAACTGTAAACGATCTAAAAAATGCGAATAAAATTTTCTTTAGTGTTGGAAGAGCTGATGTAATGTCTGAGAGAAGAGGTATGTCAGAAGAAGATAAGAAAAAGCTGAGCGATAGCGGTGCAGTTGGAGAGGCTTTTGGACATTATTTTGATAAAGAGGGAAATATTGTATTAAAAATAAATACTATAGGGATTGACATTGAAATGTATAAAAACTGTGAAAATCCTGTAGTAGTATTTGGTGGGAATGATAAAGTCGATTCTTTCTTAGCACTGTATAAAATAAATAAAAATATATCCTTGATAACTGATGAGGATAGTGCTAAGGAAATATTGAATAAAGTGAAGGTAGTTTTGTAGACAAAACAAATTTAAAGTGATTAAGTGATTGAAAAAGATTTTGGAGGAATTAAAAAAATGGTAAAAGTAGCGATTAATGGTTTTGGTAGAATAGGAAGATTAGCATTGAGAAAAATGATGGAACAGACTGATAAGTTTGAGGTTGTAGCAATAAACGATTTAACTGATGCTCATATGCTGGCTCACCTTTTCAAATATGATACATCTCAGGGTAGATTCAATGGTGAAATTCAGGTTGAAGAAGGTGCTTTCATAGTTAATGGTAAGGAAATATTGGTTATTTCTGAAAGAAATCCTGAAAATCTTCCTTGGGGTGAGCTTGACGTTGATATAGTTCTTGAATGTACAGGATTGTTTACGTCAAAAGAAAAGGCAGAGGCTCATATCAAGGCAGGAGCAAAGAAGGTTCTTATTTCTGCTCCAGCAACAGGTGACCTAAAGACAGTGGTTTACAATGTAAATTCTGATATTATTGATGGGAGTGAAACCGTAGTTTCTGGTGCATCTTGTACTACAAATTGTTTGGCTCCAATGGCAAAAGTTTTAAATGACAAGTTCGGTATAGTTGAAGGCTTAATGACAACAATTCATGCTTACACAAACGATCAGAATACATTGGATGGTCCTCATGGAAAGGGGGATTTGAGAAGAGCGAGAACAGCTGCTGCCAATATCATTCCAAACACAACAGGTGCTGCAAAGGCTATAGGTCTTGTAATTCCGGAATTAAAGGGAAAGTTAGATGGTGCTGCACAGAGAGTTCCTGTAACTACAGGCTCAATCACTGAATTAGTTTGTGTTCTAGAGAAGAATACAACTGTGGAAGAAATAAATGCTGCTATGAAGGAAGCTGCAAATGAATCCTTCGGTTACAATGAAGATGAAATAGTTTCTAGTGACATAGTAGGAATTAGCTATGGTTCATTGTTTGATGCTACTCTAACAAAAGTAATGGATGTTGCCGGAAAGCAGTTAGTTAAAACAGTAGCATGGTACGATAATGAAATGTCATATACTTCTCAGCTTGTGAGAACTCTTGGATTAGTAGGAGGTTTGACAAAATAATAAATATAATTAAATAAAACTAGCGAAAGGTCATGCTTAAAGACCTCGTTGGCTTTAAAAAAATCAGTCCGAGGTATAGATTGTAATATTTGTACCTCGGATTTTTTATAAAACTTTTTGAGAGTCGGGACGGTTACCGAAACATTGATCATTTAATTATGGTATAATGGAAGTAATGTAACGTACAATAAAATCGATAAGTAGTATGAAACAAGGAGAAAAATTATGACAATGCTAAACAAAAAGACAGTTGAAGATATCGAAGTCAAAGGAAAAAAATGCTTGGTTAGATGTGATTTTAACGTGCCTCTTAAAGATGGAAAAATCACTGATGAAAACAGATTAGTGGGAGCTATGCCAACTATAAAATATTTGATTGATAATGGAGCAAGGGTTATACTTTGTTCTCATCTTGGAAAACCAAAGGGGGAAGCAAGGACAGAGCTATCTTTGGAGCCTGTGGCAAAAAGACTTTCTGAAATGCTAGAAAAAGAAGTTGTATTTGCGGCAGATGACAATGTTGTGGGAGAAAATGCAAAGAAGGCAGTTTCAGAAATGAATGATGGCGATATCGTGTTATTGCAAAATACTAGATATAGAAAAGAAGAAACTAAAAATGAAGAAAACTACTCAAAGGAGCTTGCTTCTTTGGCAGAAATATTTGTAAATGATGCATTTGGTACGGCACATAGAGCACATTGCTCAACAGTTGGAGCGGGTGAGTTTTTAGAAGAGAGTGTGTGTGGATACCTTATTCAAAAAGAGCTAGACTTCTTGGGCTCTGCAGTTGAAAATCCTAAAAGACCATTCTTGGCAATATTAGGTGGTGCAAAGGTAAGTGATAAGTTAGGTGTAATAAATAACCTATTGGAAAAGGTAGATACCTTGATAATAGGTGGCGGTATGGCGTACACATTTATAAAGGCACTTGGTTACGAAATAGGAACATCGCTGTTAGAGGAAGATAAGATAGATTACGCCAAAGAAATGATAGCTAAAGCTGAGTTAAAAGGTGTAAAATTACTTCTTCCAATAGATGTTGTATATGCTGATAGATTCGCCGAGGATGCACAGCCACATATAACTGAAGGCAGAAATATACCTGTAGGTTGCATGGGATTAGATATAGGACCAAAAACAGTTGAATTATTTACAGAGGCAGTTAAATCTTCAAAGACAATTGTTTGGAATGGACCTATGGGAGTTTTCGAATTTGAAAGCTTTGCAAGGGGTACAAAAGCAATCGCTCAGTCAATGGCTGAAACTGATGCTATAACTATAATAGGTGGAGGAGACTCTGCAGCAGCGGTTAATCAGATGGGATTTGGTGAAAAGATGAGCCATATTTCTACTGGTGGAGGAGCTTCATTGGAATTTTTAGAAGGTAAAGAATTACCCGGTATTGCAGCATTGGATAATAAATAATAGATAAATAACATTGAAATAGGCAAAGGAGAAGTTTGATGAGAACACCAATAATAGCAGGAAATTGGAAAATGAATAAAACAATTTCTGAAGGCGTGGCATTTTTAAATGAAGTAAAGGGAAAGACTGAAGGGGATGCTGAAGTTTTGATCTGTGCACCTTTTACATTGTTAAAGGACTTGAAAGAAGCCACAAAGGGAACAAATATAAAGATTGGAGCACAGAATATGCACTATGAAAATTCAGGTGCATTTACAGGTGAGGTTGCTCCTTCAAATTTGGTAGAGCTGGGAATCGATTATGTAATAATAGGACATTCTGAAAGAAGAGAATATTTTAATGAAACTGATGAAACTTGTAACAAGAAGGTTCTTAAAGCGATAGAGGTTGGTATAAATCCAATTTTGTGTTGTGGAGAAACTCTTGAAGAAAGGGAGTCAGGAAAAACTCTAGCTAAGGTTGAAAATCAGATAGTAAAAGGTCTAGCAGACGTAAAATCTGAAGATTTGGAGAAGGTTGTTATTGCATATGAACCGATTTGGGCAATAGGAACTGGAAAGACAGCAACATCTGAGCAGGCAAATGATGTAATATCAGAAATAAGAAAAGTAGTTAAAGGAATGTATGGAGATCTTGCTGAAAAGGTTAGAATTCAGTACGGTGGAAGCGTAAAACCATCAAATGTTACAGAGATAATGGGACAGCATGATATCGATGGAGCATTAGTTGGTGGAGCGTCTTTAAATTCTACAGATTTCCTTGGATTATTGAAATTCTAGTATGATAAAGTTATAAAGGATTATATTATGAAGAAACCAGTAGTATTAACAATTTTAGATGGCTTTGGCTATACGAAAAACACTGAAGGAAATGCAATTTTTTCAGCTGGAACTCCTAATATTGATATTTTGAGTGCGAAATACCCACATACATTGATTCAAGCGAGTGGATTGGATGTTGGATTGCCAAATGGTCAAATGGGTAATTCAGAGGTTGGGCACACAAATATTGGTGCTGGTAGAGTTGTATACCAAGACTTGACAAGAATCACAAAATCAATTCAGGATGGTGATTTTTTCGAAAACAAGATTTTAAAAGAAGCTATGGATAATGCAAAAGATAAAAGTCTTCACATAATGGGCTTGGTATCAGATGGAGGAGTTCACTCACATTTGGAACACTTAAAAGCGTTGGTAGATATGGCTAATAAAAATGATGTAAAAAATGTGTATGTTCATGTATTTACAGATGGAAGAGACACTGATCCTCAGAGTGCTTTGGGATTTGTAAAGGATATTGAAGACTATATGAATAATATTGGAACAGGAAGGGTTGCCACCATTTCTGGAAGATATTATGCTATGGATAGAGATAAGAGATGGGAAAGAGTTCAAGAGGCATATAATGCAATAGTTCTTTCAAAAGGGAATATGTCAGAATCAGCTCAAGGATGTATTTCAGACTCTTATGCTGAAGGAGTAAATGACGAGTTTATTGTTCCTACTGTAATAACTCAATATGGAAAAGCTGTAGGTAAAGTTGTAGATGGAGATTCGGTAATATTTTTTAACTTTAGACCCGATAGAGCAAGAGAAATTAGTAGGGCTATGACAGATAAAAAATTCGATGGATTTGAAAGAACTTTAGTTCCTACGAAGTTTGTTTGTATGACAACATATGATGCGACTATGGAAGATGTTGAAATTGCATTTGGTCCTGAGGATATAAAAAACACACTAGGTGAATATCTTTCAAAAAATGGAAAGACTCAATTGAGAGCAGCAGAAACAGAAAAATATGCTCACGTTACATTTTTCTTCAATGGAGGAATAGAAGAGCCATATGCAGGAGAAGATAGAATATTGATTCCTTCACCAAAGGTTGCAACATATGATCTTCAGCCGGAAATGTCAGCATATGAATTGTTGGACAGACTTCTTGGTGCGATAGATGAGGATAAATACGATTTTATCGCTGTGAATTTTGCGAATCCAGATATGGTTGGTCATACTGGAAGCATTGAAGCAACTGAAAAAGCGATAAAAACTGTCGATGAATGTGTAGGTAAGCTGTTTGAAAAAATTCTTTCAAAGGGTGGAAGTGGAATAATTACCGCAGATCATGGTAATGCAGAGCTCATGATAGATGTGGAAACAAAAAGGCCGATTACATCACATTCTACAAATCCAGTACCATTTATAGTGGTAGGCGAAGAATTTGTAGGAAGAGAGCTACTAGATGATGGTAAATTATCTGATATTGCACCTACAGTTTTAGATATGATGAAAATGGAAAAGCCTGCAGAAATAACAGGACATTCATTAATAAAATAGTGAAAGAATATTAGCGAAATCAGTAAGATTTGGATATTGATGATGGATATTAATAAAATTGGTAAAAAATAATATATCAAAATGACTTATACAAATTTACCCATCAATTTATTTGTTAAAGCGACCAATGTTTATTATAAATTCTATGCGATATCAATATTTTCATCAATTGCAAAATTTTGCTCAAATATAGTATAATATAAGATAAATATCGAATAATAATATTTAATTATTAAATTAATTGTGTGACAATGAGAGGAGAAATAATATGTCAGCTATTGAATCAGTATATGCAAGAGAGGTTTTGGATTCTAGAGGAAATCCAACTATTGAGGTTGAAGTAGTACTAGAAAGTGGAGCGATTGGTAGAGCGATAGTTCCATCAGGAGCATCAACAGGAGCCTTTGAAGCTGTTGAATTGAGAGACGGAGATAAGGGAAGATATTTAGGAAAGGGAGTTCTTCAAGCAGTCGATAATGTAAACGAAGTAATCGCACTTGAAGTTGAAGGGCTTGATGCTTTTGATCAGCCAGGAATAGATGCTTTAATGTGTGAGTTGGACGGAACTCCAAATAAAGGTAAATTAGGTGCCAATGCGATATTGGGCGTATCACTTGCAGTAGCAAGAGCTGCAGCGGACGAATTGGGATTACCATTATTCCAGTATATAGGTGGAGTAAATGCAAAACAGCTTCCAGTACCAATGATGAATATTTTAAATGGTGGAGAACATGCCGATAATAACGTGGATGTTCAAGAATTTATGATATTACCAGTTGGAGCTGATTCTTTTGCAGAAGCTTTGAGAATGGGTGCAGAAGTATTTCATTCATTAAAAAAGGTACTTGCTGAAAGAGGCTTGGCTTGTGGTGTAGGCGATGAGGGTGGATTTGCACCTAACCTTAATTCAAATAGAGAAGCTCTTGAATTGATCGTTGATGCAATTAAGGGTGCAGGCTTAGAACCAGGTAAAGACATAATGCTGGGAATGGACGTTGCTTCCTCAGAAATGTACAATAAGGAAACTGGAAAATATGAATTAAAGGGTGAAGGTAAGGTTCTTACTTCTGAAGAAATGATAGAGCTTTATGAAGGCTGGGTTTCAGAATTTCCAATTATTACAATAGAAGATGGTCTTGACGAAGAGGACTGGGCTGGATGGAAGCTATTGACTGATAGACTAGGAAAGAAGATACAGCTAGTTGGTGATGACCTATTCGTTACTAATACTGAAAGATTATCAAGAGGAATTGAAGCTGGTGTAGCGAATTCTATACTTATAAAGGTTAACCAGATTGGTACATTAACGGAAACTCTAGATGCTATAGAAATGGCTAAAAGAGCTGGATATACAGCAGTTATTTCTCACAGATCTGGTGAAACAGAAGATACAACAATAGCTGATATTGCTGTTGCAGTAAACGCTGGACAGATAAAGACTGGTGCACCATCAAGAACTGATAGAGTTGCAAAATACAATCAGTTATTGAGAATTGAAGAGATTGTAGGTGGGCCATCAAGATACGAAAAAATTAAATCTTTTTACAATTTAAATAGATAGTCGTTACTGAAGTTTAGAAAAGTAAATAGAATCAATAGAGATAAAGAGATTCTTATAAATTTCGATGCAAATAGTAAAGGCTCTATGTCAAATAACGTCGATGAGATAAAATATTTTACATAGAGCCTGTTTTACTTGAGATTATATTTATCTTTAGATAAGAGTTATTTCAGTTTATCTATATAATTTACGTCCTTTAAAAGAGGTCTGGAGAATCCAAAAAACTTTATATTGTAATTATTGTGTAGTCTTTCGATTTGCTCCAAAGTCCTAACTCCTCCTGTTAGAATCACATCAGTATCTACCATGGATATCAGCTTTTCTGCGGCTTCTCTATAGTAAGCATCATCAGTTTCTTTGTATTTTAGAAACTTATTCCCACTGACTTCTATTGCATCAATTCCTAAATCGGACAATTTTTTACACATAAACAAAAACTCATCTACAGTTAATCCGCCTTCAATTTCATCGGATGAGTTAATTTTTATCCAAATGGGATAATCGTGCCCCGTTTCATCTCTCATAGCAGTATAAACCTCTTTCAAAATTCTGAACCTATTTTCTACAGAGCCACCATATTCATCAGTTCTATGATTGAAAATCGGAGAGATAAATTGAGACAATAAATATCCATGTGCTGAATGAATTTGGACACCATCAAAACCTGCTTCTTTTGCACGAGCTGCAGCCAACGCAAATAAATTAACCACATTATCAATATCGTCTTTTGTCATTTCTTTTGGAGTTAAATTAGATCTAGGATGTGTTATTTCAGATGGTCCCAATATTATCGCCTTTTCTGGATATCCCTGACTGATAGACGAACCATGTACAATTTGCATAATAATTTTTCCACCAGAATTATGGACTTCATCAGTCAATTTTTTGTAATCTCCAATCATATCGTCGCTATATATTCCAAGCTGATATTCAGCGGGTTGCTCGTAATTTGAAATATAAGCATAGCTAGTTATGATTGCTCCAACATTTCCTTTTGTCAAATCAACGTATAATTTGACGATATCATCGGTTGGTCTACCATCAATTGTAGCTTTACCCTCATAAGTTGCAGATCTTACAAAATGGTTTTTTACTTCAATTTTGCCTATTGTAGTGTTATTAAAAAAATTCATAATACATATCTCCTTTTTGTAGTGTCAATAATTTTGCGGCTTTTGAATACATGGTTTAACTTTTTTTAATGATCCAAATATTTAATAAAACAGTCGTTTAATAGTACCGTTGTTTAATAGTACAGTTGTTTAATAATATAGTTATCTAATGTTTTAGCTATTAGAATATCTTTCAGAATTTTTTAATTAAAACAAAATCTGTAGCTGTGATATATTAGATAATTATTAAAAATTTCAATTGTATTTGTATTGGAATTATATATTGAAATATGGCTATATGTCAATGCATAAAATATTGTTTTTTTAATTTTGAATAAAGCTGCTGGGGGAATTGAAATTTACACAATTCAAATAAATATAAAAAATTACTTAAAAAAGCGTACAAACAATCTAATAATACAATTAAAATACGTGATTATATAAATGATTTATGATATAATATTAGTTGACAAATTATAATGATGAATGAAATTTTCAGTTTGAGAGGAGATATATATGAAGCACGAAATAGTTCTTGTTATTGACTTTGGTGGTCAGTATAATCAGTTAATTGCAAGAAGAGTAAGAGAAAACAATGTATATTGTGAAATTCTACCATATACTGTAGATTTAGAAAAAATTAAAGCGAAAAATCCAAAGGGAATAATTTTTACGGGTGGTCCAAATAGTGCTTACTTGGAAGATTCACCAAAGATTTCAAACGAAATATTTGAGTTAGGTGTACCTATTTTAGGTATATGTTATGGGGATCAGCTGATGGCACATCTTCTTGGTGGAAAAGTTGAAAAGGGTGACAATCAGACACGTGAATATGGTAAAACTATTATCGAATATGGAAAATCGCCTATATTCAAAGATGTAGACTCTAATCAAGTTTGGATGAGTCATACTGATTATATATCATCGGCGCCAGAAGGCTTTGACATAGTTGCAACTACTTCTAATTGCCCTATTGCAGCAATGCAAAATGTAGAAAAGAAACTATATGGTGTACAGTTCCATCCAGAGGTTGAACATTCAATTGACGGAGATAAAATATTGAAAAACTTCCTTTATGATATTTGCGAGGTCAGTGGAGACTGGACTACAAGCTCGTTCATTGATGATAAAATAGCAGAAATCAAAAATATTGTTGGAGACAAAAAAGCTCTTTGTGCACTAAGTGGTGGAGTAGATTCATCTGTTGCAGCAGTATTGATGCATAAAGCAATTGGTGATAATCTTATATGTATATTTGTTGATCATGGTCTACTTAGAAAAAACGAAGGAAACGATGTAGAAAGAATATTTAGAGAAAAGTTTAGCATGAACTTGATAAGAGTAAATGCTGAAGATAGATTTCTTGGCAAATTAAAAGGTGTGACAGAACCTGAAGCCAAGAGAAAAATTATCGGCGAAGAATTTATCAGAGTGTTTGAAGAAGAATCACATAAATTAGGAAAAATGGATTTCTTGGTACAGGGAACAATTTATCCTGATATAGTTGAAAGTGGCTTAGGTGACTCAGCGACTATTAAATCGCACCACAATGTTGGTGGATTACCAGAAGATGTTGATTTCCAAGAGATAATAGAACCATTAAGGGAGCTTTTCAAAGATGAGGTTAGAAAAATAGGATTAGAATTAGGTATAGAAGAAAATCTTATTTTCAGACATCCATTTCCGGGTCCAGGACTTGGGATTAGAGTAATTGGAGAGGTTACAAAAGAAAAATGCGATATATTGAGAGATGCTGATGCTGTTTATATGGATGAATTGAGAAAAGCAGGTCTGTATAAGGAGATTTGGCAGGCATTTGCAACACTTCCAGACGTTAAGACTGTGGGTGTTATGGGAGATGAAAGAACATATGCTTATCTTGTGGGATTGAGAGCAGTGGCTTCTAGTGATGGGATGACTTCTGATTGGTATAAGATACCTTATGATGTGCTGGAAAGGATTAGTAATAGGATTATTAATGAATGCGAAGGCGTGAATAGGGTTGTGTATGATATAACAAGTAAACCACCTGGTACGATCGAGTGGGA
>NZ_FONP01000019.1 GCF_900112955.1 Peptostreptococcus sp. D1
TACGAAGAAAATAGGATATGCTGGTGTGGCTCAACGGTAGAGCAGCTGACTTGTAATCAGCAGGTTGTAGGTTCGATTCCTATCACCAGCTCCAACATGGAGGATTTCCCGAGCGGCCAAAGGGGGCAGACTGTAAATCTGTTGTCACCGACTTCGGTGGTTCGAATCCACCATCCTCCACCAGAAATAAACTAAATATGCGGATGTGGCGGAATTGGCAGACGCACTAGACTTAGGATCTAGCGCCTTTGGCGTGGGGGTTCGACTCCCTTCATCCGCACCAGTTTATTTTAATTTAATATAAGCAAATATATTATGGGTGCATAGCTCAGCTGGATAGAGCAACGCCCTTCTAAGGCGTGTGTCCGGGGTTCGAATCCCTGTGCGCTCATTTTGCTGGGGATTAGCCAAGTCGGTAAGGCACATGACTTTGACTCATGCATTCGTGGGTTCGAGTCCCGCATCCCCAGCCATTTTTTATTTGTTTGAAAAGTTTATTATCAGTGGAGAGGTGTCCGAGTGGTTTAAGGAGCTGGTCTTGAAAACCAGTGATGCTGAAAGGCACCGTGGGTTCGAATCCCACCCTCTCCGCCAGTAACACTTGCCTAGATAGCTCAGTCGGTAGAGCAGGGGACTGAAAATCCCCGTGTCGGTGGTTCGATTCCGCCTCTAGGCACCATTTTGGCGGTATAGCTTAGTTGGCTAGAGCGTTCGGTTCATACCCGAAAGGTCACAGGTTCGAGTCCCGTTACCGCTACCAATTTGGATCATTAGCTCAGCTGGGAGAGCACCTGACTCTTAATCAGGGTGTCCAGGGTTCGAGCCCCTGATGATCCATTTTTTTATGGCGACATAGCCAAGTGGTAAGGCAGTGGACTGCAACTCCTTGATCTCCAGTTCGAATCTGGATGTCGCCTCTTATTAATTTAATAATTGAATAAATTATTTTTTTGTGTTATCATAATCAATAGACCAAGATATTTATTACTTAGAATAGGATATTTATTGATTTTTTTATAAGTGCTCATAGCTCAACTGGATAGAGTACTTGACTACGAATCAAGGGGTTGTGGGTTCGAGTCCCGCTGGGCGCACTTTTAGACTTAAAGCACTTATGCTTTGAGTCTATTTTTTTAGGAGGAATAAAGTATGTATATTTTTATAATACTGCTATTGATTATAGTGATTGGTTTTATTGTTCTCAGTAGAGATAATAGGGTTGATAGAGAAATAAAATCAATAGATATAAGTGGACTAAAAAAAGGAGGAAGGATTGTTCAAATAAGCGATCTTCATTATTTATCGTCTAAATTAACAGATTATGGGGAGTCGTACAATAAAAAAATTGGAGCTATAGACGCAAAGCCTGTAAAAAATGTGGATAAAATATTAGATTCTCTGATATTGGAAGTAATAGAAATCAAGCCTGACATACTTATAATAAGCGGAGATATAACCTTTAATGGAGAGAGAGTTAGCCACGAGGAGGTTTCCTCAAAGCTAAATATATTGAAAGATAAAGGGATACAAGTACTCGTAATACCAGGTAATCATGATATAGACAGTCAAAGCTCAAATTCATATTTTGGTAATGAAATAGAAGCTGTGGAGAACATTGATTCGAATGATTTTTCAAACATATATAATTCATTTGGTATGGGTGAAAATAAAAGAATTGTGAGTAGAGATAATCACTCGTTAAGTTATCTATATAAATTAAGCTCAAATGTAAATTTATTGCTTTTAGATACTAATTCTGGTAAAAATATCAATGAAGTATCAAAGGGTACTTTAAAATGGATAGAAAGAATCCTTAAGTATACAAGCAATAAAAATGAAATAGTGATATCTGTATCACATCAGAATATTCTAATCCACAATAAGATGTTTGCATCAGGATATAGGATAAAAAATGCTTCTAGCATAGTAGAATTATATAAAAAATATAATGTTAGGTTAAATTTGAGTGGACATATGCATCTACAGCATATTTCTCAATATAACGGAGTATATGATATATCCATAGGATCGATTGGACTATATCCTCATATATACGCTGTCGTCAATATAGATAATGTCAATACGATAGGATATTTTACTGAAAAGCTATCTATTTCCAAATGGATGGAGAAATATAGATATAAGGACGATACACTTGTTAATTTTGATAATTTTTCCAGAGAAAAATTCAGAGAAAATGTGTTAATGCAATCTAGTAAGGTGTTTTCTAGTGAAAAGTCAATCGACAAATTTAAAAAAGAAGATATTGAAAAAATGATGGAATTTATGGTTGATTCCAGTGTATATTATTTTTCTGGTGAAATTTATAAAAATCCTGGATTTAGAAAAGATAATCCGACCTTAAAAATGTGGCTGGATAATTTTTCTGATGAATTTCAAGTAAAGTATTTAGAAAGCATTTACACTGATGATGTCTTGAGAAACCACAACGAAATATCAATAAAACAATGATAAAATAACGAAACGCCAAAACACTTTTTTGAGTATGCTTTGGCGTTTTTCAGCGTTCCAGAGAGGATTCGAACCTCCGACACCTGCCTTAGGAGGGCAGTGCTCTATCCAGCTGAGCTACTAGAACAAAAACTACACTACTATATTAACATAAAATTTATAAAATATCTAGCAGATGAATTCATTTTTTAAATAAAAAAATAGGATACATTTTCAAGCTCCCATTTTTTTAAGATAAATAATACAAAAAATTTTATCTTCTTAATTTTATTAGTCAAAAAATATTATCATTCCGTAAAGAAGATTACTTTTAAGTATTTTCTAGTATTATATTATTGTGCGTTTTTATTCAAGAAATTTTTTAATGCTCCAATCATTCCTGCGTCATTTTTCAGCTTGGCAAATCTAAGCTGAGTTCCATTGTATATTGCTTCAGGAAGATATTTTTTTATTGATTCCTCTAATCTTGGTCTAAAATATTCCTCCTGTGCCATTATACCACCTCCAAGGATAACTATTCCTGGATTGAATGTAAAGCACAGATTTGAGATACCTATTGCCAAATTTTCAATCATTTCATTTACTGCTTTTATGTAAATTTCGTTTCCCTTTTCTATTTCTTCAAAAACAATTTTTCCATTAATTGATTCCTTAGGCAATCCCAGCTTTCTTTCTAGCTTTGATGTCATGGCATATGATGATGCTATATCCTCAAATCTTCCACCAGGAATCTGAGTTTTTCCAATTTCACCAGCACACATCGTGTTACCTGTTATCAGTTTTCCATTTTTTATTAAACAAGCACCTATACCAGTTCCAATGGTAAGCATTGAAACTAATTCGACATCAGATTCACTACCAAGCCAAAGCTCTCCCAATCCCGCACAATTTACATCATTTTCAATTTCACAAAGTAATCCAGTTTCACCTTCGACCTTTTCTTTTATCTTCATTCCAGTGAAGTTTGGTATAAGGTGTTCATCGGCGAACAAAACACTGCCGTTTTTTGAATCTATCATACCAGCACAGGATATACCAATTCCACTCAATGTATATTCTTTTTTTAGAGCATTGGTGATTTCTACTATTTTGCTGATTATTCCAGGTCCACCAATCTTTCTTGCTTCTGAGCTAATTGAAAATTTTCTTAGAATTGCTCCGTCCTGATCAAGAATTCCGTATTTAATACCTGTTCCTCCGATATCGAAACTAATATAATTTTTCATATGTCTAATCCTCCTTGATATATAATTATCATTATGGCAAGTATATTAACATATTATTATATTAAATGTAAAGTCTAATTTTTTAATATTTCTTTTTTTAATGCTAGAGGTCTCTTAAATACTAGCTTTGAAAATATTTTCAGAAAAAACAAAAAAAATATTTAAAATTATCTTGCAACCGTTTCGGAAGTATGGTATTATGAGACTACAAAACGAAACCGGTTGAGTGAATTTTTCGAAACCGGTTGAGTTTGGGAAATTAGCTAATCTTTTTATGGAGGATATTTGAGTTATGAAGGAAGGAAGAAATGTTACAATAAAAATGGTAGCTGACAAAGCCGGAGTATCAAAGTCTACCGTATCTAGAGCTATTGGAAATTATCCAGATATAAGTGATAAAACCAAGGAAAAAATTTTCAGTGTGATGAAGGAATTGAATTATTATCCAAGTGCCATTGCCAGAAGCTTGGCAAACAGGATTTCAAAAAATGTGGGCTTAGTATTGCCAGCTGATGATGATTTTTTTCTGAATCCTTTTTTTCAGGAAAGCCTTAGGATAATATCAAAAACAGCGAGTTTGAGAGGGTATGACGTGCTGATCGCATACAATGGTGACAACGAAACTCGTTCTGTTGAAAGATTGGTAAAAGCAAATAAGGTTGACGGTGTAATCATGATGAGGTCAGTAGTTCAAGACCCTACTATTGAGTACCTGAGAGATAGTAATTTTCCATTTGTATTGATTGGAAAGTCTATTGATTATAGCAGTATTCATTCCGTAGATACAGATAACGTTGATGCATGCAAGACATTGACTAAGAAGCTGATCGATTCTGGCTGTAAAAAGATTGCATTTATAGGTGGAGACAGGAATTCCGTAGTTACAATAGACAGATTTAATGGCTATGTGAAAACGATTGAGGAAAATGGTATGAAGCTCAACAAAGACTTGATTCAGGAAAACGAATTTAGTAGCATGAATGGGTATAGATCTATTGAAAAAATATTGAAAAATGATTCTAATATCGATGGAATAGTGATAACAGATGCATTGATTTTCAGTGGTGTTATGGATTATATCAATAATCATAAATCCGATGAAATAGGAGAATATTCGATAAAAATAAAGGCAATTGGAACCTTTGGAACAGGAAATTTTAAACAAAATTCCGACATTAAAATAATAAACGTAGATGTTGATTCAAAAATACTAGGTGAGAAAAGTTGCAATACCTTGATAGATATACTTGAAGGAAAAGATGTCGAAATGACACAAATAGTCGATTACAAAATAAGTAATATAAATTAATAAATTGTTCTTGGTATGAACAGCAAATAATGTGGAGGTGTTTTTATGAAGTTTAAAAAGGTTTTAAGCTTGGCAGCATGTGGTGTTATAGCATCATCGTTGTTAGCGGGCTGTGGAAGTAAGTCAGGATCTGATAGCTCTAGCAGTAATGGCAAGCAGGTTGAAGTGGATATATTCCAGTTCAAAGTGGAATTTAAGGATCAGTTCACTAAGCTGGCTGATGAGTATATGAAAGAGCATCCAGATGTTAAAATTAACATAACAACTGTTGGTGGTGGTGGCGACTATGGTGCTGCTCTTAAGTCAAAATTCTCTTCAGGAAAAGAACCTACTATATTTAATATAGGTGGACCACAGGATGTTAAGGATTGGCAGAAAAAGCTAGAGGATTTGAGTTCAGTACCATTGGTAAAGGAAGCTCTTCCAACAACACTTGATGGTGTGACTGTAGACAAAAAGGTTTATGGATTACCATTTAACCAAGAAGGCTATGGATTTATTTACAACAAGGCAGTATTTGAAAAGGCTGGTATAAAACCAGAAGAAATAACAACCTATGCGAAGCTGATGGAAGCAGTAAAGACTCTTGATTCTAAGAAGTCAGATCTTGGTTTAGATGCAGTATTTGCTTTACCAGCAAAAGAGGACTGGGTAACAGGGCTTCACTTGTCAAATATCTTTATTTCTCCAGAATTTGATGGAAATATATTAAAGACATTTGAAGCAAAGAATGTAGAATTTAAATATGCAAAGCAGTTTAAGGATGTACTAGATATGCAAAATAAGTACTCTGTTCAGCCAACAGTAAGCTTGGATTATTCTCAACAGGTAGAAAAGCTGTTCTCAACAGGTAAGGTTGCGTTAATTCAGCAGGGTAACTGGGCATTTAACTCAATCGAGCAGGTTGATCCAGAATTAGCTAAGAATATAGGCTTACTTCCAATACCAGTGGAAGGTGTAGCTGAGGGTAAATTGGCAGTTGGTGTTCCAATGTACTGGGCTGTAAATAACAGCAAGGACGACGCTACAAAGAAGGCTGCAAAAGATTTCTTAAATTGGATGTATACATCTGAAAAAGGTAAAGAATATGTTATAAAGGAATTCAAGTTTATACCTGCATACAATGGATACGATGTTTCTAAGATATCAGATCCACTATCAAAGGATGTTTATTCTTATGCAAATGATGGAAAGACTATAAACTGGGTATTCATGGGTTATCCATCAAGCTGGGGTCAGAAAACTCTTGGAACAGACATTCAGAAATATGTAACTGGAGAATCTAGCTTTGAAGATATAATTAAACATTCAAAGGATGTATGGGCTCAGGAAAGAAAATAGTAAAATAAAATAAAATTTGATTAATAAGGTGCTGTCTGAGTTGATTTTCAACAGGACAGCACCTTTTGTACTTTTGTTGAGGCCGATGTCTCAATTGAGGAGGAAGTTATGAGTAAAAAGTTAAAGCAAAAAGGGCTATTCTTTTGGTTATTCATTGCTCCGGTTGTTGTCGCTCTATTCATGGTTGTAATAATACCGCTATTCTATGGTATTTATTATTCATTCACAACATGGGATGGTATAAATCCAGAGTAATTCAATGGAATAGAAAACTATATTAAATTAATGGGTGATGAAGGCTTTAGAAATGCATTGATATTCACTACAAAGTTCGCAGTAGTATCGATTATATTGATTAATGTATTGGGATTGGGGCTTGCCTTATTGGTTACTCAAAAACTTAAGGGAAGCAATCTTCTTAGAACAATATTTTTTATGCCAAATCTAATTGGTGGATTAATCCTTGGATTTATTTGGCAATTTATATTTATTTCTGGTTTCGATGCACTTGGATCCGCAATTGGAGTTGAGGCTCTTAGGGGTTGGTTATCAACTACTAGAACTGGATTCTGGGGATTGGTTATTTTGACTGCTTGGCAGATGTCAGGTTATATAATGATTATTTATATAGCGCATCTTGAAAGTATTCCAGAGGATTTGATAGAAGCTGCTCAAATAGATGGAGCAAACATTGTTCAGAGATTCAGACATATAATATTTCCTCTAGTTGCGCCAGCATTTACAGTAAGTATGTTTTTAACGCTTTCAAACTCATTTAAGCTGTATGACCAAAATTTATCTTTGACAGGTGGAGCTCCGTTTAATTCAACTCAGATGGTTGCGATGAACATATATAATACCGCATTCTTGGAAAATAAGATGGCATACGCACAAAGTAAGGCTGTTGTTTTCTTCGTAATTGTAGCAGTAATTTCATTAACACAGGTTTACTACAATAAAAAGAGGGAGGTTGAAATGTAATGAATAGCACTAAAGGTAAAAAAGTATTATTAGGTTTAGTTGGGGCTATTCTTGGCTTGATATGGCTTGCACCATTTTATATGATGATTGCAAACTCATTAAAGACGAAGAAAGAAATATTTCAGTCACCTCTAATACCGCCAGAAGGTCTTAATGTTGAAAACTATGCACAGGCAGCAAAAAATCTTAATTTTGGACAGACCTTTGTAAATTCATTACTAATAACTGTTGTCAGTGTTGTTATTATAATAATATTTTCTTCTATGGCAGCATATGCATTGTCTAGGGTGAAATCAAAGGTTAGTACAGTTATATTTTTTGTTTTCGTTGCGGCGATGCTAATTCCGTTCCAGGCAGTAATGATTCCGTTGGTTTCTTTTTTTGGAAAGCTAGGAATGCTTAACAGACCTGGTATAGTGTTCCTGTATCTAGGCTTTGGATCGAGCTTGTCGATTTTCCTATATCATGGAACAATAAACACTCTTCCAAAATCCCTTGATGAAGCGGCGATAATAGATGGGTGTAATAGATTCCAAGTATTTTGGTATATCATATTCCCGATATTAAAGCCTATAACTGTTACTGTAGCCATACTAAATACCATTTGGATATGGAATGACTATTTGCTTCCATCATTGGTAATAAATCAACCAGGTATGGAAACAATACCATTAAAGATGTTCTTCTTCTTTGGTGAGTATACAAAGCAATGGCATTTGGCGTTGGCAGGTCTTACAATAGCTATTATTCCTGTAATAATATTCTACTTTGTAGCTCAGAAGCACATTATAAAGGGAATAACTGCAGGCTCAGTGAAATAATTGCTTTGTAATTTCAAAAAGTCTTTGCCTTTGTTTTCAGAAAACGTAGAGATAGAAGTGATTATTAAAAGTATAGAAAAATATCTACACTGAGGTAGGAGGCGTTATGAAATTCAAATATGATGAATTTAAGATAATAGAAGAAGGTTTGGATATAGAAAATTTAAGACTATCTGAAAGCATTATGTCAATCGGTAATGAGTATATGGGTATGAGAGGAAACTTTGAAGAAAAATACTCTGGGGATTCTCATATAGGTACTTATATCGGTGGAGTTTGGTTTCCAGACAAAACAAGAGTAGGATGGTGGAAAAACGGATATCCCGAATATTTCGGAAAAATGATAAATTCACCAAATTTTATCGGGATAAACGTGAAGATAAATGGAAAAAATTTAGATTTACATGAAGAGTCTATAGAGTCTTTTTACAGAGAGTTGGATATGAAAAAAGGAGTTCTCGTAAGAAGCTTTGTAATCAATAGAGAAGGAAATAGACTGCAGATAGATGTAAAGAGGTTTGTAAGTATTGAAACAAAAGAAGTTTGTGCTATCAAATACGATATTAAGTCACTGAACGGAGATGTTACAGTTGAGTTTGAACCATATATTGATGCAGACGTATACAATGAAGATTCCAATTATGATGAGAAGTTTTGGAATGTGATTGATAGAAATGTTGACGACAATCAAGGCTATGTGATTTCAAGGACTGCTGAGAATGACTTCAAGGTAGACAGATTTACAGTGTGCAACTATATGACTATCAACACTTCCTTTGAAAAAAGCTCAGAGTCAAAGGATGATTTTAGAATAGGTATTAAATACTCAGGTCATCTAAAGGAAGGCTCTAGTGTTTCTCTTGAAAAGATTGTTTCTGTAACGACTTCAAGAGATTACGAGGAATGTGATTTGGTTGAGAACGCCAAGAAAATATCTGTAGAATCAGCCGAAAAAGGGTTTGATAAGCTTCTAGAGAATAATGCTAAAAAGTGGGAAGAAAGATGGAATAT
This sequence comes from Peptostreptococcus sp. D1, assembly GCF_900112955.1. Lineage (GTDB taxonomy): Bacteria > Bacillota > Clostridia > Peptostreptococcales > Peptostreptococcaceae > Peptostreptococcus. The sequence continues at coordinate 9,162 of NZ_FONP01000019.1, forward strand.
GTCTGATGTCGTTATAAAGAATAACACAAAGCTACAGCAGGGAATCAGATATAATATTTTCCAACTGTTTTCGACATACTATGGAAAAGATTTTAGATTGAATGTTGGACCGAAAGGGTTTACAGGCGAGAAGTATGGTGGTGCGACATATTGGGATACTGAAGCGTATATCGTTCCAATGTATTTATCGATTGCACCTCAAGAGGTTACAAAAAATTTGTTGATATACAGATACAATCAATTGAACCAGGCTTATCACAATGCCAGACAGCAAGGTCTAGATGGAGCATTGTATCCGATGGTTACATTTACTGGTGTTGAGTGTCACAATGAATGGGAAATAACCTTTGAAGAAATCCATAGAAATGGAGCCATAGCATATGCGATTTACAACTATGTAAACTACACTGGTGACTACAGCTATATCGATGAATATGGAATAGATGTATTAGTTGGAATAAGTAGATTTTGGGCAGATAGAGTTCATTACAACAAGAGAAAAGATTTGTACATGATGCACGGTGTTACGGGTCCAAATGAATATGAAAATAACATAAATAACAATTGGTATACTAACACGATTGCAAAGTGGACTTTAGAATATACGATTTCGATGATGAAAAAAATAAGCAGTCATCAGATGGCTGAGAAGCTTGAAAATCTGAAGGTTACCCTTGATGAAGTCAATAGATGGCAGGATATTATTGATAAAATGTATCTACCATATGACGAGGAGTTAGACGTATTTGTTCAGCATGATACATTTTTAGATAAGGATTTAAAAAAGGTTGAAGAGCTAGATCCTTCAAATCTTCCTCTAAATCAAAATTGGTCTTGGGACAAGATATTGAGATCTTGTTTTATTAAACAGGCTGATGTATTACAAGGTATATATTTATTCAACGATAAATATACAATTGAGCAGAAAAAGAAAAACTATGAGTTCTATGAGCCTATGACTGTTCACGAATCAAGCTTATCAGCATGTATTCACTCTATCCTGGCTTGTGAAATAGGCTTGGTGGATAAGGCTGTGGGAATGTATGAGAGAACTTCAAGGCTAGACCTAGATAACTACAATAACGATACTGAGGATGGATTACATATTACGAGTATGTCTGGTAGCTGGTTATCTATTGTTCAAGGCTTTGCTGGAATGAGGACATACGATGAAGAGCTGTCATTTAATCCTCTTGTTCCAAAGGACTGGGATGGATACAGCTTCAATATCAATTATAGAGGAAGATTGATAAACTTAGAAACTACAAAAAATGAAATTATACTAAGATTAAAATCAGGTGATCCTATTACAATAAAAGTGTATGGTAAGGCACATGATTTAAAGGAAGCAATAAGTATAAATTTGAAAGTAGAAAGGTAATTTAATAATGGAGTGGTGGAAAAAATCGGTAGTTTACCAAGTGTATCCAAGAAGCTTTAAGGATACAGATGGAGATGGAATTGGTGATATAAAAGGTGTAACTGAAAAGCTTGATTATCTAAAGGCTTTGGGAATTGATGTTATATGGTTAAGCCCAGTGTTTGAATCACCACAGGACGATAATGGATATGACATAAGTGATTATAGAAAAATTTGGAGTGCTTTTGGTACTAATGAAGATATGTATGAGTTAATAGAAGAGGCTCACAATAGAGACATAAAAATCGTGATGGATTTGGTTGCAAATCACAGTAGTGATGAGCATGATTGGTTTGTTGAAAGTAGAAAATCGAAGGATAACCCATATAGAGATTATTATTTTTGGAGAGATGAGCCCAACAATTGGGGGTCTTTTTTCAGCGGCTCAGCGTGGGAGTATGATGAAAATACTGAGCAGTATTATTTACACCTTTTTACGAAGAAACAGCCCGATTTAAACTGGGAGAATCCAAAGGTTAGACAAGAGGTTTGGGATTTGATGAAATTCTGGATGGATAAGGGTGTAGATGGATGGAGATTGGACGTCATCAGCTCTATATCCAAGCATACGGATTTTCCTGATTATGATGAAAAACATGGCAAATACCCAATTGGAGATTTTCATACAAATGGACCTAGACTTCATGAATATCTTCAGGAAATGAATAGAGAAATCCTGTCAAAATATGATTGTATGACCGTTGGTGAAGCACCTGGATCTACTCCTGAAAATGCATTGCTGTTCTGTGGAAAAGACAGAAATGAATTAAATATGATTTTTACTTTCGATCATATGAGCTTGGATTTGGTTCCAAATAGCCATCTAGGAAAGTGGGAAGTAAAGGATCTCGATTTGATAGAATTAAAGGACAATTTTAACACATGGCAAAATGGTCTGCATCGTAAAGGCTGGAACAGTCTATATTTTGAAAACCATGACCAGCCTAGAATAGTATCCAGATGGGGAAATGATGATAAATATAGAGTAGAAAGTGCGAAGCTTTTTGCAACTATACTTCATATGATGCAGGGAACACCATATATATATCAGGGTGAAGAAATAGGTATGATTAACGCCAAGTTCGAAATAGAGGAATACGATGATGTTGAGATAAGAAATGCATATAAAGATCTTGTGCTGGATAGAAAAATGGTGGAAAAAGACAAGTTCATGGAAGCTGTTTACAGAATTGGTAGAGATAATGCAAGAACTCCAATGCAGTGGAGCTCTGATGATAATGCTGGATTTACGACTGGAAAGCCTTGGTTGAAATTGAATCCAAGCTACAAGGAAATAAACGTGGCTTCTGCATTAAATGATGAGAACTCAGTGTTTTATCATTACAAGGAGCTGATAAAAATAAGGCATGAAGATGACATGGTTACCTTGGCAGATTTTAGGTTAGTGGATAGAGAGAATAAATCTGTATTTGCGTATGAGAGAAGACTTGATGATAAATCTATTCTCGTAGTGGCTAATTTTTATGAGGATGATGTAGATTTTGAATTGGCTGGAGAGTATAGGCTTGATGAATACAGCGTGCTACTATCTAACTACAAAGAATTTGAAAAAGAAGATAATAAAATAAAATTAAAGCCTTTTGAAGCGATAGTATTGAAAAACTATTAAGAATAATATATGTTAGTTATGGAGAGAAAAAATGATTAGAGGAGTAATTTTTGATTTAGATGGAGTAATAACCAATACGGCGAAATTTCACTATATTGCGTGGAAGAATCTGGCATCAGAGCTGGGAATTGAAATTGATGAAAAATTCAATGAAACATTAAAAGGCATACCAAGATTAGATTCATTAGTGAAAATACTTGAATATGGTGGGGTTAGACAAAATTACTCTGATTCAGATATGGATTCTCTTGCAGACAAAAAAAACGAAGAGTATAAGCTTCTTTTGGAAGATCTGAGTAAGGATGATATCTTGCCAGGAATTGAGGAGTTTATCGACGAACTTAGAACAAATAATATTAAAATAGGATTAGCTTCAGTATCTAAAAATGCGCCGACCATACTGAAAAGGTTAGAATTGATTGAAAAAATTGATTTTATTGCCGATCCTTCGAAGGTTGTAAATGGCAAGCCTGCTCCAGATATTTTTATTGAAGCGACTAGAGGTATTGGGCTGAAAATAGAAAATACAGTCGGAATAGAAGATGCAGAGTCTGGTGTTAAAGCAATGAGAGCTTGCAATATGAGAAGTGTGGGTATTGGAGTCGAGGCTGATTTGACTTTAAAAAGTACTTCAGAGCTGAGTTTAGAGGTTATTAGTATGTTGGATAAATAAGCGAGGTGCGAAATATGGCAAAGGTACAATTGAAGGATATATGTAAATCATATGACAACGGCTTTAATGCCGTAAAAAATGTAAATATAGATATTGAGGACAAAGAATTTATAGTTTTGGTAGGTCCGTCAGGCTGTGGTAAATCTACAACACTAAGAATGATTGCGGGGTTGGAAAGTATAACAAGTGGAGAGCTTAGTATCGACGGACAGATAGTAAACGATGTTGAACCAAAGGATAGAGATATAGCTATGGTTTTCCAAAACTATGCATTATATCCTCATATGACAGTGTATGACAATATGTTTTTTGCACTAAAATTGAGAAAAATGGATAAGGCTGAAATAGATAAGAAGGTACAAGAGGCTGCCAAAATACTACAGCTAGAAAGCTTATTGGACAGAAAACCAAAGGCTCTTTCAGGTGGGCAGAGACAGAGAGTTGCACTAGGAAGATCTATAGTGAGAAATCCAAAGGTATTTTTGATGGACGAACCACTTTCAAACCTAGATGCCAAGCTTAGAACTGAAATGAGAGCCCAGATATCAAAGCTTCATAAGGATTTGGGAGCGACATTTATCTATGTAACGCACGATCAGGTTGAAGCTATGACAATGGGTGATAGAATAGTTGTAATGAAAGACGGAATTGTGCAACAGATAAATCAACCAAAGGTTCTATATGATAATCCAGCAAATAAATTCGTTGCAGGATTTATAGGAAGTCCACAGATGAATTTTATCGAGGTAGAGCTGATGGTGAAAAATGGACAAGCTGTTGCCAAAGTAAACGGCAAGGATGTTGAGTTTTTAGTTCCGGGGGGAAAGGCAGCATACTTAAAAGAAAAGGGCTATATAGGGAAAAAGGTAACTCTTGGAGTAAGACCAGAAGATATACATAAAGAAAAAGTATTTTTAGATATGTCACCAGAAAGCGTATTCGATGCAAGGGTAGTAATCAGAGAGCTAATGGGATCTGAAATATTTGCATACTTAGATTTTGCAGGTAATGAGCTGATAGCCAAATTTGATGGCAGAAATGACGTTTCGCCAGGAGATGAATTACGCTTGGCACTAGATATGAATAGAGTACATTTCTTTGATATTGAAACAGAAGAAAGCATATTATTTACTAAATAGTTGTTCATACATAGGAAAAATAGAGTATAAATTCATTGTTTAGTGAGAGTATGTAAAAATATGTAGATATAAATAAGTCCCTCCTATGTTAATATAACTACCATAGGAGGGAGTATATCATATTTTTTTTATTTTTATATATGGATAGTTATCGTAGTTAAAATTAATACTGTAGTCATCAATATATCCAAATTTTTTCCAATAATCTAGAATTCTAATAATTATTTCCCTATTTTTCTTTTTTTGTTGAATGGAGGTTATTCCTAGGTGTATGTATATTTCTTCGAAATATATTTTAATTTTGTTGTTAATTATTATTTTATTAATTAAGTATTCTCTTAGAATAATATTATTTTTTGTTATAGAAATAGGACACATAGATATATTATTGTCAAGTTTTATATATAAATTATTTTCTTTTAGAAAATCATATATATAACTTTTTTTTAAAATTAAAAAACTTTCATTATCTATTTCCAACATATAAATCAATCTTTCCTTATGTGTTTTATTAGAAATATTATCCGAAACAAGAATATCTATATTTTCTAATTTTTTAATTGTTTTCTTTAAAAGAGATATTTGATTATCAGTAACAATTTTTTTGTTGTTTGAAGCTATATATTTATTAATAACTATGTAGCTTAGTCTAAAAATACCATTAATATAAAAGACGAAAATAGTGCGGAGTATTAAAATATCAAATAAATCTAGCTTTATTTCAAAATTAACACTATTTTTAGGTAATAAAGTTACTGATAGATTATTATTAATTATATAAGTTTTGTAACAATAAATATAAGGAAAATCGTTGTTTATTCCATTAGAATGATATTTCATTCTATAAATAGAGTTTGTACTTGGAATACGATTTTTAATATTAGAAATATCATTATCAATAATAAATATGAACTTTTCGATATTATCTTTCCAAGATTTGTGATTTTGAAGGCTATGGGTTATAAATTCAATTGTTGATGTATTAGAATTGTTTAATTTATAAATTTCATCAATTGAATTACGGAGTAAATTATCATAAGTGTTAAGCTCATCTATAAATTCAATTAATTTTTTCCTCAGGTCATTAAAAATTCCAAAAGAATAATTTTCACAGGTGTCAAGTATTTCTTCCAATAAAAGAAGTAATTTGTTCTTTTTATCAAAAAATATATCTTCATAAATAAAAATATCCTTATTTAAATTAGATATATATAAATTTTTTTTTAATGATTTCGATATACTATTATTCATTTAAAACCCCTCCATTTTATATGTGAATATTTATATAACTATATTTAATTTTACCACAAATTTTTAAAAATTATAAAAAATATTTAGAATATATATAATTATTAGTATTGATTGTATAATAATTTTGCTATAACATTGAACTTGAATAAGAAATAAAATTCAATTACAAACAAGCAATAATTGATTAATAGATAAGTAAAAAATATAAATAAAATATAAGAAAATTTTGATGTTTAGAAATTATAAAAAATATATAAAATATATATAAAATATATATAAAGTATATATAAAAAATTATTAGTATTGATTATACATTAATTTTGTTATAACATTGAACTTGAATAAGAAATAAAATTCAATTATAAATGAAACTTAATATAAATAAGTAATAATGGATTAATAGTGAGGTATAAAATGGAAGAAAATTTTATTGAAAAATGTAGAAATGGAATTTCATATATTTATAGTAAAAATATGCAAAAGCATATGTTTTTAAGTGAGGAAATATATAATTATATTAAATTTAAGAAAGAAAATAAACTTACAGATGAAGAATTTTTAAACATATTTAAAAAACAGAGTGATAGAATATATATGAGAAAGGTATTAGATATTGTTAATAAATTAAATTATTTTTGCGAAGTTGAAAATACTGAATATGAGTTAACAAGTGCGTATTTTTTGTTAACAAAAATGTGTAATTTAAAGTGTAAACATTGCTCAAGTTCTTGTTCATTAGATGAGAAAGAATTTATTTCATTTGAACAAGCTAAAAATATAGTTGATAATTTGCTGATTTTGGGAATTAAAAATATAGTAATATCTGGTGGTGAACCTTTATTATGCACCTTTTTTTATGAAATAGTTGAGTATATAAAAAACAAGAGTGAGAGAATAAATCTTACATTATCAACAAATGGAGTTCTAATAAATGATTCGAATATAGATTTTATAATAGAAAATTTTGATAATATTGATATAAGTATTGATGGTTATAACGAAGAAACCTGTTCAAAAATTAGAGGTAAAGGAGTTTTTGAACGGGTAATTGGTGCAATAATAAATATTAAGTCGAGAAATTTTAATAATATTAGAATTTCAACAATAGCATCTTTAAATGAAGAATTATATGAATATAAGTTTAAACATTTTGCAAAAAGTATAGACGTTGACTATATCATTAGGTCATTTAACCCTATAGGTAGAGGAGCTAAAAATGCATTTGATATTCAAGGAATAGATTCGATAATACCATATACGATACCTAAGATGTATGAAAATCAAGGTGTTAATAAGGATAAAAAAATTTCATCAAAATATTGTTCAGCATTTAGATCTGTTTTGTTTGTAGATTATTATGGTGATGTTTATCCTTGTCAATCTCTAATATATGAATATTTTAAAATAGGTAATATAGCTGAACCGATTAAAATAGGAACTTTTAATGAAAAATTTAAAATTTCATATGAAAAATTTAAAAAAATAGAGTACTGTGGAACGAGCAATTGTGCATATTGTGATTTGAACATATTTTGTTGGACGTGTCCAGCAGAGTATTATAGACTGAATGATAATGGAAAGATAAATGAATGGTGTGGATTGATGAAAAATAATTTAAATAACATTATTTGGTTTAATGAAAAGAGGAAATAATATGAATTTTACAGTTGTAGTAACAGATGATTGCAATTTGAGATGTTCATACTGTTATGAGAAGAATAAAAAATATTATTATATGACAGAAGAAACGGCAATTAAGATAGTAGAATATGTGTATAATGCTATTGAAAGAAGAGTTAGATTGTATCCTGAAGAAATTAAATATAGAAATACGGTTGTTTTTCATGGTGGAGAGCCACTACTTAATTTTAAAGTTATTAAATGCATAACTGAAGGACTTCAGAAATTTGACTATAAATTTAGATATGAAATGACAACTAACGGTACTATATATAGTGATGAAATTTCTAGTTTTATTAAAAATAACAATATTGAATTATCAGTTAGTATTGATGGGACAAAATATTATCATGATAAAAATAGAAAATTTGTTAATGGAAATGGATCTTTTGATTTAGTGATATCAAATATTAGTAAATTTATAAAAAGAGATATTAATATAAGAGCAAGAATAACAATAAATCCTGAAAGTATAGTAGAATTGTGTAATTCAATTAATTATTTAAGTGAAAAAGGGATTAATTTATTTGCCATATCAGAAAATTTCTACAATGAAGACTGGTATGAAGATGACATCAGAAATTTAAAATTAGAGATTGAAAAAATAAGAAAATTGGATAAAGAAATATTAACATCCTTTACAGATAGGAATGATGTTTTCAAGATTAAAAGTGATTGTTTTGGGGGATTAAATAGCATAGTATTTGATCCTGTGGGGACAATATATCCATGTGTTTTTTCCCTAAATAATAATTGGTATAAATTAGGCGATTTAAATAGTAATAATGAAGATGTAACAAAAAAAGCTATGAATTTACACGAATGGCTAGAAATGAAACCATCATTGTGTAAAAGTTGTGGTATTCGTGAAACTTGTAGTGGATATAAATGTAAAATATTAAATAATATCATAAATAGGAATAATGATACAAGTCCTCCGGTGATTACTTGTAATATTAAAAGATTATTATTAGAAATAAGTATGGGTGGTGAGTGTATTGAGTAATTATTTTGCTGAAAAATTATCAATGTATAATACATTTGAAAATAAAGCTAAAATATCAAATAAGTATAGTGGAAGTTGTATAACAGTATCAAAAATTGTAATTGAAGACATAATAGAGTGTACAAGGCAAGGCTTATCTGTTGAGGAAATATGTGAAATAAGGAGTGAATATGTGGATTATTATAAAAAAGTTTTTAAAGCATTAGATAAAATGTCTTTGATTACTCCATATAAGTATTATGAAAGAGATATAAATTTTATACCACTTATTTCATTTTCTATCACAAAAAAATGTAATCTTGAATGTTCATATTGCTGTACATCATCTGATATTAATAATAACAGTTTAAAGGAACTAAATACAAGAGAAATAAAAGAGTGTATAAATAATATTTTGAAATATAATCCACTAGAAATAAAAATATCAGGTGGAGAGCCATTGGTCAGAAAAGATGCATTAGAAATATTAGAATATTTGAGAAGTAAATATAAAAATGTAATAATTTTTGCGACTAATGCTACTCTATTGAGTAGAAAAAAGATTGATATACTTTCTAAATATGTAGATTCTGTAGAGATAAGTTTGGATGGATATAACAATGAGACTTATAATGATGTAAGACAAAATTCGGATGCTACATTTGAGAACATAGTTGATTATATAAAAATTTTTCAAGAAAATGGAATAATTGATATCTACGCATCAATGGTGGTTGGAGTAAATAATTGTAAAAATGTAGAAAAATTTATAGATATGTGCGAGCTTTATAATGTTAAGCCAATAATTAGGGCTTTTACTAAAGTGGGAAGTGGGTTGTTAGATGATACATATTTAAGAGATGAAAGGGACTATATTTATGATTTTTATGGTATTGAAAAATTTATTGATTATAAGCTGAGAGCAACTACATGTAATGCAGGAGATACACAAATATATATTGATAGTTTAGGTGATGTGTATCCATGTCCTTTACTAGTTTGTGAAGAATATAGAATAGGGAATATTTTAAAGGATGATTTATATAAAAAACGAATAGATGTAATTGAAAATTTAAATAAAAAAAGAGCAATTTTTAGAAAAGGATGTAAAGATTGTCAGTATGCAATATATTGTGGTAATTGTCATTATGTTAGTATGCATGAAACACAAAAAAATGTATTCGAATATCATTGTAGTAAGAATAAAAAATATTTTAAGAAATGTTCAATTAAATAATAAGTTAATAAATAAGGTTCTAATACAAAAAATGTTAATTAAAAGGAGATTAAAAATGGAAAAAATAAAAGTAATGGCGATTGAAGAAAAAATGGAACTAGAAGAAATGGAAATAAATGATGCAGATCCATGCTATAGATTTTGGAGAGATAAGAAAATGATAGGCGAGTATGACTGTATGTATGATTGTAAATTAAAAGGTGTAGTATCAGCATTTGGTTCAAATAGACATTAGTAAAGCAGTTTGATTAGAATATCAAAATTAAGGCTAATATTTATATTGATAGTATATTAGTAATATTATATTTTTAAAAATTAGATTAAGTATTGGAACCTTATTTTATAATAAAGAATGTATATAATAGTTATGTTGGAGAAATTTATATGAAAAAATTATTAAGATCATATATTAAGCAAAATATAAAAATAATATTATTGCTGATATTAACCATGACAATAGCGACTGGTGGATGTTTTGCAATAATGTTATCTGAAAAAAGCGAGTATACAAATCATTACAATTTTATAAAAGAACACAGTCCTATTTACGGATGCTTAGGAAAAAATATAACAAATGATGAGCTATTAAATATAAAAAATAGCGAAAATGTAAAGGATGTATTTTCTACAATCAGCTTTGAAAATTTTGTATCAACAAGCGATGGTAAATTTATAACGCTAGAGAAGTATGACAAAAATATTCTTGATTTAATGAAATTAAAAATTACTGAAGGGATACATCCGAAAGCTGTAAATGAAGCAATTATACTTGATTTAAACAATAAGTATAGAGTGGGTGATATAATAAGTGGTCAAATACAATTTGAAACAAAAAAAGGAGGCATTACAGCTTTTAAAGCTGTAGCATTAAATTTAAAGGTTGTAGGGAAATTAGATAATCACTTATTAAGATATACATCAAATAGAGATTTGGTATATGCAAATTTGGATAATAAGTTACTACCAGAAGGTCTTTTGCATAATGTTTTTATAAATTATAAAGGTGGGTACGAAAATATTGAGCTTGAAACAAATAAACTTGCTTCAACTCTAAATATTGATTTAAGTAAACTAAATTATAATAGAGATTTAGCACAAACTGTAAACTTTTTAAGCAAAGTAAGTCTTGATAATCCAAGATTCAAAAATTTGGTATTTTCAGGAATTTTATTCAGCCTGATTACAATGATAATATATTCTAAAAAAAGAATAATTGATATGAGGCTGTTGAGAGTAGTAGGAGCAAGTAAGCTGCAAACTATGTTTCTTCTGATTTCAGAAGGCATATTAATAGGAGTCTTTTCAGTAATATTTGGGGCTATCTTGGGTTTACTACTGGCTAAATTCATGATTAATAACTTTAATTACACTTTAGCAAGTCCAGAAATCTATAAAATAATGTCTAAAACAATACATTATGATATATCTTTAACTATATATACTCTTCGGATAATTGTTATTCCGATTGTGGTTTCGTTTTTATACCAAATATATCAAGTAAATAAAGGCTTTGCTAAAAATGAGAAAGGAATTTTAAATAATTATATTGATAAAATACTTAATACTAGCTTAATTAATAAGCGTAAAATAATAAATAAGATTTCAAGTATAAATCTTAAAAAATATATATTGTATCTTATAGTTCCGGTTATATTATTGGCACTACCTATATCAAATTATATATCCGTAGAAAATGCTTATGAGTCAAGAGATAAAGTTAATGGGTTTGGCTCAGATTCCGATTTTGTGAATAGAGACTACAAAATAGATAGAAGTGGTTATTATATTCCGAATTATGGATTTTCAAATGAAGAAATTGAAAAAATAAAAAAAATTGAAGATATCAAGGATATAGTATATTTTAATATGTCAAATGTATTCTATATAAGTAATGGAAATGAATTGAGTGAAGCATATTCCAAAGATACTTCACCAAATATTGAATACGAATTTAGTTTAATAAATACAGATATAAATAAATTGAAAGAAAAAGAAATAATATATGGTGAATTAGATAAAAAAGATATTCTAAATAATTATCCTAGAGTATATATTAAAAATAAATTTTATAACAGACTAACCAATAATTTTGAAGAAATATATAAAGCTTTAAATATTGGTGATTTAGTTAATATTAGGATGTTAGTTAAAAATACCTCTGGCGATATGGAGTATAGAAATATTAAAGTACAAGTAGTGGGTTATTTAGATTCCATAAAGTTATCTAAATATATGAGAAACAGAGATCTTATTGGTGGGATGCTAATTCATCCTGATGATTATAAAAAAATATCAGGATATGAAAGATATGAACAAGTGTTTTTTAACAGCTTGAAATCAGAAAAAGTTTTAGAAAAAGAATTAAAGGGTGTAATAGGAGAAAGCTTTAGCTTTAATTCTAGTGAAAAAGAAAGAAGCAAGGGACATAATAAAGAGATTCTGTTATTAGAGATAGGAATAAATATTATGTATGCTGGCTTGATGTCTGTTTTTACAATTTTTTCATCATTGAAAATTATATTATTGATGAGAAAAAATGAAAATAGCATTTTAATGTATATTGGTGCATCAAGAAAAAGTATAAGAAATATGCATATAATAGAAGGAATAAAGTATGGTATCATTTCTTCTGCGTTAACTTTTTTAATATCCTTATATGATATATTAGAAGAGTATTTTTATTTAAAAAATGTATATCCAGATAGGGTGTTGTTTATAAATTATTTTAGACTTTTTTCTGTGTCACTAATTCCATTTATTGTTTTCTTCCTATGTTATTATATTGCTACGAAAGAATTCAATAAACAAAATTAGGTGAAGGTTATGTTTGCAAATAATTCTAATATTGCAGTGATTGATACAGGAATTGATTATAATGATGCTATGTTAAAGAAATACATATATTTTAATAAGGAATTACAAGTGTTTGACAAAATTAATACGATATACGATTTACATGATTTAAATGGACATGGAACTATGTGTACTCTAACTATATTAAATGAATGTAGGAATGTAAACATTTATCCTATAAAGGTCTATGATGAATCAGGAGAAGGGAGGGTTACTGATGTTATTAAAGCATTAGAAAAATTAATTAATACCGATATAAAATTGATTAATATTTCTTCATCAACAACTAACATCAAGTATTATAGTGAATTTGAAAATATATGTAAAAAATTAAGTGATGAAGGAAAAATAATAATATGTTCTAATTCCAATAATGGGAAGGATAGCGTACCTGCAATGTGTGATAGTGTAATAGGTGTAGATGGAAACAAAAAAGAATATTCTTCACTAATTTATAAGATTGGACAAAAGTATCAGTTAACGACTGATTATGTAAATAGTATCATTTACTGTATAAATGGAGAGTATAGATTATTTGGTAAAAACTCTAAGCTTGCAGCATATTTATGTGGAGTTATAGCTAAATTATTATTTGAAAAACAGATTACCGAAAAAAAAATATTGGAGTATTGTTTAGAAAATTATTTTAAAAATATAACTATTTCAAAAAAAGATTTTACTGATTATCATGTTAAAGAAGAGCTAATTAATTGTATTGAAAGTTATTGTTATTCAGAGCATAGAAAAAATATAAGATTAGAAGAATTGGAAGATAAACTTTTGATAGGAGATTTTACGGGAATATATCTTGAAAATTTAGATAGATTTATTAACTATGTTAATAATTATTTTGGAATAACATTGGATATTATTGGCATTGAAATAGAAAATATATCATATGTTGAAGGTTTAGTTAATATTATTAATAAACATTTAAAGTGATTATTAATAATATTAAAAAGTAAAGAAATATAGTTTATTTTTATAAGATAAATTAATTTGAAACACAAATGAATAGGGACGATTTGATAATGAAAAATAATAATTTTAAGCAATTTTTTAAATTTGTGTACTTATCTAACAAAAATAGAATTTTATTAGCTTTATTTTTAGTTGCTATAAGTACATCATTTAATATATGTTTACCTATAGTATTGAAAAATATTATCGATCTATGTGTAAGTAATGGGGATATAAATAAATTTGCTAGCTATATAGCTATATACTTGATAATTAATAGTGTTATGATTGTTTCAGATTATATATTGATATATTTATATTCACTTATGAGAAGTTCGGTTGCAATAAAGCTTAGAATTAAAATATTAAAGCATATTTCAGAATTATCAGGCAGATTTTATAGTGAAAAGAAAACTGGGAATATAATTTCTATAATACAATCAGATGTAGATATGATAGAACGCTTAGATTCTGAGCTCGTTTTTTCATTGATAAAAAATGTGGTTACAGCAATAGTGGCTATATTATTTATGATGAAAATGCAATTAATTTTGTTTATTTTTGTTATTTTTTTTCAAATTATCTTGATTAAATTGCAGATAATTTTTACAAAAAAATTACAAAAAAATCAATTTGAAATCAGAGAAGAGTATGGAAGGGTAACTAATATTATACAAGAATATGTATTAAATATAATTAATATAATAGTTACAAAAGCAAAAATATTTTTCTTATCAAAGTATATAAAGATGGAGAAGTCATTGATATACAAAAGTATAAAAATGGATTTGTTATATGGGGGGAATATTAGTTTGCTAAAGGCTATAAATTTAATAGTTACTATTTTTATTTATGGATATGGAGGTTATAAGGTTATACATGGAGAAATGACCTTGGGATCTGTTTTTGCTTTTCAAGGATATAGTTCAATGCTAATGGGTCCTTGCATGAGTATAATTAATTCCAATAACGTGATACAGAAAGCAAAAGTTTCAATAGATAGAGTTTTTGATTTGCTAAATGAAGAAAGTGATATAAAGGTATTTGAAAAAAATATGAATAGATTAAATGATAAAATTGAAGTTATAGAATTTAAAGATGTTACGTTTAACTATAATAATGACAATAAAAATAATGTATTGAAAGGAATTAATCTAAGATTTGTTAAGGGGTCTGTAACCGCATTGGTAGGTAATAGTGGGTGTGGAAAAACAACAATAATAAATTTATTATATAGATTATGGGGTACTAGCTCAGGTAATATCATTATTAATGGTATAGATATAAGAACTATTAATTTAAATTCATTGAGAAAAAAATTTTCTGTGGTTGTTCAAGATAATGTTATATATGATGGAACAATAAAAGAAAATATTTGTTTAAGTAAAACAATATGTGAAGATGAATTGATAAATTTGTGCGAAAATATTGGAATTTATAGCTATATAAAGAGCTTGGAGAATGGATTTTCAACTCAAATTGGTGAAAGGGGTATAAAGTTATCTGGTGGACAAAAGCAAAAGATAGCTTTAGCAAGAGCATTAATAGAGGATAGTGATGTATTAATTTTAGATGAAGCTACATCTTCTCTTGATAATATTTCTCAGATATGTATAGTTGAAAATTTAAATAAGTATATTCGTGATAAAATAGTTATAGTTATAGCACATAGATTATCTACAATTAAGGATGTTGATAATATATATGTTTTAAAAAAAGGTGTTGTGGTAGAAAGTGGAAAACATCAAGACTTAATAGATAGTAAGGGGGAATATTATAGCTTGTATAATAGTTAAATTTATTTAAGTTTTATTTGAAGCTATTGTAATTTAAAATAATTGATTATATATAAAGGAGAATAATATGAAAAGTTTAGTTATAAAGAATTTGAAAAAATATTATGGTAAAGGTGAGCAGCTTACAAAGGCCATTGATGATATAAGCTTGGAAATAGAGCCACAAAAATTTATGGCTATAGTAGGAACAAGTGGGTCAGGAAAAACAACTCTTTTAAATTGTATGGCAGGATTAAATAAACCTACATCAGGGCATGTATATTTGGAATGCAAAGATATATACAAATTGAATGATAATGAGTTATCTAAAATAAGGAGAAGAGAATTTGGGTTTATATTCCAAAGCTTTAATTTAATACCAGTACTAAATATATATGACAATATTATTTTACCAGTAAATTTGGATGGTAAAAAGGAAGATGAGGAATATATAATGGAATTGGTAAAAAGCATAGGAATTGAAGATCAATTAAAAAAATATCCTAATGAGCTTTCTGGAGGTCAACAACAGAGAGTAGCTATAGCTAGAGCGTTATCAAATAAACCATCAGTTATATTTGCTGATGAACCAACTGGAAACTTAGATAGTAAAACAACAGAGGACGTAATGAATTTGCTTAAAACACTTATAAAAAAGCTTAACCAGACATTGGTAATGATCACACATGATGAGTTAATAGCTAATCAGGCGGATAGAGTAGTAACAATAAAAGATGGGAAAATTATAAGTGATATATCAGCCTATTTATAGAATTGTTGCCGAATTACTTATGATTTTAACCAAAAATAAATTTAAAAAAACAGGTCGACATACATAGGGTTAGTCGACCTGTTTCATCATTCTTTTTAAAATATCAAGCTTTAATTTTTTCGTTGTTATATCTATATTCGCTATCACAACTACAAGATTGATTGAATTATCAATCTCATCCCATTTATATGAGCTTGAGCATTGTATTGTATATTTTGGGAAATATTTTAGAAGATCTTTTGTAAGACTTTCAGCGTAGCCAAAGTATTCGTTTACCGAATCTTCGACATCCCAATCAAATACTGTGTCAAGGCTGATTTTATGCATAGGCAGTGACAGCTTAAAGCTCATCACATCTTCTCTTTTTGTAGCCTTTGTCAGATCAGAAATCACATGAAAATCTGATTCAGATTCTATTTTTTTTCTGATTTCATCACTATCAATCAGGTCATCTCTAAATATTACATACATTTTTCTCTCCGATATATCAATAAATAAAAAGTAAATAAAGTGGTGCGCCTAGTAGGATTTGAACCCACAACTCACAGATCCGAAGTCTGCAGCTCTATCCAGTTGAGCTATAGGCGCACAAATTATAGCAATATTATATCATAAAAATACAAAATATTGCTATAAAATAAATAAAATAGCTTAATAGCTTGCACTAATTTTTCGATCAGAGAAACAGATAAATTTTATTAGATATAATTGCCTTTAGTTATTGATACTGGTGTATATATGGAATATAATTAAGTTATCATATAATTTTTGGGAGGTCTATATTATGAGAGAAAAGGTTTTAAAAAGATTTTTGAATTATGTATCAATTGATACCGAGTCAGATCCAAGCTCAGATAATTGTCCATCCACTCAAAAGCAGTTTGATTTGGCGAATGTTTTAAAGAAAGAGCTGGAAGAGCTAGGATTGGTTGATATTTCGCTGGATGAAAAATGCTACTTAATGGCAAAGCTACCTGCTAATGTTGAAGGAATTAGTCCTATTGGATTTATTTCACATATGGACACAAGTCCTGATATAACAGGTAAAAATGTAAGACCGAGAATAATTGAAAATTATGATGGAAAAGATATTGTCCTTAATGAAGAAAAGGGAATTGTCACTACTGTAGAGGATTATCCGGAAATTCAAGAATTTAAAGGTCAGACAATAATAGTAACAGATGGAAATACTTTATTGGGAGCTGATGACAAGGCTGGTATAGCTGAAATATTAACAGGTATTGAATATCTAGTAAAACACCCTGAAATTAAGCACGGAGATATTATGGTTGGATTCACTCCAGATGAAGAAATTGGAAGAGGTGCCGACTTTTTTGATGTTGAGAAGTTCGGAGCAAAGTATGCGTATACATTTGATGGCGGCGAAATGGGCGAACTGGAATATGAAAACTTTAATGCGGCTGCAGCGACTGTAAAAATTCAAGGAAGAAATGTACATCCGGGATTTGCAAAGGATAAAATGATAAATTCTATGTATATAGCTTCAGAAATAATGAGTGCTTTTCCTGTGTGCGAAAGACCTGAAACAACTGAAGGCTATGAAGGCTTTTACCATTTAAATACAATGGAAGGCAACGTTGAAGAAACTGTAATGAATTATATTATTCGTGATCATAATATGGATATTTTCAACAGAAGAAAAGAGTTC
Organism: Peptostreptococcus sp. D1; assembly: GCF_900112955.1. GTDB lineage: Bacteria > Bacillota > Clostridia > Peptostreptococcales > Peptostreptococcaceae > Peptostreptococcus. The sequence goes on from NZ_FONP01000019.1 coordinate 27,206, forward strand.
TTTGAAAAAACGATTGAAGTAATATCTAAAAAGTACAATGGAAGAGTATCTGTTGAAATAGTTGATAGCTACTACAATATGAGAGAAATAGTTGAAAAGAGTATGTTTGTAGTAGATATAGCTGTCGATTCTATGAAAGATATTGGAGTTGAACCAAAGGTCATTCCTATTAGAGGAGGTACTGATGGTGCAAGATTGTCATTTATGGGATTACCTTGTCCAAATCTTTTTGCTGGCGGGATAAATTTCCATGGAAGAAATGAGCTTGTAAGCGTGGAAGCATTGGAAGCAGGAGCAAAGCTATTAGTTAGAATTGCAGAAAAATACGCAGAGCTAAAGCTATAGTTTTTTATGAAAATGAGTTATTGGGGAATCACTATGGTATCCCCATTTTATTTTAATGATAAATTTGATAATCTAATAAATAGGTTAAAAAATAATTTATTATTTTATTGTGGTTTCATTTGTTTTCCTTATGGGGTGGTGGTATACTATTCTTTAAGATTATAAAGAAAGGTTATTATTATATATGAGCAAAAAAGTGCAAATGAACTTACTTTGTATATTAACTATTTTGTTTTGGGCAATTGCCTTTCCTCTTTCAAAGGTTGCTTTGCATTATTTCTCCACAAATTCCTTGGGATTTTTAAGAGTTTGTATAGCTTCTGTGGCACTTCTAATAATAAATAAATTGAATGGCGGAGGAGTACCCAAGAAAAAGGATTTGGGATGGTTTTTATTATCGGGTGCGTGTGGCTTTGGAATTTATCTTTTCACATTTAATAGAGGGATGTTGACATTAACATCCGCATCATCGAGTATTGTCATTGCGATAACACCTGTTTTGACAGCAGTTGCAGCACACTATCTTTACGGTGAAAAGATAAATGTGATTGGGTGGACGACATTGATAACGGCTTTTATTGGAGTGGCAATAATGATGCTATGGGATGGTGTTCTATCCATAAATCCCGGTATATTTTGGACACTGGGAGCAGCAGTAGTATTCTGTGTGTACAATATTCTTAATAGAAAGCTGTCAAAAATGGGGTATAAGGCTACAGAAATAGTTACATATAGTATGATTTCATCAATATTAGTGCTGTCTCCTTTTTCTGTTCAAGGAATAAAAGAGCTTTCAAATGTAAGCTTCTATTATCTGGCTGTACTGCTTACAATGAGTATTTTGAGCAGTGCATTAGCATATTTTTTCTGGAGCAAGGCTCTTAGTATGACTGAAAATACCAGCGATGTGACTAATTATGGATTTTTAACACCATTCGTCGCTACCTTGATGGGATCTCTGATATTGTCAGAAGTTCCTAGCTTGGGAACTGTTATAGGTGGAAGTGTTATAATTGTAAGCATAGTAATATTTAGTAAAAAAGGCAAGCTGAAATCTTGACAAAGTATTGAAATACCTATATAATGTAATGGTATTTTATCGATACAGAGTTTTCTTGTCACCTACTTAAAAAACAAGGGTTTAATAAACAATGTTTATTATCTGCGTTCTCATTTTGGTGAGGGCGCAGTTTTTTAATGATGAGAAAATATTTGTTGTATGGTAATAACAAATATATATAATCATTAGGAGGATTAGTTTTATGAGATTTAGTTTTGATAGCAGTTCGATTGCCAAGCAGGCGATGGTAGCAGCTCTTTATGCAGTTTTAACTTGGGCAATACCATCACTATCATATGGGCCAATTCAGTTTAGGGTATCTGAAATTATGACCTTATTAGCATTTTACAATCCACAGTATGTAATAGGATTGACTGTTGGATGTGCCATAGCTAATTTGTTTTCTTCTTTAGGCGCAATAGATATATTCGTTGGAACTTTGGCATCGTTTTTGGCTTTATTTGCAATGAGTAAAATTAAAAATATTTGGATTGCATCGCTGATGCCAGCTTTATCAGCAATTATAATTGGGGCAGAAATAGTGATGGTTTCTCCAGAGCCAGTTTCGTACTTTTTAATTACTGGACAAATTATGATATCGGAGTTGGTAATAGTGACTGGATGCGGCGTTGTGTTATTTAAAATATTAGAGAAAAATAAACAATTCAGTAGAGTCGTACTTGAAGCATGATAAAATTTTGAGAGTGATTACATAATTTATAGTGTAGTATTACCAAGTTTACTATATAGCTAATAACTATAGGAAAGGCAGTGTGTTATTTTAATAAATAATGCATTGCCTTATATTTTTTCGCTATTTTAAAAAAATAATTAAAAAATATTGACAGTAATAAAATACTATGATATATTATTACTTGCAAATGACGAAGCAGTGCTTTATTATTCAATTCAGAGTTAATGACTCAAAATTAAGTTATTAAAAAAATATAAAAAAAGTATTGACAAGTTATTATAAAAATGATATTATAAATAAGTCGTCAAAATGATGATGAAATGAACTTTGAAAATTGAACAGCAGGTTAATTCAATAAGCTCAAAGGAGCAAATTGATTAATCGTTTAAATAATAATAAGACTATGGAAGTTTTGTTAGAAATTTAAACCACAAACAAACCAAGCCAGATATTTCTAAAAGGGATAATAGCTGAGCGGAATTAAATTTTTATTTGAGAGTTTGATCCTGGCTCAGGATGAACGCTGGCGGCGTGCCTAACACATGCAAGTCGAGCGCGACTGTCCTTAGAACTGAGACCTTTATCAAAAGCATTGAAAGGGTGAGCGTAATTTTCGTTTTTATCCGAAGCTTTTTGATGTGA
>NZ_FONP01000021.1 GCF_900112955.1 Peptostreptococcus sp. D1
ACCAAAGTCTTGTTCCAGTATACTGTATCTCTTTCCCAAGCCAGCTTAATTTCACACTTACATCCAGCCCACTCCTTAGCTGGAAGCGTCTTTACTATTTCACGAACTGCTTCCAATACCTTTGGGTCTTCATGTCTTACGTCAAGTGAAAACTCGACAAAGTCAGGAATTACTGTATGTACACATGGATGACAAACAATTTCACCAGTTGTATAAACCAGCTCTGGTCTTCCCAGCTTGTCTATTTCGTCGTGTAAGTATATAAGAGCCTGAGAGGCTGCATAAAGTGCATCTCTTCTCTTGTGCATTGGAAATGTACCCGCATGAGCCGCTTGTCCACTAAAATTAATTCTATAATTGAACATTCCAAGAACACAATCTACAACTCCAATTGTCTTGCCTTCATCTTCAAGAATCGGCCCCTGTTCTATATGAAGCTCAAAGTCACACATATAGTCTTTAGGGTTTAATCTATTCTTCTTATCGCCCTTGTATTTGAAATTTTCTAGCTTACTTCCAAATGTTGTAGCTCCATCTTCAACACTAACAGAGTTCATCATGTTTTCATGCTTGAAGTTCTTCGCAATTTCCGGTGGAAGATAATCATTACATACTACTCCCGAAGACATCATAGCTGGCGGATATAGAGAGCCTTCTTCATTTGTCCATATCATTGCAACTATATCATGTCTATGAGGTATTTTTTCGGCAACGATTGTTTCTAATACCTCCATCGCACCTATTACACCTAATATACCATCATAATTACCACCATTTTTAACTGAATCGCAGTGAGAGCCTGTAACGATCTTCTTTAATCCAGGCTCTGTACCTGGCAAAGTCGCATACATATTCGCCATATCATCGGTAGTTACTATTGCTCCTATTTTTTCCATTCTTTCTTTGAAGTAATCTCTTGCCTTTATAGCATCGTCGCTTAGTGAATATCTTGTTATTCCACCATGTCCAGCATCTCCAAATTTTGAAAAAGTATGTATCTTTTCAGACATTCTTTCTAAACTACATTTAATCATGACAATTCCCCTTCCAAACAATTTTCTTTATACACTATCATTTTCTAAAATCATTTTCTAAAATCATTTTTCCAAATATTTTTAAACCATTTTTATATGTGGTAGAGTTTTCCACGACTCTACCACAATTTTTTCCAAATTCTTACTATTATTTTTATGTATTTTTTGCATCACTTATAAGTGTTGCTCAGCTTTTTTACTTTTCTAAAATTTTTCCTATAATAAAATTGGAGCACCTCTTCTGATCAACTGACCTCTAGCCTCTTCACCAACATACTCACCATTTTCAGCTACTAACTCACCTCTAGAGAATGTTGCCACAGGATATCCCTTTACCTTAAAGCCTTCATATGGTGTGTAGTCTACATTTTCGTGCAAATTATCAGCTGAAATAGTAGCTTCCTTTTCTGGATCAAATACTACCAAATCGGCATCAGAGCCAATTGCAATCGTTCCCTTCTTAGGATACATACCAAATATCTTTGCAGGATTTGTAGATGTCAATTCAACAAATTTTCCAAGTGAAATATGACCTTCATTCACTCCATAATGATGCATTAGAACCATTCTTCCCTCAATACCTGGTGCACCGTTAGGAATTTTAGTAAAATTATCTAGACCCATCTTTTTCTGTTCCATAAAGAATGGGCAGTGATCAGTTGCAATAGTCTGTAAACCACCATCTCTTAAAGCTTCCCATATTAATTCCTGATTAAATTTTTCTCTTAAAGGAGGACTCATTACATATTTGGCTCCCGCAAAATTTTCTTCCAAATAGTTGTCTATTGATAACAACACATATTGCGGACATGTTTCACCCATAGTTTTAAATCCTTGCTTTCTTGATTTTATTATTTCATCAGCCGCTTCTCTATTGCTTACGTGAACTATATAAATAGGAGCATCTACCATTTCTGCTAATTTAACAGCTCTATTTGTAGCCTCTGCCTCGCATTTTTGGGGTCTTGATATAGCATGATAAACAGGGGCAGTCTTTCCTTCAGACAATAGCTGAGCAATTTTATAGTTAATTGAATCATAGTTTTCTGCATGAACGCACACCAATCCATTATTATCTCTTGCAATAGTCAATATTTCAAGCAATTCTTTGTCAGTAAGTCTCATTCCATCATAAACCATAAAAACCTTAAAGCTAGAAAATCCATCTTTCAGTATTCTAGGCAATTCTTCTCTCACTGAATCGTCAAGTCTAGTAACTCCCAAATGGAAACCGTAGTCGATAACAGCTTTCCCATTAGCCTTTTCTTCCCACATTTCAATTGTTTCATACAGTCCTTTTCCACTTTGCTGCACTGCATAGTCTATTATCGAAGTCGTACCACCAATTGCAGCAGCCTTTGTACCAGTTCTAAAATCATCACTAGAGAAAGTTCCACCAAAAGGCATATCAAGATGCGTATGTACATCTATTCCACCAGGAAGCACATATTTACCTTTTGCATCATAAAAATTATCTGTATCAATATTTTTTGAAATATTTACTATCTTTCCGTCTTTAATTCCCAAATCAGCAATATAATTATCTCCACTTGTTACTATATTTCCGTTTTTTATTACCAAATCATAATTAGACATAGCTCTCCTCCATAATACTAAAACTTTAATACAATTTAATACAAAATATAATTTTTAAAATTTTTTGTAAATTTTAACTGGTAAGTAAATAGACTTGTTTCATAGAAAACAATATTTATTATAATACAAAAATAATATGTACTTTATTAATATACTATAATTATTAAATTGAAAATACTAACTTGATTAATTTTGATTGATTGATTAAAAATAAGATATCACATAATTATTTTTATGTCAATTATTTTTTTAATGTTTTTATATTTTTTTGAAAATTTCAAATATATATAGCGTACATATATAGATATTATCTATTAGATTTACAATACTTATTAATCAATCTATTCGCCGTACTCTGAGAAATATTTAAAGCCTCTGCTAATTTGTACGAAGAACTGTATTTTTTATAGTATTCTTTGATAATATTTTTCTCTGCCAAGTCCAATATACCCTTAAGATCCAAATTATCATTTTCAGAAATATTTAGTACTATATCTCCAGAATCGTTATAGCTGTCGTGACTTGTGATAATATTTTGTGGTAAATCATCTATTCTTATAGTTTCATCATGCGAATTGATTACAAGGTATTCTATCAAATGCTCCAGCTCTCTTATATTTCCGGGCCATGAATAGTTTTCAAAATACTCCATCAAATTGATTCCCATATTTACACTGGAATCGTATTTTTTGTTAAAATAATCAATAAAATGATATACGAGCTTCGGTATATCGTCTTTTCTATTGACCAACTTCGGCATCTCCAATTGCACCACGTTTAGCCTATAATATAGGTCCTCTCTGAATAGCCCTTTTTCCACTAGCTCTGACAAGTTTTTGTTTGTTGCGACAATTATCCTAATATCAGCAATCTTTTTTGAAGTACTACCTATTGGCATATATTGCTTTTCTTGAACTAGTTCAAGCAGCTTGGATTGCAAATTTAAAGGTATCTCCCCAATTTCATCCAAAAATATGGTTCCTCCATCTGCTTTCTCAACAAGACCTTTTTTCCCGGAATTTAGAGCCCCTGTAAACGCTCCCTTTTTATATCCAAACAATTCGGATTCCATCAGGTTTTCTGGTATAGTGGTACAATTTATATTTACAAAAGGCTTTGATGATCTATTGCTTATATTATGTATATATTTTGCTAGAGATGTTTTTCCCGTACCAGATGCTCCTGTGATAAGTATATTTACATCCTTATCGACAAATCTATTTATCTTGGATATTATCTCGGTAATACCTTTACTTTTAAAGTCTCTAAAATTGTTTTTCAATCCATCACTTTTTAAATTTACATTTTTCTCTTTTTCAAGCTGAGACTTCGTATAATTTAGAGTATTATACAATATTTCATTTTCTGTAATATCTTTACAGTTTTCGACGACAAATAATACATTTCCTTCATCGTCTACTACAGGAGAAGATGTGTTTAGTATCACCCTGCCTGTCCTAGTCTTTTGCTTATATGTAATTGTCCGTTTTTCCTCCAACACCTTGTCAAACAGAAGCACATCAACATAACCATTTTCCAAAACATAGTTTACATGTTTACCTATCAAGTCCTCTCTTTTCACTCCATAGTTTTTTTCGAAAATCTCATTGCAGTAAATCGCTATACCTTCGCCATCAGCAACAAAGATCTCATCAAAAGAATTATCCAGTATATTCTTGAAAAAAACCTCCTCTATCTCATCATCAGATACGATGTATAGATCATTTTTCTTCATAGCCATATGAAATACATTGTAGCCTCTAAAATCAATATCATCAATGCTCTTTTCATTTTTTATGTTGTCAAAAACATATTCCGCATACACATTGTAGTCCAATATAGCCTTGTCCTTCCCTGTCATTATTATAGGCTTCGTTACTATCCCTTTAATGTTCACAGCTATGGTCCTCCTTTTTTCATTATTATCCTGCTCTTAATTATAGTATATTATACTAATATACTTTTCCGAACAATCTGTTGTCAAGTCAAAATTGACTTAGTAGTAGGTTAAATATCATCAACATTCAATCAAAGCTAATGTATTTGCAAACTACAAATAAATATTATAGGTAAATATTGTAAAGCTAAAATCGTAATAAGTCAATTTCGACTTGCATACATTTTATTTTTAAGTCATTTTTGACTTGTTATGATATATTTTTATCTATAATAATCTGTTTTTAATCCATTTTTGTAAATTTTTTATATAATTATCTGACTATTTAAGAAGAAAATCGAATTTTTATGTAAATTTTTACACACTTTATAGATTATTTTTTCACGAATAAAACGTTGAAATTCGGCTCTTTTTTAAATCTTAATATCTAATATAAGTAAAAAAACATTTTCTGCTTTGTTAATATTTTTATTATTGGCATGGTAATTGCTATATTTTGTTTATAAATAAATGGTAGGTTTATTTTTATAATTGATTAATTGATTTTATAACTTGATTTGATTTGATTAAAACTGGTGGTAGATGACATGATTTATTTTGATGAATTGATTGACATAATAAATTTCAGGAGGAAATTACATGAGTTTTTTACTTGCACTATCACTATCAACAGGTATTTGTTGCGCTATTTGGGCTTGGATATCTTCCATTCCATCGCTTCACTTGATAACATGGATAGGCTTTGCTGGTTGTACAGCCTATTTCGCATCTGGTAAGCATGGCTTAGAGGGTATTTCTGCGGCATTTTTCTCCACTATGTCCGGAGTGTTTTCAGCAGCAGTCGCCCTATTTATTTCTAGCAAAATACCAATGCCAGCGACTGCAATAATAATGACTGGTATAATTTCATGCACTATGTGCTTGAAATCTGTCGCAAAACCATTCTGGTTTATCCCTGGAGCATTTATAGGTTGTTTTTCGACTTTTGCATATCTTTCATCAGGTGCGAATATACTTAGTGCTGATATAATACCTCATTTATTATCATTATCGGCTGGCACAATTTTAGCTTTATCTTGTGATAAAGGAGGAAATTTATTATTTAGCCTTTTTGGAAAAAAAGAAAAGTAAAAGTATGGCTTAGATTTATTTTTACAAACCTAGCTAACTTTATCTTAAATAATTTGTTTTGGGAGGAAAAAATATGAAAAAAGCTCTTGAAGGACTAAAGGTATTAGATTTAACACATGCTTATAATGGTCCTTTTTGTACAACACTATTAGCAGATAACGGTGCCGATGTTTTAAAAATCGAGCCACCACACGGAGATCAATGTAGAACCTGGGGTCCTATAGATGATAAAAGTGGTGAAAGTGGATTTTTTGCATTCTTGAATAGAAATAAGAAAGGCATCACATTAAACTTAAAGAATAAAGAAGCTAGGGAAATATTCTATGAATTGGTAAAGGATGCCGATGTTGTAGTTGAAAACTTTAGACCAGGTGTATCTAAAAAATTAAAAGTGGATTATGACACAATTAAAGAAATCAACCCTGGTATCGTATACGCTTCTGGTTCAGGATTTGGTCAGACTGGTCCTCTAAAAAACAGGCCTTGCTATGATATCGTCGCTCAGTCAATGGCTGGTATGGTAAATCTGACAGGATTTGAGGATTCAGTTCCAACAAAGGTCGGTCCTTCTATTGCAGACAATGTTACTGGAATATATCTATGTGTAGGTGTAATGATGGCACTTTACAATAAGGAAAAAACTGGTCTTGGTCAGCAGGTTGATGTTTCGATGTTTGACACAATATTTACTCTTCTTGAAAATGCAATCGTTATCCAGACAATGAAGGGCATAACACCTCAGAGACAAGGCAATATCGATCCATCTATAGCACCTTTTGACATATATGCCACTGTAGACGGATATGTTGCAATAGGTGTTGGAAATGATAGGTTATTTAAGCTTTTCTGTGATTTGATAGAAAGACCTGATTTACTTGACAATCCACTATATGCCACAAATGACTTGAGAAGCCAGAACTATAGACCTGAGCTACAAAGCATAATTGCAGAGTGGTGTTCAAACAAGAGCAAATATGATATTGAAAATATGTGTGATGAAATAGGAATTCCTTGTGGACCAGTTTTAGATATGAAAGAGGCGATTGATCATCCACATGTACAAGCTAGAGAAATGATGGTTCATCAAACTCATCCAACTATTGGAGAAATGTATTTCCAGGGTTGCCCTATAAAGCTTTCTAGGACACCTGGAAGTGTAGATACTCCTGCTCCTTTGTTGGGAGAATACAATGAAGAGTTCTACAAAAATGTTTTGGGATTCTCTGATGAAAAATACAAAAAATTGATAGAAAACGAAGTAATATAAATAGGGGGTAAAAAAATGAGAAAAGAGTCTGTTCTTTGCTATAATATGACAACTTTCGATGCAAATAATATAGAAGGTATCGTTCCAGTTGGTAGGCAATTTGATTTCTGGGGAGATGCCGAAACTGAATTGATGATATTAAATGATGGAGATGAATCTCTTTGCTTGGGATACAAAAATGTAAAATTTTTCGACAGCATATATGTCGGAGATCAAATGAATTTCAAAGCTACCTTACTTGAAGCTGGAAACTCTGCCAGAACTTGTAAGGTTCAATCCTTTAGAGTTGCAACGTCTGCAAAACGTCTTGGCGTTGATGGTGCCAAAGCTGGAGATATGGTTTACTACGATGAGCCTCAGCTAGTTGGAGAAGGTACTGTTACTCTTGTAGTTAGAAAGCACCTTCAACGTGGAAACCAACCAGACGGACTTATTGAAGATCCATGGGCTGATATAGAAGAATACCTATAGAATTGAGGAGGCGTGAAATGAGAGACTTATTACCTGAAGAAAAAGAATTTAGAATGAGATATAGAATGTCTAGTAGAGATGTTTTCTATGGCGGCGGAATAGTAAATGGAGCTAGAACTATTACATATATTGGCGATCTGATGGATAGAGCTATGACAAGGCTATACGGAAATGCTGGTCGTTGTGTAGAGATAGAAAATATAAGATTGTACAATCCTGTTCATGCAGGAGATTATATGGAATTTGTCGCAAGAGTTCTAGAATGTGATGACAAAACTGCAAAAATAGAATGTAGAGCATTTAAAATTGCAGTTTTACCAGAAGAACCGGAATTCCCAAGCTCTATTGATGTTTTGGAAAAACCAATTGTAGCAATAGAAAGCACAATGATTTACGAAAGCAAATAGGAGGAAAAAAACATGAGTTTTGTTGATAAGATAAAATATGGTGAAAAAGCAGAACAGGATTTTAATATTAGAACAGCTATGGAAGAGGCGACTAGATGTCTGCTTTGCGAAGATGCTCCTTGTAGCAAGGGCTGTCCAGCTGGAACAAATCCTGGAAAATTTATAAGATCAATACGTCTAAGAAATTTCAAAGGCGCTGCTGAAACTATTAGAGAAAACAATATTTTGGGAGGCTGCTGCTCCCTAGTCTGTCCATACGGAAATCTTTGTGAAAAAGAATGTGCAAGATGTGGAATTGACGAGCCTATAAAAATTGGCAAGCTACAAAAATTTGCCATAGATCACGAAAAGGAATCTGGAATGAAAATACTTAAAGCTCCAGAAAAAAGGATTGGTAAAAAGGTTGCTTGCATAGGCTCTGGTCCTGCATCACTTGCTTGTGCCACTGAGCTAGCACTTGCGGGTATCGATGTGACTATATTTGAACAATTTGATCAACCGGGAGGTGTTTTGACTTATGGAATAACACCTTCCAGACTACCTCAAGAGGTTATAGATCACGATATACAACAGGTTAAAGATTTAGGAATTGAATTTAAAATGAACACTAGAATAGATGGAAAAGACGGAGTTGAGAAGCTACTTAAAGAATTCGACTCTGTGTTCGTAGGTGTTGGTCTTTGGGATGCATCTGTTCCACAAATAAAAGGAATCGATGCCAAGGGTGTATACACTGCACAGGAATTTTTGAAAAATGCCAGAGAAAATAACGGAAATATAGAGCTTGGCAATGACATATTAGTTATAGGTGGTGGTGATGTTGCGATGGACTGTGCATCTACATCAAAGCAGCTAGGAGCAAAGAATGTTGCAATAGTATACAGAAGAACAATTGAAGAAGCGCCTGCATATTATGAAGAAATCAGGTACATTCAAAATATGGGAGTTCCTATGATAACTAGATTTGCTCCTGAAGAAATCTTAACTGACTCAGATGGAAAAGTCGAAAAAATGTTGTTTAAATCATGGGACAATGTATCAGAGCTATCTATGAAAGCCGATACGGTTGTTTTCGCAATAGGTCAAAAAGCGAGCGACGACTATGCAAATATCAGTCTACCAGATGGAGTATTTGCCAATGGAGATCTTGTTAACGGCGGATTGACAGTTGTTCAGGCAGTTGCAGATGGCAAAAAATCTGCACTTGATATTATGAATTACCTTGGTGTAAAGGAGGCAAAATAACATGGCATTAGTAAAAGACCTTTCAATAGATTTTTTAGGAGTTAGATGTGAAAATCCTTTCTTTCTTTCATCATCTCCTGTTTGTAGTAACTACGAAATGATAAAAAAAGCATTTGAAGCTGGATGGGCAGGCGTTTTCTATAAAACTCTTGGTATATTCATCCCTGACGAATGCTCTCCAAGATTTGATATAACAAGAAAAGAAAGCGCTGTTTGGACTGGTTTCAAAAATATGGAAATGATATCAGACAAGCCTTTGGAAAAAAACCTAGAATACATCAGAAGACTAAAGGAAGAATTCCCAACAAAGGTTATGGCAATAAGTATAATGGGAAGCGACGAAGAAGAGTGGAGAATATTGGCAAAAAAAGTTACAGAGGCTGGAGCAGACTTGATTGAATGTAACTTTTCATGTCCACAGATGACTACCAGTGCAATGGGTTCTGACGTTGGACAAAATCCTGAATTGGTAAAAAGATACACTAGAGCTGTAGTAGAATCAACTCATTTGCCAGTAATTGCAAAAATGACTCCAAATATCGGAAACATGGAAATACCTGCAATGGCAGCAATAAGAGGTGGAGCAAAGGGTATAGCAGCAATCAACACAATCAAATCTATAACTAATATAGATATAGAAAATATGACTGCAATGCCAGTTGTCAATGCAAAATCCTCTATTTCTGGATATTCTGGTGCAGCAGTAAAGCCGATAGCACTTCGTTTCATTACTCAGATGAAGCAATATCCTGAGCTTGCAGATGTACCTATTACTGGTATGGGTGGTATAGAAACATGGAGAGATGCTCTTGAGTTCCTTTTGGTAGGATCAGGAAATCTTCAGGTTACAACTGCAGTAATGCAATATGGATACAGAATAGTAGAGGATCTGATAAGCGGTCTGTCTCACTTTATGGATGAACATGGATTTGAAAAGGTTGAAGATTTGATCGGCTTGGCTCTACCAAACATTGTTCCTGCAGAAGCTCTTGACCGTTCATTCAAAATAATTCCAAAAATAAATGAAGATCTATGTGTCGGATGTGGAAGATGCTATGTATCATGCTTTGATGCTGCTCATCAGGCGATAGACTGGGATGGAGATAATAGAAAGCCGGTTATAAACGACAATTGTGTAGGTTGCCACCTTTGCTTGAATGTATGTCCAGTGCTTGATTGTATCTTACCTGGAGAAGTAAAATTCAAAGAAGGAAGAGAGCCTCATACTATAGAGCTGAAGCATAGGTACGAATAATATAGTTACTGTATATATTCAGGTTTTCAAATTTATTAGCTAATTGGGGATGGAGTATTTTCTCCATCCTTATTAGCTATACAAAATGTACTATTGAATTGGAATCCTGTTGATATTAATTAAAAATTTAAATTATGGAGGAAAATATGGATTTTAAATTTTCAGAAGCCGAATTAAAAATACAAGATATTGCTAGAAAATTTGCAGAAAATGAAGTTGAACCATTAGCAGAAGAAATCGACAGAAATTCGATTTTTCCGGAAGATACATTTAGCAAAATGGTAGCCTGTGGCTTTACAGGCATCGGAACTCCAGTTGAGTATGGTGGCTCTGGTGGTGACGATGTTGCAAAGATAATAGTTGTATCTGAAATCGCAAAAAAATGTGCAGCGACTGCCGCAATTCTCTCTATTCATACTATATTCGCCGATGTAATAAAAACATTTGGCAACAACGAACAAAAAAAATACTATCTTCCACAGGTATCTAACGGAGGAAAAAAAGGTGCGTTCGCACTTACAGAGCCAAATGCAGGATCTGACGCTGCTGCTGTAAAAACAACTGCAACATTAGATGGAGATGACTATATAATAAATGGTACAAAATGCTTTATCTCAGGAGGTGCTCACGCAGATTACGTAGTTGTTTTTGCATCGACTGATCTTACAAAGGGGGTTCGAGGTCTGTCAGCAATAGTTGTTCCAAAGGGCACTGAGGGATTCTCTATAGGAAAAACTGAAGATAAAATGGGTATTAGAGGCTCTGAAACATCAGAATTGATATTCGACAATTGCAGGGTACCAAAATCAAACCTAGTTGGAAAAGAAGGTCAAGGATTTAAGATTGCAATGGTGGCTCTTGACAGTGCCAGAATAGGTGTGGCTGCCCAAGCATTTGGTATTGCAGAGGGTGCTTTAGAGCACGCTGTGAAGTATATGAAGGAAAGGGTTCAATTTGGAAAACCACTTACAGCACAGCAAGGTTTAAATTGGTATATAGCTGATATGAAAACTAAATTAGAATGTGCAAGATGGATGACATACAGAGCTGCCTGCCTAAAGAGAGATGGCGAAAAGTTCACTATGGAGGCAGCTATAGCGAAATACAATGCTGCCAATGCCGCCATGTTTATAACAAACCTTGCATTACAAATACATGGTGGATATGGATACATGAAAGAGTACCCTCTTGAAAGAATGTTCAGAGATGCAAAGATTACTGAAATCTACGAAGGTACTTCTGAAATACATAAGCTAGTTATTTCAAGAGAAACATTAAAGTAAGGAGGGTTACCAATGAGAATTATTGTTTGTATTAAACAAGTACCAGACACTAATGAAGTTAGGATTAATAAGGAAACAGGTACACTAATTCGTGACGGTGTTCCTAGTATAATAAATCCAGATGATATGAATGCCTTAGAAGAAGCATTGAGAATAAAGGATAGAAATAACGCAGAAATAGTTGTTGTGTCTATGGGTCCTCCTCAGGCGAAAAATGCTTTAAAAGAGGCACTTGCCATGGGAGCTGACAAGGCATACTTAATTAGCGATAGAGCTTTTGGTGGATCTGACACGTGGGCTACGGCTACAATAATTTCCGCTGCAATAGAAAAAATTGGTGGATATGACATTATTCTATGTGGAAGACAAGCAATTGATGGAGATACTGCACAAGTAGGACCTGAAATAGCAGAGTTCTTAAACATTCCTCAAATAACTTATGCAAAGGAGCTAGAAATCAAGGATAGCAAGATTATCGTCACTAGATATACAGAATTTGGCGATCTGGTTTACAGCTCAGAAATGCCTGTATTACTAACTGCTATTAAAGATTTAAATACACCTAGATATCCCGAAATAAAGAAAATATATGAGGCGTATTCAGGAGAAGAAAACGTTGAAGTTCTTGGATTAGATGATCTTGATGTAGACACTACACAAATAGGTCTAAAAGGATCTCCTACAAATGTATATAAGTCTTTTGTTCCTGTAAAGGAAAAGCATTTTGAAATGATCAATGGATTGACTGATAGAGAAAAGGCAACAAACCTATTCGATAAGTTGATCGAATTAAAACTAGTATAAAGGAGGATACCGATGAGAGCAAAGGTTAATCAAGATATTAATATTTCAGACTACAGCGGTGTCTGGGTTATAAGTGAACAAAATATGGGCAAGCTACACAATGTTACTCTAGAGCTAATTGGAGAAGGCAGAAAATTAGCTGATAAAATAAATAAAGAGCTTTCAGTTGTAGTGCTGGGATATAAAATATCAGAAATAGTAAAATTACTTGAGGAATATCCTGTAAATAATATCATATGTATTGATAGGCCTGAGTTGGAAAATTACAACACAGACATATATGCAAGCTGTATCAATAGTACAATAAAAGATATGAAGCCAGAAATAGTTCTATTTGGAGCTACTTCCATTGGCAGAGATTTGGCTCCTAGAGTTTCAGCAAAGGTTGGAACTGGATTGACTGCGGATTGTACATCTCTTGAAATAGATGAAGCAGATGGTAAATTACTACAAACCAGACCAGCATTCGGCGGAAATCTAATGGCTACAATCATATGTCCAAAAAATAGACCTCAGATGTCCACTGTCAGACCTGGTGTTATGCAAAAAGCGTTGAAATCATCAGAAAAAACAGCAAAGGTAATAACTCCAGAAATAGATTCAAAAATCCTCGTTTCAAAGGTTATCTTTGAAAATCTTGTGGTTAATGACAAGCCTAGAGTAAACTTACAGGATGCAAAAATTATAGTATCTGGTGGTAGAGGCTTAAAGACTCCAGAAGGATTTAAATTGATAGATGAGCTTGCAGATGTACTTGGCGGAGTGGTAGGTGCTTCAAGAGCTGCTGTCGATTCGGGATGGATAGACCATAGTCATCAAGTTGGTCAAACCGGAACGACAGTTAGACCTGATTTGTATATTGCTTGTGGTATCTCTGGAGCTATACAACACTTGGCTGGTATGAGCGAATCAAAAACTATAGTGGCTATAAATAGCGATCCTAATGCACCAATTTTCAAAATATGTGACTATGGTATTGTTGGAGATTTGTATAAAATCATACCTGAATTGATTGATTTAGCAAAGTCAAACAAATAAAGCTATTAGTATTTATCAAATAATTTTGGAAATGACAAGATAACATTGTATTGAAAAAAATCTAATTTATCTAATGGTACAGATTTTAAAAAGGCATATCCTATAATTTTGAACTGCCACTAAAGATAAGCTTTTGGGGAGCAGTTCATATGGAGTATGCCTTTTATTCTGTTTATTGTCAATACACTGTCATTACATCAAAGATATAATGATAAAAATATTTATATTGAGGTTATACTATGTTGACATTTATAATATTTTCTACTCTTTATCATAAAAATATTCTTCCGGTTGTTTTTCTGGTGCATTGGTTGGCAACCCTTCTGGCTTAACTGGTGCATTTGGTAATTTCGACCATTCGTACCAACCACCGACATACACTCCAATATTTTTCCATCCCAATGCCTTTGTCATAAATGCAAATTCATTCAATTTATGTCTAACTACCCTTAAACATTATTTTTTATTATACATTTTATCATAGATAAACTTGCCCAAAATAATAGAGAAGTTAAACATGGTTAAGGTATTAACTAAAAAATCTATCCCCCATATGACATCTGCCTCTAAGTTACAAGAAAGAGCAATACTCTTCATAAAATATAAATTAAAGCTAAGTAAAATATATAGAAATAGTTTATATTTTATTTGCTTAGTAAAAAAAATGTACGCTAATATAATTTCCATTGAAACTATATTTATCAGTATTTTCATATCCAATAGATATCCCCCCTCTTAATTATATATTATTGGAATTACATACTCTTCATGTTTTTTTACATTGAATATATCATGAGTTCTAAGGTTTTGCAACCTCTTTTTTCCCAACTCTATTTTATTTTGTCAATTACACTTGATATAGCTCAACTCTCAAAGCAAGGTTTTGCTAGTAGATAAAATTTTCTACTATCATAAAAAAATGACGATTAGAAAACTTTTCTAACCGTCATCAATACATATACCTTTGCTAACAATCTAGCTCTAAATTATTATTCGATTATAGTTGCAACAACACCTGAAGCTACTGTTCTACCACCTTCTCTGATGGCAAATCTCAAGCCTTCTTCAACACATATTGAATTGATTAGGTCTACTTCTATTGTTACGTTATCTCCAGGCATTACCATTTCTATTCCTTCTGGTAATTTACACTCTCCTGTTACGTCTGTTGTTCTGAAATAGAACTGTGGTCTATATCCATCGAAGAATGGTGTATGTCTTCCACCCTCTTCTTTCTTCAATACGTATATTTCTGCTGTAAACTTTGTATGTGCATTTACTGTTCCTGGCTTTGCTAGAACCTGTCCTCTTTCGATTTCTGTTCTCTGCACACCTCTCAACAATGCTCCTATGTTATCTCCAGCTTCTGCTTGGTCTAGTAGCTTTCTGAACATTTCTACTCCTG
>NZ_FONP01000020.1 GCF_900112955.1 Peptostreptococcus sp. D1
AAAATAAAATTTATTTAAATAATGAATTTTCAGATAAACAGAAAGAAGCAACTTTAATACATGAGGTGTTGCATGGAATCGAAAGAATGTATTCAATTGATAGCTTAGATGAATATACAGTAACAAGGCTAGGAAATGCGTTGTATACAGTATTGATTGATAATAATTTAGAAATTGTAAAAAAAGAAAGAGAGGTAAAAAGATGAATTACATTGAAAGAATGGAACAAGAATACATAGAACTTGTTGGAAGAACAGAAAATTTATACAAGGGCATAAAAACACTTGAAGGGCTTACGGCTGATGAACTTGGTTTAATGTACGCACAGTATTATGTTATGAAAATTTATGAAGAGGCATTATCAAATCGAATTTCATTAGCAAAAGAATTAAATAAAGCTATATAACGAAAAAATGCGAAAAATTGACGTATAAATTTTTATACAACTAATTTTAGCGTTTTTTCGTTGTATAAATCTCGACCTAGACAAGTCGTTAAAAGGTCTATTTTTTATGAAAGAAAGGGGATTTAAGAATGGATTTATTAGAATACTTAATATCAATATTAGGTGAAGATGAAGGTAAAAAAGCCTATGACAAAATAAGCAAAGATAAAGAAAATACATTACTAGTGCAAAATAATAAAGAGCCAAGTTATGTAGAAAAGAAGTTGTATGATGAATTAGAAAATGACAATAAGACTTTAAAAAAGACTAATAAAAAGCATGAAGAAGATTTAAGAGACTTAAAGAAAGATTTAAAGGATAATAAGGAATTGCAAGAAAAAATAGAAACACTAGAAAAAGAAAATTCAGATAATGCAGCAGCCTATGAAAAGGAAAAAGCTGAAATTAGGTATAATTATGAACTTAATGCAGCAATTGAAAAATCTGGTGCTAAAAATTGCAAAGCAATTCTCGGTATGCTTGATAAAGAGAAAATTAAATTAGTTAATAATACTCTTGTAGGGCTAGATGAACAAATAAAATCTTTAAAAGAAAGTGATTCATATTTATTTAAAGACTATAAACCTGCAGGCACAAGCACACTTGAAGGTCAAACAATTGATAGCCTTAGAGGAAAAAGCGGTAAAGACAATAGCAATCCTTTTGTCGATAGTCTATTGTCTAATAAAAAAGCAGAAAAAGAATCTAGTGAAAAGCTAGATGATTTTTTTAAATAATATTTTAAACAGGAGGTAAAAGATGAAGCAAACATCAAAAACAATCACAAATATGCAAAAAGATATTAGGCAATTTGCAGGGGACAAAGATGTAATGACTAATATCAAGGTGACAAAATCAGCTGTAAAATCATCATTAAATAATAATATGCTTCCAGCAGGTACACCTATATCCCAAACTGGAACAGTAGATGAAGCTACACCTATAGGACTTTTATTTAATGATCTTGATTTTGAGGGTATCGGTGATGATGAAACTGTAACAGCATCAGTTATGATACATGGTTTTGTAAATAAAGCTAGAGTAACTGAGTATATAGGAAAAGAAGTTCCTGAAGGTGTAATAACAGCACTAAAAGGAAAGATACAATTTTTATAGGGGGTAATAAATAATGGCAGAATTAAAAGACTTTTTAAATTCGAAAAATATAGCTTTATATATCAATGGTCTTCCACCAGTGCCAACGATTGATGAAGCATTGTTTCCAACAAAGAAAATACTCGGTATTGAATTGGAACACGCAAAGGGATCTAAGAAAAGACCAGTAGCATTAAAACTATCTACTTTTGATGTTCAGGCAAAACTGAGAGCATTAAAGGCAGATGTAAAAATAGAGAAGAAAGAAATGCCTTTCTTTAAAGAAGCAGTAGGCTTAAAAGAAAATGATAGAAGACAGATTGTACAGGCATTGGCAAGTAACAACTCCAATATAGTTGATATGCTTATGAAGGAAGTATTTGAAAACTATTCTGTATTGGTTGAAGGTGGACTTGTTCAGATGAAGAGAATGAGAACTCAGTTAATACAGACAGGGCAGATAAACCTTACCTCTGATGACGGTGATGTAATTGTTGATTATGGAATACCTTCAGAAAACAAAGAAACGTTAAGTTTAACTGCAAGGTGGTCTCAAACTGATACGTCAGATATAGTTGGAGATATTAAAAGATGGCAGAAAAAGTTTACAGACAAAGGACTATCAAAACCTACTAGAATGCTTTTAACTGAAAAAACTTGGAGTTACATTACGTCAAATGCTGCAATTATAAAGGATTTAAAAACTAGAAGTTTCGGAGAAGTCATATTGACAGATGAGGATTTCGTAAAGTTCTTAAAAGTTAAATGTGACATAGAAATTGCTATATTAAGCGGTGTTTATCTTGATGAAAAAGGTGTCGAACAAAAATATTATAAGGACAATGTTGTTACATTAATACCTAATGGTACACTGGGTAATACTGTATATGGCACTACTCCGGAAGAATTTGATTCTAAATATGGTTCAGGTAAGCTTGATACTTCAATAGTACGTGAAGCAATAGCAATAACAACTATGGTAAAAGAAGACCCAGTAGGTGTTGATACTAAGGTATCTATGATAGGAATGCCATCATTTGATAGAATAGATGAGTGTTTCTTTGCGACAGTGTCAGATGAATAAAAGTAAAAATTATAAGGGCATGTCTTAATTGATATGTCCTTAAGTATTTATAAAAAGGAGGTTATAAATATGGCTAGAACAAGTAATAAAACTAGAGAAGAAATGAACAATGAAACTGATGTAACCGAAAATAATATTTTGGAAGCAGATGAAAAAGCACTTGATGTAATAAAGCTTGTAGCATTAGAAAATATAAAGTCGGGAGTTAATTATTATTTTCCAGGTGATATATTTGATTCTACAAAGGAAGAAGCTAACTATCTTATTGAAGTAGGAGCAGCAACATATATAGATAAAGAATAGGCGGTGTAAATATGCCTGAAATAAAAGAATTTGAAGATGTAAAAGAACTTTTAAAGTTAAATCTTAGAGAGTCCGAAGAGCCTACATTTTCAGACGTAGAACTTGAACTACTATATAAAAGTAATGATTATTCAGTTTCTAAAACGTGTTGGAGAGCATGTATATTAAAAGCCGAAACTGACGATATGATAAAAGTTGGTTCTATAGAAATTAAATCGAGTGGCAAGGATTATTGGTTGAAGCTAGCTGATATGTTTTATAATGATTATCAAAATGAGTTATTAAATAAAAATGGCTCACAAAAGTATAAAAATACAATGATGAGAGTTGATGAAATATGAGTGCTAAATTAACATATAAAGCATTAAGAAAAGCAGTAGCAAAGGGTATTAATGCAAATCCTCAAAGTATTAAAATTTATCAAAAAGGAAAAGTGTTAATAAATGGCTCTTTCAAAAATATTGACAAAGAATATATAGTTACCGGTGTTGTTTATGTAAGTAAAACAAACGAAATAAAAGTTGATACAGATGTTAGAGGTACTAGTAACATAAATAAAAACTATGAAATGGTTATTGATAATACAATTGAAATAGAGTCAGATTCTCGTTGTTTAACTACAATAGAGTGTGTTGAGGGGAAATTTAAAGTTACATATGTAAACATATATGCAGTTGAGGGTAAAATTGCTGGATATGAATGTGGATTAGAGAGGCTTGATTAGTATGAGTATATTAAGTGATTTAGCTGAAAGATTAAATAGAAAAAAATATGGATTTGGAACTATATGTCAAGCTGTAGGAGTGCAGTTAGAAAATGATTCAAAAACTAACGCTAGTTGGACAGATCAAACAAGTAATGCAAGACAACTAATTCATTCAAAAGTAAGTGGTGGCGGTGCAAGTTATAATATCAATGTAGCTCATGGTGTCGAATATGGAGGTATCCTTGAAGAAGGTTCTAAAGCACATATAATAAAACCTAAAAATAAAAAGGCATTATATTGGAGTGGTGCTGCTCATCCAGTAAAACAAGTAAACCATCCTGGAACATCAGCATATAAAGGTATTAAGAGTACAATGCAGAGCGAAGTTCCGACAATAGCAGAGAAATTAGCTAAATATTGGAGTGATTTGTAATGAGAAGTGGATTAAGAAAAGTATTACTTGAAAATGTAAGTAAAATAAAAGAAGTTTATGAACCTAGTGTACCAAATAAAGAGACTGAAAGACCTTTTGTTGTTATTGAACAAGTAGCAGATACAGAAAATAATCAAGCAACAATAGGATCAGAAAGAAAAATAAATATTTGGATATACAATGACAGAACTTCATTTCAGGAACTGGATATACTGCAGAAAGAAATCATTAATGCTATTAATTTTAAAAGTATTGAAGATGGAGATACAAAGAATTACTTTGCTTGTATTTATAAAGGTGTGTCTAGTAGTGATATTTCAGATGTCGAATGGGATATAATAGCAAGACCTATATCGTTTAGCATAATAGCTCTTGAAAAACTTGATAACAAAACATCAGATAAAGAAGTTGAAGTTGTATCTAGTTATCTTGAAAATATACTAAAAAATAAAAATGGTGTAACTATTAATGTATTTAAAGACAATTGGAATCAAAATCTAACAACTCCATGTGTGTTGTGCAGAACAACTAAAACAGAAAGAACAATTAAAGCTAATAATTTGATAGAAATAGATAAAACAATGAAAATACACGTTGTTGATATGGATAATGATAGGGTAATTCAAATATTAGAGCATATTGAAAATAAACTAATTTCTGATAGAAAAATAGTGTATAAATCAGACGGAAATACACTAAAATTAACACTTTCAAAGTTAATTGAAGATAGGGATTCTGATATGTTGACACTAGGTCAAATTTCTGTTACTTTTAGAAACTATGCAAGTATAAAGAAGAATATAAATCCTATAAATAAAATATACGATAATAAAGGGTTAAAGATTAAGAAAGGAAATTGATATGGCAAAAAAAAATGTAGAAAAAAAAGAAAATGAAGCCGTACAAGAACGAGTTGAAGAACTCTATGACAAGCAGGATTTCATTGACAATGCTAAGGAGCTTGGATATGAAAGATACATAGTTGTTGGAGCTTTATTTGACTGTGACAAGGATAGGTTATCTAAAAAAGAATTAGATAACCTAGTAAATAAATTTTTAAGAAAATAGGAGGTTTTACACAATGGCTAAAACAGGAATATGGTCTAAACCAGGAGATAAAATTTTGCCAGGAGTTTACAGTAAAATTGAAAGTATTGTAAATTCATATGGCGATGGATTAATAGGTACAATTGGTGTACCAGTGAAGGCAAATTGGGGACCTATAGGCGAAGTTGTGACATTAGAAAACAATATTAATAAATTAATTGATATGTTTGGAAATGATACAGAAGAAAAGTATTCAGCATTTAAAATAGGGGCACTTCTTACAAAAACAAATTTAAAGTATATTAAGTTTTATAGACTAGCTGATGAATCAGCAAAACAATCTACTATCAATTTGCAAAATACAAACGAATCTGCTGTAGAGGTAATTAAGCTAACATCTAAATATGCAACGTCAAAAGACTTGAATGTTACCATCAAAAACAGTCTTGTTAATACAAGTTCGAATGAAATGTATGTGTATGAGGGTAGTAAATTATTAGCAAAGATTACAGGAATAAAGGGAACTTGTGATGAAATGGTAGATGTGATAAACAATGCACATGATAATAAATACTTGATTGCTTCAAAGATTGCTGAAACATCAGATCCATTAGCTCCAATTTCAAATAAAAAATTAGCTGGTGGAAATGATGGTTGTACATCAGTTAATAATGAAATGTATATCAAGTCACTTGACCAATTTGAAAGAACTCAAATTGATGGATTTGTACTAGATGGAAAAGAAGATGAGTCGTTAGATGCTTCTGTGTTTGACTGGATAAAGAAAAATTACGAATCAGGTAGAATTATATCGTATTTTTCAGGCATTGGGAAATCTGAAGATATATCTTCAGCATTTACAAAAGCAAAGAAAATAAATAATAAACTATATACTTTGGTTGCATCTGCAGGTGTATTAGATGATATTCAGTATACACCATCAGAAACAGCTGCATACTTGTGTGGTGTAGAAATCAGTAACAAACTAAGAGAATCATCTTGTAACAAAAAAGTTATTTTTACGGATGTAAAAAAAGTATTTACTACAGAAGAATTGGAAGAAGCACAAAAAGTCGGAGTATTAACTTTAGATATTGATGATGGAGATGTTGTAATTGTTGATGATGTAAATACTTATAAAACCTATTCTGAAAATAATAAAAAGGACTCTGTTTTTGGATTTAATCGTTCCATAAGGACTTTAAAGGCAATAAATACCATGCTTGTATCGGCTGGTAAACAAATAATTGGTAAAGTAGATAACGACCCAGAGTTTGGTTACGATATTGTTATTTCATTATTTAAAAGAGGTTTTGAAGCATTGATAGCTGATGGGGCTATCAAGGAATTTGAAGTCGAAATAGATAAAGAATTACAAGCTGTTGCTGAAAACGACGAAATCTACATTAGGTGGTATGTAACTAGAAGTGATAAGGTTAAAAAGATATACAGTAAAGGAACTATTAGATAGGAGGTAAAACCATGAGTAAAAATGATTTGAATTGGTATGATGAAGATACTCTACAAGATGATAGAGCATTAAGTGGTAATGATACAAAGATCTTCGTAGATGGAGTTCATGTAGCTTATGCTGAAGAATTTGAATGGAGTGTGGAAAATGATAAGAAATCTTTTTCTGTTTTAGGTGCAAGCTGGGAATATGAAAGAGATAGCATCAAGAAGGGTACATTTAAATTCACTATATATAAAACTGATTCTCTTATGATTAAAACAGGATTTAAGTCATTTGAAATAATGTCTACAACGAATGCAGATAAATACGGTGCAGAAAAACTAAGATTTAAAAACTGTAAATTAAAAAAATTAGGTGCAAATCATAAAGCTGGTGATCTTATTAAGGAAGAATGGGAAGGAAGTTTCTCAGGTTTTGAGCCTCTTGATTTAATAGGTGAATAAATAAAAAAAGGGTATTAGCAGAAATTTTGTTAATACCCTTTAAATTTAAAATAAAGGAGAAAATAACATGAATATAGAAAATATGGATTTAGATTTTAATATAGATGATAACAAAGTTGATGATGAATTGATTGATGCTACAATGAGTGATGAAGATATACTAGCAAGATTGAGTGACACTCCAATAATTGCTGAAAAGATACTTCCTATAAAGAGAATACAAGCTCCAATAACTATTAAGAGTTTATCAGAGATACAGTTAAAGAATATAAGGAAACAGTGTACTAAAATTAGAAAAGAAAACGGTCAAAATAAAGAAATTTTTGATAATCAGCAATTTAAAATGACTGTGCTTAAATATGGGATAGTAAAGCCACAAATAAATGATGCTATATTAAGAGAAAAGAATTTATCATCAATAGAAAGTTTTTGGGTAAGGTTTTTAAGTCCTGGAGAAATAGAAAAGATAGTGGAAGAAATTACTATTTTATCTGGATTTGGAACAGAGTTTGATGAAGATTTACTAAAAAACGAATAAAAGAGTGCAAAGGCTTATTAGGATTAATGTTTGTTGCATATGTAAGACATCATATAACACCAGATGAATTTGCCAAGAAAAACAAATTTACCCAATACTTAATAAGTCTTTTCACTCAATGTGAACTTGAACTTGAATCGGAAGAAAGAGAAAAAATAAGAAAAAATAAATAGAGATTGATTATAAAAAAAGATAGAAAGGAGGTTTATATATGGCAGGTAAGGAGCTTTATAATATTGATTTAAATATTAATGTTAATGGTGTTGATGAAGCTAGCTCAAAGCTTAAGAAAGTCGATAAGGATGTTGAAAGTTTAGAAAAAAAAGCTAAAAAAGGTATAAAAATAAAATTTGATACATCCTCAATGAATAAAATGACTGGACAAACATCTAAAGCAGTAGAGCAAATGGCAAAAGGTTACTCTAGTGCTGCAGAAAAAATTGTAAAAAGTTCAAACACAATGTCTAAAAAAGTAATGAAGAATACAGCTTTAATGCGTAAGGTTGCTGGAATTGATGCTTCACCTAAAAAGTTTGATCCTGTTCTTTCGCAGTCTAAATTAACAAGAGTAATTAATAGTGACATAAAAAGAATGAATAGTCTTTCTGAAGCACAAAAGAAAATGAGTACATCAAAAATGATGTTTAGAAATAATACTTTAGATATGATGATGGGAAAATCAATTAATTTCGGTGGAGCATCGGTAAATATTAAAGCTACTGAGAATGTAACGCAAGCTGTTGCTAAAGCACAATCAAGCATGCAGAAGCTTAAATTTATGGATAAAGTAAAAGTATCATTAAGTGCTAGTGGAAATAGAGCATTACAAGTCATAAACCAAACAAGAGAAAAGGCTAAAGCATATGCTAGTGGAAAATATGAAGCTTTATTAACTGCAAGGGATAAACTTAGTGGAACAGTGTTCAATAGAGCTGGAGGAATGATATCTAGGGGCATAGGTAGAGTTACTCGTTTAGCTAGTTATGGAATGAGTGCTTTAGGTGGTGTAGGTGTTGTTAGTTTAATAAAAACATATGCTAGCTATGAAAAACAAATGTCTTCACTGAGAGCTGTAACAGATGTTACGGCGAAAGAGTTTGCACAGTTGGATAGACAAGCTAGACAATTAGGAGCAACTACTGAATGGTCAGCAACGCAAGTAGCACAAGGTATGACTGAATTAGGACAAGCAGGTTTTAATCAAAAAGAAATAATGTCTTCTATGCCTGGTCTTTTAAATTTAGCTAGTGCCGGAGGGTTACAGCTAGCTGAAGCATCGTCTATTGCTTCAGGTACATTAAGAGCATTCAATTTAGACGCTAGTAAAACTGGACATGTTGCAGATGTCTTAGCATTGGCAGCAAGTGCTACAAATGCTGAGGTTGCCGATATGGGAAATTCAATGGAATACGCTGCTCCTTATGCAAAATCATTGAATGTTAGCTTAGAAGATACTGCTGCTGCAATAGGAATGCTTTCTCAAGTTAATATAAAAGGCTCTAAAGCTGGTATGGCTTTAAGAGGTATGTTTACATCATTATCAGCACCAACAGCAGCGGCTAAAAAGGTAATGGAACAGTACGGATTTAACGCATTCGATGCTACTGGGAAAATGAAACCATTCCCTCAAGTTATTAAAGAGCTAGATAGTGCATTGAAACATTTAAATCCACAACAAAAAGGCGAAGCATTGAATAAAATGTTTGGTGATGTTGCTGGTGGTGGAGTACAAGCACTTTTGGGATTAGGTTCTGAAAAACTCGAAAAACTTAGTAAAGACTTGAATTTTGCAGATGGTGCAGCTAAAAAAATGGCTGCTACAAGAATGGATAATTTAACTGGTGATTTCATACTTTTAAAATCAGCAGTTGAAGGTATGTATGTAAATCTTGGAAAAAAATTAGAGCCATATTTAAGGCAATTTGTTCAATGGCTGACATCTAAAATTCCTGAAATAGAAAAAGCATTAGGAAAGATGATAGATTACTTAGGTAATAATTGGGAATCAATTTTAAGTGGATTTAAAACAGCTATACCTTTAGTATTAGGATTCATGGGAGCAATACAAGGATTAAGAGGAATATTATTCTTAGGTGATGTTGTTAGGGATTTCGGTATACTTAAAGAAGTACTATTTGGGCTTTCAGGTGCTACAGGTAGTGCAACCGGTCTTCTAAGTGGACTTAAAGGTATGATAGCTGGACTCGGTGTTACTGGTGGTATTTTTGCGGTTGTAGCAGCACTAGGCATAATGTCAGTAGCAATTAGTGATAACATTGATCTAATAGCTGATTTAAATTCTGGACTTGGTGAATTGGGAACAGGTATTAGCGGAATAATGGAAGTCATGGGCGGGCTATTTAAACTTGTTTTAGGTTCTGCAGGCACTTTTTTAGGTGGTTCATTTAAGATGTTTGATGCGTTATTTTCAGGAGATTGGGAAAAAGCAGGAGTAGAAGCATCACAGATGTTTGCAGACTTAAAAACAAATGGTAAAAATGCTTTAGGCGACTTATTTGCTACTTCAACATATGCATATGGTAAAATACGAGAATCATCAGAAAAAGAATTAAGTCCAGTTAAAAAGGTTTTTGAAACAGCTTTAGGACAACAAAAAAATATTGTCGCTGGAAATTATAAAGAAATGAGTAAGGCTGTATCATCTTCCATGAAGGGATTGAGTGATGACCAAATATCAATTTTAAAGGGTACTAGCAGAAATATGGAACAATTGCTGTTTGGTATAAATAGTAAGATGAGTGAAAATGATATGGCTAGTAAAATTGCTAAAAATATGGATACACTTTCAAAAATGAGTGGGTTTGATCCAAAACATATGAATGAAGATTTTAATTCTGCAATAAAAACTATCGAAAAAAATGCAGGTTCGGCAAGTAAAAATATTAAAACTGACCTATCAAATGCATTTAATAGTTTTAAAGAATTGGCATCGTCTGGGAATATACAAGGTGGTGTTAGTAGAATGCTTGAAGATATCAATAAAGCAGGTCCAGCATTACAAAGCTTTATATCTTCAAATAAATCGGCTATGCAAGGTATGTTTAAAGGTGTAGATTTTAGTAAAGATTTACAATCACAAATAAGTGCAGTTATGGCTAATATTGGCAAAATGGAACCATCACAGGCTATAGGTGCAATGAGGATCTTATTTAGTGTTTTAGGAAGTGAAGCAAATGCAGCTGGTCAGCAAGCAGGGCAACAATATAGTTCTGGAGTTCAAAGTGGTATGAGTTCTGGAGGTGCAACGAATCAAAGTTCACCAATAGCAAATGTAGCACAAAATCAAGGACAACAGGCATACCAAAGCGGAGTTCAAACTGGTCAAATGTATGGACAAGGTATAAATGCTGGTGTTCAACAGGCACAAGCACAACAGCCTCCACAAACTAATAATGTACAAGTTCAACAAGCACAACAAATGGCACAACAGGTTAAGCAAGCATACAGCGATATGTATAATGGAGCCGGGAACTCTGTTTCACAATTACAAAGTCGAACATCATCAGCATTTAGTGCTTTATCATCAAGTGCAACATCTCAAGTATCATCAATGTGTAGTAGAATTATATCTTTATGGAATGCTATGAAAGCAACTGTTTCATCAACTGTTACAGCTAGATTTGTATTATCAGTATCAACAGTTGGTGCAGTTGGTGCAATTCCACATGCAGATGGTGGAATTTTAACAAGACCTCATTTAGGCTTAGTTGCAGAAGCAGGACCAGAAGCGGTAATACCTTTATCACCAGGTAAGCGTGCTAGAGGTATTGAATTATTTAAACAAGCTGGGAAAATGCTTGGAATTACAAATGATGATGGAAATGCGAATCCTGTATCTGATTTTTCTGCTAAGGATTTTAACACAAATAATAATGTTAAAACAAGCAATAGTCAATCTGGAGGAGTAAATGTAAGCGTTAGTGTAAATGTAAATGTTAATGATAAAGAATCTATTATTAGCAAAGCAAAAGAAGAATTTGGAAGAGAGTTAGAGGAAGCTCTTTCAGATATATCATAAATTTAGTTGGTTACAAAGAAAGCTCACTTTATCGGTGGGTTTTCTTTGTAGTTATTGAAAGGTGGTATTTTAGTGGAAGTGAATACAATATTACATCAGTATGGAACTGTATCAAGTAGAAAAATCGCGATAGAGAGAGGAACTTTGTACAAAAATATTAACCTAGATAGCAATGATATGGATGTGTATATTATAAACGAAAAAGAAAATACATCTTTTCATTTCCCTATAAATCCAATTGATGAAATAAATGTTAGGTATAAAAAAAATTATCAAACACAAGAAATTGTTGGACAAGGTGAATTTGATTTTCATAAGCATGGTAAAAAAATAGAAGAAATATCATTTAAGGTTATTATACCTGATGATTATACTGAGGGATTTAATAGAAATTTGTCCGCTCAGTCACCGAGTAAATCAGTTGAAGAGCTAGTGAGGTATATGAATCAAGAACAAGCTGTTAGACTCATTATAACATCATTACCATTTAATGATTTAGTGTTTATTTCAGATATAGATAATAGTATATCTGCAGGTATTGAGAACTGCAGATTAGTGAACTTAAAATTTAGAACACATAGAGAAATAAAAGTTAAATCAATTGATACAAGTAAACAAAATAAAATAAACAAAGGGTTAAATAAAACCGATAGAGAGAACAATAAAAGTTATTCATCTACATATAAGGTTAATAATAGAAAAGATTGTTTGTGGAATATTGCAAGAGCAAAGCTAGGTAAGGGTAGTAGATGGAGAGAGATATATAACCTTAACAAAGATATAATAGGACCTAATCCAAACAGACTAAAACATGGTATAGTTTTAAAAATACCAAAAAGGTAGGTGTTTAAATGCAAATAATACTAAGAAATAAAATATCGATAGAAAATGCACTTGAAGGAATGACACTTTCTGATAGTATTGATGGAGTTGCGTATAAATGCTCAATGAAATTATCTGAAGCTAAAGCAATTCAGGATTTAAAAATTAAAAAAGCTGATACAGTTCAAATAATTGATAAATTATATGGAGCAAACAAAGATGAAACTATTTTTAATGGTATCGTTTGGGGAAGGAATAAAAATCACAAGACTGACACTCTAGATTTAACGCTAAAAGAAAGGAATGTTTATATTGAATCATCAGAAGATGAGTATGTATTCAAGGAAAGCACTTTAGACGATAGAATAAGGCAAATAGCGAAGGATTGGAATATACCAATAGGGAATATCCCTAAAACTGGAATTAAGCTTGAAAAGTGCGTCGAAAAGGGCAAATTGCAAGATATGATAAGAAAATTCATAAAAGAGACAGTTAAAAAAGGTGGTAAAATGTATGTTCTAAGAATGGAAAACAAACTTAATTTATATGAAATAGGTTCAAATAAAATTGTGTATGATCTTGAAAGTATAATGGAAGATGCAACAGACGTAAACAGTTTAGAGGGTGCAGTTACAAGTGTAAAAGTTCTTGGAAAATCGAAAAATGAAAAAAGCAAAACACCTGTAATTGGTACATACAAGAAAAATGATAAAGTATTCGGAACTCTTCAAAAGATAAAACAGGATGATAAAATTAAAAATGTTAAAGATGCAAAAAAAGCAGCTGAAGCGATGTTTTCTGATGGAGAAGATATGATAAAGTTTTCAGGAGTTATAGATATTAGTACCATTAGAGCAGGCGATAAAGTTAAATTTTATGGTGTCGAATATTATGTTATTGATGTGACTCATAGCATAGAACCACATAGAAAAATGACACTTAATGCTGGAAGTAAGCAATATGTGAAGGGGAAATTTTTCAATGAGTAATTTAAATAATATAGCTAGATTAATTAAAAACAAAGCTAAAAGTGAAGCTGAAAAAGCTACTGATGGACTAGAGTTATTGTTTGGTGAAATTACAAACGAAGGAATTATTACTAATAGGTTTAAACGAAAGCCTATTAAAGATTACAAAATGCTACAAACTGTGAGTAAAAAAAAGACAGTTATAACAAAAACAGAAAGTTATGCTGGACATACACATGATGTTATATCGCCGATATTATCTATAGGCGATATTGTTGTCCTTGCTATAGTGGAAGGTGAATTTGTAGTATTAGGAAAGGTAGAGGATACAGATGAGTAATTTATTCCCATTGGATGCCGATTTTTCAATATATTCTACGGAAGATGAAGTTAATTACGATCATACTGACAGACAATCATACCTATTTGATTTTGAAAAAGGTGAATTTGTTAAAAATCCTGATGGTACATTAGTTAAGTGTAATGCTAAAATTGCACATAGACAATGGTGTCAAAAAGTAATGTTGACTCCAAGATTTGAAAAGCTAGCATATCCAGATTATTACGGAAATGAACAAGGAACTGTAATTAATTCAGATATGAGTGATAAAGCTATTGAATTAGAAATAGAAAGAATGGTTAAAGATGCATTGTTGGTTCATCCTAAAACAAATTCTGTGAGTGATTTTGAATTTCTATGGGATAGAGAAAATGAATCACTTACTTACTTTTTCGTGATTACTGATGTCGAGAATGAAAGATTTGAATTAGAGAATAAAATTAAGTATTAAGGTGGTGTTTTTAGTGGAAAAAAAAGAATTGCCAATACCAAAAGAGTTGTTGAAAGATGTAGAGGATATACATGATGAAATGTTAAAAAAATTTAGTGACGATATATCAACATTACCTGGTGAATTTGTATATGATGCTACAAGAGCAGCCGCAGAACAAATAGCTATGACAAGAGAAATGATGATACACTATCTAATTATGAAAGTATTTACAAAAAGTTCTGATGGTGATTATCTAGATTATATTGGAGAAATGAATTCTGTTTTTAGAAAAAAAGCGACCAAAAGTGTTGGAAAAGTGATATTTACAGGGGTACAGGGGACTGTAATACCTAAAGGAACAATAGTTTCTACAGAAAGTTCAGAACAAATAAATGCCATTACATTTATAACTACTGATGGTGGAGAGATACCAGAGAGTGGAAGTATAGAGATTAATGCTGAATGTGTTGAGAGTGGAGTAAAAGGAAATGTAAAGGTAGGTATGATTAAAGTATTAGTAAACAATATTACTAATATTTCATCCGTAAGCAATAAAGAATTTAAAAATGGAACTGATATAGAAGATGACGAAAAATTTAGAGAAAGAATTGAATTTGCTGAAAAAGAAGAACAGTTAAGTGGTGCTGATACAGACTACGAAAGATGGGCAAAAGAAATCGACGGAGTAGGATATGCATATTGCCGAGATAGTTGGAACAGTCCAGGAACAGTTAAAATCCTTATCTTAGATAAAAATAGAAAGCCAGCTACAAGTGAACTAATTAAAAAAGTAAAAGAATACATATATCCAGATATTAAAGAGGGGCAATATAATCGAGGAGGTAAAGCACCAACTGGAATAAAAAGCTTTTCAGTTTTATCTCCAAACGTAAAAGAAGTAAGTATTAAAGGTAATTTCGTTATATCAAAAGGGTTTAATGAAACAAATGTACTGAATGATGTAAGAAACAAAATTAATACATATTTTGATAAATTAGATATAGAGGGTAGTATTTCGTATAACATGGTAAATTCAATCATTGGTACGCTACTTGTAAACAATCAAGGGCTAGATGATTTTGATAATATAACGATAAATGATACTAAATCAAACATAAAATTGAATAATGAGATTGCTAATGTTAGTGAGGTAGTAAAATTATGACAACAATAAAAGATAAATTACTCCACTCTGAAACAGGCAAAGCCATGTTTGATTGGATAAGTAATATTTATGATAATAGCAAGGTTATGGTTGAGTTATATGAGGCTTTAGGACAGGAATTTGATGATATTAATTTGTTAGTTGATGATATATCAAAACAGATGTTTATTCAAACCGCTACATGGGGGTTAAGATTGTGGGAAGCACGCTTTAATCTTCCAATAAATGAAAATGATTCATACATTGAACGACGGAATAAAGCATTGGCTAAGTTACAAACAAGAGTTACTATAAATCCACTGACAATGGCTACAATAATTAAAAATATTTGTGGGATTGATACAATAATAAATGAGTGGGTAGATGAATATGTATTTGAAGTAAGATTTGTTTCTTTAATTGGTGTACCTAAAGAAATAGAGCAAATTCAACACACATTAGATAGAGTTAAGCCCGCACATATGAAATATAGACTTATATTTAATTACCGAACATGGAATGAAATTAAAAATTATGGCAAACCTTGGGGGTATTGGAAAATGTTAGGACTAACTTGGAAAGAATTAAAAGAGAGTCAAGATCTTGAAGCTAATAAATACAATATAAATTTATTAAACAGAACTGGAGAAAGAAAAAATAGTACTATTAATGATGACGGAAAAATAGTTGAAAGTAACACAAGTAACACTTCTACATCAAAGTATAGTATTTATTTATCTGAAGGAGATAGTGTGGAGTTTACAAAAACCGATAGTTCTACAGACTTTAAATATGCAATTTACAGAAAAAATAATACAGTAATATCCGTAAGTAGTATTCAGTCTAATAAATCTGTTTTAATAGCACCACCAGAAGCATTTAAAATGATTATAAGCTATCCAACTGATAGTGAAAATATAATTAAGTTTAAAAGGGGGTAAATAAATGGAAGGATATGAGAAAACTATTGAAA
The DNA here is from genome assembly GCF_900112955.1 of Peptostreptococcus sp. D1. Classification (GTDB taxonomy): domain Bacteria; phylum Bacillota; class Clostridia; order Peptostreptococcales; family Peptostreptococcaceae; genus Peptostreptococcus. The sequence goes on from NZ_FONP01000020.1 coordinate 16,288, forward strand.
ATGGATTAAATATTGTAACTGGCGATAGTATGAGTGATATTGAAGCTGTTCAAGAAAACTTTGAAATCCATGAAAAGATACTAGGTAAATTAAGTGATATAGAAATAGATAGCTATAGTGTATCAAATGATGGAATTAAGAATATAGTAAATATTATAAAATTCATCTGGAAAAAGCTAAATAGCATCGAGCTTACAGATTTAAAAGTAAAGGTTACAACTGAATCTGGAAAAACTCTTGATAAAGTTCTAAAAGCAATCAAGAACTCAATAGGAGCTCTAACAAGCTTAAAGACGAATGAAAAAAATAGCACTGTTGGAGCGATTAATGAAGTATTTGATACTACAACAAATCTAAAAGAAACTGACAAGCTACTAAACAATCAGTTAAATGCTATTAATTCAAAAATAACAACAAATAATGCTGAATTTGATAGGTTAAATAGAGAGTTCAGACAGTTGAATGGTGGTGAGTAAGTATGGCATGGAATGATAATGCTAGTATGTATGATGAGCATTTAATCAATTATAAACATGAGTTGGATAAACATAGTACAAATTTGAGAAAAATATTTGATGAAATAAAAAAGGATGATTCTATAGATATTAACACAGCAAATATGATCGAAGGTGCAATTGTTCAGATAAAATCAAATCGAAAAAGGTGGGCTAGTGGGACTTCGGGATTAAACGTTGATAAAGAAAAATTTATTAATAACGGTAATTATGAAATACCGTTAATTTCTCATAATCTCAATTTTACACCTAGCTTACTAATAGTAATGCTTGCTTTACCAGGAGATGTTAAAAAAACTGTAATGCTTTGGACGAATAAAATCACAGCATTTAAAATGCTTGCTACTAAATCTTCTTTTTCCTTTAATTTTAAAGATTTTTACCCTGGATACGCTATGAATGGAAGAAATGAGCATTTATTCAGCGTATTTCAAGAGGTTAATGTAATAGAATGGATAGCTATAGAGTAGGGGGTATAAAAATGAAATTAGGAACTAAGATTTACTATGAAAAATTAACTGGAAATGTGATTTTTACACGTGGAGATATGCAAGGATTTGTTAAAGAATCAAGCTTTGATGAGGATTACGAGATGTATTCTGATTTGAAAAAATATAAAAAAGATAAAATAGGCTTAATCGAATTAGCTTATGGTAAGCTTGCAGATGAGCTAGAAAAAAACAAGGCTAATAGCTATAAGGTGGATATTTCAAGTGAGCCACATAAGTTGGTATATAAGTATGTCAACTTTGATACAGGAGAGCCATCAGAGCCACCTAAAACACTTGAGGAAATAATAGCCGAAAAAGTCAATGAAGCTAAGCTAGAAAATTCGCTTGCAATAACTGAGTTAATAGAAAAAGTCGAAAAGGATAAATTAGAGCTATCTACAGCTATAATTGAAGCTATAGAAATGCAAAATAATGGAGGTACAGTATAATGAGTGCATTAGCTAATGTGTACGTATATTTAATTAGACAAAATAAAAGAACATTAGATGATGTTCCAGCTTTCTTAAAAAAGGAAGTTGAAAAATTATTAAAATCTGAATAGAGGTGTTATGTATGAAGAATTTGATTAATAGTATTAAATTCTTTTTTTATTGCATAAAAATATATCTGGAAGGAGGTGCAGAAGCTATGGCAATGTGTTATGTGACTTGCATAGTTGCAGGTGTAAGAACGTATAAGCAAGTTCCAGCTTTTTTGAAAGCTAGAGTTAAAGAGCTTTTAATCGCTATGGACTTGCAGGAACTAATCATAGAAGATTAGTTCAATAACAATTAGGGGCTAGATTAATTTCTAGTCCCTTTTTTTTAAATATTTTAAAAAAGTGAGGAATAAAATATATGACAGAACAGGATTTCTTATGGTATTTGATAAAAGTGGGAGTACCAATTGTTGCATTGGTTACACCTTTATTAAAATTGAATGGAAGTATTATTAGACTTAATGAAAGACTTGAAACAGTGCTAAATCATAATAACACTCAAGATTTAAGATTAAATAAGCATTCTGAACAGATTGATGATTTGACACTTAGATCCGAAAATCATAATGCAAGGATAATGAACCTAGAGCAAAAAGAGTGCAAATATGAAATGAGTAATAAGAGAGGAGAATAGCAAATATGGAATTTAATTTATTGACTTATATTAACGAAAACCTAATCATTCTAATACCGGTAATATATGTGCTTGGTATGTTATTTAAGAAATCAAGGTTTAGAGATAATCTAATCCCCTGGTTTTTGTTAGCAATATCTTGTATTTTGTGTGGAATCATAGGACAGGATATTGTAAATGGAATAATTCAAGGCACATTGGTTACTGGAGTGTGTGTATTAGGAAATCAATTGTATATTCAGACTGTGAAAAAGGGGGAATAATATGATAATAGATATTCACGCTGGGCATAATCCAAAGGGTAAGGTGGCTTGTGGAGCTGCAGACTTATTAAATGAATCTGTAGAAAACAGAATAATCTTAGACAAGTGTATTAAATATCTTAATACTCAAGGAATAAAGACCTATAATTCCACTTGTAATAATGGTTATTCCGTTGGAGATATTATTAATAAGATTGTATATAGTGTTAATTCTCATAAGGATACTGATATAGCTGTATCACTTCATTTTAACGCATATAAGCCACAACACCACAAGGACGGTAAGATAATGGGGTGTGAGGTGCTACATTATGATGAAAGAACATTTAAATACGGAGCTCAAATTTGTAAGAATTTAAATAACATAGGTATTCCGACACATGGAACACCTAACAAGATTAGACGTGATTTAGGATTTATATCTAGAACTAATCCACTTGCATTACTTGTTGAAATATGCTTTGTGGACGATATAGACGATTACAACGCTTATAAGGGGAAAGAGGACTTAGTGGCTAAGGCAATATGTGAAGGGCTTCTATTAAGGGAATACAAGCCTAATTCGAGCGATAAACAAACAGTAACAAAGCCTGAGGCTAGACCTGTGATTGATGATGTTAAATTTGTCGGAAATCCAACTACAACAGTAGAGCAGATGGAAGCATGGGCGATAGCTAATAATGCTATTGGATTTGCTAAGCTTGCAAAGCCTTGCTATGATACTTGCCTAAAGCTTGGGCTTGATCCAGGACCTGTGTACGCACAAACAGCACTAGAAACTGGATGGCTATACAAAAATGGAACTTCACAGGCTGGAATTGACGCAAGCTATCATAATCCATGTGGTTTGAAAACTACTGCAGGCGGTAGTGATTATGACAAAACAGCACATAAAAGATTTAAGGATTGGGAAGAAGGCTTTAGAGCTATGGGACAGCATTTATTGCTGTACTATGGTGCAGAGGGTTATCCTCTAAAGAATCCTTTAGACCCTAGACACTTCCCTAATTTACTAGGTCGTGCTAAGACAGTTGTTGAGCTTGGCGGACAAGGTAAATGGAACAACAATGCTGATTATGGTAAAAACATAATGAAGCTATATAGAAAGCTTCTAGCGACTGAATATAAAAAGAAGATTGAGTCAGAATTTTCTCCAACAGTTGATACTAATAATCTAACTGTAGTGACTTATAATAATGTTGCAGATGAGCCTGCAGCATTAATGCTAAGTAGATGGCTAGGTTATCCAATTATTCCAGTATCGAGTGTAAATTTTGATAGAAATGCATATGCTAAAATAGTACACGTTGGTGGAAGTGGTGCTCCTACTGGCTCTACAGTTTTAGCTGGCAAGGACAGATGGGAAACCTTAGATTTAGTAGAAAAATATATAAAAGATAATTTAAAATAAGTATTATTTAAATAGTAAAGGGTGGCTAAATGCCACCCTGTTTTTTTATTATTCAAAGTATAAGTATTCTCTACCGTCAATATCGGCAGATGCTACTATTTTATCTACAGTGTACTCGCCTGCACACTGTATTATGAAACTTCTCCCCCTGTCTTGACTACCTCAGCCTTGCAAGGACCTCTAAATATTAGGCTAGCAATATCGCTATACCCTAAATTAATTGTGTAATTTTTATAGTTCATATTATTTTCTCCTTTGTATTTACTTATAAAATAAATTTATCGTTTCTCGCCACGATAGATATTTTATCTCTTCTATATTTGATTCAAAACTATTTATATCAACATATGACATAAAGTCTGAATCAAATGTTGTTGGGACTGAATCTAATATTTTAAAATCACTACTATCATCAAAATCCACAAGGGTTTGTATTTGATAAATATCGCAATGATTATAAAATATCTCATCATCAATTTGATATTTGGCGTAGTAGTTGAATCCATCTTCAATGATTTTTTCTTGTTCATTGAAATCGCAAAGATTCAACATATTTCCTGTATGGAAATAATATTTATTTCCATACTTTATATATACTACAAAGCTTTTTGTTTTAAAGATTGGAACTTTTACTATTTCTTTTACTTCCAACCTTTCAAATATTTCCTTTTTCTTATTGTAAATTGATTCTATTTTAGAATGCAGATTAATTGCTTCTTCTGTAATAGAATCATATTCATCTGAATAAGAATAAGATTTTAAATGATTCCTTTTTATTAGTGTCGCCCTCAATAACTCAAGATAATGTATCTCGAGATTATTTAGAGTCTTTATTAAATTTTTTGCAATGGTTTTATTTTCATCATTCAAAACTAAATCATTGCAAGACAAAGTTTTATAAAATTTTGTCTCTTTAAGCTGTTTCACTAGCTCTTTTTTAGATACAGGTGTTGAGGAATAATTATCTTCTTCAACACCAACTATTTTCTTAAAATCAATATGTATCGGGTATTTATTAGTTATTAAATCGCAAATATAATCAGAAGCTAACAGTTCTATCTTGTCTTCTTTGTAATTGTGATTTATTTTTCTATAAACATTATAGAAACTTAAACTATCATTAGCTAAAGTTTCTAATATTATAGTTCTTATAGGAGCAACATTGTAATCTTCATAAGTTATTACACTCGGATGCTCTGTTATTTTTTCGTTATTTATTTCTTCAGATTCTATTTTTATATTAAATAAATAACCGCCAATTTTATAAACGGCATAATATTTATATCCGTTTATTTCTTCAGTTTCATACTGAATAATATTTTTCGCTTTTACGCGATTTCTTTCGTATGAAACAATATTATTTTTATATTGTTCATATAAAGATTTCTCTTCTACACTATCTACTTTTTTAATAGTGTATCTTGGTGTTTTTAAGTACTCAATAGGTTCAAATCTATTAAGTATTTTTTTATAATATTTTCTGTAAAAATTGTATAGAGAAAACATTTTCTCGTACACTTGATTTACATCCTCGTTGCTTAGGATGTTCATATTTTCTGATTGGAAAGACTTTAAGCGATCTACGCTTGTAATTGTTTTTTCCAACCTATATAAAGTTGTATTTAATGATTTTAAAATAAAAACCATCATACCTATTTCTTTTGTGTTTTTTAAAAAAAGTTTCATGTTTTTTCCTCCTAAAATAAAATATTATTTGCTATAAACATATAATACTACTATATTCTCAAAAAGTCAATAATAAAATGTAACATTTTTTTGAAAAAAATACTGAAAAAATAGTAATTATGTATATTTACATAGTAACACTATTATTGTATAATGTTGTTAAGCAAATTATATAATTTAGGAGGAATAAAGATATGAAAAGATATGGAATTTTTAGTTGTGGTCATAAGGACTACATAGAAATTAATTCAAAAAATTCTTGGAAGTATGATACTGAAGAGAAGATTAAAGAGCATTTTGAAGACAATGTGTGTGATAAATGTAGAAAAGAAAGAAAAGAAAAATTAAGAAATCAAGAGTATGAAAAAGCTCTTAAAAATGCTTTAAAACAAGAACTTCCTGAACTAAAAGGAAGTGAAAAGCAAATTAGATGGGCTATGACAATCAGAGAAGAAATTATGTCAGAGTGTAAAACCATCGGATTTGCAAAAAGAACTGAAAGCATTATCAATAAATTGAGTTTTTCAGATAACGAAGATGAGTATAGGTTATCAAGAAAACTAGCAAGAAAAGAAAACAAAGAAGACATTGTAAAAGAAGCTTACTACAATGTTTTTTATAACAATACATCATCAAGAATGTATATAGAAGATACACTATTTGATGAAGTAAAAAAAGAATTGTTTAAACTTGTATATAAAGAAAAGTTTGAACAAAAAGAAGAGATGAAAATGGAAATAAAAAAAGAAGCTACAGTAGTTCCTAGCGGGAACATTGCTGATAGCAGAGAAATAGAAGTATACAGTAAAGACGATACTGTATATATTAAAAGTTTCATGAATGAAACTTTAAGATTAATTTCAAGAGATTATGGGTTTGTTTGGAACTCTCAATTGAAGTTATGGGAAAAGAAAATAAAAGAAATGCAAGGAAATATATCTGATAGAATTGCAGATGTATCAAATGCATTTTTAAATAAAGGTTTTATAGTTGTTATCAATGATAGTATAGCAAGAGAAAAGGCTATCAATGGAACTTATGAAGCCGAACATAGAAGATGGATAGATTTTGACAATGAATTATTGATTGTAATTCATGAAAGAAATGATAATATCTATAAATCTTCAAGAAAAATAAAAGGAAGTAAATGGGATGGAAATTTAAAAGTTGTTACTGTTCCTTTAACTTCCTATTTAGAGCTTGAAGACCTTGCTAACAAATTTGACTTCAGATATACAGCAAGGGCAAAAAAAGAAATAGAAATGAAAATAACTTCACTTTCTGATGTAATAAAGGAAATTGAAGTTGGAATAGAAAAGAAATATAAAAATAAGGTTTCAGAAGAGGCTGTATTTGACTCATTGAAAGACGAGGAGTAGTTCAATGAGATCAATAACAGTTAACTGGAATCAAGTAGAGTGGGAAACATGGAAAGCTTACTTAGTTAAGCTTCCACGAAGTGATTATAAATTTTGGGTTGCTAAATCACATACTCAAGAAACTCACAATGGAAAACAATTAAGATTACTTATTCGTGATGATTTTGAGTATAAAATATTTAAACAAACCAAAACAACAAAAACTGAAGAAATAATTTCTTCAGTTGAACTTCTTGAAATATTTGGCTATGTTTTTGATGAAAACATAGATGTTTTAGAGGAGTTAAAAGATGAATAATTTAGTAATATATAAAGATTTATTAATATACCAACTTGAATGTGTTGATAAGTTAGACAAACTAAAAGTTGGTGCCAATTTCATGGATATGGGTACAGGAAAGACAATCACAATGCTTGAATTAATTAAACGTAAATCAAAAAAAATTGATAAAGTATTGTGGTTTACTCCTGTATCTGCTATGGAAAATCTAAGAAGAAATATATTAGAAAACAGTAATTTTCTAGAACATGATTTTATTAAGTTTTATGGAATAGAATCCATTTCACAATCAGATAGAATTTATCTAGAAGTTTTACGTATTTTCGAAAAAGAAGAAAGAATAATGCTAATAGTAGATGAATCTACGCTAATTAAAAATTTCTTTGCAAAGCGTTCCGAACGATTACGATATATATCTGAATTGTGTAAATATCGATATATTATGAACGGAACACCAGTGACTAGGGATATAGTAGATATTTTTAGTCAGTTCTATATTCTTGACAAAAGGATACTAGGTTATTCATCATTTTATTCTTTTGCTAATAATCATTTTGTATATGATGATTTTGGTAAAAGAACAAGCGTCTTAGATCAGGAATATTTAATGCAGCGTATTACTCCATATACGTTCAAGATAAAAAAAAGTGAATGTATAGATCTTCCCAAAAGAAATATTAATACTTATTATTTCAATCTTACAGAAGAACAATCTATACATTATGAACAAATAAAACAAGAGTTGTTGATGTCTGTTGATGACTTTGACTCAACGACTATATATAAGTTATTCACTGCATTGCAGTTAATAACAAGTGCTAGAAAAGTAAGTATTGATAATATACATAAGAGCATATCATCAGAAAACTTTTTTAATGATAAAAAAGATAATCCACGACTAAAAGCATTGTCTAATATCATTAAATCTGAAGATGAAAAAACTCTTATATGGTGTAAATATCGTCATGAAGTCGATGATATAACATCATATCTTATAGAAGAATATGGGGAGGAGTATGTATGTAGATTCGATGGTGCAGTAAGTATAAAAGAAAGAAATATTATGATTGATAAATTTAAAAATAAAGCAAGATTTTTAGTAGCCAATAAATCTTGCGGTGGCTTTGGTCTTAATCTACAGTTTTGTAATAGAGCAATCTATTACAATAACGATTTTAACTGGGGGACAAGACAACAAAGCCTAGATAGAGTATATAGACTAGGTCAAAATAAAAAAGTATTCATAACCGATATATGTGCATCATATAAGGTTGATGAACGTATTTTAGAAAATCTGAAAAAGAAAAAAAATCTAGATGAAACTTTCAATGAACGTCTAAGAAAATACAATAAAGTCGACATTGATAAGTGGATAGACAATCGACTAAAAGCTGGGAGGGGTTGGAATGATAAGAATCGGTTTAGGCAAGCAACAGAAGCAACGAGAGATACAGAAGCTTATTGATAACAAAGGAATCAAAAAAGTTTATATTTTTTATTTTAAAAAATTCAAATATGAGTATAATTTAAAAAATGTCGATATTGAATATATAGAGTATTCAGATATAATAATGTACAAGTATTTCTACAGACTCTTAGAAGAAATAGATAATTCATCTTTAATCGTTTGTGATGAAATTATGCGTACACAAAAAAGAAATGATCTTACATATAACTGTATGCATCATTATATAAATCAGTGCGGAGTAGTCGCAGTATTTGAGTATTTTCCGATTATTGATGATAAAGAAAATATGATGATATTGTTTGATTTTAACACTCCTCAAAAGTATAAAGGTAAATCTTTTGATTACAACTTATTACAAGTAGAGGATATTAAGATTAAACCAATAAAAATAAAACATAAATGGATAAATATTACAACTACAGATAAACAAAAAGAAAAATACGAGAATAAAAAAGAATATTTATTTGAAAATCTAGGGCAAAAGGAAGTAAGTACAGTTCCTAGAAGCTTACAGCTACTTGTTGGGGATTTTAAAAAATCTGCTATTGAAAGTGATAAAGTATACATAGCGAGGAATAAGAGGTTTAAATTAAATAATGTTTTTAGTTACAATGAAGACATTAAACAACAAGATTATATTATCCTTGATGTTCATTACAGAAGATTAGATTTTAATGATTTTCTAAAAAAATCAAAAATGACTACTATTAATTACATTGCTACAGATATAAAAATAGACAATGTAATAATGAATGATCTTACAAGTTGGAAAGCGAGGGTAGATAGTATATATGCTAAAGCAAATATATATAAATAAAGATGTATTAACTTCTGCAAGAGAACGTATAAGCTTTATATTCGATAACTATGAAAATATTCATGTGTCGATAAGTGGTGGCAAGGATAGTACTGTATTAGCTCACTTAGTGCTATCAGAAGCACATAAAAGAAATAGACGTATTGGATTATTCTTTCTTGATGAAGAAGTTGTATATGATAGTACAATACAGCAAATAAGATATCTAATGAACATGTATCCGGAAAATACTATTAAATTATGGTATCAAATAGAATTTAACCTTACAAATTCAACATCTTTGAGTGAACCTCAATTAAAGTGTTGGGAAAAGGGTAAACATAAAATTTGGATGCGAACAAAAGAAACAGATTCAATTCAATATCCATCATGGGATAGAACAAAAGAAACTGTTCGTGATAAAAACAAAGGTTTTGGGTTTTATGATGCTATAGACAATATACAAAACGCAAGAGAAAATACAGCGTTTTTGGTAGGTTTAAGAGCTACAGAAAGCCCAAATAGATGGAGGGCAGTGGCTAAAAATCCTGTAGACGTTAATGGAACACATGTGTACTGGGGTACAAAAATGAAGCATGGTAATGCCAGTTTTTATCCCTTATATGACTGGAATTTTCATGATATTTGGAAATACATATATGATGAAGAATTAAGATATTCTAAAATCTATGATTATCAATTCAAAAAAGGAATAGGACTACAAGAAATTAGAGTATCCAGCTTGATACATGAAAAATCTTTTAAATCTCTAGTTGAATTACCAGAATTTGAACCTAAAACATATGATAAGTTGTTAAAGCGCATCAAGGGTATAAGTATAGGTAATTTATACGGAAAAGACAATAAAATGCTTAAAGCTAGAAAATTACCTAAAAATTATAATTCGTGGTTGGAATATAGAGATTTTTTACTTGAAACATATCCTGATGATAACAAGAGATGGATATTTGAAAAGAGATTTAGCAGGCATCTAGACAATAATTATGTTGCTAGACAACAATGTCGGCAGTTATTACTTAATGACTATGAGAATAATCTTCCTATAGATAATAAAGAAGACCCACGAGAAAAAACAATACAGAAATGGAGAGAACTACTATAATGATAGAATTGAAAACTAACAAAGGAAATATAAAACTACCAGTAATGGAACCTATAATTGTTCCTGTTGAAAAAGTCCAAGCAAATAACTATAACCCTAATAATGTTGCTAAAAATAATATGGATTTATTAGAGCAATCTATATTAGATAATGGTTTTTGCTTTGCTATTGTAACTATCTATGATGAAGATATTGATAAATATATTATTATAGATGGTTTTCATAGGTATACAATATTAAAAGATTATTTAAATTGTACAGAAATACCAATAATAGTCCTTCAACACGATATGAAGCAACGTATGGCTTCTACAGTCCAGTTTAATAGGGCTAGAGGAGTGCATCAAGTTGAGTTAATGGGCGACCTTGTAAAAGCATTATTTGAACAAGGTGCAGATGATGAAGAAATAGCTAAACACTTAGGAATGGAATTGGAAGAAGTGTTTAGACTAAAACAAATAACTGGTATAGCTGCATTATTTAAAAATCAGATATATAGCAAATCATGGGAAATGCAGGAGGTGGAGTGATGGCCGAATGGGAATATGGAGGAGTATACAAAAAATACAATCTAATAGAAGATGAAATTTATAAGATAAACAATATTGGTAAAGTTATGGTTCATGACATTACAAAAGGACTTCCTGAATTTATGAAAGAAGCGGATGTATTGTTCGTTGACCCTCCATGGAACAAAAGTAATTTAAATACATTTTATACAAAGGCGGATAAAGACTATAGATTAGAAAGTTTTAAATTTTTCTATGAACATTTATTTAACTCAATAAAACAAATTAAACCTAAAATCTGTTTTATTGAAATTGGGAAAGAGAACTTGCATAACTTTATAATTGAAATGAAAAAAATATATAAATATGTAACTTTTTACAATAGTACATACTATCACAAAAAAGATAGATTATGTTACATTGTTCAAGGAAGTAATAAAAGAATTAACTATCATCTTGATGGAATGGACGAAGAGGATATTATTACTTGGATATGTAAAAATATTGATTATAAGTGTATCGGTGATTTATGCATGGGTAGAGGGCTTGTTGGTTATCATTCATACATTAATAATAAAAAATTTGTAGGTACGGAGCTTAATCACAAAAGATTAGCTGTACTTATTGATAAAGTTGAGATAGAGGAGAAATAATGGCTAAATCAAAAATAATTTGGAAAACACTCAAGGAAATTGAACAAGAATATAAAATAAGTGCAGCATCTTTAAGGCGATATATCTCTGAAGACAGAATAGGTAAGCACTATTTAAAACGTGAAGGTGCTGGCAAGTGGTATATAAAAGAATCATACATCAAAAACAAATATGAAAGGAGATAAATATAATGAAACAATATGAGGTAGGAAAGTGTTACAGTGAATTTAAAGGCTTAGAGGGAGTAATGATGAACTTTACTAATAGTGGAGTAGTTATTACTTGTAGATTTACTAATCCAACAAAAAATGAAATAGAAAATTTTAAATCAGGTAAAATACAGTATAAATTATTGTACATGAAAAATGTAATTGTATTTCTAATTAAAGTTGGTGAAGAACGATGGATGGATATTCCTTTGTTTGGTAATGAAGATATCTATAATGCAGTAAATACAACAGATAGTAATGTAGAATATCTTGTTACATTATTTTTATCTGATAATGTAACTGGAGAAATTAAAGTTATGAGAGCTTTTTCAATTAACAATAATACAAGTAAGTTTTTAAATAAAAGCTTAGAAATGCAAAAGGATAAGAATTTTTCTAAAAGAGAATATGATCTTGCTTTAAATGAAATATATATTAATTATTCTACTCAAAAGCTTTTAAAA
>NZ_FONP01000022.1 GCF_900112955.1 Peptostreptococcus sp. D1
TCTTAGTTGTCAACACATATGTTACACTAATAAGAAAGTTTTTTCCAAATTTACATCTTCAATCTAAAAATTAAAGGATTCGAAGTCAAGGAGAAAAGCTGTGCATACAACCTTTCCATTTAACTACCACTTGTCCTTAAATGTACTTATTAAAGATAACACCCCTATACTTGACATCACAAAAAATATTGTTATTTTCAAATACTTAATTACACTCTCAACTATTATCACATCATGCGTAGTTTCAAGTTTTGACTTCAAATCAAATTCAACAAGCAAAATGCTAATAACTAAACAGAAATACAATGCGTACATAACTATACTAGCTTTTTTCACAATTATCTCCCCCTATCTATTAATGTATTATTTTTCATAATTCAAAACATTTTCATATTTAGTTTATTAGATTATCTTGAAATTATGCTTTGACTATGTCCTAACTCATTTTTCTTTAGCTACTCTTTATTATAGCATCTTTTTTACAACATTTATACAAAAACTTACTTCCTAGCCTTAGCTTTGAAATATCTACTATACCTTTATTCGAGTCGAGTTAATTCCTACATTACCAACATAACGACAGTCAATCTAATAATTGTCTGAAATATTAATAAAACTATTAATATTTTTTAATCTTCAAACTATATTCTTAATTATTATTAATATTTTTTATAATAAAAGTATGATATAATAAATTTAAATAAAGCTTTATTAAATTAAAATTTACGGAGGTTCTTTATGAAAAATAAAAAATACACAAAAATATTAATTACTATTATTATGTCATTTAGAAATCTCAGAAACCAAAACGTATAAATCCTGTTAGATATAAAAAAATCAACATAAGAAAATATGATGAGAGATCTCCTTATTATAAAGTGTCTGCAAGTGCTGCCAAAGGTTTTACCATTTCGACAAATAGCTCAAAAGCCTTTGGAGTTATTGTCGAAGGAGCAATAAAAGGTCTGGGATTCGGATTAAATTATGTATTAAGTAGTTCAACTTCATATACAGTTACAAACAACGTATATAATATGGCTCATATTGGTTGTAGAGTTGTATACGAAGTTGAGAAGGGTACAAGAGTCTATTATAATGCGCAAAACAACAAGGAGCTTGGAAGAAACGCATATACATACAAAAAACCAAAAACAATTGAGTATGATTTAATAAAAGTTTATTAACCATATTTATACTTAAAATTTCTTATGAAAAGGAGTGTTCTCAATGAAGGTCAGAGAATTTAAACCTATTTACAAAATACTAATTATTCTATTATTTCTTATTGTCTTTTACCTTCTTCTTGGTAAAATTCCAATTGGAAAGGTAAACGATAATGGAACTTATTCAGTTCCAATTAACGATGTATTGAAAATAAGTGGTTTAAAATTATTAGCATACAATTTTGTTGGATATATTATCGCTCCAAAAGCTCAATTATCAATTGAAACTGAAAAAAAGCTAAAAATATGTTCAATTTCATTTTTAGCCATTTTTATTATTTGTTTATTGATGTATATTTCCAATGTCATTGATCTGATATTTTTTTTGGTATTACAGCCATTCTTTCCAATACTAGGATTAATTAATGGATGTCTATTGGGAATACGTAATATTAATAATTAATTAATGGATGTATTTAGGAATACGCAATATTAATAATTAATTTTCGCAAATATAAGCTGCACCTTTTTCAAGCAAAGATTTTGGGTGCAGCAATTTTTTTCAGCTTTAACTCTGTATTTTAAATGCAAGCATAATAAAATATTCATTTCCAGCTATACAATCATATTTATTTCCAAAATCACTGTTACTGTCAATACAATATCCGTCCATATACCTCATCATTATTTTTATATTTTCTACACCGACTTTTGTTCCCTTAATTTTTAACACCTCTTCTGAAACTATGTTTCTAAAATAAACTCTATATTCATTATCAACAAATTCAGATTTAATTTCAATAGTTTTATCTTTTTGTGCATACTTACAAATATTCGACAATATATTAGACATTATTCTATTTAATAAAGTATGTGAAATCATTACATATTGTCCATTAAATTCAAAGTCTTTCAAATTAACATTAAATCCACTTTTTAATAAATCAATATATACTGCAGTAACATACTCCCCTATAGATGTTTCTATCATCTCCGTATAAACAGCTTTTATTTTACTATCATTTCTAACAATAAAATATTCAAAAAGCTGTTCTGAAAGCATCTCCATGTCCTTTAATTTATCTGATATCCTTTCGATAACATTATCTAACTCTTTATCCGAATTTTTTTGTTTCAATACCTCCACATAGTTTGATAATCCGGTCATCGGTGTTCTAAGATCATGAGCCATTCCGGTTACCAATTTTTCTTGCTCTTTTTTTAATTCAATTTCTCTTTTTTCTTTTTCTAAAATTGTATTTTTCATAGAATTAAGAGTATATGCCAGCGTTGTAATTTCATTATTGCCAACAATAGTAAAATCATTATTTAGTTTATTTTTTTCAAATAGTGATACTTCACCACTAAGCAGATTAATATACTCAATTTCATTTTTGAAATTTTTCAAAAAAATAAGTATAAAAAAAAGAATACCTATAAGAACAGAAAATACAAGAACTCCTTCTTTTATCTCATGATAACAATCAATTGTAAAATATGCTGTCAATTTTTTACCGTCTGAAAAATTTATCGACATACTATAATTTGATTTTATCGACAAATCTCCAGGAGTTACCAATATATAGTCATAATTTTTTTCATAGCCCTCTTCCTTTACATAGCTTTGTTCAATATCATCACTATATACCAGCTTATTATTATCAAAAATATTTAAATCCAAAAACCATTTACCTTTACTCCAATTTCTTATCTCTTTTCTATCCTGAGATGAAATATTATTTTCTCTAACATATTTTTTAAAATCCAACGCATATTGTTCTTCATAATAACAAGATAACAAAGTATAGTTAGAAGCATAAATTTCCAATAAAAGTGTATAAATCAATACTACGAAGATAATGGAATAATAACTACTTTTCAGAATTATTTTGTTAAACTGTTCGGAAAGTTTGCTTTTTGCTCTCATAATATTTATCCTCGCTCAATTTTTCTAAATGGAAATATAATATCCTTTTCCCCATACTGTCTTAATATATTCAGGAGTTTTGCGAGTATCACCAAGTTTAACTCTCAAGTTTCTAATATGAACGATTATGCTATTAGCTGCAGCTGTAACACATGCCTCTCCCCATATTTCCTCGTATATTTCACTGGCTGACATACAATTAGGAGAATTTTCCATCATTACAAGCAAAATTTTATATTCAACTTCAGTACAGCGAATACTCTTTCCATTTAATATAACTTCATTCATATCTTTATTTACAAACAAATCCTTATATATATAATATTCAAAATTTCTATGAGTTTCACTTTTATTATCGATATTATAAACATACTGCCTTCTCAAAATTGCTTTTATTTTTGCTAGTAGCTCTGTATACGAAAACGGTTTTACAATATAGTCATCTCCACCTGCTGACAGCCCCATTATCTTATCTGATTCCGATGTCTTTGCGCTTATGAACAAAATTGGCATAGTATATTTTTCTCTGACTTCTCTACAGAATTGAATACCAGACTTGCCTGGCATCATCACATCAAGAATAATAATATCTATATCCTTATTTTGTTCTATTATATCAGTTCCTTCCTCAGCGTCCCCAGCTAAAAATATTTCATAACCCTCTGAATCAATAATCATTTTTATACTTTCTCTTATATCCAAATCGTCATCTACAATCAATATTTTCTTTTTCACTGATTATCTCCCCCAATTTACTTAAATTACTCTATTATAACATATATTAAATTACTCTATTATAACTATTTTAACATATATATACTAGCTTTAAAATATGTGATTATAAAATAAAGAACAATAACAATGAACATTTAATAACCATTGCAATTGTGCTTCAAGCACCAAAGCATAAAAATAGAGAAGGCTTATTTTTATCCTTCTCTAAATTACTATTTATATCTATTTTCCATCCCAATACATTTATTCAGTAAATGCGTGTTTCCTTAGATGCTCAACATAATTTTTTCTGACATAGTCCACATCTTGTTCCAGCTGTTGCTTTAGCTCTTCTTTGGAGTTGAATTTTATTTCTTCTCTTATCTTTTCTACAAATTCAATCCTAAGATTTTCACCATATATATCCTCATCAAAATCTAGAATATATGTTTCAATGCTCAGTTTTTTCCCATTAACGGTTGGATTTGTACCCACATTTGTAGCGCCACAATAAATAGCATCACCTATTTTTGCAATAGTTGCATAAATACCTTTATCAGGCAAAACCATACCAGAATTATACTTGATATTCGCAGTTGGAAAACCTATTGTTCTACCAATTTGTCTCGCTCTCACAACTTCGCCCTCAATAGCGTAATATCGCCCAAGTAATTTCTTTGCTCCAACGACATCGCCACTGGAAATCATCGCTCTAATATCAGTGGAGCTCACTCTCTTTCCATTCAATATAACTGGAGTTACAACCTCTACGTCATATCCGTATTTTTCTTTAAAATTAATCAATACATCTGCATTTCCTTCTTTTTTTCTAGCAAAGGAAAAGTCATGCCCAACAATAATCATTTTTGCATTTAGTTTTTCCACCAAAATTTGTCGTATATATTCCTCGGCACTAATTTTCGTCATTTCCTCATTGAATGGAATATTTAGCAAAATATCCACTCCGAGTGATTCCAAAATTTTTTTCTTATCCTCTGAAGATATTATATTCTTTACATATCCCGGCTTAAAGAAATTCACAGGATGGTTTGAAAATGTAAAAACTACACTTTTTAAATTATATTTTTTTGAATAGTTGACAGCTCTTTTTACCAAGGTCTGATGCCCCTTATGCACTCCATCGAAATTTCCAATGGTTATACATGTGCTGTCAGTCACATTTATATCATCAATACACTCATATACCACCATATTTACACCATTATCCTATATTAAAAATTTTTTCACTTTTTACAGTCAGAGTGTCATTTTCAAACTGAAGCTTTCCTATTCCAATAAATTCATTTTCATTTGAATACACTCTTACTCTGTATATTTTATCACAATTTTGGCATTTTGAATTATCAAAAAGAAATTCTCTCACACTGCTGAGATTGAAATCAAATTCAATAAATCTATTCATCTCAATTTTTCCACCATTAGAATAATATTTTACAGCATTATCCTTCAGCTTCAAAAATGGAAATTCAGATAATGTTTCCTCTACAGAATAGCTGTGCTCAAAAACCTCTTTATCTTCAAAATATTTATGCAACTCTTCAAGTGTAATAGAGTCTTCTATTTTGAAAATACCACTTTTCGTCCTAATTAAATCAGACATATGTGCACCAACTCCAAGAATTTTTCCAACGTCATGACAAATACTTCTAATATATGTTCCCTTACTACAATGTACCTCAAAGCTTACCCTTGGTAAATCTATATCCAATACATTAATTTCAAATATTTCAACCCTTCTTGACTTTATTACAATTGAATCTGCATTTCCACTTCTGGCAATATCACACATTTTCTTTCCATTTACCTTTAATGCTGAATAAATCGGAGGGTATTGATCAATAATTCCAACTTGAGTTTTTAGAGCCTTTATTACATCTTCTTCTGCTATGCTTGAAGCATCTACTTCATTTAGTATTGTTCCACTAGAATCATAGGTATCCGTTTCAATACCAATTGTCATTTCACAAATATATTTTTTGTCCTTGTTAAGAATTATATCACTCAGCTTCGTCGCTCTTCCTATACAAATCGGCAATACTCCTGTAGCATCTGGATCCAAGGTTCCAGTGTGCCCTACTTTTTTAGTATTAAATATTTTTCTCACTTTGTATACAACATCATGAGATGTCATGCCTTTTGGCTTATTTATGTTTACAATTCTATCAAATTTAATGTTACTTTCCATTTTTAAAATACTCTTTCGCCTTTTCAATAATCTTGCTTTTTACAGCTTCCAATTCTTCATCAATAAATGTACATCCAGCAGCTCTTATATGACCGCCTCCGCCAAATTCAGACGCCAATTTTGAACAGTCAACATAATTTTTTGATCTAAAACTAACCTTGATTTCTTTTATTGATTTTTCTTTTATGAATATACCCAATTCTATACCGTTTATATCCCTCGTATAAGGTGTAATTGAATCAATATCATCGTATGATATACTATTTCTTTCCATCATAGCTTTGGTTACAGATATTATTGCTATATGTTCATCTACAACCTCCAAGCCATTCAATGCCTCACCCAAAAGTTTATAATAGCTCAAGCTATTATTTTGAAATATCTGTTGAATAATTTCGTCTTTTCTTGCACCAAAATCCAATAACCTTGCAGCCATAGTAAGTGAGCTTGATTCCGTATTTGAATATTGGAAGTTTCCAGTATCAGTAACGACACCCACGTATAAATATGTAGATATAGCTTCATCAAATATTGATACAGAGTATTTTTTTTCATATTCACTTATTATGTTATAGACCATCTCGCTTGTTGAGGATGCTTTTGTATCAATATATTTTACTTCACTGTATTCTCCATTAGTAATATGGTGATCTATACATATTATTCTCGATGCGTTTTCTAATATTTTTTTATCTACACAAAGCCTTTCATACGAGCCTGAATCGAGTGCGATAATAGTATGCCCACTATCATTGATATCAGTAGATTTTTCTTTATTTTCATTTAACAAAAACAGTAAATTCTGTGGGTAATCGTCATCCAAAACATATCTCACTCTCTTACCCAGCTTTGTCAAAAAGTAAAGCATTGCCATAGAGGAGCCTATATTATCTCCATCTGGGCTTACATGAGAGGTCACAATAAAATTATCTAATTTATGCAGATTCTCAACAACATTATTTATTTCATCTATATTTCTAGTCATCTTTCCTCCAAATTTTATAAAAAAAATAGATGGTAAAATACTTACCATCTATTTATTATAACACTAAATTTATCTTATTTGTTAAGATTCTTTATCAATTCATCCATGTGCATACCTCTTTCAATTGAATCATCAATTTTAAAGATTATTTCAGGAACATATCTCAGCTTTATTTCTTTACCAACCTCACGTCTAATATATCCCCTTGCACTGTTTAAGCCCTCCAAGGATTCTTCTTTATTTCCTCCAAGAATACTGATGTATACAAAAGCATACCTCAAATCATTTGTTACTTCAACATCGGTAACACTAATCATAGAAGTTATTCTGGGATCCTTTATCCCATTGATAAGCATTACACTTACAACCTTTTTCACTTCTTCACTTATTCTTTTTATTCTATTTGAAGCCATACTACACCTCTTTCTGAAAATAGTATATCATAGTTTCAAAATAATACTGTTATTCAATTGTTCTTTCTACAGCTTTGACAATATATGCTTCAACTATATCTCCAACCTTGATATCGTTATAATTTACAAAGCTCAATCCACATTCAAAGCCCTGTGCAACTTCCTTTACATCATCTTTGAATCTCTTCAATGCTGCCAATTCTCCTTCATGAATAATAATACCATCTCTTACTATTCTCACCTTACAACTTCTCATAATTTTTCCAGATAGAACATAACATCCTGCCACTGTACCTACTCCAGAAATCTTATAAGTTTCTCTTATTTCAACCTTTCCTGTATCTTCATCTACATATTCAGGATCCAACATACCACTCATCGCAGCCTTGATATCTTCAATTGCTTTGTATATTATAGTGTATGTTCTTATATCAACAGATTCTTTTTCGGCTACCTGTTCAGATCCGGAAACCGGTCTGACGTTAAATCCAATTATGATGGCATTAGAGGCTGATGCCAACAAAACGTCTGACTCTGTAATAGCACCAACACCACCATGTATCACTTTAATCTGAACTTCATCATTTGAAAGTTTTTCCAAGCTCTGCTTAACAGCTTGAACTGATCCTTGAACATCAGCTTTTATAACAATATTCAAATCCTTTACCTTACCCTCACTCATTTGAGCAAAAAGTGCATCAAGAGAAATTTTAGAAGAAGCCTTTAACATTTCTTCTCTTTGAAGAGCCTGTCTCTTTTCTGCTATCAATCTGGCTGTTTTATCATTTGGCACTTCTACAAATTGATCACCACCAAAAGGAACCTCAGATAATCCTAATATTTCGACTGCTGTCGAAGGTCCTGCCTGTTTTACTCTCTTTCCTTTATAGTTTATCATTGCTCTTACCTTACCACTTGCAACACCAGCAACTATTGGATCGCCTACTCTTAAAGTCCCTCCTTGAACTAATACAGTCGCTACAGGTCCACGACCTTTATCTAGTTCAGCCTCTATAACTGTTCCTACTGCTCTCTTATTTGGATTCGCCTTTAATTCTTCGACTTCAGCAACCAAAAGAACCATTTCAAGTAAGCCCTCAATATTTATTCTCTTCTTTGCTGATACTTCAACAGAGATAACATCCCCACCCCAGTCTTCAACCAAAAGACCATGTTCAGATAATTCTTGTTTTACCTTATCTGGATTGGCACCCTGTTTATCAATCTTATTTATAGCTATTATAATAGGTACATTTGCAGCCTTTGCGTGATTGATTGCTTCAACAGTCTGAGGCATTATTCCATCATCTGCTGCAACAACTAATATCGCTATATCGGTAACCTGTGCACCTCTCGCTCTCATTGAAGTAAAGGCTTCGTGACCTGGAGTATCTAAAAATACTATCTTCTGACCGTTAATTTTTACCTCAGAAGCACCAATATGCTGAGTGATACCTCCTGCTTCACCTGAAATAACGTCTGTATCTCTTATTGCATCCAAAAGAGAGGTTTTTCCATGGTCAACATGTCCCATAACTGTTACGACTGGAGGTCTTGGAACCAAATCTTTTTCATCATCCTCCTCTATATCCATCAGTGCTTCAATTTCCAATTCTTCAACCTCTGAAGAATCATTTCTCATCAAAGTAAATCCAAATTCAGCACAAACCAAAGATGCAATATCAAAGCTTATCTCTTGATTTATCGTAGCCATCGTACCCATCTTCATCAGCTTCATAATTACTTCTGAAGCTGATTTTCCCATACTTTCAGCCAAATCCTGAACAGTAATTTTATTATCGACCTCGATAACATTTCCCTTTTCTTCTCTTATCTCTTCGTTTAGCATTTCTATAAATAATTGAAGATTTTCACCTTCTAAATGCTTGTTGTCTACCATTTCAATACCAAAGCTTTCAATTTTTTTAAGTAGCTCTTTTTCGCTCAAATTATAGTCTTCGGAAATATGTTTAATACTTGTCTTAGACATAAATACCACCTCCTAAATTTGCCCTGTAATATGTCCAAACAAAGATTTCAATTAATATTTATAACTCAATATTATCAATCAATTTTTTTATCTGCAAAGCCATATTTTTATCAGTTATTCCAACTACAGCTCTCGGGCTTTTTCCTATCGACTTACCCAATTCGGATTTTTCACCAAATATCATAAAATCAATATTTCTAAAGCTGCACTTGTCCATAAATAACTTTTTTGTGTTATCTGATGCATCTTTGGAAATAACCACCAATGACACACTTTTTTTCTTCACACTTCTCAACGTAGTGTCATCACCTGACACCAAATTACCAGATCTCATGCATAGACCCAACCATGAATATATCTTTTTCTTATCCATATAAATTCTTATCCATATAACAACTCACTAATCATTAGTAGAATCAATTTTTTCTAATTCATCCAGCAAATGTGAATAAACATCGTCTTCTACATCCATTTTAAAGCTTCTGTTAAATGCTTTTGTCTTGATAGCTTTAGAAAGGCACTCCTTTGTAGCACATACATAAGCTCCTCTACCATTTGCTTTTCCGCTTGGATCCAAAAATATTTCATTGTCTTTATTTTTGACAACTCTAATCAATCCCTTTTTATCTCCACGCTCCTGACAGGCAATACACTTTCTCTGAGGAATTTTTCTCTTTTTCTGCATAAAAACACCTCCCAAAATTAGATATTTTCAGTCTCAGCTTCTTCATCAGCTAAAGCTTCAATATACATTTCTTCAGCTGATTCTCCTTCAAAGAAATCATCACTTAGAGAATCATCAGCTTCAGATTCCATCATTTCATCCGAAAATTCATCTTCAAACAAATCTTCTTCAATATCATCAGCTTCATTTTCTGCTGCCAAATTATCTATCTCTAGCTTTTCAAGAAGCAATCTTTCGTCTTCCTCACTAAAATCTGATTCTGGCTTAATATCAATCTTCCAGCTTGTAAGTCTAGCTGCCAATCTTGCATTTTGACCTTCTTTACCTATTGCAAGCGACAACTGGAAGTCTGGTACTATAACAACAGCAGATTTATCTTTATTGTTAACAAATACCTTTGTGACTTTTGAAGGACTCAATGAAGCCTCAATAAATTCAGCCATATCATCACTATATTTTACTATATCTATCTTTTCGTCACCAAGCTCATTTACTATATTTCTAACTCTAGATCCCTGAGTACCTACGCATGCCCCAATTGGATCTATCTTACTATCAACGGATTTAACTGCCATCTTAGTTCTTGATCCAGCCTCTCTTGACATAGACTTTATTTGGACAATGCCCTCTTGAATTTCTGGAACTTCCATTTCAAACAATCTCTTTACAAGTCCAAAATGAGCTCTTGAAATTATTATCTGAGGATTCTTATTTGTTCTATTTACCTCAACAACATAGAACTTCATTGTTTTGCCAATTTTGTATTCTTCTCCCGGAATCTGTTCACTATGTAGTAAAATACCTTCGCCTTTTCCAATTTGAACATATACTATCTTCTTGCCATCACGAACAGTCACTCTAGATATCTCTCCTGTAACCAATTCATCCTGCTTCTCAACAAATTCATTATAGGTCATTTCTCTCTCAGATTCTCTGATTTTTTGAACTACTATTTGCTTCGCTGTTTGAGCTGCAATTCTACCAAAATCCTTTGGAGTAACTTCAAACTCTAAAACATCTCCTATTTCGTAATTTGGATTGACCTTTCTGGCTTCATCTAATTCAATTTCCAAAAAAGTATCGTATAAATCTGATTCATCAACTACAGTTCTCTGTGAGTAAACCTTGATATCACCTGTTTCCTTGTTCATATCAACTCTTACATTCTGTGCAGAACCAAAGTTTTTCTTATATGCAGAAGTCAAAGCTTGCTCAATAGTTTCCAATAGAACATCTCTATCTATACCCTTCTCTTTTACAAGTTCTCCAAGAGCTTGTATAAATTCTGTATTCATTTTACTTTATTTCCTCCATTATTAAAATTCAACTGCAAGACGAATTTGAGCTATTTCTTTTCTTGTAAGTGTTTTTTCATTATCGTCATAAATTAAAACAACATTTCCAGCCTCATTTAATCCCTTTAAAGTAGCCTCAAATTGCTTTGTTTTTAAAGCTTCATCATTTTTATATAGCTTCACTTCGACTTGTCTTCCGGAATATTTAGAAAATTCCTTATCTCTTTTCAATACTCTATCAATACCTGGAGAGCTTACTTCTAAGAAATAATTATCTTCAATAAAATCTTTCTCATCCAAAGCTGGACTAATTTCTTTGCTTACCATTTCACATTCATCAAGTCCTACACCTTTTTCACTATCCATTACTACTCTCAAGAAATAGACTCCAGCCTCTTTGACATATTCAACGTCAACAAGTTCAAAGCCAAGCTTTTCAACCACTGGTAATATCAATTCCTCAGCTTTTTGTGCAATAGTTTTTTTCATCATCACACCTCCATATTCAGTTGTAAAATTTTCATTCACATGAAAAAATGTGAGCCATTAATCGCCTCACACAAAAACAATATATTTGATATTATACCATTTTGGGTAGTATAATACAAGTACCTAATCAAATATGATGGTGTCAATTTTGTAGTGTTATAATTGATGTAAAACAAAAAATGATAAAACAGAATTTCTCTTTTTTCTTCTTCCATAAGTCCTACTTTACACTTTTTAGGCAAAGAAAAACAGTAAACCAATTGATTCACTGTTTTTTTACAACTATTTTATAAAAACTTACTTCTTAGCCTTAATTAATGCTAAAAACAATAAAACAAAACCACTAATTGCTAATCCTATTCAAAAAAAGATTTTTAAAAATAATCTTTTTTCCATTTTAAATCAGCTTTCTTTTCTTCTTTTTCTAATTTCTATAGCAATAAGCAGTAATCCCGATAATCCAATCAATATACCATATAGCGACAGATTAGATCTGTCTCCTGTATTTGGCAATGTCTTATTATCCGGTGTTCGTGGCTTGTTATCGTCAAAATTTAGTTTTGGTTTATTGCCATCGGAATTAGGTGTAGGCTTATCGTCAGCAGGATTTGGTTTCGGTTTATTGTCATCAGGATTTGGTTTCGGCTTATCCTTTTCTATTACAGTAACTGTTGCTTTTTTAGTTGTACTTGCTCCGTC